>NZ_CP018258.1:697596-1395192 GCF_001953175.1 Dehalogenimonas formicexedens | reverse complement strand
ATAGGTAAGTATTTAATAGAAGACTTATTTAACCAAAGTCAAACAAGCGAGAGGTGAAATCAAATGGAAGTCACAAAAGCGAAACTGAAGATACCATTTATAAAATAACACTACAACCAAACGAAAAGTAGGAGTTATTTAAACATGGGTGGTTGAAGTGTTCCTTATGCGAAAGGAGGAAAGAGTTTTTTGATAAACAATTGATCTTCGGAAAGTCATAAGAAATGGACAACAGAGACCGAAAAATTGTATTGAAAGGAATTATGTTATGCTCGTCAAACACAAATTGAATGAAAAAGAGAGAGGTTATAGTCGTAGAGACTTCTTGAAGATTACGGGTGGGTCAGGTATCGGTTTCGCTTCCTTGGCTGCCGTAGCTGCAATTAAAGAACTGCCAGGAACTAATGAAGGAATGCTCTTCAATAGCCGTCTTAAAGATCCCTATTTGCCCCAGTATCCAACCGAATATCCTTGGTGGGTCAAAGAGATAGATGACACTGCGAATTCGCTGGGTACAACTGAAATAGTACCTAATGAGCTTGCTTTGGGATCAACAAAAGTGAACGGTCAATACCAACCCTTTACCGACGGGCGACAAGACGGTTTTCAGGCTGTAGGTAATGCTGCAACGAATCAAGACTGGTCCGGGGAATGGGGTAAAATTGCGCAGGAGGCGGTTACCTCTCGTAATGAATGGATAGCCAACATGACACCAGAGGAATTGCAAGACTACCGTTTCGGGACAGCGATAGTCCAAGCCTCGGATCATTGGCATGTTAACACCGCAGAGAAGAATTGGATTAAACTCCCAATTAATGCGGCGAAGGTTGAAATTTCTGCCGAAGAGATGACTGTGAAGTTAAAAGGTGTGGCGCACTGGTTTGGTGTAGATCAAATTCGTGTCTGTGCAATTGACGATAAAATGAAACCGTTTCTTTACAAAGTTGCTGCAACTTCAGGCACCTTACGTGGTTACCGTCCCAAAGGTTGGATAGATCCTGGCAGACCTGTGGCTTGGCCCTATCCCTACAAATATGCAATTGTAATGGGCATTTTCACAAGTTTACCAACCCACCGTGCTGGGGTGGGCCCCCTTGCCAATGCATCAACAGCAACAACTTGCAGTGATCAAGATGTCTATTCCAAATACATGGAGTCTACTATCCGAGGCTTGGGTTACGACGCCTATGGCATGATCATTGCAGATGAGGATTGTTGTGAGACTCCTTTTGCAATTAGAGCGGGGTTAGCTGAGGCTGGGCGATCCGGTCTAGCTATTGCACCTTGGGGTGCTGGATTACGGACTATAGTTGTTGCAACGAACGCACCACTCGTCCCTGACAAGCCGATAAATTTTGGTTTGCGAGAATTTTGCAAAGTATGCGGTCGGTGCTCAGCCAATTGCGTATCACAAGTTATCGGAAAAGATCCAGAACCATCTTTGATTAACGGTGCCTATAAGTGGGAATATGATGGGTTTCAATGTATGAAACAAAGAACG
Organism: Dehalogenimonas formicexedens; assembly: GCF_001953175.1. NCBI lineage: Bacteria > Bacillati > Chloroflexota > Dehalococcoidia > Dehalococcoidales > Dehalococcoidaceae > Dehalogenimonas > Dehalogenimonas formicexedens. The sequence continues at coordinate 1,393,691 of NZ_CP018258.1, read as the reverse complement.
GCATTCGGCTGTCAATTCTGTGTCAGTGTCTGTCCATGGAGTTCACCAAACACTCCAACTCACGATATTGGTCGCGTATTAGCTAGTATACCGATGCTTGCTCCGATGATGGTCAAGGTGGCAGATATTACTTATGGTAAGTATCCTAGGGGTGAAAATGCCGACAAATGGCAACCTTGGCACACACCTGCGGACTGGGCACCCTGGCGAACTTAGTTAAACAAAAATTGAAAGGAAAGTATATGAGCCTGATAGTATTTTTAGGGGGAATCGTCTTTACAGTTCTGGTAGGTTTAATGCTTTTGGCAAATAGAAAATATCATGTATTTTGGTGGCATCACATTCTCGTTGCAATAGCAGCAGCATTAACAGCGATTGGAGTTGTGATTACGTTTGATTTGGCAGTTGAAAGAGCCCAAGGGGCATGGATTGTAGGTCTTATTTTTGGAGCAGGGGCTGCCATAATCGCAGTTCCGACTGTGCGTTCATTGCTACAAAACAAAAGAGCATAAGCTTCATCTAAGATAAAGGTCCTCTTGCGATTAGGGCGCAGAGGACCTTTATCTATTTTTCGAAAATCTTGGTTTCAATCCCAATGTTCTTATGAAAACGTATCGAAAGGAATAAATAGTAAAGAAAACCTACGATTAAAGCAGCAATCGCAGGTACGGAAGCTTTTGGGCCCAATATTACGTATGCGATGGTACTCGCTCCAGCCCATTTTTTCATTGAACCAAGAAGCATATAACTGATGGCAGTTGGCGTTGGAATTATTAATAACCTACTAGTACGATAAATCAATTCCCCAAGAAGAAATATTGTGGCCGCAGCAACGATAAACGCAATTAAAAGGTTGTTTGAGTACGTAGTAAGTAATTCATGATTTAATCCTACTAGGGTAAAACAAACGATGGCAATACACCAATTTATGATATGGCCGTTATATGGTTGTATAAGTCTAGATTGTTTTATATTTCTGATAATACGTGACAATATGAGCGGTAAAACGACAATTTGAAATATTACATTGAATAGATCTACTCCCCAATAGGTGCTACCAAGAAAAACATATATTAATAACGGTAAGATCAAGATGGATAAGAAATAACACGCAATAGCACTTAAAAATGAGAAGGATACATCGCCCTTGATGTTATACGTGCAAGGTGTGATTAAAAGTGATGGGGGAGCACCAGCTAAAACGACTAAACCAGCAATTAAATACTTATCATCCGTAAATAGGTGACCCAATATGATATTGAGGCCACCTAACAGAATAAAATTGAGCAACAAACCCATACTGGTCGCTTTGAGTATCTTTCTAGGTAGTAGCAGATCTTTAGTTATATCGATATGACTTAAAGACAAAGACATGGCAATGATGAGTGAAGGGATGATCCAACTTTCGGTGAGTTGAGCCAACGGCGCCATATTGAGGCCAGCGAATATGGCAAAAATGAGCATAAAATTATGCTGGTGAACTAGTATTTTTAAAATAGACTTGAGTATCATGATTGTGAGTTATATCTAGTTAGAGCGTTCACTGGCCAAAAGAACGTTCTCTAAGATCCTCCTGAAAGAATTACCAGGTATCGATTTTTCATCAATATGAAGGCTCTTGGATTCCCTGAAAATGGACCTGAAAGAAGTCCTTTTGGTTCGGTTCATTATAAGAGCCGGTTAGCTTCACCGCAAGGCATCCCCTTTTTGGAGCGGGATGAGTTTTTCCGTATAATCTCGCTTCATGGACCACCTAACCTTTGAAAACGCAAACAAACTCGAATGGTCAAACGATTTACTCGATTTTGTCATTGCCATGTCCTTATTACAGGAATTGTTCGAGGAACGGCCTGAAGCTCTTGTTTTCAGGAGTTCGAGGATCGAACTGAGGCAAGAGTATTTACCCGTGTTCACCGAAATTTACGAAAAAACCTCAACGCTGAGACGCTCGTTACGCATGAATATGTTTGGGGTATCGAGAGGCCGATCAACACGAATCTTCTCAAATGTTGTTGCGGTAGCCTCGCCTGTCGATATTTATGACCTGGCGGTGTCATCGGCGCCCTACATGCCTGAAGCTGAAGAATTCTGCAAAGACAAAGATGTCATCGATGTCTTCGAGAAATTCGAAGAGTTCCGTGAAAAGTATAACGAAAGGTACTCTCAAAAGGCTCTAGGTAGCATTTTACCGCTTAAGCGATTATCCGATAGCGTTAACGACTCGTTGGTACCTGAGGTTAGAAATCGGTTCTACGAGATTGTGCAACCGCATGTCGAATCGATCTTGCGTTACCTCAGGAAATCGATTCATTTGCATTATCGAGCAGGTCTGAAATGCTGGTGGGCACCTCTATTTCAAATCAATCTGGATATGGTCGAAGCATCTAGGCCGTTTGCCAACGTTAAGCGTCCAAGGGCAACGATCGATGGTGTCCTTGGCACGTTGTTCAGCGGACAAATAAAACGGTTGTATTCAGATTCGAGCGTACCTAGAGAAAAGAAAAGAGTCTATCGCGAGTATTTTCTTGCATCGATGCGACGTCAAGATACCCGTGAAAAATTGGGAGCAGATGATTACAAGAATTTCTGTGAAACGATGTCGCAGTGGGGTTATAGACGCTCAATGCACTGGGATCGGGCGACTTTCGATTGCCTTTTTGATCGAATATTCCTTGGCGACTCAGTAATCGCAGCAGCCCAGAGAGAAGGAATTGGGGAATCAGCAGCGCAAGAAAACACGGCTAGAATTGCGAAAATCCTGTCGATCACTCTACCCAGATCAGGCAGGGTTATGCGGTGATAGGTGGCTTTTTCTAAAAATCGAAAATCGCCGTGCTGAGTTCCTTGTATACGCCTATCGTTTAGGGCGTGGCAGTCACTCATCAGAACGACATTTTAATTAAAATACTTTCTCGGTTGGAGAAAGTATCCAAACCCGATAAAAACGGTTGGTACACAGCTCTCTGCCCTTTTCACGATGATCGGAATCACCCCAATCTTCGCTTCAATGAACGAGGCTTCAAGTGCCTGGCTTGTAGTGAAAAGGGTAATCTAAAGAAGCTTGCTTCTAAGCTAGGGATTGAAATTGATTCAAATCCCGAGAAATCCGTTGAAGTTGCCAATTACGATTACCTAGATGAATCTGGCAAAGTTCTTTTCCAGGTCGTCCGTTATCAGCCGAAGGGTTTCAGACAGCGCCGTCCTGATGGCAGGGGCGGTTGGATCTATAACTTGGAGGGCGTCCGGCGGGTACTTTTCCGCCTCCCTGAACTTATCTCAACACCTCTCGAAACGACGGTTTACGTGGCCGAAGGAGAGAAGGGCGTTCTTTCCCTGGTCGGTCAGGGGTTTGTTGCCACCTGCTCGCCAATGGGGGCAGGTAAATGGCGCGATGAATTTGTACCTTTCTTTAAGAATCGAGCCGTCGTCATACTACCCGACAACGACGATCCTGGCAGAGCCCATGCCGAGCAGGTAGCCAAGTCACTTATTACCGTTGCCCGATCGGTCAAAGTTGTTGCCCTGCCGGGACTTGGCCACAAAGAAGACGTCTATGACTGGCTCGGTTCAGGCCACAATCGGGCGGAGCTTGAAGCCCTGGTGGAGAGTTCGCCACGATGGGAGCTACCCAAACCTGTTGACTTGAACCAGCTGATCATCGACGTCTCAGGTTTTATCAGGCGTTTTGTCGTTTTGCCTGAACATTATTTACTTGCCATCTCGCTCTGGGTAATCCATAGTCATGCCTTCGATCATTTCGACACGACCCCGTATCTATCGATTACCTCGCCAGAAAAGAGGTCGGGTAAGACCAGGTTACTGGAAGTCCTGGAACTGCTGGTGGCTAAGCCTTGGTTCACGGGGAGGGTAACACCGGCGGTATTAGCCCGTAAGATCGATGCCGAATCTCCGACGCTTCTGCTCGATGAATCGGACGCTGCCTTCAGCGGTCCCGAAGAATATTCAGAGACGCTTCGCGGAATCCTGAACACCGGTTACCGTCGTGGTGGTAAGGCATCGATCTGCACAGGACAGGGTGCCAATATCGGTTATAAAGACCTGTCGACCTACTGTCCGAAAGCCATCGCCGGGATTGGTAACTTGCCTGATACCGTAGCTGACCGAAGCATTCTAATAATCCTGAAGAGGCGCATGCCCGATGAGACAGTCGAACGATTCCGCCGCCGTACCCATGAACCTGAAGCGACAGCGCTCAAGGGGCGCATTGCCACGGCAGCAAGCAGCCTTGAGGTAACAGTCCCTGCTTTGCCTGAAGAACTTAATGATCGAGCCGCTGACTGCTGGGAACCTCTTCTGGCCATAGCTGATGCGGCAGGCAGGGATTGTTTTGAAAAAGCCCGACAAGCCGCTATCGCTCTTATGGTCAAAGACAATTACCAAAACGATTCGATGGGCGTGCAACTCCTAACAGATCTCAAACAAATTTTCAGTACCCAAACCTACATGTTCACGGCTGACATGATAGAAGGTCTGTTGAGTCTGGATGAATCGCCATGGAACGATCTGCGGGGCAAGCCGATAAATGGTAAGAAAATGGCCTCGCTTTTAAAGAGTTATGGGATCCGCAGCCAGTCGATCAGGGAAGGAAACCAGACGCCGAAGGGGTATTATCGGGCTGATTTTGATGATGCATGGAAGCGTTATTTGCCTCATACAGTGCGTCAATCCGCAACATCCGCAACACCCAGCTTTGACTCGAACGTCCAAAATGGGCCTTTTCGATCCGCAACAGAAGCCCAAAAATCCGAAAATGTTGCGGATTGTGTCCAAAGCTGCGCCAATCGTAATGTTGCGGATGTTGCGGATCAAAACCCCCTAAGAGGGGTTCCGGGTGAAATTGAGCCACAAAATGAGTCCGAAGTATTGGATCAGTGGAGGGATTTGAGCATCCCTGAGTGGCGACGGATTCTCAAGGTCAGCATATCGTCTGGCGACAAAGGGCGTGAAAGGTATGCCCGGTGGATGCTCAGGGAAGTCCTCCACGATCCAGAGTATGAGGAGCTAGGTTCATGAGCGCCGCGAGTGTAATGGTCAGCACGTCATCCAGCCAGGATGAAAGACGCGGTCCGATCCCGACGGCGGCGCTCCAATCCATTCTGGTTAAGCCCATACCCTTCGTTGCTGCCAAGTCGATCTTGGTCAGAAACCACTACCTTCACTCGATGCCTGGTGGCACGCAGCTAGCTTTCGGCGTGCTTCAAGGCAACAGGCTTCTTGGGGCAATTACATTTGGTTCTGGACCGGCACACGCTTATCGCCTGGTCCAGGGTGCGAATCCCGAAGACTGTATGACCCTTTCTCGCTTATGGCTTTCGGATGAACTGCCTTCCAACTCGGAATCACGAGTGATCAGTATTGCTCTGAGGGCTCTCAAGAAGCACACAAAAACTAAATTCATTGTTAGCTACGCCGATCCAGGCCAGGGTCATCTTGGAACTATCTACCAGGCGACTGGGTGGATCTACACCGGATTGTCTGAGGCTATGCCGATGTTTGACCTGGGTGACGGACGAGTGAGGCACTCCCGGAGCCTCAGTCACACCCTGGGATCGCACTCGATCAAGTATCTTGAGGAGCAAGGCATCGAAGTCAGGGTAGTGCCACAAACCCGAAAGCATCGCTATATCTATTTTCTAGATCCAAGTTTGAAAACCCAACTGACCGTAAACCCTCAACCCTACCCCAAAAAGGAGACGAAATGAAAATCATCACCCTGCCTCTGACCGTTTTGGTGGAAGCACCTTGGAACCCGAATCAGATGGACGAAGCTGGATTCGAACGCCTGAAAAACAGCCTCACCCGATACGGTCTAGTTGAGCCTCTGGTGGTGAGGCCAATACAAAGCCTATACGAAGTCCTGTCTGGAAATCAGCGGCTGAAGGTGATCAAGGACATCGGGATCGAGCTGGTTCCTTGCGTCGTTGTTGACCTGAAAGATGCCGAAGCCATGCTTTTGGCACAGGCACTCAATGGTCTTAGGGGCCAAGACGACCTTGCTCTGAAGGGTGCTCTTCTTAAAGAGATTCTCTCGTCCATTCCCGAAAGTGAAGTGTTATCTGTTCTTCCGGAAACTTCACAAAGCCTTTCGACTCTTTCCACCATCAGTGAAGGCACTCTAGCTGAGCATCTTGAGGCCTGGGAGCAGGCGCAAGCCGCCAGGCTTTCTCATATGCAGCTGCAATTCACTCGGCCTCAACTCGAAACAGTGCAGGAGGCTCTTGCGAGGATTCTTCCTGTGGCAAAGGACTCAAGCAAAGACAATCCCAATACCCGCGGCACTGCAATGTATCTGCTGTGTAAATTCTTTCTAGAGAGGTATCAACCAGAATGAACACTGTGAATTGCCTGATCTGTGGCAGTCCTTTATCAATCAGGACCGCTAAAGGAAGGGAATCGAACAAACCGTTCATCATGCTGATTTGTCCGAAAGACGGCAGACATTTCAGGGCTTTCATCTCCGACCAGAACTACATCAAGAAGGTTTTGGAGGAAAAGGGTACGGGTACGAAGGGTACGGGTAGCGACTCCACCGCCGATATATGTACCAAACAGAGTACAGGGGAAGGAGAAACCAGATGAATTACGATGAACTCAAAGAGTGTGTTCATAAGGCATCGCACCTGATCTCAGTTAAAAACTGTCTGGCAGTCGTGGTTACCGCCCACCTTCTAGCCTCTGAAGGCACAACTCGGGCTACCGCCAAAGAGATATCCGACCGAATACTTGAAGAGTTCGGCCTCGAAATCCCTGCAACTAATATCGGTCAAGTCTTCGCTGCCTTTGAGATATCTTCAAAGACAACCCATGGCAAGGCAAGGTTTGTCCTCGAAGCGGATCAGTTAAAGGACATGAGTGACAACATCGCTGCTTATTGTGAGGAAGAAGCCGACAAGCTGGAAGTCTCAATTGCAGCTTACAGGAAGATCGATACGAAGGTGCATGCCCTTATCGATACCCTGAAGCAGGAGATCCAGTCCAAAGGATAAAAGCATGAGAGTCGCGATTTACGCCAGAGTATCGACCTCGGACAAGGATCAAGACCTTGCCACCCAACTCATGCCTTTAAGAGAGTTCGTAAAGTCGCAGAGTTGGCAGACTTACAATGAATACTCAGATCAAGTGTCTGCCACCGATATTGTCCATAGGACCTCCTGGCGCGAACTTCTTAGTGACGCCAGTAAGCGGCGTTTTGACTTGATCCTTGTCTGGAGAATGGACCGGGCTTTCCGGTCAGTGCTTGATGCCGCGACTACCCTCGAAAGGCTGAAGACCTGGGGAGTCGGTCTTCGTTCTTACACCGAGCCCTGGCTGGACACCACCTCGCCTTTTGGTGAAGTCCTTTATTACATCACTGTCGCTTATGCCCAAATGGAGAGGTCGATCTTGAGAGAAAGGGTTAAGGCCGGCATGGACCGTGCCCGGAAACAGGGGATGCAGATAGGGCGACCAAGGGTAACCGACAGGCGAGGTTTCAATCAGACTTATGGAGCAGTTTTGGAGCGCCTCAAAGCTGGAGAGTTATCAAGACGCCAGGCAGCGAGAGAGCTCCGCATCGGTTATGCCACTTTCAAGCGGTTACTCGACGCTGACAAGGGCAGGGAGACCAACTAGATGGATCCCAAGGAGATGCCCGATAAGTCGTTGACGGGTATACCCCTTCGCTATACAATCCCCGCCACTTTTGAAGGTGGAGAGTTAGACGACATAATGTTACAGCACTTCTTCAACACCATCGCTGAAGTCGCTCTGTCCGTCGCTTCAAGAGGAAACTCGATAAGAGAGGTTTCCCATGACTGAAGCTAAACGAGCAGTCACCTACATCCGGGTATCGGATGTGTCCCAGGTTCAGGGGCATTCACTCACTGCTCAAGAGAGGCTCTTCCGGGAACTTTGTCAGAACAGGGGCTGGCAACCGGTCGGCGTCTACCGGGAAGAAGGCAAGAGCGCTCATGTCGACGCCATCGCCAAACGTCCGGTCTTCAGGCAGCTGCTGGAAGATGCCTCAAAACATCAATTTGACGTCATCGTGATCCATACTCTTGATCGCTGGTCCCGGAATATGAAGGTAACCATCGAGTCCTTATCGATTTTGGCCAAACATCACGTCGGGCTCGTCTCCATTACCGAGAGTATCGACTATTCAACGCCTGAAGGCATGCTTTCGATGCACATGCTGGGAGCCTTCAATCAGTTCTTCTCATCATCGCTAGCCAAGCATGTGAAGAAAGGGCAGGAGCAGCGGATTTACGAGGGCAAGCATCACGGGGCAATCCCTTTCGGATACCAGTCCTGCTGGGATAGTTCCAAGGGAGAGAAGGTCAAACAGTGTGATCCTGAGCATTCTGGCGGTATTCACATCCACCCAACCGAAGGACCAGCAGTAACCGAACTATTCAGGCGCTACGCCTCAGGCACCGGCACCCTAAGCAGCCTTGCTGGGTGGCTTAATGCTGAGGGTTTCCGCACCCGGAACACCAAGGCCTCACCCGACGCCATTGGCAACCTTGTAGCAGGTCCCAGGCTCTTCACAACGGCATCCATCAGAGGAATCCTCCACAATCCCTTCTTTACCGGACAAGTCGTGTATCAGGGTAAGGCTCTACCCGGCGCTCACCAGCCCCTGATCAGCAAAGAGGTCTTTATTGCCGTCCAAGATTTGCTCAAGAAGAACTCAGGGAGGTCCGAGACGCTTTCGTCTCATCCTGAAAGGGAATACTTGCTCAAAGGTCTGGTGAGATGCGCTTACTGCGGCATGCCGATGTGGGCTCAGACTTACACCAGTGGCAATTCATATTATCGGGAGCACAAAGCCACCAGGAGTATCGAGGATTGTCGGGGTCATGGTGGTGCCATAACATGTTCTACTATTGACAATCAGGTGAGAGAGTTAGTTTCGGCTATCGAACTCGGACCGAAATGGTTGGAAGAAGTGCTGTCAATAATCAGTCTTAAAGATGATGTTGAGCGGATCAAAAAGGAACGCGACGAGGTCAAAGCAAGACTCCTTCGACTAGGCAGGGCATATGTCGATAACGTCATGCCCGAAGAAGAGTACAAGCGGCAGAAGAGATTGCTTGAACTCAGCCTTGAATCATTGGTGGTGCCTGACTACAACGCCGCAGAAGCTGCCGGTAAACTTATCCTGGATCTTCCCAAGTTATGGGCTTCGGCAACGCTTTCTGAGCAAAGGAAGATACTCCTCACCATACTGGACGCAGTCTACATCGACGCCAAAGCTGGGAAGAGGGTGATCGCAGTGATGCCTAAACCACCTTTCAGACCTATCTTCCAGGTAGCTTCAGCGAAGAAGGATTCTAAGATCCACATAATAAACGAGCCTCTGGGAGCTTCTCCCAAAGGCTCGGCTGTGTTTCTGGTGGAGACGGGGGAGAGTCGAACTCCCCGTCCAGAAAAGATTGCCCGGAATCTACTACAGGTCTAGCCGGATGTTTGTTTCTCGCCCTTTAAGCTTCAACCGGCGGAATCTTTAGGGGCCAGCCAATTTTTCTTTCGCTTCCCGTATCGGCGTCAAGGACGCGGCACCCCAATCTTTCGGCACCCGGTCCGCGCCCGTTGGGGTGGAGCGCGGCGGATGCGCTGGCTTTATTTAGCCGGCGAGAACGAGTTCACGTTCGCCAATTGTATTTTGCCACCAGGATTAATGAGCTTAGCGGCAAGCTCAACCCGCAATTCCGTAACTAACCTCCCCTGTCGAAACCACGCGTCCCCATGATGTTAGAGCCGGCTCTTGAGAATCCTGCCCAGCTCCCGCTCGCATTCGCGCTTCTCGATGACCTCGCGCTTGTCATAGAGCTTCTTGCCCTTGCCCACCGCCACCTCCACCTTGGCGACATTGCCCTTGATGTAGATCTTGGTCGGCACCAGGGTCAAGCCCCGCTCCTTGATTTTGCAGAGCATGGCGCGCATCTCTTTTTTGTGAATGAGCAGTTTACGCTGCCGGGTCGGCTCATGGCTCATGTATGAGCCCGGCTCATACCGGGCGATATGGGCATTCAAAAGCCACATCTCGCCGTTTTCAGGTTTGACGTAGGCATCGCCCAAGCTTACCCGGCCGCCGCGCAGAGACTTGATCTCGGTGCCGGTCAGTACCAGCCCGGCCTCTACCGGGTCGCTGATGAAATAGTTGTGGTACGCCTTCTGGTTGGTGGCGACAACCCTGATATCACTCACCTGAATATTATACCACGAAAACGCCCGTACGGACGATTGGAGATCGTCTTCCAGTTGACGGTTTTGTTGGTCCAGGGTTCAGGAAGCTGCCTGGGCCTGCCGGAGAACACGCCGGAAGGTCTCGATTGGCTGAGCGCCGACGATAGCGTAGCGGTCGTTGATGATGAAGGTCGGGACTCCGGTGACGCCCAGTTCATGTCCCTGGGCCTGCGATTCTCGCAGACGTTCGACATATGCCCCTTGATCGATCGCCTTCAGCATCGCCGCCCCATCCAGGCCGGCGCGGCTGGCGGTCTCCCGGATGACGTCTCTCGACCCGATGTTCTGGCCCCGGGCGAAGACCGCCGAAAGCATCTCATGGTGAAATTCCCGGAAACGGCCGTTGTCGCGGGCGAATTCAGCCGCGGCCAGAGCCAGGGCGGAATTTGCCAGGATGGGCGCCGGGTCATAGGGGAGTCCGAGTTCCTCCGCCCGGCGGCGCAGCATCTCCGATAACTGGGCGATATCCTCGGGGTTGTAACGATTCCTGACGTCGGCCCCTTCCGGCGGCGTTTCCGGGTGAATCTCGAACCCGAGCCAGGTGTCATCGATATCGAATTCGTCTCTGAAACTGTCGACAAGTCCCTTGCCGATATAACAGAACGGTCAGATGTAGTCAGAGAAAACGGTAACTTTGATGCTCATGTTTTTATTATAGGATAATTTTCTTTATTCGTCCCGGTAGAGGCTGGCGCCGGGACGCCAGCCTCTTCTTTTCATTAACCCAGTATCGCCTTGAGATCAGTCTCCGCCGAATCGATGGGTTTGAGCCCGAATTGTTCGACCAGAACCCCAAGTACGTTCGGTGATATAAACGCCGGCAGCGTCGGGCCCAGCCTGATATTCTTGATGCCCAGCGCCAGCAGGGTCAGCAGGATGCAGACCGCTTTCTGTTCGTACCAGGACAACACCAGGGACAGCGGCAACTCGTTGACACCGCATTTGAAGGCTTCCGCCAGGGCCAGGGCGATCCTGATCGCTGAATAGGCGTCGTTGCACTGGCCGATATCGAGGAGGCGCGGCAGGCCGCCGACAGTTCCCAGGTCGAGGTCGTTGAAGCGGTATTTACCGCAGGCAAGGGTCAGGATGACCGTATCGGCGGGCGATTTCTGGACCAGCTCGGTATAGTAGTTACGGCCGGGTTTGGCGCCGTCGCAGCCGCCGACGAGCAGGAAATGCTTCACCGCGCCGCTTTTTACCGCCTCAATGACGGCTCCGGCGACGCCCATGACCGCTTCCCGGCCGAAACCGGTGGTCAGGGTCTTTCCGCCGTTGATGCCGGTGAATTCCTGGCGTGCTGGGTAGCCTCCCAGTGCCAATGCCTTTTGGATGGCCGGACCATAGTCGATCCGCCCATCCGTTTCAGGCAGGTGTCTTAGACCGGGATAGGCGACCACGGCGGAGGTGAAGACCCGGTCGGAATATGAAGCCTTGGGCGGCATGAGACAGTTGGTGTTGAAGATGAAAGCGCCGGGGGCGCCGGCGAATTCCTGCTGCTGGTTTTGCCACGCCGTGCCGAAATTGCCCTTCAGGTGGGGGTACTTCTTCAGGCCGGGATAGCCGTGGGCGGGCAGCATTTCGCCGTGGGTATAGACGCTGATACCCTTCCCCGCCGTTTGATCCAGGAGTTCCTTCAGGTCCAGGAGGTCGTGGCCGCTCATGACGATGAAAGGACCGGGTTCGACCGCGGTGCTGATCTGGGTGGGAACCGGATGGCCGAAGGTTCCCGTGTTGGCGGCGTCGAGCAGTTCCATGCATTTCAGGTTGATGCGGCCGAATTCCATCAGCAGTTCCAGCCATTCGGCCACGGAATGCTCCCGGCCGACCTCGCGGAGGCCTTTGTACAACCAGCCGGTCACCTCGGCGTCGGTGTAGCCCAGGACGCGGGCATGCCAGGCGTAGGCGGCCATGCCGCGCAGTCCGAATAGCAGCGTCGAGCGCAGTGAAACGGTGTCGGGGTCGCCCTGCCACAGGGACGCGACCTTGAAGCCGGTATCCCCGCCCAGGCGGCGGGTTTCGCGTCTTACCTCTTCAACCAGTCCTTTAACGTCCTGGTTATCGAAGTTGACATTGGTTACGGTGGCAAACAGCCCCCGCATCACCAGCCCGTCCCTGGACGAATCAGGGGTTTTACCTTCCGCGGTTTTCGCCAGGCTGGTAAGGGCGGCCGTCAACTCGTCCTGCGCCGCTGAAACTTCGGGCGGCTTGCCGCAGGCGCCGACTTTGGTGCAGGCTTTGCCGCCGACCGCCTGTTCGCACTGGAAACAAAACATTTCGCCCAAAACACTTCTCCCTTATAAAAATTGTTCGCGCTTTCCATCGCGCGACCAAACCAGTATATCCTCCGCACGCCAGGAACTTGTATGATTTGGATCAAGTTGACACAATTGGAATTTTCACTTGGGACGGCCGGGGGAATATGATGAGTGTTGTCCTGGGGGGATGTATGATAGCGTCGAAAATCAGGGTCACCGCCGCCGCTGCGATAATCGCCATGGCATTGGGCTTACAGCCGGGCTGCGCTGAGTCGCCCGCAGTTTCGACAACCGCCACCCAAACCACAATTCCCCCGGTCGCCAACTACACATACAGGGTCGTCAATTCCTATCCTTACGACCGTGCCGCCTTCACCGAGGGCCTGGTCTACGCCGATGGTTTCCTTTATGAGAGCACCGGCCTCTACGGGCAATCGACGGTTCGGAAAGTGGATCTGGCGACGGGCCAGGTCCTGCAAAGCACGAGCCTCGACCCTAAGTACTTCGGCGAGGGACTAACCCTTTGGCAAAACTCGCTCATCCAGTTGACCTGGCAGACGCATATCGGGTTCGTCTATTCCAAAGATAACTTTACTGTATTGAAAAGTTTCAGTTACACCACTGAAGGCTGGGGGCTTACCCAGGATGGGACGAGGCTCATCATGAGCGACGGCACCTCGACAATATATTTCCTTGATCCTGTTACCCTTCAGGCAACGGGCAAGATCGATGTCAGGGATCATGGCACGCCGGTGGTGAACATCAATGAGCTTGAGTATGTGAACGGCAAGATTTATGCCAATATCTGGTTGACCGATGAAATCGCCATAATCGATCCGGGCACCGGCAACGTGGAATCCTGGGTCGATCTGACCGGCCTGTTGCCGCCGTTTGCCAATCCTGTCGCTGTCGATGTCCTGAACGGGATCGCTTACGATCCGGTGGGAAAGAGGCTCTTCGTCACCGGTAAGCTTTGGCCGCTTTTGTTCGAGATCGAGCTGGTGCCGAAATCGTGAGGCTAGCTGTTGGAATTGAACTCTTTGGCCAATTCCTTTAGCTTGTCCTCGAGTTCATCCGTCGGGGTGATGATGCTGCCCAGTTTCTCCAGTTCCGCTAGCCGTTTGTCCAGCTTGGCATGTTCAGCCAGCATGTAGCGCACTGCTTCGGCGACCGGGTCGGGCAGCTTGCCGTGTTCAAGGTCAGTGACCACCTGGGGTTTGTGTTCCTCGACCACCCGGCCGGGGATGCCCACCACTGTAGATCCTGGAGGTGCGCTTCTAACCACCACCGAACCTGCCCCCACCCTCGTTCCGTCGCCCAGGGTGATGTTGCCCAGTACGCAGGCGTTGGTACCTATGACGACATTATTGCCTAAGGTCGGGTGGCGTTTTCCCTTGGAGAGGCTGGTACCGCCCAGCACCACCCCCTTATAGAGCAGCACGTCGTCGCCGATGATGCTCGTTTCGCCGATGACCACGCCCATGCCGTGATCTATGAAAAAGCGCCGGCCGATGGTGGCCCCGGGATGAATCTCAATGCCGGTGAGAAATCGTGTGACGTGGGAAAGCCACCGCGCCAGGAAGTGCCAGCGGATTTTCCAGAACCAGTGGAAGACACGGTAGCCCCAAAGAGCGTGCAAGCCGGGGTAGCAGAAAACGACCTCGAAAACGCCCCGCGCTGCCGGGTCTTTGGCGAAAACATTGTTGATATCTTCGCGGATGGTATTAAACATCTGTTCGCTCTTGAACAGGTATTATACGGCGAGGGCCTTCAAATAGCTATGTGGCGGTCGGTTCTTCAGCTTCCGGTTCGAGCGATTCATCGACCCATTCGAAATAGCTGCCGCTGCCCCCGAAGACCGGCAGGGCGATGATCTCCGGATTTTCGTAGCTGTGGATCTCGGTAACGGCGGTGACAATGTCATCCAGCATTTCGGCCTTGGTCTTGACCATCAGCAGGCTCTCGGTGGCGTTCTCAATGGCGCCCTTCCACCAGTAGGCTGAGTTCATGCCGTCCATGATGCTGACGCAGGCAGCTTTCTTCTGCTCGAGTAGCATTTTGGCGATAAGCCGGGCCTCTTCGTTATCCGCGGCGGTGATGAATACCATCGTGTATTTGAAATCGTTCATTTACTATTATCCTTTTAACTCAAGCATTCTTTCGATGGCCAATCGCGCTTTTTCGGCGACTGATTCGGGTACTTTTACTTCCGGCTGTTCGGTTTCGAGGGTATATAAAACCTTTTCGAGGGTTATCAGCTTCATATTTGGGCAAACCGCCTGCTCCGACACCGGATAGAACTTTTTACCGGGGTTTTCTTTTCGAAGGCGATGGATAATACCCATTTCCGTGCCGACGATGAACTCGTTGTATGCCGGATTCTTAGCGTACCGGATCATTCCGCCAGTGGAAAGGACTGCATCGGCAACCGCGGCTACTTCAGGCCTACACTCCGGGTGAACCATAGCCTTGGCATTCGGATGCTCTGCCTTTAATTCCAGGATATGCTCCGGCAGGATACGGGCGTGGGTGGGGCAGTAGCCCGGCCAGAAGTGGATGCGCTTGTCCGTTTGCTGCTGAACGTAATAGCCCAAATATTGGTCGGGCACAAAGATGACCTCGGGATTTGGTATGCTCTCGACAACCTTCACCGCATTGGCTGAGGTGCAGCAGATGTCGCTTTCGGCCTTAACCTCGGCAGTGGAGTTCACATAACACACAACCGGCCGGCCCGGCAGTTGTTCTTTCATCCTTCGAAGTCCGGCGACGGTGATCATGTCGGCCATGGGGCAGCCGGCGTGGGCGTCCGGCAGCAGGACCCTGGATCCGGGAGCGATGATGGCGGCCGTTTCAGCCATGAAATGGACGCCGCAGAAGACGATGATTTTTGCGCCGGAGGCTGCGGCTTTTTGTGATAATTCAAGTGAATCGCCCACAAAGTCGGCGATGTCCTGGACCTCACCCAGCTGGTAGTTGTGCGCCAGGATGACCGCATTCTTTTCCTTGGCCAGCGCCCGTATTTTGGCAGCGACATTATCAGTATTCATCATCGGAAACCTCGTTGCCTGCTAATCCTTAACACTCTCGATGATCTGGAACATCCCCCCCAGCGCCTCTTTTTTGCGGAGCACCCGCAGGCCTGATTCTTCGACCTCTCCTGCCAGGCTGCCCCTCATCATCTGGTACGCAACGTCATGTTCGAAAATTCGGACAAAAGCGGAAACGGCCTGGCGGGCCGGGAACCGGTGGGGCAGGTTGTAATCCATGGTCATGAACTTGCCACCCGGCCTGAGGACGCGGAAAACCTCCTTCAAAGCACCGGCGCGGATGGCTCTGGGGATCTCGTGAAGGCCGTATGTGCACAGCACCGCATCGAATGAATTATCGCCGAAAGGCAGGGCATCGACGCTGGCACGTTCGAAACCGACCCACTGAGCCGGCACTTTCTTCCGGGCGACAGCCAGCATATCCGGCGAAAGATCGACACCGATGATTTTACCTTGATTTACCTCCTCCGCGATGATCGCGGTGGTAGAGCCGGTCCCGCAGCAGATGTCCAGCACCTGGTCCGTGTCCTTCAGGTGGGCTCCGGCGACGAACTTGCGGCGGAATCTCTTTTCGCCGCCGAAGGGAAGAAAAGCCAGTTTTGTCGTCCGGTCGTAAAGTCCGGCCCATTTGCGCCAGTAGGCGACGCTGTAGTAGGCGGGTGTTTTGATCTCCTGGGATGTTTCGGCCATAGATTCTCCTCGGTTGAATAGCAGCATTATACGGGCGGGGCGGGTGAGGGGCAAGAAATTCGATATATTTGTACTTTTAGGGCATTCGGCAACGTTACAATAATTTTGCATACTAAACTGAGTTTAAGTGTGAAGAAATTAAGTATTTTATCACGTAAAAATACGTGGCGATACCTATATCAAAATGACCAGTTTCCCCACATAATAGTTCTAGAACTGATTGTGGAGATTTTGAGGAGGTTGTCGAAGTTTTTATTTTCATGGTGGCGATACCATATATAGTTTTGAAAGGAGAGATGAAATGGAAAAGTTCAATTTTACACGGATGACGCGTCGGAGTTTCATTAAGGCAACCGGGCTTGCCGGGGCTGCTCTTGGAACGATAGCAGCTACTGGTCTTCAGTTGGTCGATTCTAAGCGGGTCCACGCAGCAAATCTGACCGATGCTTCTTTTACGCCTCAAACGCCTCTCGAAGATTCAACGACAATCGAGCAATTCGCTCAACCATTGCCCCTGCTGAGTGTGGCAGGCGGACCGATCCAGACTATCGTGGCCGGTGCATCCCAGATTGGGATCAGCATGGAGGAATTTAGAGCCAGGATGCTGCCTGACTCTTTCGCGCCTGCGTCAGGCGGTAACTATGACGGCACCTGGGTCTGGGGATATTTGTCCGCCGGCACGGACAAGGGCCCAACGCGTGAAACTTACACGGGGCCGGTCTTAGTGGCAACCCGTGGAAAACCGACCGAATTCAAATTTACGAACAACCTGGGCACCACAGATTCAACCCAAATTCAGGCCTATACCTACTCAATAGACCAGAGTCTTCACTGGGCCAACCCCAACGGGGTCCCGAGGTATGTCGAGTATGACACTCCCGACCCGAAGTTCATTGGCAACCCGGCTCATTACTCCGGTCCCATACCCGCGGCAGTGCATCTACATGGTGCTGAGGATCCCGCGGCGATCGACGGAGGTCCCGAGTCGTGGTTTGTTAGCGATGGCAGTAAGGTCGGCAAAGCATTTTATTCCAAGGATGGGAATTCTGCTAAAAACTATTGCATCTATCGATACCCTAATGTTCAAGAGGCCGCGCCTTTGTGGTTCCATGATCACACCCTTGGAGCTACCCGCCTTAACGTCTATTGCGGCTTGGCTGGCGCTTATGCGCTCATCGATCCCAACTTGTCCCTTCCCCCGGGTCTAAATGCGACAGGTTTAAGAGGCGGCGCATTAGGTCCAAACCCGTCGGATGATACCCTCGTTCCGCTCGTCATCCAGGACCGGAAATTCGATACGGATGGTCAGTTGTACTTCACCGGCGGGCCGGATGATCCGGACAATCCCAGCCCGACTCCTGATCACCTGTACTGGTCGCCTGAATTTTTCGGCAATACCATCGCCGTCAACGGGAAGGTTTGGCCCTACCTGGAAGTTAAGGCTCAGCGGTATCGCTTTTTCCTGATCAACGGGTCAAACGCACGGACTTACCGCTTGACCTTCCAGGATACCGCGGCTACCGTAAATTCGGCTCACCCTGTCATCTGGCAGATCGGCACTGATCAGGGATATCTGGACAAACCCGTCCGTTTGACCGAACTCATGGTCATGCCAGGTGAACGCGCGGAATTCATTATCGATTTTGCCGGGCTCTCCGACGGAACCAAATTGGTCCTTAACAATCTCGGACCGGATTCTCCGTTCGGTGGCGACCTGAATGATCAGGCTGTTCCATCCACGACTGGCAGGGTCATGCAGTTTGTGGTTGTGAGCGGAGCGTCCTTAGTGGACACGAGCTTCGATCCGTCGGTCGCTGGCGCTTCGATCAGGAGTAAAAAAGACGCCATCGTAAGATTGGTTGATCCTGCGGCCGGGACCCTTGCCAAAGGTGTTGTTGCTGATCTCACTAGGTCCCTGGTGCTGGTGGAGATTGCAAAGTACGAGCCCGACGGTGTTAATCTCGACGGCAAGTTTTTCGCCGGTGGCCCTGCCGAAGTGCTGGTTAACAACTCTAAATGGATGGGATTACGGCCGAGCGACTCAGACCCGAATGAGATGATGCGTCCGCCTTTGATTCCAGTCAATGGCGGAGTTGCGGACGGCGTCGGCAACTGGCTTACCGAGTTGCCTAAAGAGGGCGATACTGAAATCTGGGAAATCGTCAATACGACTATGGATGCCCATCCCATTCACACTCATCTGGCGCAATTCCAGTTGATGAACCGGCAGAGCTTCTACCTGGGGGACGGGGCTCCGGACGGTTACCAGGCGGTATACAACGGATCGTTCCCCGGAAGTGAATTTATTCCCGCCTACGGGCCGCCATTGAGCTATGGACCATCAACTGCTTCCGGAAACAAATACGGTGGAAACCCGGATGTTTCACCTTTCTTGGACGGTGACGTTTTGCCTCCTAAACCGAATGAAGCCGGGTGGAAGGACACGGTTCTGGCTCTCCCGGGTTACGTCACCCGGTTTGTGGTAAGGTGGGCGGCCACGGACCTGGGAATCAAGAACAATAGCAACGCAGCTTCGTTGCGTTATGACTTTATCCCGAACGATGCCATTCCCGGCCGTTCCGGGGCGATCTACGATTACGTTTGGCATTGTCATATCGTGGACCATGAAGACAACGAGATGATGAGACCGGATGCCGTCGTCCCGGATCCCAGGACTCCTCTCGCCGCGAGGAAATTCAAGATGGGCATTGACTACTAATAATTAGTCAGGAGTATCGGCTCTTCGAGGAGGCTAAGTTATTAGCCTCCTCTTTATATTCATTTGAGACTTAACATAATAAAATAACAAGCCAAAAACGACACGAGACGCTTGACTACCTTAGAGAACCAGTGTGCTATAATACCGAGTGAACAAAAATAGCACAAATGTATCTGCACATTTCAGCGGATGAATCGTTTCTTGCTGGACTGAACCTCGGAGGGTTCGGTTTCAAAAACGAATCGCAGGTTTGCGGCAAAGCTAATTTAGACCGATTCGTTTCGAAATAAAAGCTTTTTAGTGAAGCAAAAACAAATCAAAAATAAAGTCGATCGTGAGACGGAAAATTGGTGGAGCCGAGAATCGAACCCTCTACCTTCCCGACGCTGTCGGGACGTTCTCCGGATAGTAAAGAGGGATCTAGACTTGAGTGAAAAGTGGTGGTGGAGCCGGAGGGGATCGAACCCTCTACCTTTTGACTGCCAGTCAAACGTTCTCCCAAGTGAACTACGGCCCCACGGGGACAGAACCGAAATATAGCATATCAGCCTGGTTTTCTGCAAACACAAATCGTGTCAAACTGGTGATTCAGGTTGATTCTCCGATAGTCTAAAATATAATAGTGAGCACATTTAAGAACTTCAGTAAACCGATTGTAGCCGGCGTGATGCTTGTCATCACGGCTTGCGGATGTATTTCCCCGGCGAAGACGACTCCAACGGAAGTCAACTGGAATGACCTGAGTGTTTACGAGGCCAACCTTATCCAGGGCGAACATGCCACTCTCGCGACGATGTCAGAAGCAACAGTTTACCATTTGGATGTGAGCATTTCCCCAAATTTCGGAACAGTCAACGGCCACCAAGAGGTGCGCTACATTAACCGGGAAACGGTTGAGTTGCCATCGGTGTATTTCCGATTGTTTTCGAACGAATCAGGCGGGCAGGAAGTCGTTTCAGTCGTTTCTGTCGATGGAAAACCGGCAAGTTTCGAGACAACTTCAAGTTCATCGGCTCTTAAAGTAACTCTTCCAGCGGCGTTGAAACCAGGAGACGGGATTACAATCAGCCTGGATTTTAGCCTGACGCTGCCTTTGACTACCGAACAGAATTTTGGACTTCTTGGTTACTTCAACGGCGTCCTGGCTTTGGATTCTTTCTTCCCGATCATCCCGGTCTACGATGAAAACGGCTGGCACATCGAAGCGACGGATCCCGACGGAGACAAAACCTACAACGATGCCGCTTTTTTTCAGG
The DNA here is from genome assembly GCF_001953175.1 of Dehalogenimonas formicexedens. Lineage (NCBI taxonomy): Bacteria > Bacillati > Chloroflexota > Dehalococcoidia > Dehalococcoidales > Dehalococcoidaceae > Dehalogenimonas > Dehalogenimonas formicexedens. Next base: position 1,373,473 of record NZ_CP018258.1, on the reverse strand, counting down.
TGAACGTTACGGCGCCATCAAATACAACCATTGTGGCATCAGGGGTGGAAATTGCGCGAAGTCAACAGGAGAATAATCAGACAATTACTTTTGCCGATGGTCCCGCGCGGGATTTCTACCTTGTAGCAAGTAACCAGTTAGCCCTGAAGAGTACGACAGTCGGTGAAACTACAGTTAACAGCTATTATCTTCAGGGAAAGCAGAACGGAGCCGACAGGGCATTATCGACCGCCGTTGACGCCATACGTGTCTTCAATAACCGCTTCGGTATTTACCCCTACACCGAGTTCGATATCGTCCCGCTGGCTCTTTCCGGAGGCGGCATCGGAATGGAATACCCCGGCATCGTCGGGATTGGCATGAGTGTGTACGACAATCTTGGTCTTCTGGAGGAAACGGTGGCCCATGAAACGGGGCACCAGTGGTTTTACAACTTAATTGGCAACGATCAGGTCGATCAGCCTTGGCTCGACGAATCGCTGACCCAGTATGTCACCGGCTTATACTACCTCGATATTCACGGCCAGGACGGCTGGAATGCCTCCAAATCAGGATGGAACAGTTTTTGGTCCCGTACTCTCAAAGCCGAAATTCCCATCGGGATGCCCGTGTCGTCATATCCGGGCTACACTTACGGTTCGATTATTTACGGGCGGGGCCCGCTGTTCCTCGTAGCGCTCGCCGATTTTCTCGGCGGGCCGATTTTCGACAACTGTCTGCGGGGTTACTGCGAGAATTTCCGGTGGCAAGTGGTCGATACGGCCTCGTTCGAAGAATGGTTCCAATCGCGTTCGGGCAAAGACCTGAATGCGATATTCCTGAAGTGGGTGCTGCCTTAATTGGGGACCCGATGGCGAAAGGTTTCTATTTTATCAGTTCGAGGTACAACCGGAGGTATTGCTGCATAGAGCGGTTCCAGGAGTGGTCGGCTGTCATCGCTCGGCGGACAAGGTGTTCCCAATCCGGTTTTTGCCTGTAAACAATCGTTGCCTGCTTGATCGCCTCAAGGAAGTCTTCAGGCGAAAAATTATCGAAAATGAAGCCCGTTCCGCTGCCGTTAGCAGCGTTATAAGGCTCGACCGAATCGGCCAGGCCTCCGGTTCGCCTGACGATGGGGATAGTGCCATACCTTACCGCGTACATTTGTGTGAGGCCGCAAGGCTCACGCTTCGAAGGCATTAGTAGAATGTCCGCCCCGGCGATCATCTGATGGGCGCTGGCTTCATCGAAAGCGATTTTAACACCGACCTGACCTGGATGATTCTTAGCCAGCTCGCTGAAATAGGTTTCATAGTGGCTTTCGCCCCGGCCGAGCACGAGGAGTTGGATATCCGATGAAAGAATCTCTTGAGCGGCATCCACTATCAATTCCAGCCCCTTGCCTTCCACGAGGCGGGTTACGATACAGGCTACCGGGACTTCCTGATCCTCCTTCAAGCCATAGCATTCTTGGAGAAAACGTTTGCATTCCTTTTTCCCCGAGGTGTCCGAGGCAGAGTAACGTTTCTGGATGTATGAGTCACTTTCCGGGTTCCAGCTCTCATAATCGATTCCATTCAAGATTCCCGTGAGCCGGCTAGACCGTTCCCGCAGCAGCCCTTCCAGACCGAAACCTCCGCCTTCCTGTTGAATCTCCCTGGCATAAGTCGGACTGACGGTGGTAATCCGGTCGGCGGTGGCAATACCGGATTTCAGGTAGTTTATCTTACCCCAGAATTCCAGGTGCCCGGGATCAAAGTAGCCCCAATCGAGATCGAGGGCCGGCCAGTGGTCGCTGCTGAATATGCCCTGGTAAGAAAGATTATGGATCGTCAGGATGATTTTTGTTTTTCCTAATTCCGGGTATTTTTCGGGTTGGAGCCTGAGGAAAGCCGCCGCCGGGGCTGCCTGCCAGTCGTGGAGATGGATGATCTCGGTCTTGGTGAGCCTGGCGACTTCAAGTACCGCGCGGGAAAAAAAGGCGAAACGCTCAGCGTTGTCAGGATAGTCTCCGGATTCGTCGCCGTAAAGACATTCGCGGTCGAAATACTCGTCGGCGCGAATAAAATAGGCGCTTAGAGAGGAATTGATGCGTTTTTTATAAAGCTGGCCGGAGACGATCTTACCCCGGATTGGGATGCTGATGTTTTTGACCGGCTTCAGATCGACGAGTGACCCGTTGATGACGCTACGGTACGCCGGCATTATGAGATTAACCGTGGCTCCAGATGACGCTAGTGCTTGAGACAAGGCGCCGACGACGTCTGCCAGTCCCCCGGTTTTGGCAAACGGGACAATCTCGGCGGAAGCCATGGTGATGATGGGTTTCGAGGTGTCCGAACCTAGTGTTTTGTCGGGCATCGATTCGACTTAAAAGGTCAGCTGTCTGGCGATCGTCTTGGGTTCGATAATGGTGCCTTCGGGTAACACGGTACCTTTCGGCACGACGACAATGCCGTCCTGAATGACCCAACTACCGTGATCTTCGTTGGTGCCGCGCGGGAAGGGTTTGATCACACTACCCGCGCCGATACTGACGTTTTTATCGATAATAGCACCCTGGATGTAGCATTTCTCCCCGATGCCTATCGGCCGGTCGTGGTTGTCAGCCCGGTAACAATCGGCACCCATCAGCACGGAGTCGCTGATCACGCTGCCGCGCCTTATCTGGCTGCGGACGCCGACTACCGAATGGATGACGCTGGAACTTTTGAGCAGGCACCCGTCACCTAGCAGGACGTCATGCACACTGGAATCTTCAATAATTGAACCGGGAAGAAAACGGGCGTGAGTATATATCGGTCCGCGAGGGTCGTAGAAATTGAACGGGGCGTCCTGGCGTGTCAATTCGAGATTGGTCTCGTAAAATGAGCGGATGGTTCCGATATCCCGCCAATAGCCATCGAATTCATAGCTGAAAACCGTCAAATTGTCGACCGCCCAGGGGATGACATCCTTGCCGAAATCGACGAAATCCGGTTTATTCGTCAGGATGTCGGCGAGGACACCGGCTTTAAATACGTAGATGCCCATCGAGCCAAGATAACAGTTCGTCCGGTCAGGATAACTGACCATAGCAGCCTGCGATGCCGCATCCCTGGGTTTTTCCTTGAAAGAGATGATCCTGCCATCCGCGCCGCGTTTCAAGACCCCGAACCGGTCGACTTCCTCTCCGTTGATCGGAATGACGCCGACGGTTATATCGGCGCCTGAAGACCAGTGGTATTCGACCATCCTGGAATAATCCATGCGATACAGGTGGTCCCCGGCCAGTATCAGGACATCTGTGGGGTTGGCGGACTGGATTTGAATCAGCTGCTTCCGAAGGGCGTCAGCCGTCCCCTGGTACCAGTCGCTGGTCACCGCAGTCTGCTCGGCGGCCAGGATTTCGATGAACCCTGCATGGAACCTGTCCAATTGGTAGGTCTGGCTGACATGCCGGTTGAGAGAAGCCGAATTGAACTGGGTAAGTACGCTGATCCTGAAAATGCTGGAGTTGATGCAGTTGGAGATGGGGATGTCGATGAGCCGGTATTTGCCAGCAAGAGGGATAGCTGGCTTAGCCCTTAACGCGGTAAGTGGGTGCAAGCGCGTGCCGCGGCCGCCGCCCATAATGACCGCCAGGATATCCTTTAAGGAGGGCATCGATGCTCACCTTCGCGCATTGACCGCTGTTACCGGATCGGTTTGTGATATTGTATATGCTTCATCCTAAGTAAACAACACGGCCGCAGGTCCTTCAATAACCCAGCCACCCGGATCCTTTGATCAGCTCGCGGATATAGGCGGCTTCACCGGCATGGACCAATGCGTCAGCCATAATTGAAACAATGCGGACTCCAACGGTAGGCCTTGGTTGATAGGATTCGTCGAGTTCACGGTTGAGTTCACTCGCATTGACGGTTTTTAGATATCGATTTGAGGCGGCGACCACTGCGCGGCAGTATTCCAGTACTGACGCCGAAGGTGATTTGAAAGCTCTGACTTGCTCTATACTGTCTCCGAACCCGGTATCCTCAGGATCAGGAGGGAGGTTGAATTTATCATGCCAGCCGTCTTTTATCCAGAGCTGTTCGGTTCCTGCCAGGTCCGCAATCTGAGCGTCCTGACCCCGGGCCAGATGCCAGACGGTCCAGCCAAGGCTGTTGCAGTCGGGTTTTGGCTGTTGATTCAGCTCCGTCTGCGACATGCCCTGCAACGCCGGATCGAGGAGTTCAAAAATCCGGTTGTAGCCGTCGATGCTCAGATCTCGCCAATCCATCGGTCACCCCACTTGAAAATACACAGTTGCCTAACCCAATTCCTAACCTAATGGAGGGAATTTACCGAATCAAGTTTGACCGCCAGTGGGGCGCGGAGCCCTCTGATCATTCGTTCAGACACATGTGAAGCGTTATTGTGACACCGGCTTTTGTTTTTGATCGCCAGATTACCAGTGTTCACGTCACATGACGCTTTACGCAGACCTCTAAGTCATCCGGATTGATTTTCAGTTAACCGAGGGCATGATCAACGGAGGGCTGACATAAAGTCCGCCCGCCAGGGCTTCCCTGATGGCGTTTACCGTATGTTCAACTCCGGATTCTTTTAGAATGTAACCCGATGCCCCACTTGCCAGAGCCCGGGCGACGTAAGGTTCATCCCCGTGCATCGAGAGAATGATTACCTTGGTCGGCCAGTTGCGCTTCCTGATCTCGCTAGCCAGCTCGATTCCCGTTAACCCGGGCATTGAGAGATCGGTCACGAGCACATCGGGGATGGTACTCTCCAACATTGACAAGGCCTCCGTACCGCTGCCCGCTTCGCCGACAATATTAAAATCGGGTTCATATTCAAGCAACGCCCGAACGCCCTGCCGCACTATCTTGTGATCATCAGCCAGTATAATGGTTGTCATATCCCAAGCACCGTCATCGCTATATGATTTCATAGTGTAATTTTAAGTTAGTCGGAGTTGTTTGAGAATACGTAATGATACGTATTTAGCAGGCTATACCACACTAATAATGTCAACCGGAATCACTAGCCGGGTTCCTTAAAGGTAAAACCACGTTGATGACCGTGCCCCTGCCGGGGCTGGATTCAAGGTTGTAACTCCCTCCCAGGAGCGCCGCTCGCTCTCTCATCGCCGACAGTCCGGTCGATGGGTTTGAAACTGTTGTATCAAATCCGCGACCGTGATCCTCGATCCTCAGGTACAGCCCACGATCAGCCACCGACATCTGGATCCAGGCTTCCTTGACACCGGCATGCCGCATTATATTGGTCAGCGCTTCCTGGGTAATCCGGTATATGACCGTATTCATTTCCGTGGACAATCCCGAAATTTCACCGTGTTCGAAATGAACCAGCAGGTCCGCCTGAGATTGAAGCTGCTTGAAAAGCCATTCCATTGCCGGGACCAACCCCAAATCGTCCAGGATGCCAGGTCGAAGAGACAGGGAAAGGCTTCTCACCTGTTTGATAATGTCGGCGATCAGGTTCCCGGTGTCCTTGAGGATCGGTTTCATTTCCTCGGGCGCCATCCGGTCGGCTCTTCCGAACATAAGCTTCAGCACCGTCAGGCTTTGGCCGGTTTGATCATGAAGTTCGCGTGCGATCGTCCGCCGCTCTTCTTCCTGGATGGAAAGCAGCCTGCTGGATAACGAACGGAGTGATTCTTCCGCCTTGGCCCTGAGCTTCAATTGCTCAGACAGGTCGGCATAGGCGCTTTCAAGCTCTCTGGTGCGTTGCTCGACCCGGCGTTCAAGCGTCGCGTTCAGTTCCTGAATGGCTCCCTCCGCCCGCTTGCTGTCGGTTATGTCGCGGAAAACTCCGACGTAGGCGATGATCTGCCCGGCATCGTTTCGGATGGGACTTGTTGAAGCACTGATCGTGGCGCGGCTTGCATCCCCACGGACAATGTCCACCTCTTCATTGTCTATGGCTTTACCGGTGGCAATTGTCCGGTTCATCGGCCATTCACCCGCCAGGTATTTTTTGCCATCACGGTGAAAACTGCGGTTCAGATCAAAGGTATTTTCGTTACCGGGCGGTTCGCCGAAGATCACGGAAAATTGGCTGTTGGCCATCACCAGGGTTCCGCCGACATCCCGGATGACCACTCCAGCAGGCAACTGGTCCAACGTGTTTTGTAGAAGGCGACGCTGTTCGTCGATCTGCCGGTGCAGTTTTTCACGCTCCGCTTCGGCTAATTTTCGTTCGTGAATATTTTTGACGATGTGAACACTGCCGGTGCACTTGCCGGAATTATCGATTATGGGCAGTGTCGTGGCTTCGATATAAATGCCCAAATTCGGTTCTAGGAACTCTTCTTTGGCTTCCGTACCGCAGTTTATCGTACGGCGGTGCGGACAAAACGCTGGTGGGTGAGCAGTGGCATGGACGATTTCGTAGCAAAATTTCCCCACCGCCTGCTCGGCTGGAATTTTAAACGTTTCAGTGAAGGCTTGGTTAGCGCGAATTATCCTGTGATTCGGATCCAGAAGCATGATGATGTCGTTGATTGAGTCGAAAGTTGCCTGCCATTCCTCGGCGGCCGCCTTGACGGCCGATTCAGCCTTTTTTCGGTCGGTGATATCGATAATGGTCGAGAGGAATAATTTCTGTTCCCCCAGGTTGATTATTTCGAGTGAAGATAGCGTATCCAGCAGTTGGCCGTTTTTCTTCCGCAGGGTCAATTCAAAGTCTCGTACTCTCCCTGTTTCGCTCATCAAACGGACTATCTCCGACCTTTGTTCCGGATGAAGATAGATGTCGAAATCAGTGGTTTTCCGGCCCACCAGCTCATCCCTTGAATATCCCATCAGGCGTTCGTAGTTTTCATTAACATCGATATACGTTCCGTCATCTACCCTGGTGATGGCAGAAGCGGCGGGGCTGGCTTTAAAAGCTTTATTGAAACGTTCCTCGCTTATTTTGAGCGCCTCGGCGGCTTGTTGCTGATCCGCGTTGGCTTTAGCCAGTTTAAGATTGGAGTAACCCAATTCCGAAACCATCGAAGAGAAACGGGTGAAAAAATCCATCAGGGCGGCTACTTTTTCCCGGCTGTGGCGGGGGGCGCGATTCAAAGCGGCGAGGTACGCGGATTTATCGAATCCGAATCGGTTAGCCTGCTTGGCGAAAAGTTCGGCATCCGGTTGCTCATCTTCAAAGAAAAACTGCCCGGTGAATACGTTGGCAACATGCCGGTCGCCAACGTAGAGGGGCGTAACGATATCCCACATATTGTTCTTACACTTGTAGGTCTTGAATTCTCCCCTTTTGACGCCTTGAGTCAGGGCAAGATCGCTCTCGATACAGTTTGCGCAGGTAATTGGATTTTTCCGGTGGAACTCAACACAAATATCTTGCCAACCCGTACCGACAAGGACTTTGCCCTTGAGGTCGATAATCGCAAATCCCAGCCGCGTCACCTCGTACAAATCGTCCATCATGCCTTGAACTACGGGTAGATCGAGGATGGCCAGCAATTCTTGTTCACCCAGGTCCCCTTCAGGAGACAGGATGTAATCCAGTTGTGAGCGTAGCTTGGCTTCACTCTGTTTTAAGGCTTGTTCAGTTCTTTTACGGTCTGTGATGTCACGCACCACGGAGAGCAACAGCCTGGTCCCGGCTATGGTAGCTCCCCGGGAACTGACCTCCACCGGAAATTCGCGGCCATCGCGGCGCCGATGGATGGTTTCGAACATGATACCGGTGTCGTTGGCCTCAGCCATTTGCCAGGAAATGATATTTTGATCGCCTTCGGCCCTTAGGTCGCCGATTTTCAAGGCAAGGAGTTCGTTTCTGGTGTAACCATAAGCTGCGGTCGCGGCAGTGTTGGCTTCGACGATATGCCCGTCGTCGGCCCTGATCATCAGAATGATATCGCGCGAGTTGTTGGACAGGAGTTCAAAGCGCTGCAATTCGTTAGCGCGTTCTTCGAAACGCTCTTCATTCAATTTCAACTGGTGAAACATGAGGTCGAACGGCCGGGAAAGACCGGTCTCAATGATCGCCTTGTAAATGAAATAGATCGAAATAAGAATCAGGAAGTGCCCGACGGCATTCAGGAAGCCATATGCGTCGGTGTAGAGGGTAAACGCCATCTCAGCCGCTATGTTCACCAGCATGGCGGCTGTGAGGTAGGAGACGACATTGAGTCCGAACTTGGCTCGATGCCGCCGGAGCAGCAGGGCGGCACCCAGCAGGATCCCCGAAATGGCATACTCGCTGATGATTTTGAAAGCGGTAAGTCCGCTCCCTGTGACAAAAGCGGCGGGAAAGACCTGCCAGACAAGAATTGACATGATGATCAATGCCGTGGCAATGCCAAAGACTGTGAACGCAAGGTTGGAATTCAACCGGCGGTGGATGAATAAGGGCGCCAGAATCAATGTGAAACTTTGCAGGTAACGGGCGGCAATCCAAAATTGGGCGGCGAGGTTGGTGGGTTCAAAGCCAATAAAAACTCCCATGCCGCGGTAGGACAGGGTATGCATGGCGCTCAAAATGCTGACAAATAAAAAACCGACGCCGATAAACAGCAGATAATCGTTCGACATAAACCGGCGGGCGTTCCACGCGATAACGAAGATGCTGAACGTAATGGCGACGCCGAGCAGTTCCACAATGCTGTGGAAAAGGAGGTAATCCGCCCTTGATAAGATGTAAAACCCGGCAAAAGCCAAAACCCCGGCAATGAGCATTCGTACCGAAATTGTGGCGGTTTTGGTCTCAGGTGCTAACATTACGTCTTAGGCAACATAAAATGGGTTATTATACCTTTCATGTGGACCAGGGCAAAAGTGGAACGTTTTTTGTCAAAAACTGTTTTCACGTTGAATGAAGTCAAAATTCAGCCCGCTTCGATTTTCCAGGGCCTTGGAGTAGATCACGCGAGCGGTTGCGATGTCCTGGATCGCCAGCCCGGTTGAGTCGAAAACGGTAATATCTTTCGGGTCGGCGCGCCCCACCTTTTTCCCAGACGTCAGCTCGCCCAGGGTGGCGTAAATTTTCGCTGGGCTGAATGACCCGTTTGAAACCGGAACATTAAGCTCCCCGGCGTGGGTTGATTGTTCAATGTCGTCGACGACCACTTTGGCAATCTCCAGCACCTCAGGTTCCAATTCCTCTTTACCAGGCGCGTCAGCGCCGATGGCATTGACATGCGCCCCCGGCTTGAGCCATGCGAGTTTGAGGAAAGGGCTTCGCGTCGGCGTCAGGGTACAGACGATGTCGGCGCCGCAAGCCTCTTTAAGGGTCACGATCTTGACGGGAAAATGGGGGAACAGCGATTTGAATAGTGTTGCTGATTCAAGCGAGCGGTCGAAGACCAGTATCTCGTCAAAATTGAAAAATTCGGCATGGGCCAGCAGTTGCGTTTGTGCTTGCTTGCCAGTGCCGATGAGCCCCAGCGATCTGGCATCCTTCCGGGCCAGGTATTTACTGGCAATGGCGCCAGCCGCCCCGGTCCGGTAAGCGGTGAGTTCGGTGGCGTCCAGGATCGCCAACGGGTAACCGGTATCCGGATCAGAATAAACAACGATCGCCATGACCGTCGGCAATCCGCGTTTATTGTTCTGGGGATGCACGTTGACCCATTTCAGGCCGGCCGCGCCCGGCACGGATGCCGGCATCGCCCGGAAATCGCCCGAAGCTAAAGTCAGATAAGCCTTTGAGGGCATTACTGCCTTGCCCAGGGCATAATCTGTAAACGCCTGTTCGACGGCTCTCAATGTTTCCGGGATGGTGATCAGTGCCAGAACGTCATGCCGGGTGAGGAGCAAAGTAGACATCGGGAAACTCCCCTCTTTATCGCGATTTTCCTATCTAACAATCAGGTGGCGGTTTATCCCCGTTTGTAATCCCGGATCAAATAGAAGAGATCCAGCCCTGTTTCCCATTCCCGGTCCTTATCGCGCGAGTTTTTCCGCCGTATCGAGGACGGAGAGATCAAGTTTTTTGAGGTTGGTTACGACGTCCGCGTACGGGGTCGCGGCGATTTCCCCGCAAGCCAAACCGAGCAGCGAGCCCGCGCGGCCAGATACAAGTTCTTTGACGGCCGCCACACCAATGCGGGTACCGAGCATCCGGTCAAAGGCAGTGGGCGCCCCGCCGCGTTGGACGTGGCCCAGGATGGTCGTTCGGATTGAAAATCCCAGGCTGGCATTCTCTTTGAAGTGTTCCTGGAGCCTTGTTGCGTTCCAGTAGGCGCCTTCGGCAACGACAATCAGGCAATGAGATTTACCACGCGCATAAGTCTCTTCGATGACCTGGGCGATCTGTTTGGGTTCAACCTCTACCTCGGGGATAACAATGAATTCCGCTCCCCCGCAGATACCGGCGGTCAAAGCCAGGTAGCCGTGGCTCCTTCCCATCGTCTCCACGATATGGGCTCGATGGTGAGATGTGGCCGTGACTTTGATGCGGTCAATAGCTTCCAACACGATATTTAGCGCCGTGTCGACCCCAATGCTCTGATCCGTGCCATACAGATCATTATCGATGGTCGAAGCAATTCCAACAACCGGGAAGCCCATCTCGTTAAGAAGATGAGCGCCGGTCTGGGAACCGTTGCCGCCGATGACGACCAATGCCTCGATCCCTGATTTGACAAGATTATCGAGGGCTTTTTGTCTTCCGGACTCAGTTTCGAATTCGGCAGAGCGGCTGGAGCCCAGGATGGTGCCCCCTGATTGGATGATTCCGGAGACATCGCGCGCGCCAAGAGGCCGGAACTCTCCAGCAATGAGTCCGCTATAGCCGTTATTGGTGCCTATAACCTCTAAACCGGAAGCGATGCCAAGCCTGACGACGGCTCTAATCGCCGCGTTCATCCCCGGTGCGTCACCGCCGCTGGTGAGAACGGCTATCTTCTTCAACTGAGCCTCTCCAGATAAGTTCTTTTCAACTATTATAACGCAAAATTTTTGGAATTCAGGATGTTTTGGGCTCCCTGGCGCCGAGGAATTTAGCGGCAGATTCACCCGCTACCCAGCCGGTCGAAAACGCGGCCTGGAGATTATAGCCGCCGGTATCGGCGTCTAAATCCAATACCTCGCCAGCCAGGTAAAGACCCGGCACCAGCTTAGAAGCCATTGTTTTCGGATCGACTTCGCTAAGTTCGACGCCGCCGGCCGTGACCATGGCCGCACCCAGAGGCAGGGTACTCCTTACTTCGAAAGTCAGGTTTTTGAGGAGGCTGACCAGGGCACGTCGATCTTCGACGGTAAAATTTGAGGCGGTCCTGCCTAACGGGATCCCTGACATTCCCGCCATAACCTCCACCATTTTTTCAGGCAACAATTCCCGCAGGATTGCCGGAAGTTGGCGCTTCGGAGAAGCGGCAAACTCCCGCTGCAAGCGCGCATCGAGTTCTTTGTTTGAAAGTGCCGGTTTGAGGTCGATGCTGATTGATACCGGTCCGGAATCCAGAGCCCGCGCTACCGCCTGGCTCATCAGCAGCGTTATCGGTCCGCCGATTCCGAAATGGGTGAACAGCATCTCGCCAAAGCGGCTCTCGATGATCGGTTTCGCGGGTTTTTCATAACCCGTGCCGCGGCCGTAATCATGCTCGATGGTCATCTTCGGGATGGAACCTTTATCACACCCGAAGGCGGTAAGGCGGATGTTCTTCAGGGCGACACCCTGGCAGGCGATAGCGAAACTGATCTCTTTTAGAACCAGCGGCACCAGGCCTGGATAGAGTGGATTGATCTTGTGGCCGAGTGCTTCGGCGAGGTTGAAGCCGTCGCCGGCGGATCCCGTGGCGGGGTAAGAGGCACCCCCAGCGGCCAGTATCACGGCGCCGGCGGGAATTATCTCACAAGATTCGAGACGAACCCCGGTGACGGCGTCGCAATCGCGCTCAATGGTAATAACGCGGCTATTCGGCCTGATTTCTACCCCGTGGCTCTCGCCGTAAGACACCAGCGCGTTAACTACGTCGGCAGCGTTGTCGGAAACGGGAAAGACCCGGCCGCCCCGCTCATTCTCGGTTTCGACGCCTTTCTGCCTGAAAAGTTCCAGCAGTTCATCCCTGAAAAATCTATGGAAGGCGCCGTGGAGGAACCTGCCGTTGGGTCCGAACGCGGTCAGGAATTCCTTGAGAGGAGCGGTGTTGGTGATATTACAGCGACCTTTGCCGGTGATGAGGAGTTTCTTGCCGGGAGCTTCCATTCTTTCGAGGAGGGTAACTTGGGCGCCAAGTTCAGCCGCCCGGCCCGCGGCTATCAGTCCGGCGGCTCCCCCGCCTATAACGATGACGCCGGCTTTATTCGAAGGATTAATCATTTGCCTGTCAATAGTCCCAGAGGTCAAGCCTATAAGTCCGCCAGTTCTTCCCACAGGATATCGTGCGCTTCGAACACGGGACCGTCTTCACAGACCTGTTTGAGTCCGCTCTCCGTCTTAATGGTGCAGCCGTAGCAAAGCCCGATTCCGCAGGCCATTCGGACTTCCAGCGATACCTGCATCGGCTTGGACTTGAATCGGGCGTCTTTCATCAGGGCGCGGTACATGGGCAGCGGACCGCAGGTGAAGATCTGGTCGGCGGCTTCGATATGGGCGTCCGGGCAGTCGGTGACCCGGCCTTTGATGCCCACTGAGGCATCTTCGGTGCAGAAGACACACTCGTTGACTTCAGGGAGATACGTCGACGGGCAAAGGAGCTCGCCGGTTCGGGCGCCTAATACTAAAGTGACCCTTTTTCCGAGTGTGGCGGCCCTTGTTGCCAGGAAATTAAGCGGGGCGATACCCATGCCGCCGCCGATCAAGAGCAGGTTTTCAGCCTTGTCGCCGATGACGAAACCGTTGCCCAGTGGCCCTATGATATCCAATTCCTCGCCAGGCTTTCGTCCCGACAACCAGTCTGTGCCTTTTCCAATATTGGCGATCAAGAGACCGATCTGGCCGCTGGGAGGGTTAGCCTCGCTGATGCTGATCGGGCGGCGAAGCAGCAGACGATCGCCGCACTTCAGCATGACGAACTGGCCGGGTTGGGCCTTTGCGGCGATTTCGTCGCATTGTAGTCTCAGCCGGAAAACTCCGGGCATGACCGGTTCATTTGACAGGATGCTGGCGATACCAAGGTATGGTCTATTGTTTGCCACTGCGGTATTCCGGCATGGATTTGATATTGTAATTGTAGCTCCTATCGGCCAACGCGTCGATGGCTACCCGCGCGGTATCCAGGGATGTGAAGCATGGGACACGTTTTTCGGCGGCCGCGCGCCTGATATGGAAACCATCCCGAAGCGGTACCCTGCCGCCGGTTGAGGTGTTGATAACCCCCGATACAATCTCGAGGCGGATCATATCTACGATATTTGGATGGCCTTCGGACAGTTTTTTCGAGATCTTTTTCACAGGCATCCCGGCGACCTCGATCATCGCCGCCGTACCTTCGGTGGCATAGAGGCCGTAGCCGATGCCATGCAACTTGCGGATAAGCGGCAGCGCCTCGGCTTTATCCCGGTCCGCAATCGAGAGCAGGATGCTGCCTTCGGCAGGCAATGCCAGACCAGCCGCAATCAGTGCTTTGATCAAGGCGCCTTTGAGGTCATGATCAATACCCATGACCTCGCCGGTCGACTTCATTTCCGGCCCAAGATAGGTATCAACGCCGATCAGCTTGGACATGGAGAATACCGGGGCTTTGACAGCCACCAGCGGCTTAGCCGGCCAAAGACCGCCCTCGTAGCCTTGATCTTTGAGGCTTTTGCCCAGCATAACGTTAACCGCGACATCAACCATCGGGACGCCGGTGACCTTGGACAAGAACGGAACAGTACGGGAACCCCTGGGATTAACCTCCAGGATATATACCTTGCTCTGGCCCTCGGAGCGCATGATGACAAACTGGACGTTCATCAAGCCGCGGACGTTCAGCGCCAGACCGATACGGCTGGTGTAATCGACAATGGTCTCGGTTTCCTCGGCCGTCAGCCCAAGTCCGGGATAAACAGCCATGGAATCCCCGGAATGGACGCCGGCGCGTTCAATGTGCTCCATGATGCCGGGGATGAGGACGCGCTCCCCATCGGCGATGGCGTCGACTTCGCATTCTTTCCCCATGAGATATTTATCAATAAGCACCGGGTGTCCGGTCTGCAACTCCATCGCCAATTTCATGAAGCGGACCAACTCCGTAGCATCGTAGACAATTTCCATGGCCCGGCCGCCCAGGACGTAGCTGGGTCGCACCAGCACAGGATATCCGATCAGGTTGGCGACATTCAGGCCCTCGTCGAGCGTGGTCACCCCGGCGCCGGGAGCCTGCGGGATATCCAATTCGGAAAGGAAAGCCTCGAAACGGCGCCGGTCTTCTGCCAGGTCGATAGTCTCTGCCGACGAGCCGATGATGGGGTTTCCAGTGCGTGTCAGCGGGTAAGCAAGGTTGATCGCCGTCTGACCCCCGAACTGGCAGATCGAGGGCGTAGGACGGGAGCAACCTGAGTTTTCGTTGTCCAGGATATCCCGGACGCTCTCGTTATCAAGCGGCTCGAAGTACAATCGGTTGGACGTATCGAAATCGGTGGACACCGTCTCAGGATTGGAGTTTGCCATGATGGACTGGTAACCGGCCTTGGACAGCGACATGGCGGCGTGGACGGAGCAATAATCGAACTCAATGCCCTGTCCTATGCGGATCGGGCCGGAACCGATAACCAGGGCTTTATCGCAGTTTACAGGGACTGCCTCATTTTCCGACTCATAGGTCGAATAGAAATATGGCGTCTCAGCGTCGAACTCGGCGGCGCAGGTGTCAACCATCTTGTAGGTCGGCAGGATTCGCCATTGTTTGCGCAGTTCACGGACCTGTTCGGGCAACCTGTCGCCCAGGGTGCCGATTTGTTCATCGCCGAATCCGAGCCGCTTAGCTTCGTACAACAGGTCCGGGTTCAATGTTTCCGACAGCAGGCGCTTTTCCATCGCGATAATGTTAAGCAGCTTGTTCAGGAACCACAGGTCTATCCTGGTGACTTCAAAGATCTGCCGCGGGGAGATGCCCCGCCGCAAGGCAGCCAAAATCGCCCAAAGCCGCAGGTCGGTCGGCTTCAGGGGATAGCTCGAGATATCGCCGTTTAGCACCCAGGATGGGTCTTCCCATAGGATCGATTTCTTACCGAATTCCAGTGAACGCACCGCTTTTTGCAGCGCCGCCTCAAAAGTTCTGTCGATAGCCATGACTTCGCCGGTGGCTTTCATCTGGGTATTGATGATCCTGTCGCCGGTGGCAAACTTATCGAACGGCCAGCGCGGTATCTTGACCACCACGTAATCCAGAGCCGGCTCGAATGAGGCCATGGTTTTTCCGGTAACGGCATTGGGTATCTGGTCGAGCGTTTTGCCGGTCGCTATCTTGGCCGCCACCCTGGCGATCGGATATCCGGTCGCCTTTGACGCCAAAGCGGAAGACCGGCTGACGCGGGGATTGACTTCGATTACATAGTAGGTGTCGCTGTATGGGTCCAGGCCGTATTGGATATTGCAGCCACCCTCGATGCCTAGGGCGCGGATGATATTTATCGATGCCGTCCTGAGCATCTGGTATTCCTTGTTGGTCAAGGTTTGTGACGGCGCTATGACGATGGAGTCCCCGGTGTGGACGCCGACCGGGTCGAAGTTCTCCATGTTACAGACGGTGATGCAGTTGTTGGCCGCGTCCCGCATCACCTCATATTCAATTTCTTTCCAGCCGGCGATCGATTTCTCGACCAGGATCTGGTGGATCGGCGAGGCGGCAATACCGCCCGCGGCGATTTCCTCGAATTCATCCATGTCGGTGGCGATGCCGCCGCCGGTGCCGCCGAGGGTGTAGGCGGGACGTATGATGAGGGGCAACCCCAGTTTTTCGGCAACTTTCTTTGCCTCATCCAGGGTAGTAACCGTCTCGGACGGCGGAACGTGCTCGCCGATTGACAGCAAAAGTCTCTTGAAGAGTTCCCGGTCTTCGGCCTTACGGATGGTGTCGATAGGAGTGCCCAGGACGCGGACATCGTATTTTTCCAGCACTCCGGAATCGGCAAGGTCCACTGCGAGATTGAGGCCTGTCTGACCGCCCAGCGTCGGCAGCAGACCATCCGGGCGCTCTCGTTCTATGATTCGGGAGACCGATTCCACGGTCAGGGGTTCGATGTAGACAATGTCGGCGATCTCTTCGTCGGTCATGATAGTGGCCGGGTTGGAATTGACCAGGACGCTGGTCACCCCCTCCTCGCGCATGGCTTTGCAAGCTTGCGTACCGGCGTAGTCGAATTCCGCCGCCTGACCGATGACGATCGGACCGGACCCGATGATCAAGACTTTAGAAGGTTTAACGGGCATCGGTCCTCCCCATCATTGTCATAAACTGTTCAAATAAATATGTGTTATCCAGCGGCCCGGGCGACGCTTCGCTGTGATACTGGATGGTGAAGATCGGCAGAGATTTGTGTTTCATACCTTCCACTGTGCCATCGTTCAGGTTGATGTGGGTCACTTCCAAACCGCTGCCTTCGATGGATTCCGGGTTGACTGCGTAACCGTGGTTCTGGGCAGTGATGTGAACGCGCCCAGTGGCAAGGTCTTTGACCGGGTGATTGCCGCCACGGTGGCCGAATTTCAACTTGAAGTTATGCCCGCCGAAAGCTTTTGCGATGAGTTGGTTGCCAAGGCAGATGCCCATGATCGGCTTACCGCTGTCGACTAGTCCCGTGACCGTCTCGGTGGCGTAATCCAGTAATTCCGGGTCTCCGGGTCCGGGTGAGAGTAATATCCCATCGGGGTTTACGGCCAGCATTTCTTTGGCAGTGGCTGTGCATGGAAAAGCCGTGACCCGGCAACCATGATGCCGAAGTATCCTCATGATGTGGAACTTGCAGCCGCAGTCCAGCAGGGCGACACGTGGGGCTGTCTCGGGTATATCTTCCAAGTCCCAGTCATAAGTTGCTTTGGTGGACACTTCTTTAACCAAGTCTGTCGTACCGTATATTGGAGACATCCGCAGGATTTCGAGTGCTTGCCCCGGCGTCTTGTCCGAGGTTATCATGCCCATCATCACGCCATGGCTTCGCAGTTTCCGGGTAATGGCGCGAGTGTCGAGTCCCCATATCCCCGGAATGCCGCCCTGTTTCAAATAGGAATCAATCTTTGCTTCGGATTGGTAGTTGGACGGATCAGTACACTCTTCCCGAACCACAAAACCCTTTACCTGAAGCCTATCTGATTCCCAGTCGGCGGGATTTACCCCATAATTACCGATCAGCGGGAATGTGGGGATGAGTATCTGCCCGGCAAAGGACGGGTCGGTCAACATTTCCTGGTAGCCGGTCATGCTGGTGGAGAATACCACTTCGCCGAAAGCATCGGTTTCGGCTCCGAAGCTGTTGCCCTCATAAACCGACCCGTCGGCCAGGACCAGGATGGCGCGTTTGGTCATCTGATGTCCTCTTCGTGTACGATGTTGCCATTATAGATGGTGACGATCACCTTGCCCTTGAGTTTTTCGCCGGCGAGCGGGGAATTCTTGCCTTTGGACGCGAATTTGGCGGTTTCAACGATCCATTCCGCAGCCGGGTCGGAAATTACTAAATCGGCGGGGTTTCCAACCTTGAGGGAACCGGCCGTTTCAAAGCCATTACCGAGAACCCGGGCCGGCCCGGCGGTCAATTTCTCGACGATCAGCGGCAGCGGCATTTTGCCGCTGTGCACCAGTTTCATCAGGCTGCCAAAAGCTGTTTCCAGGCCGGAAATACCGAATGGGGCAAGGGCAAATTCGCAGCACTTGTCGTTTTCAGTGTGCGGCGCGTGGTCGGTCGCGATGGCATCGATCGTGCCGTCAAGCAGTGCCCCTATAAGCGCCTCGATGTCAGCGTAAGTCCGCAGCGGCGGATTGACCTTGGCGTTGGTGTCGTAGCCCAGGCACCGTTCCTCAGTCAGGGTGAGGTGGTGTGGGGTGACCTCGGCGGTCAGTTTCAGGCCCCCGGTTTTGGCAGCCCGTATGAGATCAATCGAGCCTTTGCTGCTGATGTGGCACAGGTGCAGCCTGGCGCCGGTAAGTTTAGCCAGGGCTATGTCGCGTGCGATCATAGTCTCTTCTGCGGCGTTGGGTATGCCGGCAAGCCCCAACCGCGTGGCGACAATTCCTTCGTTGATCTGGCCGCCCTCGGCCAGGCTGGGCTCCTCGCAATGATCGATAATCGGCAGGTTGAGGCCAGCGGCATATTCCATTGCCTGTTTCATCAAGCGCGCGCCGGGAACCGGCGAACCGTCATCTGAGAAGCCGATGACACCCGCGCCTGCCATTTCACCAAGTTCGGCCAGAGTTTCACCCCTTCGTCCTTTGCTGATACATCCGATAGGGAGTACTCTGACTACAGCTTCACGGGAGGCGACGCACTTGACATAATCGACGGTGGCGCGGTTATCAACCGCCGGGTTGGTGTTGGGCATTGAGCAAATCGTGGTGAAGCCGCCTCGGGCCGCCGCGGCTGTTCCCGTCGAGATCGTTTCCTTTTCTTCGAATCCAGGTTGCCGCAGGTGGGTGTGCAGGTCGATAAAACCCGGCGTTACGGTCAGGTTGGTGGCATCGATAACGGTATAGTCGTTTTTCGGCGGTTCCCCGGCACCGATCCATGAGACTTTACCGTCTGCCATCGCGATATCGAATTTACCGTCGATACCCTGCGCCGGATCTACCAGCCTTCCGCCTTTTATCAAAAAGTTTTTCATAGTTCACCCTGTCTGCCGGAGAGCAGGTAGAGAATCGCCATGCGGATGGCAACGCCATTACTCACCTGTTCATTAATGACCGATTTTTCACCGTAAGCTGATTCTGTCGCCAGTTCGATATCCTCGTTTACCGGGCCCGGATGCATTACCAGGACATCTTTGGCAGCCTTTTTCAGACGTTCAGACGTGATCTGGTAGCGCTCCACATATTCCCGCACTGATGGCAGCAGCCCGCTCTGCTGCCGTTCACGCTGTAACCTCAAGGCCATGACGACATCGGCGTTGGCAACGGCTTTTTCTACCTGATTTTCGACCCTGACCTTCGGAAAATTGGCGCCGGGATTATCAAGCCCGTACGGAAGGAGCGTTGGCGGCCCGCATAAAGTGACCTCCATCCCCAGCTTGGTCATGCCCCAGATATTGGAATGGGCTACCCGGCTGTGCCGCACATCCCCGACGATAGTCGCTTTGAGCCCGGCCAGGCTACCTTTATGCTTCCGGATTGTATACAGGTCGAGCAACGCCTGGGTTGGGTGGGCGTGCCAACCGTCGCCGGCGTTGATGATGCTGGCTTTACTGTGTTTCGCTGCCAGGTATGGGGCGCCGGAGAAATTATGGCGCATCACGATGATATTCGCGCCAAGGGCTTCCAGCGTTTTCAGCGTGTCGATGAGACTTTCACCTTTAGTTATCGAGGAAGCCGTTGAGGTGACATTCAGGACATCCGCGGAGAGGTTCTTGGCGGCGATTTCGAAGGAAGCGCGGGTCCGGGTCGAGTTCTCGTAAAAGAGGTTGACTACCGTTTGGCCGCGAAGCGCCGGCACCTTTTTGATTGGCCGGGATAGAATTTCCGACATGGCGTCTGCCGTTGAGAAGACTATTTCGAACTCTTCAGGCGTGAAATCATCGACGTCAAGGAGGTGACGGTGATTCCAGGCGTTCGTCTTGGGCGCGGCGGTAGTTTCGTTCAACATGTTATTCACCTGAGGAGATGAGTACTTCATCCGCCCCATCAGTCTCAGCCAGCTTTACCTTGATGTCTTCATTGGCCGCGGAAGGTATGTTTTTGCCGACGTAATCGGCGCGGATGGGCAACTCCCTGTGACCGCGGTCAATCAGGACCGCCAATTGAATGATTTTCGGTCGGCCGTATTCGATCAAGGCATCCATGGCAGCGCGGGTCGAGCGGCCGGTGAAAAGTACGTCGTCCACCAGGATGACAACCTTACCTTCTATGCCGACCGGGATGTCCGTCGATTTCACCTGCGGATTGAAATTGCGCCGTCCGAGGTCATCACGGTAGAGGGAGAAGTCAAGCGCGCCGACCGGCGCCTCTATCTTTTCATACTCGGTGATCAGACTCGCCAGGCGGTTTGCCAGAGGTACTCCCCGAGTCTGCATTCCCACAAGCACCACCGACCTGATATCCCTGGTGCGTTCGACAATCTCGTGGGCGATCCGGGACAGCGTTCTCCGCATATCCTCGGCAGTCATAACCGTTTTATTTGGCATGAAAAAACCTCTTGCGACTCAGTGCCGGCAAGAGGTGTCTTTGCGTGCTTAGTCCCGCTAACCCTTGCCGGCCTCACAGGACCGGGTTTAAAGGAGTGGGGTCCGATATTTAATTGATGGTCATTATAGCAGGGATGGGCGGATTAGACAATAGGTCATTCGTAATGCGGGCACAAGCTTAAAACTGCCGCCGGAACCCAAAAATGCTATAATAAGCGGCTTTGACGACCGACCTTCTAAAAGAATTGAATCCCGCCCAACGTAAGGCGGCAGAGGCTATCCACGGTCCCGTGTTGATACTGGCAGGTCCCGGTTCGGGCAAGACCAGGGTTATCACCTATCGGATCGCCTACCTGGTGAGGACGGTGGGTATTAACCCGCACCGGATCCTGGCCGTGACCTTCACTAACAAAGCCGCACGTGAAATGCGTGAACGGCTTGAGAAGCTGCTTTCCGGGTCGGTCAAGGACATGACCCTGGGGACTTTTCATGGTATCTGCGCCGGGATTCTGCGCAAAGACGGCGAGAGCATCGGCATCCATCCCGAATTTGTCATCTTCGATGCTGATGACCAGGAAAAGCTGCTTAAGCAAGCGGCAATCGACACCAACGTGGATCCCAAGCAATTCCCGGTGCCCAAGATCGCCGCGGCCATCAGCCAGGCCAAAAGCCAGATGGTGACGCCTGAAAAATACCGGGAGACCAACAAGAGCTACTTTGACGAGATAGTGGCGCGGGTTTATGAACGCTATGAAAAGATGCTCTCGCAGAACAACGCCGTCGATTTTGACGATCTGCTGCTCAAAACGGTTTTCCTTTTCAAGCGGAAACCTGAGATACTGAAACGTTACCAGGACCGCTATGTCCACATAATGGTTGACGAATTCCAGGATACCAACCTGGTACAGTACGAACTGGTGAAACTGCTGGCAGGCGGACACCGCAACATCGCTGTTGTCGGAGACCCTGACCAGTCCATTTACTCATGGCGGGCTGCCGACCTGCGCAACGTGTTCAATTTCGAGAAAGATTTTCCGGACGCCCAGATACATTACCTGGAGCAGAATTACCGTTCGACCGCCAAAATTCTGGAGACCGCCTCCAACATTATCGCCGACAATCGGGCCAGAAAAGGTATCAAGCTGTGGACGGAAAACGAACCGGGCGAACCGGTCTGCCTTATTGAAGCCTACAACGAGCAGGAAGAAGCGCAGATGGTCGTCAGGGAAACCGAGCGGCTGACGGCTTCGAAAAAGTTTCGCCTCAATGACATCGCGGTGATGTACCGCACCAATGCCCAGTCCCGGGCGCTGGAAGAAGCTTTCATCCGGTACGGCGTTCCCTATAAACTCGTGGCCGGTACCCGTTTCTACGAACGGCGCGAAGTCAAAGACCTGATCGCCTACTTCAGGCTGATCCATAATCCCGCCGATTCGGTATCCCTGATGCGCGTGATTAACGTGCCCCCTCGCGGGTTGGGTGATAAGTCGATCGTCGAAATGCAGGCTTGGGTGAAACAACAAGACGTCTCTTTTTTCGAAGCCCTGGAACAGGCATCGGCCGGTGCCGATAAACCGCCGTTAACCGCGAGGGCTCTCGCTTCTTTCGATATTTTTTACAAGCTGATCCATGGTTTTATCGACGAAAGTAAGACCCTGCCGATTCTGGATTTGTTTGACCACGTCCTCGAAAAATCCGGCTATTCCACTTATCTCAAGGCTCAACCCGACGGCGAGGAACGCCTGGAAAATATCGCGGAGTTGAGAACCGTGGCCGAGCCGTTCAATTCCCTGCCCCCGGGAGAGGCGCTTTCTCCGTTCCTGGAGAGCGTCAGCCTGGTTTCCGATGTCGACAATCTCGACGAGACAGAAGGGGGGGTCACCCTGATCACATTGCATCAGGCAAAAGGACTCGAATTTCCGGTGGTGTTCATGGTCGGCCTGGAAGAGGGAATTCTGCCTCATTTCCGGTCCTTCGATGATACCGCCCAGATGGAAGAAGAACGCCGGTTATGCTACGTCGGTGTAACTCGCGCCAAGCGGCGGCTGTATTTGTTGAGGGCGTTCCGTCGGAGCCTGATGGGCGGAAGCACGGTCAACGAACCGTCCCGTTTCCTCTCATCTATTCCCGCCCACCTCACCACGGCAGCGCCTTTCCGTGAAGAGCCGGTCAAGCCGCTGATCCCGCTCCAGAAAAAGCTCTATGACTACGCCGAGCGGCCGCCGCAACCGTCCGTTCCGGTGAATCCCGCGACCGGCGGACTAGCCCGAACTCACGTTAAGGCAACACCCCAGGCTTTCAAGACCGGGGACCAGGTAAAACATTCGATGTTCGGTGACGGTGTAGTTATCAGCACGCTGCCAGTAAAAGAAGATACCGAGGTTGTCGTGGCGTTCAAAACAGCCGGACTTAAAAAATTGCTCCTTTCCTTCGCCCGTTTAGAGAAGATGTAAATGCCCATCCGTCTCCTTGACCCCAAGACCGTGGCTAGGATCGCCGCCGGCGAGGTAGTCGAGCGGCCCGCTTCGGTGGTGAAAGAACTGGTCGAAAACGCGATCGACGCCGGTTCAAGGCGGATCGACGTTGAAATCAGGGGCGGCGGCGCCAGCCTGATCAGGGTTACGGATGACGGCTGCGGCATACCGTTAGAGGACCTTCCGTTGGCCTTTACCCGCCATGCCACTTCCAAGCTCTCGTCCTTTGACGACTTGAATACCATCGGGACCCTGGGGTTCAGGGGTGAGGCGCTCGGTTCGATCGCCTCTGTCGCTGACATTGAAGTGACTACTGCTACCGCCGGCGGCATCTCCGGCAGTGTGTTGGCACTTCGAAGCGGGCGGGAAGACACTATTCGACCGGTCGCCCGGTCCTGCGGCACCACCATTTCAGTGTCCCAACTCTTTCGTGAAATTCCGGCCAGATTGAAGTTTCTTAAGTCGGATGGCACTGAAACAGGGCATATAGTGACCACCGTCAGCAATTACGCTCTGGCTTATCCAGAAATTCGGTTTCGACTGACTGTTGATGGGCGTGAATCATTGGCCACCAGCGGCAACAGCAAATTGAGAGATGCGGTAGCTGCGATTCTCGGCCGGGAAACCTCAGCCCGGATGATCGATCTTTCCGGTAACGATGGCGCTTTTTCGATCAATGGGCTGGTTTCAGCTCCGGAAAACTCCAGGGCGAATCGTACCGGGATGTACTTTTTCGTTAATAGGCGGTGGGTCAGGAGCCAGATTTTGTCCCGCGCCGTTGAAGAGGGCTACCGCGGCTTATTGACCGTGGGCAGGTATCCGATCGCGATTATCAACCTCTCGCTTCCGCCTTACGACATCGATATCAACATCCATCCGGCTAAGACCGAGATAAAATTCAGGGAAGACGGCAAGGTATTTGAGTTTGTGCGCCGCGCAGTCCGTTCGGTTCTTCTTGGAGAAGCGCCGGTTCCTGTAGTTCCTATTTCACCTCCGATGATTGGGGACACGGTTGCGGCCTATCGGGCGCCAGGTTTTCAGACAATGCGTCAACCGGCGGATTTGTACGGAGAGAGACAGAATGTCCAAGCCACCCCATCCCAAACCCTGCCGGCCTTGAGGCCTTTGGGGCAAGTTGGCGGATGTTACATTCTTGCCGAGGGGCCGGAAGGGCTGTACATCATCGATCAACACGCGGCTCACGAGCGCATCATGTTTGAGAAAGTTCTGGACGAACGTGAAAAGCGCTCGCCGATGTCCCAGGCTTTCCTTGAGCCGCAAAATCTGGATTTAACCCCGGCTGAGATTAGCAGAGTGACTGTTTTGGCAAAAACACTTGCCAGCTATGGATTCATCATCGAATCCTTCGGTGAGCGCACTTTGCTGGTCCGCGCCATTCCCCAAGCATTATCGGGCAAAGATTGGCAATCCGCCCTGCATGAATTTCTGAACTCGCCTGAGTCGCTTGCCCGCGAGGAGGCAAGATTGGCAGAACTTATTGCCTGTCACGCAGCAGTGAGGGCTGGCAAGGCACTAGCGATGGACGAAATCAGGGCTTTGCTGCTTGATCTGGAAAAAGCCCAGGTGCCTAACTCCTGCCCCCACGGCCGCCCCACCCTGATGAAGCTGGAAATCTCAGCTTTGGAGCATTATTTTAAGCGAACCTAGATTAAACTAATTCTTTCTTCATCTTGAAATATTCCAGAGGTTCGTCCTCAACCATTTCAACTTCGTGAGAGATAACGATCCAGCCCAGCCGTTCCCAGAAACTTCTGGATGTCACAGAGGCATCGAGTTCCAGTACTCTTAGGCCTCCCGCTCGAGCTCGATTCTCCAACTCCCTGGCGATCATTTTCCCGACGCCTCGTGATCGATACTGGTTGCCGACAAATACCCGAGATATGTAATTTCCCACCAGGGTACCGGTGGCGACCGCCGCCTTTCCTTCCCAACCGATCAGAATTATGCCCGCGGCAGCGTCCCGGAGAATATTGACCCTAGCGTGGTAATCGAGGAAAAAGCGTACCGCCTTTGGAGGATAGGCGCGCACATAAGATCGCTCTATCGTCTCATTGATTAGACGCGTAAGGAGTGGTAAATCGTCTTCAATGAATGGTTTGATTAGGTATTGGGTATCGGTAGACATTTCCTATAATTCTTGAGAATCGATTTCCGGCTCACATCGTCGCTCGATGATTTCCCAGCGCACCATGCCGTCTTCGATGAGTTCCTGGATTTTCTTTTCGGAAGGCGTCAGCGCGCAATTCTTGCCGCTCTTGACCTCGACGATGACCACTTCTTTGGGATCGCCGGCGGCAAGCCCTGGAAACACGACGAAATCGATAGGTGAGCCGATAAATCTGGCTTCGGTCGGGTCGTACTTGAATTCAGGCAGGTAAGGGGTCATCTGCTCGGTGAACTTGCCGCCGAGAACCGCCCGGCTCTGGATAACGGCTTGTTTCGAGGCCCGCCCGACCTCGTTTTGCCAGTAGACCTGCTCCTGCGCCTGCCACTGTTTGAACCGGGACTCGAAGCGCCTGCGGATCAGATAATAATTGATCGTGATGACGATAAAAGCCAGCAAAACGATTGCGGCGATGGCCAGCGCCGTACCCACCCTAGCTGCTTCCTGGCTTTTTTAAAGGTTGGCCGGACTTACATAGGGGGCAATCTTCCGGACGGTAGGTGGGCGGCGGAGCAGGCCTCAGGCAGGAGTAAAGTTCGGCTCCGAAGCCGAGAGGGGTCTCGGAACGATCGATCAATACTCCGAAACCGACGATGTCGCCACCATGCTTGCTGACTGCGTCGATTACCTCTCGGATACTCTTGCCGGTGGTCAACACATCATCGACAACCAGGATTTTTTCTCCGGGCTTGATCTTGAAACCTCGGCGGAACTCTCGTTCACCGGATGGCAGTTTCTCGGCAAAGGCGGCAGGCAAGCCCATGAGACGGGCTACTTCGAAAGCCAGGATGATGCCGCCGGTGGTGGGACCGACGACAAGTTCGATCCCTTTGCCTTTGAAATGATCGGCGATCATCTGGCACAGGGGCACCGCTGCCGCTGGATTTTCGATGATGCGGAATTTCTCCCAGTAAACCGGGGAGTGAAGACCGGAAGTCAAGAGGAAGTGACCTTTTAAGACGGCTCCGGATTCGACGAATAATGCTTCGACGTTTTTAATTGGAGTTCTCCTGGCGGCGAAGTATGAAAATCGGCAACAGCAAAGCGCCGGCGGCAATATCGGCAAATTTATGGTTCGGTGCGAGCCCAAAACTCTTGAACGGCCAGAATACCAGCCAGGCTTTACCGTTGATATCGTCGCGCTTTATCGTCCACCCCTGGCGCGAATCGAGGCTTACGGGCCGGTTGTCGCCCAGCACGAAATATTCGCCGTCGGGAATGACCGTAGCGGGATAGCTCCTGGTGTCCTTGTTCACCAGGTACGGCTCGTCAATCGGAGTTCTGTCGATGCTAACCTGTCCGGAGACGATCTGAACCGTTTCACCCGGTAAGCCAATGATGCGCTTGATGAATTCCCGGCCGTCGCCGTACGGTGAGGGGAAGATCACTATATCGCCGCGCTTAGGTTCGCTGAACAGGTAGCTGACCTTGCTGACCAGCAACCGGTCGCCGTTCATCAGATTGGGTTCCATGCTGGAACCGTCGACGATGGAGTTTTGCAGCGTGACCTGGAACAGCAGAAATATTATCAGCGCCCCGGCCAGGATGTAGGCTAATTCCATGAGGGCGGATTTAAAAACTTTCAAGAAGTCTCCAGAGTTTTTCCTATTATAACAGCGCAGTTCTTATTAGTTAAATTAGTTTCACGTTTGGTTCCAGCCCGATGGCGTTGAAGGCGTCTTCAGCATATCGTCGTAAAGAATCGGTGTCGGTCCCGTAAAAAAGGTGAGAACGGCAGCGGCAATCGCTGCAGCCGAACCCTCTGATCGATTTCAGGTCATCGAGCCGCCCCGCCAGTTCACATTCCATCCTCGAGCCGGTCTGCGCCCGGAACACCGCCATTATCCGAGAAACGTCAAGCAGATAGTCAATGTGCCAGTGCCGCTTTTTGTTCGGAGAAAGGTGCCGCGCTATCCTGGTTTCCAGGTTGTTCATCGCCGAACCGACATAGAGATAGAAACCCTTGGGCAAATTGAATTTTCGCCGCAGGGTGTTGATCTCGCTGTCTTTCGGCAGCTCGACAAGCAAAATATAGACGCCTTTGACCGCCATCCGGACGTTTAACCCGTAACGTCTCTCTTCTTGAACAGGTAAAAGGCATAAGTGACGAAAGCGATGGCATAGATGCTTAACACGATCGTTGCGTGAAGCACACTAGGCGCCGCGGCGTCGCCGGCGCCGCCGAAACCACCTCTGAATCCTTCTGGCAGGTTGGCCAGTGCCGTGATGGCGTTTACGTTAGCCCCTAGCAGGTACTTGGGTATCTCAGCCACCCAGCCCCCGGCCAACGTCATCAGCCCGGTGATGACGGGCTCGAAAAACAGAACACCGATCCCCAATGCGATGCCCGGCATTGCGGAACGTCCGGCTATCGAAAGCATAAAACCGAGGAAAATGAACGGCAGCATGACGAAAAACGTCCGCCAGAATTGGAGGAACTGGTCCCAGGCATAACTGCCGGTAAAGAAGCTGAAATTGAAACTGTTGCCGCCTATGGCAGTGGTGATCATGCTCATTACGAAGCCTGTGATCACACCTATGACCATGCCGATAAGGATGAATATGAATGCCGAGATCAATTTTGCACCCAGCAGTTTGAACCGGCTCTCGCTGGCGGTGACGGTATTGCGGATGGTTTTCCAATTGTATTCGTTGCCCATCGAACTGGCCACCAGGATGACTGCCAGGACCGTGCCAAGAGAGGCGATCATGTTGAGGGCGAACGGAATGGCAACAGGGAGGCCTAAAACTGTCTGCAGGTCGCCTTGCCCTGGACCGCCCGGGACGGAAGGCACGTTAGCTCGGGACACTGCGTACAAGATGAGATACAAGATTGCCAATATCCCCATCAGAACGAAAAGGAGTATCCGGCTCATTCCCCGTTTACGAAGTTTGAAGAGTTCGGCGCCGATAAGCCTAAACATGGCTTTCACCTCCGGTAAGCTCCAGGAATATATCCTCGAGGCTGGCCATGTGAGGCACTATTTCTGAAGCGAAGATATTTTTCTCCGCCAATGCCTTATTGACCGGGGCACCGCTTTCCTTGGGGGCATCTACGATAAGGTAACCATTTTCTGATTTGACCGACCTTATCCAAGGGAGACCTTTTAGAACCTCTGAAGCAGCAAGTGAATCCGCATCCGTGACCCTCACCTGCAGCACCTGTCCGGTGGTGACCAGTTCGCGGACCGGGGCGTTTGCTATCATTGTGCCTTTCTTGATGATCGCCACCCTGTCGCAGACAAGCTCGACTTCATGAAGAAGATGGCTGCACAGGAATACCGCCCGGTTTTCGTGGGCTAATTCTGGTATCAAATCCCTGATCTCCTTGGTGCCGGCGGGATCGAGGCCGTTGGTTGGTTCGTCGAGAATTATGAGTTCCGGGTCGCGCACCAATGCGGCTGCGATGCCCAGCCTCTGTTTCATGCCCATCGAGTATGTTTGGTAACGGTCCTTTGACCTGTCTAGAAGGTTGACCCTTTCCAGCACGTCCTTGATCTTGGAGTCGGTCACTCCGCCGATGGCTTTTCCCAAAGCCTCCAGGTTGTCCCAACCCGAAAGGTAAGGATAAAAAGCTGGTTCTTCGATGATCGCGCCGATCCGCCTGAGTATCGGCCATCTGTTTTCTTCCAGCTTGAGGCCGAAAATTTCTATGTCACCGGCGGTCGGGGCGATAAGCCCCAGCAGCATGCCTACGGTCGTGCTTTTGCCGGCTCCATTGGGTCCCAGGAAGCCGAAGACTTCACCTTTTCTGAGCTCCAGGTTCAGGTTCTTGACTGCTGCCAGTGTTCCGAAATATTTGGTCAACCCGGAAGTTCTGAGAATCACATCTCCATTTGAACGTGAACTGTTGTCCAGACTCATATTCTACCTTTTCTGAAGGTCGTTCGACCTAACCCTTTAACCTAGAATAACACAACATGAATGTACCTGAAACGAGAATAGGTGCCGGTTAGACTGATAAATCAAGGGTAAATCGGGTAATTACCGTACCGCCTGGTATCCCCCTGCCACCCCCCGTTTTGAAAGAACCAACTGCCACAACTGATTCTTACGGGCACGGAAAGATCCGGCGCAGGAAAGTAGGAAGTAGCTCCACATCCGGTAAAATCTTTCATCGTATTTGTCCGAAAGATTTGGCCAGTTACCGGTGAAGTTCCTATGCCAGGCCATGAGCGTCCTGTCGTAATCGGCACCAAAGCTGTGGCAATCTTCCAGAACGAAAAGTCCTTCGATCGACTTCGTAATCTGGGCCATGGACGGAATCATCGAATTTGGAAAAATGTACTTAGTGATCCACGGGTCTGAACCGGTCGTTGATTTGTTTCCTCCGATTGTATGGAGCAGGAATAGTCCTCCGTCTTTAAGGAGACGATGAACCGTTTTCATGAATACCCCGTAGTTTTTCTGCCCCACGTGTTCGAACATCCCCAGGGAAACCACATTATCGTACTTGCCATCGATGTCGCGATAATCTTTCAGCTGAGTGTTGGCTGGGATCCCGCAACACATTTCATCGGCGAGTTGTTTCTGTTCCTTGGATACCGTGATGCCGTCGCACTCCGCGTTGTAATGCTCGGAAGCGTATTTGATAAAACATCCCCAGCCTGAGCCGATATCGAGGATCTTCTGGCCGGGTGCAAGGTGGATCTTTTTGCATACTAACTCAAGTTTGGCCTCTTGCGCTTCCTCAAGAGTGCTTGAGTTCTTCCAGTAGCCGCAGGTGTAGGTAAGGCGTTTATCCAGCATCGCCCGGTAGAGGTCGTTACCGATGTCGTAATGCCTCTGGCCGACCTCGAAGGCTTTAGATTTTCTACCCGGGTTGGCAATGGCGTTCCAGGCGAACGATAAGATCAGCCGGGGGTTATTTCTGACTTGTTTATCCAAATCTGCGCCGAGCAGCCGGTAGAAAAACTGGTCTAGGCTTTTGCAGTCCCACCAGCCGTCCATATAAGCCTCCCCCAACCCGAGGGACTTTTCTTGCAGGACCCGCTTGTAAAAACGGGGATCGTGTACCTGGGGGTCGAAGTCTTTATCCCCGTTTAAGGTTATTTCCGCTCCCGATAACAGCTGTTTGAGGATTTCCTTTTCGTTGCCCATCGCACAACTTTTCAGCCGCAGGTTGGCGTCGAATTAGGTCGGTGGAGAGGCGGCGCCGATGCCGGAAGGCCGGTTCCTCCGTTGCAAAAGCGATATTTTTGATAATTATACCATCGGTTTTTATGAAGCCTATAGAGAATTTAGGTTTTTGAAGTTTGGAACTAACTAATGCAGGGACGGGCCGTTATATCTGTTGAGACCAATCGAAAAGGAGATTGAAGAAGATGAAAAAAGGAATCATGGGAGCTTTGATCGCGATTACCATTTTCGCTGTCGGGCTCGGAGTCATGGGCTTCACCTCAGCGCAGTCTGGTGAACTCATCAACACCACCCAGCAGGTTGGGATTTGGGTTTCCGGTGAAGGCAAAGTCACGGTTGTCCCGGATGTGGCTAACCTGACTCTGGGCGTCCAGGTCGAATCCGCTACACTGGCTGATGCCAATCAAAAAGCCTCCGCCGCAATGGATGCTCTGGTAAACGTCCTCAAGACTCAAGGTGTCGCTGATAAAGACATCAAGACTCAGAACTTCAACATCTACCCCGTTTATGATTACACCAAGGACATCGGCACGCCGGTGATCCGCGGCTACCAGGTGACTAACACCGTTACCGTTAAGGTTCGCGTGATCGCCAACACCGGCAAAATTATCGATGCCTCCGTTGCCGCCGCGGGTGACGCTATCAGGGTTAACAACATTTCCTTCTCGGTGGATGATCCCACCAAATCGATCGACCAGGCCCGCGAGCTTGCCCTGCTGGACGCCAAGGCCAAGGCTGAACAGATCGCCAGAGTTACCGGTGTTTCGCTGGGTTCGGTCAGCTACGTTAGTGATTCCTCCAGCAATGTTGCCCGGATCGTCCCACCGTCATTCGACTCCAAGGCTGGAGCCGCCGGTTCGACGACTCCGATTCTTCCCGGTGATACCGACCTGACCGTTTCCGTTCAGGTCATCTACAACATCAAATAGCTCCTCCTCCCTTCCCAAAATAGAAACACGGCCTTCGTTTAGAAGGCCGTGTTTCGTTACCGATGGTTTTTATCAGGACTCGGTCAATTTCCAAAGTTCTTCGACAATACGGACCATGCCGTAGGTATCTTGGCCGCAGTATTCGAGGAGATCTTCAAATATCTTCGTCCTTTCATCGTCTGAAAGACCGCCGAAAGCGGCACTCATGAATTTCAGGCTTGCCGTCTGACCTTCGGCTATGTTCATGCCCTCGTATCTGATACCGGTGACCGATGGCAGCACGTGTTTGAGCGAGGCGCTGCCGCGTTGCTCAGGATGATAATAATGAAAATTCCGGAACGGAATTATCAGGTCGGCCATTCGGGCAATTACCGTTTCAATCCATTCCCGGTATTCAGCATACGTCTCCGCGAGTTTTTCCAAAATCCCCTGCTCGAAACCCTGGTTGTAAACAATTATGGTGCCGCCTTCACCGAGGGAAGTTTTCAGCGCCTCGATGAACTCGATACGGGGATCTCCAGGCCCTCTAGCAAGAAAATACCGATGTACGGCTCCTGACGTTTGCGACTCGACGGTATGCAGAGAAAATTGAAATGGGATGGCCTGGAATGGTTTGATGCCGTTGAATATGGGTATCGCTGTGCCAAAGGTCTCGAAGTCGAGGAAGTGATGAGGGTATTTCAAGTCTCCTAAAAAACTGGCGATCTTACCGCGTTCAATGTGAGGCTGACCGCATTCGACGCACGTTTTCTGGACAAGCTGTTTCTCGTTTAACTTGAAGCCTTCAGGGATATCTCTGATAGAGGTGATTCCCCGCTTGAATAGTTCGTCCATTTTCGATCCGATGCGGTACAGATCGCTCACCGGATGCTCAGGTACGGATGACCAGCACTCGTCCTTGAGAGGACAGTCATAAGGCGAGTCGCAAAGCCTCCCGATGATCGAATCCGGGCAGTCTCCGGCAATGGTTTCGAGCATGTCCTCCACCATGTCTGCCATGCCTCCGGAAACCTCGGAAACCCGCTCCGTAATGTCTTCCGAAATCAACAGACCTGCCGGGTCGATGGGGCCTTGCTTAATGTATTCCCGGTTGATGTGAACGAGGTGGCATCGGTTGACGGTTATTCCGCATCTCTCAACGACGTACTTCTGGAAAGCGACGTCGGCGATGTTTTCGTCCTTGACCTCGGTAGCGCTCTTGACCTCAACAATGTCCCAGCCGACAGCACCCGATGGATTCAGGATATCGACGCGGGCGTATAGCTGATTGCATTGGAAAGCCGCCTCGAAGATGGGCTTGCCATCGGCGAGCCTCGCCGAAGTTTCCGAAAGCATCTCGCGGAAACCAAGGCCGGACATGTCGATGCCGCCCGTGAAAAGCCTCTTGGCGACCTCGCCGACCTCGTGACCCTGGTCAAAGGTATGCTGAGTCACCAGGTCAGGCTGCGGAATGAGGGAAGGATCGTTGACGTAAATCCAAAGGTAGCGTGGGCATTGAAGCCCTGCCATGAACTTGGATTTGGTCAGTAGTTTCCCGCTGCTCCGACGTTTCATCTATTAATTGTAATCCGTTCGTCCTGAGCTTGTCGAAGGATGGACGGAACTTACAGTCAGGTTTGGCTTCTCACCTTATTGATTGCCGCGGTGACGCCGCGGGTTACAGCCCGGGCGATCAATTCGCCCAACTTGACCTGCCCGGAGACATAGAAACAGCGGTCGCCGTGGCCGGGAACGATACAGATCTGGTCGGTACTGGTGCCGGTCGCCAACAGTTTGGGATTATAGGAACTATGGATATCAAGGTCCTGCAGGGCGGCCGTTTTAGCCTCGGTGATGGTGATGAAACTGGAAGCCATCGCTGCCTGTCCGAGATCGGAAGATGTCAGGACTATGATGTTGATCGTACCCGGTTGCGGTGGCTCTTTGTGGTCGAACGGCTGCCACAGGCCTTTGCGTTCTATGCCGTAGGCGGCGTCCCGGCCAATCCGCAGGGCGTTGGTCTTGACGCCGGCGGTGACCCACGCCTGCACCCACAGTTCCTCGTAAGTCTCTTCCACCATAACATGGTTGTGCATGTCCACTCCGGTAAATAGAAGCGCCGTCTTCTCGCCCGGAGCCACTTGTTTCAGCATTTCGCGGTGGATCCAGCGGGTGTATTCCCAATAGGTGCGGTTGGTGTTATCCACGGCATGCCATGACTCCGGCGGGTGGAAGCAGTTGAGGACTGAGGTCACCTTGCGGTAACCCTGGTAAGCGCACAATACCCACTTCGGCTGCGGCAAACGGAGCGCGAGGGTGTTGGCAGGGTAGTCCCAGACACAGTGGCCGATAATCTCAGCCTTGACGCCGTGGAATTCGCCAAGCGGTTCTCGGTACGTCACTTTGGATTCAGGATGTTTGGGATCAGCCGTGCAAGGGTCGAGTGACATAATACCTCCACCAGAAGCGGATGACCCTGAGGAATTCCTTCGGGCTGGGGTTGACCGGGATGTAGAACGAGAACATGCCGTGCCTCAGCGCAAAGAACGTCCGCCGCCAGAAGTAGTATTTTACCAGTTTTTCCTTGAAAGCGGCGGTCATTTCTTTGGGCACTTCCGACCACCTAATGCCGCAATCTGGTTGAGAAATGAAATCAGCCCATTCTTCCGTGGTTTTGGGAGGCTGTAACCCGCGGGCGACGCAATAGTCATAAAGCCCCGTGCCCGGATAGGGCAGGTAAGACACGTATTGGTGCGGCGGGTTGCCGAGTTCCTTGATGAGGTGTTTGGTGGCCTCGAAGTCCTCGACGGTTTCGGTTGGTAACTCCGATATCAGATACAACTTCGGCAGGATTTTAAATTTCACCAGCAGCCTGAAGGTCTGCTTGATGTCCTCCAGGTTAGCCGTCTTCCTGATAAATTTGAGCATTCGCGTCGAACCGCTCTCCACACCAAAGCCGACTGAGGCGCAGCCGCTTTTCTTCATCAAGCGGACGTCCTCCTCGGTCAAGCCGGCTCGAGCGTCGCAATCCCAGCGGATATGCATTTTCTTTTCGATCACAAGTTTACAGAAACGATGCAGCCGTGGCCGGTTGTGGCAGAAATCGTCCTCGAAGAAACGGAAAAGGGTCACTCCGTAGCGTTTCTTGAGGATCTCCATCTGGGATACGATGCGTTCGGCGGAGAACTCGCCGAGCTGGCCTTTGTGGAACGGCGGGTTGTAGCAGAAGATGCATTTGCTGGGGCAGCCGCGGGAGGTGTTCAGGGATTTTTCCCAGTAGTCCTCCATGGGCACCAGGTGCCAGGCGGGGTCCGGCAGTTCATCGAGGTCCTTGATGAATGGGCGGTCCGGGTTGACGATGATTTTACCGTTCTGCTTGTAGGCAAGTCCGTTGATGCCGGAGAGAGAGTCGGGGGTGCCTTTGTCAAGGTGATCGGCCAGTTCCAACATGGTGTACTCGCCGGGTCCGATGGCGACGTAGTCGACATAATCCTCGGTTAAAGTTTGCTCGGGGAGCATGCTCGGGTGAACATTTCCCCAGGCTATTTTGATCGAGGGATCGAGGCGTTTGAAATCCTTGGATTGTTCGATGGCCTCGTAAATGATGCCTCCGACCGAAACGGAAAAACCGACAATCTGAGGTTTGAACGTGGTGAAGAAGTCGTTTGGTTGCCGGCTGTCTACCTGCTGGTCCCAAATCATCACCTGGTGACCGCCCCGCTCCAGTACAGCCCCGATGTAGAGCAGGGAATTCGGCAGCACGGTCGGCTGCAGGGATCTCGTCTTGCCGAGGAACCCCTTGAAACGTTTAGCCGGGTTGACTAGTAAAACACGCATCTACTACGATTTGTCATTCTGAGCGCAGCGAATAATCTCGATGCTGGTTATCGTAACTGCCCCCTGACCTTGCCCTCCGGTACCGGCCGGGTGTTGAAGTAAAGGATGAACCGTTTTATGCCTTTCCATAACTCGTGCGGCCATGGCCTCAAACGGATGAAATAGAATGGCATATGGCGCAAGGCGAAGCGCAGCGGCCGCAGAAAATACATGTTCCTTAAATCGTCTAGGGCTTTATCCAGCATTTCAGGGGGCACTTTCAAGTAATCAGGGTTCGCCGCCCGGAGCGTCACAACTTTGGCCCATTCCGCAAGGCTTGACGGTGCCTTGATCAAGCCCTCCTTGATGCAATAATCATACAGGACGGTGCCGGGGAAAGGATTATAAGGCATGTACTGGTAAGGCGGTCTGTCCAGGCGTTTGATCAGGTCCTGGGTCTCCCGGAATTCTTCAATCGTCTCCGTCGGCAGTTCAGCGATGAAATACAGCCGAGGCATGATCTTGTGGCGTGCAAGCCGGGCTATCGTCTCTTCCACCGCCTTGACCGTGATGCCTTTTTTGATGAACTTGATGATGCGGGGCGATCCGCTCTCGATACCCAGGCCGACGCTGACGCAGCCGGCTTTGGACATCAGCCCGATGTCTTCATCCGACAAGCCGATGCGCGAGTCGCAGTCCCACTGAACCGGCATTCTCTTCTCGATCATCAGACGGCAAAATTCGCGCAAACGGTCGCGGTTGCAGGTGAAAGTGTCTTCAAAGAATCGTACAAACTTCACGCCATAAGTTTTGTGAAGGTGTTCGATTTGGGACACAATGCGGCCGGCCGACAGGTCGCCCGAATACCCCTTGTAGAACAGAGGCGAATAGCAAAAGGTGCACTTTGAAGGGCAACCCCGGGACGTGTTGAGCGATTTTTCCCAGTACCTGGGAACGTCGATGAGGTGCCACGCCGGATCGGGAAGTTCGTCCAGGTTTTCGATGAACTTGGAGGGTTCGTTGAAAACGACCTTGCCATCGTCTTTCCACACCAGGCCTTTTATCCGGTCGACCGGAGGTGTGCCCGTCTCGAGGAAGCTGGCCAGGTCTGCCATCATGTATTCGCCGGCTCCCACGCACAGGTAATCGATGTAATCCTCATCGATCGTCTGCTCTGGCAGGACGCTGGGATGGACGTTCCCCCAGACTGTTTTCACTCCCGGCAACAGGGTTTTAAATTGCTTTGTTTGCTCGATAGCTTCGGCGATGTTCGGCCCGGAGAGTACGGAGAAACCGACTAACCGCGGATTCCAGTCCACAAAGTCCCTGGGCTCGCGCAGGTCCACCTGGTTGTCATAGATCTTGACGTCATGGCCCGCCTGCTCCAGCACGGCGGCGATGTACAGTAAACTGTTGGGAAACACGCTGTGATGGCCGAAGGTGGCCAGGTGTTTTCTCGCCGGATTCACTAA
This sequence comes from Dehalogenimonas formicexedens, assembly GCF_001953175.1. Classification (NCBI taxonomy): domain Bacteria; kingdom Bacillati; phylum Chloroflexota; class Dehalococcoidia; order Dehalococcoidales; family Dehalococcoidaceae; genus Dehalogenimonas; species Dehalogenimonas formicexedens. The sequence goes on along the minus strand of NZ_CP018258.1, from coordinate 1,337,292 downwards.
AAGGATACGCATGCGTTGAAATCTCAAATCCTAAGGCTGATCACTGAATGGATATCGGCGCCCGGTCATTGCAGATGCCTGTACACGCCGGCGATAACCCACACCGCCAGGTAGATGACAACAACCGCGCTGATAAGAATGATCACCATTGCCGGAAATTATGCCTTATTGATCAGAGTCGGCGCAAACACCGGAATTGTTTTGCCCCCGTTTGCTAATCACCTATAATGAAATGGTTAAGTTTACTTCGGGAGCGGGATCATGAGACTGAAATTGTCAATCCTCGGGCTGGCCGTAATTTTGAGTTCATTCCTTGGCGCCTGCGGTAACAATCCCGGTTCAACCACCTCGAAAGGCCCGGTGACTGTAGGGTCCAAGCTGGATACTGAAGCCACAGTGCTCGCTCAGGTTATCATACAGATGCTCCGGGCAAACGGATTCACTGTAATCGACCATTCGTCCACCGGCCAGACCGACATTGTGAGGTCGGCCCTGATCAACGGGGATATCGACATCTACCCTGAGTACACCGGCAACGGCGCCTTCTTCTTCAATGAAGAGAATTCCCCGGTCTGGCAGGACTTCCAAGCCGGCTATCAAGAGGTGAAGACGCTAGATAAACAGCAAAATAACATTGTTTGGCTGCAGCCCGCACCCGCTAACAATACCTGGGCGATAGCCGTCCCCAAGTCCTTTGCCAGCAGCAATAACCTTGTTACCCTGGATGACCTCGCCGCCTATATCAACAAAGGCGGAAATTTCAAGATCGCCGCTTCGGAGGAGTTCCTGACCAGCGCCGTGGCTTTACCCGCCTTTGAATCGGTCTATGGTTTCAACCTCGGCGCCAATCAACAGGTGGTGGTCTCTCTCGGCGGTACGGCGGCCACTGAAAAGGCGGCGGCGGAAGGCACCAGCGGGGTCAATGCGGCCATGGCTTTCGGCACTGACGGGGGACTGGCGGCGCTCAACCTGGTTGTTCTTCAGGACAACCGTCACGCCCAGCCCTATTACGCGCCGGCGCCGATCGTGCGGGGAGTCGTCTTCGATAAATATCCTCAGTTGGCCGGTATTCTCAATCCCGTTTTCGCCTCTCTCGACCTCGTTACCCTGCAGACGTTGAACGCCAGTGTCCAGGTCGAAGGCAAGAACGTTGCTTCGGTCGTGCAAGATTACCTGAAATCCAAGGGATTTGTTCCTTAAATGACGCGCAAGCCGGAGATAAACCCGGTGCTGGTGGTGGCCGCGGTACTGGGGTTATCGGCAGCCATCCCGGATTTTTTTAAACTTAAAGCCAATCGCCTGGTCACCGGTGACGGGATAGGCTTTTTTCAAAGTCTCGACCTGCCGGTAGCCGTCCTCCTTTTGATCTCGTGGTTGGCTTGTGCCGCCGCCGCCGTGTACCGGAATTCCCGGCTATCGATGTACGGCGTCGCAGGTCTCTCATTTGTGACCCTGGTTTTATTGGTACCGGGGGCCGGAATCGGGGCCAGGAATCTTCTTTCGGGGGCACCTGAATTAACCCGCGTCAGCCCTTCCGGCGGCTTCTGGCTTTCCGCGCTGGCGGTTTACCTGTTGTATTTTGCCGCCTCCAGGCCAGGCCAGCCTGCCAGGACTCTAATCACCGCCTCGGGCCCCCTGATTGTGGTAGCCGCGGCGGCCTCAGGGTTACTCAATGGTTTCTCATTTGTGGTGGAGTATCAAAATCAGAGCTCCCGCTTTTTTCAGGAACTGCTGAGGCACCTGTTAATATTCGGGGTCAGCATCGGCGCCGCGATAGTCATCGGTCTGCCGACGGGAATTATTGCGGCCAAGTCCAGATTTGCCGCCCCAGTTCTGTACCTCTTCGGCGTCATTCAGACTATTCCCAGCCTGGCGTTATTCGGCTTACTGCTGGTAGCTCTCTCGGCGCTGCGCCAGGCTATCCCCGGTCTGGGTATTTCCGGGATCGGGTTGTTACCGGCTATCATCGCAATAACCCTTTATTCTCTGTTGCCCATCGCCCAGAACACATTTTCCGGCATAAAAGGTGTAGCCAAAGACATCAGGGATGCCGGCGCCGGTATCGGTATGAGCTCCCGGCAACTGTTATTGAAAGTTGAAATGCCCCTTGCCGCCCCGACCATTTTATCCGGACTGCGAATTGCCGCCGTCCAGGCGGTCGGAGGAACCGCGGTAGCTGCCCTGATCGGGGCCGGAGGCCTCGGCTTTTTCATTTTTCAGGGGCTTGAACAGGCGGCCTCCGATCTGATCCTGATGGGCGCCATTTCCGTAGTCGTCCTGGCGCTCGTCATCAACGGTATTTTCCAGTTTCTCGAGGAAAGATTGAAAGCCTCTCTCCCGGGGATGGTAACGGCATGATCGAATTGGAAAGGTTGACCAAGAACTATGGCGATACCCGGGCGGTGGCTAATGTTACGCTTCAGATCCCTGACGGTCAGGTAACAGTGCTTATCGGTCCTTCGGGTTGCGGTAAGACTACGTTGCTGCGCCTGATAAATCGCCTGGTGCGGCCCAGCTCCGGACGGATCCTGATAAACGGCAAAGATAATTCTGATTTCAAACCGGAGGAACTCCGCCGGGGTATAGGTTACGCCATTCAGGGCGTCGGTCTCTTCCCTCATTGGACGGTATATGAAAATATCGCGACCGTGCCGAAACTCCTAGGATGGGACCGGCAGCGTATTCGCCAGAGGGTAATGGAACTGCTTGACCTGATCGGCTTGGACGCGACAGAATTCTCGGATCGGTATCCCGCGGAACTCTCCGGCGGCCAGGCGCAGCGCGTTGGCGTCGCCCGGGCTTTGGCGGCGGATCCCCCGGTCCTGCTCATGGACGAACCCTTCGGCGCCGTGGACCCTTTGACCAGGATCAGGCTGCAAAATCAATTCCTCAACATCCAGGACGAAGTGAAAAAGACCGTTATTTTCGTGACTCATGATCTGGAAGAAGCCATTCGTCTGGCGGACTGCCTGGCGATAATGAACGCCGGGGAAATTGTTCAATACAATACGCCGGAGGAGGTACTGGCGCAGCCGAAGAATAAGTTCGTCCATGATTTTGTCGGCACGGATCGGGCTTTGAAGCGCCTGACCCGCTTTATGGTAAAGGACTACCTGAAACAAGGGCTGACAGTCAAGGAGTCTGATATCGGGCGGTTGGACACCAATGACGAACGTTTTTACTGGGTCATTGACTCCCTTGACAGGTTCCGGGGCTGGGTGGATCTTTCCATGGTGCCGCCAGGCGGTGACGCTTCCGGGGAGATCGTCAAACCGGGATCGGATATTGTTTTAACCGGAGATGACACTATGCGTCAGGCGCTTTCGATTATGTTGGGGCAGGGTGTCAGGAGCCTGCCGGTAGTCGATAAAAACGGCAAATTTGTGGGAGAAGTGACGCTTGCTGATATCGAAAAAGCCACGGCCGATGGCAAGATCACGGCGGCATAAACTCCGCTGGCTCGTACTGGCGGTTTTTACCGTTCTATTTATGGTGATCGTCGCCAATGATAGTTGGTGGCAAGCGGTCCTGGGATTCCTTTTCCCAGCCCAGGACCAGGTGCTGCATCCCAGGGCGCCCCTCTGGGTGTTTGTTGTCGAGCACCTCCGGATCGTCTCCGTTTCCTCTGCACTGTCGATAGCCCTTGGATTGCCCCTGGGCATTCTCATTACCCGGAAGATCGGGCGGAGCCTTCAGCCTATGGCTACACACCTTACTTCCCTGGCCCAAACGTTCCCGCCTGTCGCTGTTTTGGCGCTGGCAGTCCCGGCTTTTGGATTTGGTTTCAAACCTACCGTTTTTGCCCTCTTCCTTTACGGGCTTTTCCCGATAGTTGCCAGCACGGCGGTGGCTTTGAACGGCATCCCGGCGACGGTTATAGATTCGGCCTCGGGAGTCGGCATGACTCCGTTGCAGAGATTGTGGCTGGTGGAGTTGCCCCTGGGCGCGCCAGTGATTCTGGGGGGTATCCGCATCTCGGTGATGATCAACATCGGTACCGCCATGATCGGGGCGGTCATCGGCGCCGGCGGGCTCGGCTCCCCTGTTATAGCCGGATTGGTCCGGTTCAATCCTGCTTTTATTCTTGAAGGAACGTTGCCTGCTGCTTTCCTGGCGATCCTTGCCAGTGGTATTATCTCAACACTCGAACTTAGCCTCACGCCACGGCCAGAACCGGCCGTCTCGGGCTGATCACACGGGAAGTAATTGGGTACCGGCGCGTTAATGCTATAACAGTTCTTTCTACATATCAAAATTAGCTCAAAAACGTTAGACATAATATCCCCTGATAATGTAAACTTGGGCATTCTGAATCTATTCTCTAAGGAGGAGAATCGTGAAAAAGTTTACCTGGTTGGCAATCGCCGTTGTCGCCATGTTGGCTTTGGCATTGCCGGGTTGTTCTAATGGCGGGACTAGCAACACCACCTCCGCCGGTCCTCTTAAGATTCGCGTAGCCACTGACGCCACCTGGGCGCCGTTCGAGTATGTGAACGAGACCACCAAGAAGATCGAGGGCTTTGACATCGACTTGCTCAATGCCATCGCCGCCAAAGTCAATTTGGAGATAGAGTATGTCAACGTCGGCTTCGATCCGCTACTCGCCGGAATGGCGCAAGGTACGTATGATGCGGCCATTTCTTCGATAACCATCACTCCTGAACGGGCAGCCCAGATGATGTTCTCCGATCCTTACTTCACCGCCGGTCAAATGATTACTGTCAAACTGAATAACACGACCATCACCGGTCAGGCATCTCTGTCTGGGAAAAAGATCGGCGCCCAACTGGGAACCACCGGCGAGGTACTGGCACAAGACATCCCCAACGCCACGGTCAGGTCATATGATGAGATCGGGTTGGCTTTCCAGGATCTGTTGAACGGCCAGATCGATGCCGTCATCTGCGATACCCCCATTGCCAATAACTACGTTAAAAAGAATTCCACGGCGCTCAAGACGGTCGGATCAGCCCTTTCCACTGAGGATTACGGCATTGCCGTCGCCAAGGGTAAAACAGACCTGCTGAATAAGATCAACCAGGGCCTGTCTCAGATCAAGTCAGACGGCACCATCGACCAACTCGTCACCAAATGGCTTGCAGGATAAGGAACTGAATCAGAGAGGGTGCTGAAAAGCACCCTCTCTTTTTTACCATCATGAAGCAAGAAACAGAACCAGTTGTAGCTCCAAAAGAAGAGCTCAAATTCGTCACCGGCGGCGAGGTCAATATCCGGCAGGATCCGTGGTGGTGGCTTGTCGCCGGCGTGGCTGGATTGATCATCCTGCTTGTCGTAGTCAAACCTGACCCCTTCAAAAATATCGTTACTTTCGTCTCCGACGGAATCGCTATCACCGCTTTGGTGACCATCGTTTCTTACATTTTGATGGTGGCGCTCGGTTTGTTGGGTGGCTTAAGCAGGCTGGCTAAGAATAAAATAATTTTCGGCATCGCCACACTCTACGTCGAGATCATCCGAGGCATCCCTCTTCTGGTTCAGCTTATCGGCTGGTATTTTGTATCCCCGGTTGTCGTGCAGAAAATCGGCGGCTGGGTTCACATTGCTGCTTTGGCCAACTACCAGGCCAATCCGATCGTCACCGCCATCATCGGCATCACCGTTTGTTACGGCGCCTATATGAGCGAGATTGTCCGGGCAGGCATCCAGAGTATTCCCAAAGGGCAAATGGAAGCTGCCAGGAGTCTGGGCATGAGCCATTTCCAGGCGATGCGTTTTGTCGTCTTGCCGCAGGCGTTCAGGGTTATTCTTCCGCCGATGGGCAATGAGTTCATCGCTTTGCTCAAAGATTCTTCGCTGGTATCAGTAGTTGCCGTTGCCGATCTGACCCGCCGCGGAAGAGAGATCATGGCCACCAACTTCAGTCCCATTGAGACCTGGACAATGGTAGCGCTTCTTTATCTGATCATGACGCTGTTTGCCGCGCGAATCGTTTCGTTTATCGAACGTAAGACTCGCTACGAAAGATAAGAATGCCCGAACCGATTATCGAAATAGAAAATGTTCATAAGCGCTTTGGCCGCGTTCACGCCCTGCGCGGGGTGAGCCTGACCGTCGAAAAAGGTGAAGTGGTTGTGATCATCGGGCCTTCAGGATCCGGCAAATCGACTCTTTTGCGTTGTATAAACCGGCTTGAGGAATACAACTCGGGCAGTATCTCCGTGGACGGAATTCCTCTCGATAGTACCGAAAATATAAACGCGGTACGCCAGGAAGTCGGCATGGTTTTCCAGCAATTCAACCTTTTTTCGCATCTTTCGGTGCTGGACAATCTGGTTCTGGCCCAGTGCCAGGTCCGCAAACGCTGCAAAGAAGAGGCTGTTAAAATCGCCCGGGAATTACTTCAAAAAGTGGGTATCCCGGAAAAAGAGAAGGCGTTCCCCGGTCAGCTTTCCGGCGGCCAGCAGCAGCGGGTCGCCATTGCCCGGGCCCTGGCCATGAATCCCAAGATCATGCTGTTCGATGAACCGACATCGGCGCTCGATCCCGAGATGATCAAGGAAGTTCTGGACGTCATGACCGGGCTTGCCGCTGAGGGCATGACCATGGTGGTTGTTTCTCATGAGATGGGCTTCGCCCGGGCAGCCGCCGACCGCATGATATTTATGGACGAAGGCCGCATAGTTGAGATGGCGTCACCGCATGATTTTTTCACCAATCCCAAGGAAGAGCGGTCCCGTGCCTTCCTCTCCAAGGTCCTCCACATTCACTAGGGATTAACTTCGGGTCACACCGCAATTTTCAATATTGCCTCAAGAGTCACGTATAATTAGTATTGTGACTCGACAGTGGTTGCACGACACCATTTCGTCATCTCTTCCGGTTATCTGCGGTTTGGCAGCCGCCACCGTAGTCATTTGCGACGCTATCGGGGTCAGCCTGAATCCGGGGTATAATCCGCTGAAAGAATCCATCAGCGACCTGGTATTCTATCCCTTCGGGTGGCTGGAACAGATCGGCATGGCCGCTGCCGGCCTCACCCAGGCTCTGTTCGCGGGATTCATCCTGTCCTCCAGATCTGCCAGGATCAATCACTGGGTGAGAATTTCCGGTTTTATTTTCGCCGCGATGTCGATCGGGTTCGGCGTAATCACCTTGTTCAAAACTGATCCCGGGTTGGGCATAGAATCGCTGGGAGGCGGGGTTCACGTGACCACGGTGATCGCCATGGCCGCTTTGTTTCCGGTCAACTGTTATCTGCTTTCCAGGGCCATAGGCGGCAATCCGGATTCGGCAACCATCCTGCATTTCTCGTATGTAATGGCTGCCATCGGCGGGCTGATCGCTCTTCAGCTTCTGCCATTGAACCCGATCAGGTTCATCGGCATCAGTGAAAGGTTGCTTGCGGGGGTAAATCTGGCCTGGATTGTATTTGCCGGTTCTCACTTGCCACACCTGGTGGATACGCCGTTGGAGCCTCCGGCCCGACCCGCAAAATAGTCCTTCAAGCGGTATCGCGGCGTCTGTTGCGCGAGAAAGACAATCGGTTGCGGATCAAGGCGGCGCTCAGTTTTTTCCAGGTGTCTATCAGTTCATTTCTGCTGGCGATGTCGGCACAGCGATTCGTCCCGTAGCGGTAACGGGAAAAGGCATCCGCTATTACCGATATTTCCGTTGCCTTGTCGGTCAGCCTGAAGCCGAGCCGGTTAGAGTATTCCAGCGGCGTATCGGCAGGTCGCCCCTTTTCACCATAAAGCCTGCCCAACCACCTGAGCCGGGCATACATGGCCTGGGGATTTGAAGCCCGAATTAGGTATGCGGTTCCACCGCCTGCGGTCACTATTAATCCGGCGAGCAGACTCCACAGCACCCAGATTATCTGGAAATTGCCGCTCCGGCCGTCCGGCGCGGTTCCCGCCGGGGGACTCAGGGCTGGTTCAGGGTCTTCTCCCGCGATCGGAGCGTCACTTGCCAGAGGAATGGTCCCGTTCGGGATTTGGGTCGAAAACTCGGTGAAGTTGTCCGTAGGTTTTCCGGGAGTAGCCTCAGCGATCACCCAGCCGTAGTCCGGGAAATACACCTCAGCCCAGGCATGGGCATCGCGGCCGTAGATAGAAAGGCTTTTCCCATCGGCGGCGACCTCGGAGCCGAGGTAGCCCTGGACAAACCTGGCGGGCACGCCGGCGGCTCTCAACATCACTACCAGGGCTGAGGCGAAGTTGACGCAGTTGCCTTGGCGGTCAGATAGGAAAGCAGCCACTCCGTCGGCGTTACCGTTGACTATCGCGCCGTCGATGTCATATTTGAAGTTCAAAAGGTAATTTTCGATAGCGACGACCTTGTTGTAGGTCAAAGCACCTGTTGTCGAAAAAGGGATTCCTTGAGTCAATTGCAGGGCAAGTGATTTCAACGATCGCGGCAGATTAGCCGGCAGTTGGAGATATCTTTCCGAGACCCATTCCGGGTAAGGGGCATTGGCCTTGAGAAGGTCGGCGACCGTGGCGACGGGAAGATGGGCAATAACGGAGTAGGAAGCATAGGCAGAAAGGACCCTGGCTGCCGATAATGAAGACACATCTAAACCGCCCGTAGTTGGCAGACCCTTTGCGATAATCGAAATGTCGAGGGCTTGAGGGCGGCCATTGATGAGCACAATATCGGTTTTTACCTCGTTCTCGACCCGGTAATTGATGGTGGTGGCTTTCAGCGGCGGAACGGCTTCTCCGATAGACTGGTTTGCCGGTACACTCGTATCAGTAACCTGGCTGTTGCTCCAACCGCCGGCGGAATACACATCGTAGTAGCGGGTCGCGAAATACCCGGGCATCGCCGGTGTAATGATGAATCTGACCGTGTCGCCCAGGTCCGGCGCCACGCCGAAATCTACCGTGTCTTGATTGGAACTCAAAATAGTTTTTACTTTGGAAGGCACGGCCTCAAAAATATTGAAACCGTTATTCTTGATCGCGGAATATATGGCGCCGCCGTCTAGGTTCAAACTCAGTTTTTCGGCCGGAGATTGGGGCAGAGCAAAAGCTCCCAGGGTAACGAGAACACACACTAGCGCGCCAGGGATCAATCGGAGCCGTAAGCTTCCGGCGCTCTTATTCCGGATGGATTTTGCCCAGTTTGCTTGAACGATCAGAGCCAGCCCCAGAACAATAAACAGCGGCAAGACATAGGAAAAATTCCGCGGCAGATTCACCAGGTTCAGGACGGCCAAAACGGATCCCAGGCCAAAGGCTACCCAGCCGTTCCTCCGCCGCACCGCGTACCAGGCTCCGGCGGAACCGATCAGCCAGGTCACCATGACCAGCACCACGACAAACGCTGCGGGATCCCTGGCCGGTTCTGACAGGGCGGCAAGCCACCGTGCCCAGGTATCGGCTCCAGGAATTTTAGGCATGGAGTTGATAGATTGCCAGATGGAAAGCGGTACCCCAGCCAGAACTAGAACGGGAATCGCCAGCCGCTGCCTTATGCTCGTTAAGGCGAGTATGGTACTCAAGACTATGCTGAACAATAGGATCGCTGCGAACGGGGGATTCGGGTTAAACCAGTCCGCAGACTGCAACGACCAAACCGACACGCCCAGTGCGCAGGCGGTTAATATCGCGCTTGCCAGGGCGGCCCCCAAGGAAGACCTCCCCCGGATATACTCATCGTGACGGAAGCTGGTTTTCATGAACGGCTGACACCATCAAGCCACAGTATAGCGTTGGCTGCTTTATCCAGGGATTGTTTGAACGTTTCTGCCCGCCGGAGCAGATACACCGGGGCTCCCAGCAGGGTCAGACTCCTGCCGGCTGCGGCTGGACTGGAACCGCCGAAATCGGCGCCGTCGATCAGAAAATATGCCACGGCACAGCCGCGGGAACTCAACTGATGGTAACTTTCCGTCAGCGAACTTGCCGGCGAAGCGGTAATTATGATCACCGTTGAATTTGACCCGAACAGCCCCTGGTGTCTTGCCAACCGTTCGTTGAAGGAAAATGAGTCGCCCGAATTTAGGGTTGCCAGGAAATCGAGAACCTCCGTCAAATGATCCTGACCGCTACCCAAAGGAAACACGACAGGTTCAACGCCGAGGCTCAGCATACCGAAATTATACCCGTGCGAGATATATTCCCTGGCCAGCGACGCCGCCATCGTAACGGCGTACTCGGTGGTAGAATCGTTGCCCCGGCCTGAGTGACCGTTTCCCATGTCAAGGATCACCCAAAAGTTTTCGGGGCGGTGGCGGGACCGGTCGGCATCGAACACCTTGACCATGTATCGACCGGTGTGGGCCGTACTCCGCCAATGGATATGACGCATGCTGTCTCCGGAAGTATATTCTCGGATGTTGGAGGCAGACGCCGATAGTGATTCAGGCATCCGCTTGGATAGGCCGCTGCCGTTCAAACCGGGCAATGAAAACGGCGGCAACGGCACGGTCAGGGGGTGGATGAGTATTTCAGAGGCCGATCCAATTGCGATTTCACGTCGGAACAGACCTAACGGGTCGATTGATTGCAGCCTGAATGAGCCCAGATGATACCGCCCGCGGCGCTCCAGGCTATAATCCGCCTGCCACAGGAAAGTCCTGCCCCCTGGCAAGTCTACCGCTGTCGAGAGATGTTCTCCGGGCAGGTCACCGGCAGCCTGTAACTTTAGGCCGGGTTTCGGGAGGAATCCCTTGGCCGAAATTGTGACTTGTTGACGCAGGCAGGTACCCACCTGGGCGCGGTCCGGAAGTGGAGTTGTGCTGAGGGAAATCCCCCTCGAAGTGAATGCAACCCAGAAAATGCCCAGGGCAAGGGAAAGCCCCCAGGCGTAAAAAATCCTTAGGACCAGGACCGAACCTGTCAGGACCACCGTCCCGGCCAGCAGGACGGTGACTGTAATCAGACCCCACCGGTTTCCCATCCGCCGTTCCCCCCAAACGAGATGTTGTTACCTGCCGGAAGCTCCCGGCACCGGTAGTGTTGCGATCAGGTCGCCGATAATGTCGCGGCTACCTGTTTTATGCGCGCTCGACGGATCGAGTACCAGGCGGTGAGCTAGAACCGGCACCGCCAAAGCCTTGACGTCATCGGGCAGTACAAAATCTCGCCCTTCCAGAAGCGCATGGGCCTGGGCGGTGCGGTATAAGGCCAATGAACCTCGGGGCGAAACACCCAGATAGAGTGCGGCATGCTTTCTCGTGGCCCCGGCGATGGCCACGATGTATTCACTGACCAGCCGATCAACGAACACGTTCTTAACCGTCGATTGTAGAGTGAGCAATTCCTCGGCGTGGATGACCGGTCCGAGGTTTTCGATAGGATGGTGATGGCGCTGGTTTTCTAGAATCGTGAGTTCGCCGCTTGCGTCCGGAAAACCGAGCGACAGGCGGAGCGTAAACCGGTCGAGTTGCGTTTCAGGCAGAGGAAATGTGCCCTCGTACTCGATCGGATTTTGAGTTGCCAGCACGTGGAATGGCGCCGGCATGGGATGGGTAACCCCGTCGACGGAAATCTGGCGTTCTTCCATGCATTCGAGCAGAGCTGACTGGACCTTCGGCGTCGCCCGGTTGATCTCGTCGGCCAGTACAACCTGAGCCATGACCGGACCGGGTCTGAACTCGAAATCCCCCGATTTCTGATTGTATACGGTTGTTCCGGTAATGTCTCCGGGCAACATATCGGGGGTGAATTGGATGCGCTTGAAAGAACATTCAAGCGACCTTGCTAAAGCTCGCGCCAGCATCGTTTTACCGACTCCCGGCGCGTCCTCGATCAACAGGTGCCCGCCGCTCATCATGGCGACTACAGCCAGTTTGATAGCTTCAGTCTTGCCGACGATAACTCTGCTAACGTTATCGACGATTCCGGAGGCTGAACGATGAGCCCAGGAGAAAGATCGGTCGAGGCGACTGGTAACGGACGAACTTTCCATAACCATGACATTCATTATATGTCAGGCAGGCGATTCTGGAAAGTTCGAATTTGGTTTAAGATCGAAATGCCGGGCGGCGAAAATTTCCCGGCTGTTACTTTTCCAGGTATTCGCGCAGGCGGTCCCAGTAGAAATCGTGCCAACCTTGAGAGATTTCTTCGGCGAATGCCTCAGGCACACCCTCCTGGGTCAGGCGCAACGTGGTCAAACCATTCTTTTCTTGAAGGTCGATCGTCACCCTGGAAAAAATACCGGAGGGCCAATCGGAGGCGCGCCACTCCTGGACAATTTTTCTACCGGGAACGATTTCCAGGAAAGTGCCGTTTATGTATTCGCCATATGCCTGGAACTTTCCTCCGACCCGTGCGTCGATTGAAGCCGCATCTCCGGTAAAATCCGAGTGTTGTTTGGAATCAACCAGTGCCCTGTACACGAGTTTCGAAGGCGCTTCGAATACAGCCAACTGGACGATGGTTTTCCCGTCCATCAACTAACGCTCACAGCGCGGTGGCTTCCCGCGCCTCTCATGGTGTTCGCGGCAGGGCACACAATCGCCGTGGCGTTCACATTTCACCTTGGGACAGGTGCAGACCGTTCCTGAAGTAGATAGGGCGCCAGATATCTCTGGATGGGAATGGTCTGCTCCAGCCCTGTTTATTCTAAACAATTCTAGGTTTCTGAAATTTCGATGGTGTTGATCACAGGAGGATCGACCGGGCTGGACATCTCGCCATGAGGTGAACGTCTGACCGGAACGCCGGCGATTTTCTGCACGATATCCATGCCTTCGGCGATCCGGCCGAATTGAGTGTAGTTCGGGCATCCGTCGAGTCCTTTTGATTGAGGTCCGGTACAGATGAAGAACTGGCTGCCGTTGGTATTCGGTCCGGCGTTAGCCATGGCCACGATTCCGGGATCATATGAATGCTTGACCGGGAGTTCATCGGCAAATCTATAACCTGGACCTCCGGCGCCGCTGCCGGTGGGGTCGCCTGTTTGGACCATGAACGGCTTGATTATCCGGTGAAAAACGACTCCGGCGTAAAATCCCTGGCGCGATAAAAAGACAAAATTATTGACCGTCCTGGGACTTTCCTTGGCAAGCAACTCAATTTTGAAAGACCCCACGTTGGTGGTCACTGTGGCGGTGTATTTTTTCGCCGGGTCGATCTCCATTGCGGGTGGCGTATTCCAGTGTTTGGTGGAGTCGGACATCAATTTTCCTTTCTCGATATTGTCGGTGAGCTATTCTTTTTCGATTGTGATCTTGATTATATACGGTGGGTCGACAGGTTTGGAAACCTCGCCAGCTCCGTTGTTCACTACAGGGACAGCGGCGATCTTCTGAACCACGTCCATGCCCGACACTACTCGTCCGAACTGGGTATAGTTGGGTGTGGAATCGAGGCTCCTTGCCGTCGAACCGGTGCAGATGAAAAACTGGCTGCCGTTAGTGTTGGGACCGGAATTGGCCATGGCGACGATGCCGGGGTCGTAAGGGCGTTTGGGCGGCAGTTCATCGGCGAAGGTATAGCCCGGTCCCCCGGCGCCCGTACCGGTGGGATCACCGGTACGGACCATGAAATTTTGAATGATACGATGGAAAATGACCTTGTTTCCGGCTGTCTGATCGTAAAACCCCTTGTTGGTCAGGGAAATGAAATTCTCGCACGTTTTGGGGGCATCCTTGGTGAAAAGTTCGATCTTGAATGAACCCATATTCGTTTCGATTGTCGCGTAGGTGATTTTCGAAGTGCAGCCGGTTGTGGCGGGAAATAACATCAGGATCAGAAGAAGTACAAATGTTCCCAGTAATTTCATACCTATCCTTTTTGGACACTTTTTCCACTTAATCATACGGGAAAATGGCACATCTTACCAACGGCTGAAAAAAGACTGATACATGGATGTTATTCAACTAAGAAGTGATCAAAAACCGGATCGTTTTAATCACGCTCCGGTTTGCGGGTGGTGAATCCGAGCAAAGCGTATATGGGACAATACCCAAGAACCGCCGTAAATATCAGAATTACGGCCGCGACCTCGAGTACTCCATCCCTAATACCCTCTACAGTCAAATTGGCTAACAGAAATAGTCCTACACCCAGGAGAGCTCTGATCAAGCCGTCAACCGGTCCGAGATTTTGCTTTAGTTTCATTTCATCCTCCCGCCAACCCCCGGTTTATAATATCGGATCGTTTTAACCGTGTTTCAATTTTTCCTGTTCTTCAAGCTTGCATGAACTGACCTTAAGGGTTTCAACCTCCGAAAGTTTGATAGGCACCGCGCCCGGCGGGATTGAATCTCCACCAAGCGGTTCAGGTGAGGTAACAATAGCCCGGTAGCCATCGTTGAGTCCGAAGGTATTACACTTGTCAGGGGTGACCATGCCGCACGATACGATCATTCGCATGGCGCAATCGACAGCAAGTTCAGGTCTGACAATTTGGTTTTCGCGGAGAAGCTGTAGGAATCCCGACGTGGGATTTGGCGAACCCGGGACGTACACCACGTAAATCTTCTGGCCGTCGTTGTCTTCCAACTCGTTAGTAATGAAAGCCAGCGATTTTACTCCTTTTTGAGGAAAATCAACCAACACGGCTTCCTTGAAAGCCGCGTTTTTGGCGCCCCCGATGGAAGTCATAACCTGTTTGGCTCCGGTGTATATTTGGGAGAAGATCGGTACATGTTCCAGAGCTTTATCGATATTTCTGAGTACGAAGCGGCCGAGGTAATTCTGGAGGACCAGACCTGTGACGAAAATCAGGACGATTGTGCTCACCACCCCCAGGCCTACTATTTCATGGCCAAAAATAAGCCTGATCACGGGCTGAAGGAATCCGTCTATCGTGTTGAAGACCCATAACAGGATGACAATCGCCGCAAGGAAAGGCACCAGGAATAATAGTCCGGCGACAAAATCTTTCCGGAGTGTAGCTGTTAACCGGTGACGCTTTGTTTCTGCCATATATCTCGTGCCTTCAGTAAATTATGGCAGGAATCTACCATTTTTGGAATAAGTACAAATACCTATTTAATATCTGCTTATTACGGTATATCGGATTCGTTTTTCGTGGTATTGATATCCACTGAATGCTGCCGAATCACCCGCGGTCAACGTCGTCATGTTTGACCGCGACTTTGACCGCGGCTTTCTGGTCATCCCGCACCCGCATGTAGAGCATCCACGCCACGGCGAACCCCATGAAAAACCAGGCAACGCCCAATGCGATGTTGCCCTTTGACATGAGATCTATACCCAGTCCGTTCATCAGACCACCCACCAGTCCAATCATTACAGGCATTTTGTTTCTCCTCTCCCGCCTCACCGGCTTTACCCGATTCTGTTTTTTTCGATATACCAGAATCGTACCAATTGGACCGGCTTTGCGAAATTGGGAAACCTACCTGATTAAGGACCGCCACATGCGTATTGTTGTTTTGAAAGTCCCGTAACCTTAATAAAATCAGCCTGTAGAAGAAGGTTGTAAAGGTACTAAGTCTTTGGGACGATGGTACTGATAAAAAGAGATCTGAATACTTAGCTCGATCAGGTTCCGGACTGTAGCTTCTTTTCCAGTTCCGAATTGGATGGTTCAACGAGGATGGAACCGTCCGGAAAGACAATCGTGGGTACGCTGCGGTTGCCCTTGTTAATCCGTTCCACTTCGGTCGTGGCGGCAGGATCAACGGCGATGTCGATCCACTTGAAAGAAATTCCCCTGCTTTTTAGGAAACTCTTAGCCCGGTAGCAATCGGGGCACCAGGTAGTGCCGTACATTATGATTTCTTCTGACATCGTTTCTTCCTTATTGCGCTGAACGGCTGACACATTCAATGATATATTGCTTTGGGTTTTCCAACAAGAAGGATGCCAGCGGATTTTTTGGACCTAATCGC
Organism: Dehalogenimonas formicexedens; assembly: GCF_001953175.1. Lineage (NCBI taxonomy): Bacteria > Bacillati > Chloroflexota > Dehalococcoidia > Dehalococcoidales > Dehalococcoidaceae > Dehalogenimonas > Dehalogenimonas formicexedens. The sequence goes on along the minus strand of NZ_CP018258.1, from coordinate 1,321,514 downwards.
TGACGAAACCTCAAAAACGGAAATGCACGAAAATCCGCCCGAAATTTTTATCGTCTTTCTCAAGCCGGTGGTAGAGCTTTTTTATCTCGGGTTGCGCCAGGAACCTGAGAACGTGTTTCTTCAATTGACCGGACCCTTTTCCGGGGATAATCTCCACTACCGATATCTTATTGGCCACAGCCTGGGAAATTACACGGTTTAATTCCGATTCGATCGCAGCTCCGCGATTGTAAATATCATGAAGATCGAGTGCCAGTTTTGCCAACCAATTCCCTCCGGTGAATACGGACTTGGTTATTGTATATCTGACGTTCCACAAAGAACAAACCTACGGTGAATCATGCACAGCCAGGCACCGTCCTCCAGCTTGTGTATCGGAATTGATCTACCTTAAACCACATCCGGGCGGTAAATTTTGAGTGGTGTGCATGCCTTAAAGGCTGAATGAGAGAGAATCAGTACCGTTCGTGTAAAAAATAAGTAACAGTACGTATTTTTCATCCCTTTGATAAGAATTAAAATCAGATTGCTGGACGCTGAGTAGCACCGTACTAGCGAGAGGACAGAAGGAAAGGGTGTCCGGACTGTGAACGCGGGTCCGGCTTAAAGCATTGTGAAATTCTCCCCAGGGACTGTGCCCACATGGTTGAGTTTCATCCGCGAAGCCTGGCGAATTTATAAAAACGTGAGGAGAAGATGCAGACTAGGGTTTACAATATCGCCTTTGCCGATTCCATCAAGCAGGCGTATCTCCATTTTCGCGATTGTAACCTGACCTGCCGGGGTTGCATCCTCCGGAAAATTCCATTCGATTCCATGCTGGATCGGAACATGCATCTGTATCTGGCTGAACCAAATGGAGAAGCTTCGATGCCAAACCGGTACCTCGATTTTGACGGGGTTATTGATGCCCTGGTCGGCCTCGGAGCCACGTCGGTCCTCTTCGAAGGCCAGGAAGCCTCTCTTGATCCAACCATGCCTTTGATTGCTAGGACACTGCATCAAAAACTTTCTACTTCCAATATTCTTCTTACCAACGGCCTCAATATGCCGGACCTTGCTCATATCGACAAAGTTGCCTTCAGTTTGAAGGCTTTCGATGAAAATCTCCACCTGGAGTATACCGGCCAATCCAATCGTGTCATCCTTCGCAATTTTAAGAGAATCTATGATTCGGGAGTCCCGATGCTAGCTGAAACCGTCGTTATCCCCGGGTACGTCGACGCCGATGAGGTCGCCAATCTAGCCCGGTTTATAGCCTCAGTTGATCCGGGTATGTTGTATCACCTCGATGCTTATTCAAAGGTAGCTGATAATCCCTGGCCCCGAGCCACGGTCGAAAACGTCGAGAAAGCGGCTTTGGCTGCTGGCAAGTATCTCAAGAATGTTCACTTTCTACGGGAAGAACCGAGGGAGTTCAGTGTCAGAAGCGTTTTCCCAACTGAAGCCGAATTGGATTTCGCCGAACAGCCGAGCGTCGATCTCGTAAGGATGCCAGTCCTGGTTTAGCTCTGAGAATAACTGGGAGGATTGCAATGGTTTTTGGCTTCCGGGAAAGACCGGATGGCGTTAACACGGATATCAAAACCGAAAGGAGACGAACACAATGTCAATGTTTCACAGCACGGTAAGCCGGCGGCAGTTCATGAAAGCCCTCGGCTTGGGCGGCGCCGGTGTCGGCGTCGCATCCCTTGTCCGGCCTGTTTTCCACGATCTCGACGAACTCATTTCATCGGGAGTCGCCCAGGCCAAGCGACCATGGTGGGTCAAGGAAGTCGATAAACCGACTATCGACATCGACTACACAATGATGACCCGGCATGATTCCACCCTGCAGGGACAATCCTCCTACATGCGCGCCTACTACCTGGGCAAAGAACGCGTATTGGCTACTTCTACCACCGGAGCCGCCTATGAAAAGGCTCAGATTGCTGCCGGCAAACCCGGCTGGGATACTCGTTTCCAGGCATTGCAAAACGCCTATAAAAGGGTTGCCCCTTCGGCCAACCCTACTTGGTCGGAAGCCACAGTCCCAACGCCATCAAAGAGCCCTTCAGAACGTGGTGATGTTAAATGGACCGGTACTCCTGAAGAAGCGACCGCAATGCTTCGGATGGCCATGCGCGTTTTCGGTGCGGAACTGGTTTTCCCGTTTGAGATGACCCAGAACGAAAAAGACCACGTGATTTTCAAGAATTCAGATAAAGCAAACGGCGATCAGTACATTGATGCATGGCCTCCGCCAGATACCGCTGCCCGACCGATCGTCTTCGAAAATGTACCGGCGCCGTATTCCACCACTACCAAGCTCGTGATTCCCGACCAGATCCAGCTTTCTGAAATCAGTCTTACTATGGGAGGCGCCAACGAACTGTGGCGCATGGCTCCGACTCCTATTGGAAGCCTGGCCAATGCCAACACTTTCAACAACACAGCTAACTGCCATGCCTCCACCTACAGCTTCCTGCGCTATCTCGGTTATTTCCAGATAGGCATCATTGGCAATGATTCAACCTATCTCGGATCTGAGGGTGGCGCCGCCATCCTTTCTGGTCTCGGTGAGGCTTCACGCCAGCAATTGTACACTTTGACCCCGGAAAAAGGTGCCCCCGGACGGCTTTACACCATCGCCACCGATCTGCCTCTCGAACCCAGCAAGCCAATCGACGCTGGCCTGTGGCGCTTCTGTCACGCCTGCCACAAATGCGCCGATCATTGCCCGCCGCAGACCATCTCTCAGAACAAAGAGCCGTCATATGACCGCGATGCAGCTAACGCCGGCGCCCGTGATCCTGCTTCTGTTCCCGATTATGCCGGCAAGACAGCGCGCTGGGCGGTTGATGGCACTAAATGCTTCCTGTCTGATAGTCCGCTTTGCCGTCAGTTTAACGCCGAGACCGGCCGCTGTCTCGTGTGCTGGGGTGAATGCACCTTCACCACCAACCGCGGCGCTATGGTCCATCAGGTCATCAGGGCGGTAATCTCTAACTTTAGCGCCTTGAATGGCCAGGCTTACAAGCTTGGCGATCTCTTCGGCTATGGTTGCTGGCCGCGGACCGACGTGGACCAGGTCAATAACTTCTTCGAGTTGCAATTACCCGTTCTGGGCCATGACTCTACCGTCTGCGCCTACGACGGTGGTTACAACAAGTGGGAAGGTCCTCCTTTCCTATAGTCCTTTTGAGGGGCTCCTCGACAGGACAACCTGTCGAGGAGCCTACCTAGGAATAAAATTAGGATCACCAGTCACGATGAAAATATTACTCATAAACGCCAAGCCACAGCCCGACAACGAGCCTTACAAAAAAGCATATACAACGTTGCCCAATGGTATTTTGTATATTGCCTCAGTTCTAGAGAAAGCTGGCCACGAGGTGCGCGTTTGCGATGGTTTCATCGACGGTCGTCGACCGGAAGATTTCGTTGACTGGCAGCCAAGGATCATCGGATTTTCGGTCATCGGTGGTCCGTACATGGAAGCCGCGATGGCACAGTCAGCTAGGTTTAAAGAACTTCTGCCGGATTGCGCAATCGTGTGGGGAAATGTTACCCCGAGCGCTATCCCCGAGCAGGTGCTCGCTGAACCCTACGTCGACTTTGTTGTGATCGGTGCCGGCGAGTTTACCATGGTTGAATTGGCTGCCAGTTTCGAAACAGGCTCTATTGAGCTTTCGGATATCAAGGGTCTTGGCTATAAGCTGGATGGCAATGCGGTATTGAACGAACGCCGACCTTTTATCAAAAATCTCGATGATCTGCCTGATCCAGCTTGGCATCTAGTGGACATGAAAAAGTACACCGAGATTGGCCTGACCACCAGCCGTGGGTGCGCTTTCCAGTGTGCTTACTGTTACCATTCCTCGCTTTCAAAGGGTTACACCGCTGAGTTCTCAGCAGAGCGGGTGATTTTACAGATTGAATATGTCCACTCCCAATATGGCGCCAGGTTCGTCAGCTTTTTCAACGAAGATAATTTCACTTTTAATCGTAAAAGGTTGCGTGAATTCTGCCGCTTGATGATTGAACGCAAAATCAAGGTCAAATGGAGTTGCGATTCTCGGGCGGATCTCTCGGAAGCCGATATTGCCCTCATGGCGAAAGCAGGTTGCGTCACCATCAGGTTTGGCTTGGAAACCGGTTCACAGCGAATGTTGGATTTCTTGCACAAAGGCATCACCCTGGCGGACATGGAGCGAACTGTCGCCTTATTGGTGAAACATAGAATCCACACCCTTGTTTACATCATGTATGGCTTCCCGACTGAAACTGTGGCCGATTTTCAGGCTACGCAGGAATTATTAAAGCGTATGGATAACCCGCCCCATCTATTTAGTAGGTTTGTCCCGTTCCCGGGAAGTGCACTATCAGACTATTGTGTTTCGCACAAACTGGTTGTTTTTCCTGAGAAACTAGGAGATTGGCCGGATTTCCTCACTGCTCACGGACATCGAATCAACCTCAGTCAGGTCCCCGACAATATGATCGCCGAAACTGCCGCCAGGTGGCGCCATAACTACGCCAAGGACCGTTTCATATTCACCATGAAACACTATCCAGTGGAGTTCTGGCGGATGGTGGCTAACCCGGTCAAGTTCTCCCGTGAATTAGCCGGGTTACTCCGCAGATATTTTCAATTGAATCGTTTCAATGAATCGGTAATGCACCAAAGGAACTTGAGTCCTAATCAAAGCTCTCGTTTAGCCAAGGAGGTCACCATTTCGTGAAAGTTCTGCTAGTCACCTCGGCTACCCCGGCCTACAAGCAGTACTACTCGCAGGCTTACACTAACCTGCCTAACGGGCTTCTCTATATCGCCTCAGCATTGGAGAATGCCGGCCACGAAGTTCAGATCTATGATGGCTTTGTGGACGGGAGAGAACCAAAAGATTTCGTTTCCTTTAATCCCGACCTCATCGGTTTCTCGGTCATCACCGGCCCCAACCTTGAGGGTTCGGTGGCCCAGTCCAGGGAATTCAAATCACTGCTGCCTGACGCTAAAATCGCCTGGGGCAACGTTCATCCGTCCATAATGCCAGAGCAGACCCTCGCTGAAGGTTCTATCGATTTCGTCGTTATCGGCGCCGGTGAGTTCACCCTATTGGAACTACTTGATCATTTGAGAATTGGTACCTCCTCGCTCGACTCGATAAAGGGGCTGGCCTTCAGGCGCGATGGGAATGTCGTCGTCAATGAGCGCCGCGAGTTCATCAAGGACCTTGAGTCCATGCCCGATCCGGCGTGGCACCTGGTTGACGTCAAGAAGTATTCGGTCATAGGCCTGAACACTTCTCGGGGCTGCGCCCATCACTGCGCCTTCTGCTACAACAAGACCTACAACAAGGGTTACGTCGGCTTCCTGGGTGCCGAGAGGATCATCTCCCAGGTGAAACACCTCAAAGAGAGGTACGGCGCCAAATACATCCGCTTCAATGAAGATAATTTCACCTTCAATAGAAAGAGACTTCGCGAGCTCTGCAGACTTTTGATCGAGCGCAAGGTGAAAATCACCTGGAGCTGCGATTCAAGGGCTGACCTTAGCGACGCTGATATCGCCCTGATGAAGAAAGCGGGCTGTGTCGCTGTGGGCCTCGGTCTTGAGACCGGCTCCCAGAGGATGCTTGATTTCATTCAGAAGGACATTACCGTACTTGAAATGGAAAAGACCTTCTGGGGTATGGTCAGAGCCGGGATCCGCACTTCGGTCTATATCATGTACGGCTTCCCCACCGAGACGGGGGCGGATTTCAAAGCGACTCAGAATATGCTGAAACACTTGGACGATCCCTATTACATGTACAACCGCTTTGTCCCTTTTCCCGGAAGCGTACTTTTTGACTACTGCGTGAAGCATGGCCTGGTGGAACTGCCGGAGAAGCTCGAAGGCTGGCCGGACTATCTTATGAGATTCTCCAACGAGATTAACATCAGTGAAGTTCCTGAGGCGATGATGAGCGAAGTCGCCGCTCACTGGAGGGCGACTTATGCGGTGCAGCGTATCCGTTTCACCTTAAAGCACAATCCTTCTTACTTCTTAACCGCCTTTACCGACCCGAAGAAGTTTACCCGAGAACTGTGGGAACTAATCAAATACCACACCCAGGTCAATGGCTTTTACAAAGTGGTCAAGAAGAAACTTGATGGTGAATCCAAAGACCGGTCGCTTGTCACCGCCGCGGCCACTTCAAGGAGGTCCCTGTAGCGGTACGGCATGCCGTGCCCAAATTGGAGCAGGATAAAATTCATGAAAGTCCTACTGGTCAACGCCGCCTCGCCGACTTACCAGGCTTATTACAATAAAGCCAGGTGCACCATGGCCAACGGCCTTTTTTATATTGCTGCCACTTTGGAGCGGGCGGGACATGAGGTGCAGATCTACGATGGTTTTGTGGATGAGAGGAAGCCTGAGGATTTTGTCGAGTGGAAGCCCGCTTTAATCGGCTTCTCGGTCATCGCCGGTCCTTATCTTGAAGGCTCGATCTTACAGTCCAAACAGTTCAAAGAACTGCTGCCTGATGTGAAAATCGTCTGGGGGAACCTGCAGCCCACCGTCCTCCCTGCCCAGTGCGTCATTGAGCCGTACGTGGACTTTGTCGTCATGGGTGCCGGGGAGTATGCCATGCTTGATCTGGTGACTCATCTTGAGACGGGGACACCTTCTCTGTCTGAGATAAGAGGCCTGGGCTACAAGGTGGACGGCAGGCCGGTCATCAATGAGAGGCGTCCATTTATCAAGAACCTAGACGAGCTTCCGGATCCAGCCTGGCACCTGGTGAAAATGGAGAGATACTCGGAAATAGGGCTTTCAACCTCAAGAGGCTGCGCCTACAAGTGCGCCTACTGCTACCACTCCGCTTTCGACCGCGGCTACGCCTCCGAGCTTTCGGCGGAGAGGGTCGTCGAGCAACTGGAGAGGGTGCAGAAGCTCTACAAAGCCAAATTTGTAAGGTTCAACGAGGACAACTTCGCCTTTAACAGGAAGAGGCTCCGCCAGGTGTGCAAGATCCTTATCGAGCGCAAGAACAAGGTGAAGTGGGCCTGCGAGAGCCGGGCCGACCTTTCCGAAGCCGATATCATCCTGATGAAAAAAGCGGGCTGCGTCGCTATGGGACTGGGACCCGAGACCGGCTCCCAGAGGATGCTTGACTTCATCCAGAAGGGCATTTCCCTTGAGCAAATGGAGAAAACCTTCTGGCTTCTCACCAAGCACAAGATCAGGATCGTGATTTATTTGATCTACGGCTTCCCGACTGAAACCACTGAGGATATGAAATCGACCAGGGCGTTGCTTGACCGGCTGGATAATCCTGCCTATCTCCTCTCACGTTTTATCCCCATCCCGGGAAGCGTACTCTACAACTACTGCGTCGACCATAACCTGATCAAGGCCCCGCAGACCCTGGAGGAGTGGCCGGAATTCATCGTTTCCCATGGCCACAAGATCAACCTTTCCCAGGTACCCCAGGAGATGATCGACGAATACGTCGCCCATTTCAACCACACCTACGCAAAAGTCCGCTTCATGTTTACCGTCCGCCATAACCCGGCTTACTTCCTGCTGGCCTTCACCAACCCGGCCAGGCTCTACCGGGAGATGAAGGAACTCCTGAAATACCACCTGCATATGAATAAACTTCAGAAGATCAGAAAAGAGCAGTATGCCGGTGTGTTTAACAGCAAGCCGTCGACGGTTGAAGCCGCGTCTCTGAAGCCGAAGTGCTCTCCTTGAACGTTAGAACGGGAAAATCGCTTCTTCCTCTTTATCATTCGGAGAGATAGCGTGAGATGATTTCTCCCAGGTCCTCAATATCCTTCAGGTAGACGAATTCATCCTTGCCATGGATGTTGCTCTCGGTACGGATAACCCCCAACCCGAAATCCTGCCCCTGCCATTCTTCATGGACTATGATGCCCATGTCCCCGGAACCCATTTCCCCAAATCGTCCGGACGTCCCTGTCACTTCCTTGATCAGTTTTTCCAGGCGTTCGACCGCGGGTCCATTGGCTGGAGGCACTGTTGGCACCCGTAAACCGTACGAAATTTCCCATCGTATGTCTTTAAACTTGCCCAACAGATCTCGGATTTCATTGTCCGCTTCTTCCAGGGTTTCTTCGGGAATAAGGCGCCGGTCGACGGTGATGGTGCATTCATCGGGTACGATATTTGATTTAAGACCGCCGTGGATCATGTTTATATTGAGGCGGGGCTCCATGAATTTGAGACCGGTGTCGGGATGGGCCGGAACCGCGGATCTTTTGGCAGTGATTTTGGATTTGAGTTCAAGAAGGGCGTTCATGACCGGTACTGCCTGTTCCACGGCATTTGTGCCCAGGTGAGAAAGCCCGGAGTGCACCGATTTACCGTTGATCTTGATATCCACCTGCAGAGCGCCAAGCCCGGCGATGGCGACGCCCCCGGTGTTTGAGTCGAGCGACCAGACGATGGAGCCCGCGACCGGTTCCAAAAACCGTTTGAGAAAACGGATCTGTCCGGACTGGCTGAGTTCCTCATCGGTGGTGATCATGATTGAGACATCGTATTTATATTCCCGGTCTGCCATCTTATTGAGACCGATGAGCAGCCCGACGATACCGCCCTTCATGTCGGCGCTGCCTCGGCCGAACATCTTGCCGTTCTCGACGCGGGGCTCGAACGCCGGCCAACCCTGGGCAGGCACGACATCGATATGTCCGTAAAAAATCAGGCGCGGCTTGGCTTGGGATTTCCTGTGACTGATCAGCGCGAACCTGCCCGTTCGGCCCTCGCAGAATTCAGTGGGGATCTCCACCAGCTCTGACTGGAATCCGGCGCCCTCAAAATGGGGGACAAGGTATTCCAGCGCCAATCGGTAATTATTGCCAGGCGGAACGGTCGTATCTATGGCAACGAGGTCTGAAAGTGTCTTTACATAATCCATCTGCTGTTTCCTATTGAATCTTCGAATCTTTAGCTCTGTGAAAAGATTTAACCGGCTTCGAACCCGCGGCTCATGTCCTGGAGAAACCTTTCGATCTCCGGCGACAGTCTGACCTGCTCCCGGTTCTTGACCCTGGCGTCATAATTGTCTTCCAGTTGGGTCAGCATGAATCTGAGTTGAGGATGCTCCTTGAGGAAGGCCTCCGCCATGGCGGTAACTTGCTCGTTCTCCTCTTTGGCCTGTGCCAGATCGGCGCCTGGGACCTCGATGCCGTAGAGGGATTCGCAGATCTCCAGGAGGCGCACCTCACCCCGGTGATCCGCCGGGACCGGGAGGTATATCGGCAGATGGACAACCAGGCTCAGCGTCTCGATGCCTGTTCTCCTGGCTTCCTGTGCCAGGAGGCTCATGATCGACGTCGGTCCTTCGTAGTTGCCCGGGACAGCCCCGGTAACTTCGATACTGTTTTGAAGCAATTGATTACTCGCCGAACTGGTGACGAAGGGGGGGCGGGTGTAGGGCAGCATCTCGTACATGGAGCCCAGGAGACAATACCTTTTCACGTTGAAGTGCTTGAGGAGCTCAAGGATAGATTCGATATATTGTTCGGAGCGCATGTGAGGTTCGGGCGCCCGCAGGAAGATGAAATCCGAAGCAGAAATGCTGCCGAACCGGGCGATGGCATTGGGAATTTCGATCTTGGATTCGCCGTTCACCATCGAGACCGTCGGTCGGTAGCGGGTAAAATCGAAAAATTCCCCGGGAACCGAGATCTGAGCCAGGGGTTGGGCGTCTGCCAGCTTTTCCAGGTATTCTACGGCCAATCTCGCTGATTCCCCGGCGTTGAGCCAGGGCGGGATGGTAACGAAAACATGCGGATTCTTGAGTTCCGGGACCGGATCGACCGAATCAAAAAGGCTTATCTTCATGTTTTCATTTTATCACGAATGTGATATCCCGAAGGCTTTATAAAGCTCCCTCCAGAAGCGCCAGCGCGTTTTGCAGCCCAATCCGCAGTTCTTCCTCTTCCAGCATCAGTTTTTCCCATTCTTCGCTCCTTCGCTTGATGCTGTCCTTGAGGGCTTTATGGCGGTCGATCCGCCCTACTATTGACTGTGAGTCGGTGTAGGCTCCGGGATTGGCAAATTCGGTTTCGATGCCTGACAGCTCTGCTTCTTCCCGCTGCAGTTCTTCCTCAATCTGGGCAATCCTGTTTTTGATGGGCGTTAGTCTGCGGTTGAACTCGTTCCTGATTTCACCCGCCGCCGACCTTCGCCTCCGTGGATCCATGGCCGGTTCAGGTGCTGCAACCGGCTTTAAGAGCTGTCTTGTATCCGAGGCGGTTGATTGCGCCTCTGATGATTCCTGGTGATACAGATATTCTTCATAACTGCCGTCGAAGACGGTGGCATGGCCGTCCCGGACGTCGATTATCTTATTGGCCGTCTGGCTTATCAGGGTGCGGTCGTGTGTGATGAAACACAGTGTGCCTTGATAGCTTTCGAGGGCGTCGGCCAGGACTTCGCGGGAAGCTATATCAAGGTGATTGGTCGGTTCGTCCAAGAGGAGGAGGTTGGCGGGTTGCGTCAGCATCTTTGAGAGCGCCAGCCGGGCTTTCTCGCCGCCGGAAAGCACGCTTACCTTTTTCTGGATGTCGTCTCCGGCAAAAAGAAAGCCGCCTAAAATCGCTCTCAGCCGCTGCTCTGTTTCCTTCGGGGCGACGCGTTGCAGTTCTTCCAGGACGGTGTTAGCGCTGTTCAAGAGGTCGAGCTGGTGCTGCGCGTAGTAGGCAGAGGTGACGTTATAGCCTAACCGTCGCTCGCCCCGTTCAAAGGGCAGGACGTCCGCCAGTATTTTAAGCAGGGTGCTTTTCCCGGCGCCGTTGGGTCCTATCAGCGCTGCCCGGTCGCCGCGGCGCAGGGACAGGCTCAGGTCCGCGTAAACTGTCTTTTCCCCGTAGGCCTTGCTGACTTTGCGCAGACTGATGACCTCTTCGCCGGAACGAGGCGGCTCGGGAAATGAAAACTTGATCTTCTTTACCAGCCGCGGCACCTCGACCCGCTGCAGCTTGTCGAGAGCCTTGATTCGGGACTGCACCTGCCGGGCTTTGGAGCTCTTGTATCTGAAACGTTCGATGAACCGCGTTTCCTTTTCGATCTTGACCGCCTGCCTGCCGGCTGCCGCCTCGATCCCCTCTATCTCCTTTTGCCTCGCCACGACAAAATCGTCGTGGTTCCCGGTGTACACCTTTGCCCTGCCGTTCTCCAGAGACACCACCCTGCCTACGACGCGGTTCAGAAAAGCGCGGTCGTGAGACGTCAGCAGTACGGCGCCTTGGTATTGGGTCAGGTAGTTCTCAAACCATAATTGCGTTTCGAGATCCAGGTGGTTGGTAGGCTCGTCGAGGAGCAGCAGGTCGGGGTTTTGCAAAAGTATCTTGCCAAGCTCCGCCCGCATCAACCATCCGCCGGAAAAGACCGATACCGGCCTGGTGAAGTCGCTTTCCTTGAAACCAAGCCCGGTCAGGATTACTCTTGCGTCGTGATCTGTGTCATAGCCGCCGCTGGTCTCAAAACGGTGTTGCAGCTCTCCTAATTCCCTGAGCAGCGGCGCCTGTTCCTCGTTCGTTACGGTTTGGGCGATCTCTTCCTGGAGCAGCCTGATCCGGTGTTCCAGAGTTGCGATATGTCCGGCGGAAGCGATCACGTCTTGCAGGAGAGGCCTGGCAGACTTGTTGTCGACCTCCTGCCTCAAATAGCCGACAGTCAGATCCTTGGGCCTGGTGACAGATCCTTCGTCTGATGTCTGTTCATCAGCGATAATCGAGAACAGAGTCGTCTTCCCCGCCCCGTTAGGCCCCAGGAGAGCCGTCCTGTCGCGCGCGCCGATGTGAAAAGTCACTCCGCTGAAGAGGCTCCGCGCGCCGAAAGACTTCGAAATGTTGTTCAGGGTGAGCATTGAAACGAACAATTATAGCTTTGGAATGAGAGTTTGGGAAATCCCTCGGTTACGGGAATGGTGAAATTAGGTAGTCATACGGATTGAATAACGCCAAAAACCGGTATAGGTTGAATTCAGTGAATTATGTGGAAGGCGGGTCAACTGATGGCTTCGAAGATTACAAACACTGAATCGCCCGAAATTTCTCTTGAACTTATAGCCTCCGGCTTCGTTTCTCCTATAGCGCTGGTCGAAGCCCCTGACGGGAGTGGCAGATTGTTCGTTGCCGATCAAACTGGGATCATCTCCGTTCTGAAATCGCAAGGGGAAAAGAGGGAGTTCCTTGATTTAACGCAGAGAATGATAAAGCTAAACTCGAGTTACGATGAGCGCGGCTTGCTGGGTCTCGCCTTTCACCCGAGATTCAAAGACAATGGTCGCTTTTTCGTCTATTATTCTGCGTCCCTGCGGTCCGGCGCGCCTTCAGACTGGGATCATACCAGTCATATCTCCGAGTTCAAAGTCTCCTCTACTGATCCTGATCGGGCGGATGTGGAATCAGAAAAGATCATTCTAAAGGTAGACGAACCCGAATTTAACCACAACGGAGGTCAGATCGCATTCGGACCGGACGGGTTTTTGTACATCCCATTGGGAGATGGCGGCGGCGCCAATGACGTAGGCCGGGGGCATCTCCCGGGGGGTAACGCCCAGAATACGGATGTACTGCTGGGGAAGATCCTTAGGATCGATGTCGACGAAGGGAGTCCTTACGGGATACCCGAGGACAATCCTTTCTCTGGTGGTGATGGAAAGCCCGAGATCTTTGCCTGGGGGTTGCGCAACCCGTTCCACATCGCATTCGATATGGGGGGAGACCACGAACTTTTTGCCGGTGACGCCGGGCAGCACCAATGGGAAGAGGTCGACATCGTAGTCAGGGGTGGAAATTACGGCTGGAATTTGATGGAAGGCGCCCATGGTTTTGACCCTGACGATCCCCGAACTCTGCAAACCTTGCCGCCACCACGGGTGAATTCCAGGAATGAACCCCTTATCCGCCCGATAATCGAATACCAGAATGCCTCGGCAGGAGGTATAGGTTCTTCAGTAATCGGAGGCTATGTGTACCGTGGCACAGCGTTTCCCGATCTGGATGGCGCCTACATTTTTGGTGATTACAGCGACAATTCTGATAATCCCACCGGCAAGATATTTGTCGCGCGTCGCCTCGGGAAGTCCGCAGAGATGTGGACCTTCGAGGAAGCGGTGGTAAAGAACGGCCGCGAAGGAAGAATGAATACATTGCTGAGGTCGTTTGGACAGGACGCAGACGGGGAAGTCTACGTCCTGGCGGCCGATAACGCCGGTCCCAGCGGCGAAACCGGCAAGGTCTTTAAGATCGTGGTGTAGTCGATGGGGGCATCGGCGAAAGCGATGCCCCCTTTATTTTGTTGCTAGATTGTCTTTTTCAGCGACAGCGTCGATGTCCGGCCATTCAAAACGGCGGTGAAAGTATAAGTCGCCTCGCCCGCGGGCACATGGGAGTTGATGTTCCACGTCCAGGTGATCAGCCCGTCAGCGCCGGCGGTCTTCTTGTTATCCGCTGGAAGGGTACTGTTCGTGCCGTTGGGCATGGTGAACAGAATGGTGACTTCAGCGCCTGGTGTGGTTTTGATGGTCACGGTAACGTCGTCGCCCGGATGGGCATCGGAGATACTGACCACCTGTATCGGCACGGCGGCGGCAGTCGTAACCGGGGGTACGGTTGTCGTCGTTGGTGGTGGAGGCGTAGTGGTTGGAGGGACATAACCGCCCGGCAGAGTGATCGCTGCATCCTGCGTGAGGCTCACGTGCATCCGCAAAAGCGGGATGGCGTTGGTCTTCTTGTAGTTCTCCCAGAACTGGATCCAGTCTTGATTGTTGGCTTTGATGTCGATTCCTTTAGCCGTCGCCTGCTTCATCGCGTCCTGGTAGCCAGTGACCCATTTCTGGAATAGGGCGATGTTCGTCTGGTTGCGTTTTTCATAATCCGCGTTCCAGACGCCTTTTTCTTTGAGGTATTTGACCAGGCCCGGATGAACTGGCATGAAGGTGGTCTGGAGGGCGGAGATGACATCCTGAAAGGTCATGTTGGTATTCGAAGCGTAGGCATCCTTGTAGGAAGAGTAATTTTCATCGAGCCATTTGACCAGCCGATAGACCATTTCCGCATCGGTGTTTACATCGGCGGCGAGATACTTGTAGCTCGAAATCGCCCACGTTCCTATGGTGCTCGCCGGCCCGGCGGTGATCGGGGCGAAATCATACATCGGGCTGATCGCCAGGAACGCTGCCGCGCCCTTGGGGTTCTCGGCGGGCTTCATCGAAAGGTATCGGATGCCTGATGGGGCCGCCGAGGCTTCCATGACCGCAGGGGTAACGGGAGCTGCCATGGCGATATCCGCCCGTCCCTCGACCACCGCCCTGGGGCAGGCGTTGTAATCGCCGGTGTTAACCCAGACGATATCTTTTTCCGAAACACCAGCCCAGGCAAGCAGAGACAGGAACGGCGACATTGTGGCTGACTGGTTGTTCCAGATGGCGATCCTTGTACCAGGCTTGATGTCCTCCGGCTTGTACATGCTGGAATTGCCCCGGACCAAAAATCCGGTGGAAGCTAGCGAGTCGATCCAGACCATGCTCGCCATCCACGGACCGCCGTCAGGCATGGCATACTCGTTTTTAGCCTCGATGTCGTCAGCCAGCGTGACTTTATCGCACTGAGAAAGGACCATCTTGCCCGCTTTCATATCTTTGTAGGTATTGGTCCAGGCGGCTTCGGTAACCACCCGGATCAACGGCCCGTTCAGCCCGTTTTGCATGGCTGAAGCCCACGAGACCATTTTTGCCTGCCCGGAATCTCCCGTGGCGGCGAAGAGCAGTGCGTCCGGCCACTTAAAGGCGGTCCCGGCTGGTGATGTCGAATTGTAAATCGCGTTCCCGCCGCAACCCCACAACATCACCGCCGCTACGACAACCGCGGCAACAGCAGCCAGTTTACGCCAGATTGGTTTCATCTCTCTCATCCTCCGCCAGATTTATTAGGGACCAATGACTTCAGGCATTTCTACCGAGCCGGTAGGCTTTTGCAGAATTGTAACGGCGATCGTGACCAGGCTGATGATCAGGCCGGCGCCGAATACCGCCGGTTGCGGGAAAGCCAGGGAGAATCCGCCGAGAATCAGCAAGAATCTTGAAATCCGGTTGAGTTGGCCGACCTTAACCAGATATCCCGCCAGTCCCGATGACAGCAGCCAGACCCCGGTGAAAGCCTGTACGAAATGGATCAGCGTCTGCCACCAGGGCGTGTAAATGATCAGCAGCGAGGGCTGCAGCACATAGAAGAACGGAATAAATGCCAGGACCGCGCCCATGCGGCAGGCTATCCAGGCAGTCTTCATAGGATTGGCTCCGGCGATATTGGCCGCAACAAAGGCGTTGATCGCGACGGGCGGAGTGATGCCGCCCAGGTTTGAGTAAGAAATTATGAACAGGTTGATGCCGATGATGGAGATGCCCCCTGCCGCCTGGAATTCCGGCGCCGTTTTGCTGAGCGTCACTATCGCCGGGACCGCGATGATCGCCAGAAAAATGTATGCCGTGCGTTCCAGGCCGAAAGTGCCCATGGCAATACAGAACGCGAGACAGATAAATAATATGAGATACAAATTGTCTCCGCCCAGGCTGATTATCCATGCTGCCAGCCCCGCTGCCACCCCGGTTTTTAGAAGACCCACCAGTAGGAGACCCATCCCAATGAAGATAGCCACCACGTAATTGATCAGGCCGGCTGTTTGGACCAGCCCGGTTTCAGCCCTTTTCCAGGCGTTGCCGGCGCTGATTTTAATTGACGGTCGGGCAGTTTTGGTCGGTACAACTCGCCGGAGGGCCCATTGGATCATCTGAAGCGCGATTACTACAACCGTTGCGTACACCGGCGTTATCGCCCCCCAGCGCATGTATACCAGCCCGAAGGCCAAAACGCCTAAACCCGCCACGTACACCCAGCCGTCCCGTAAAACCCTCCACCATTTAGGGATGGCGTCGCCCGATAATCCATGCAGGTTGTGCCGGGCGGCGTAACCGTCGACCTGTACCAGCAAGCCAAGATAGAACAGGACGGACGGCAGGAAAGCGGCCACGACGACATTGGCGTAATCGACACCGAAGATGGCCACCATGAAGAATGCAAGTCCCCCCAGCACCGGCGGCATGGAGTCGCTGCCGGATGAGGCGCAAGCCTCGATAGCCGCGGCGTCTTCCGCCGCGAAGCCGGATTTCTTCATCGCCGGTATGGTGAATGAGCCGGTGCCGGCGATGTTGGCCATGGCGCTGCCCGTTATGCTGCCAAAAAAGCCGCTGGCAAGGACCGCCACCTTGGCCTGGCCGCCTCGCACCTTGCCCATGAGAGACGTCGCCAGGTTCATGAAGAAATTTCCGCCGCCCATTCCCATGATCAGCCCGGCAAACAGAAAGAAGCCAAGGATGAGTTCCCCCAGCATCCGGGCGGGGATACCGAGCATCCCGTCCGCCCCGAAGGCGAACGAGCTGACGATTTCTTTGAAGGGAAAAGACGCTCCAAAAAACACGCCGCCGAAGTGGCTGGCCAGGAAATGACTCGATGAAAACAGCGGATACACCATGGAGAACACAAGTAGGGCTGCCAATCCCCATCCCCCAACCCGCCGGCCGGCTTCGATGGCAAGCAAGCTGATCGTTACCGCCGAGGCGAAAACCCAATTATTCGGCGGCGAGTCCCAGTTGTGGTAGGTGATGTCGTTGATGTTGAACATGAATAAGACGACGATGCCTGCCAGTGTTACCGCCAGCACATAGTCGTACCACGGCGGGGCTTGCCGGTTCTGTTTTTTGGTGGCGCCCAGTCCAAGAAAGATGTTCAGGCCAAGGATGGCGTAGAGCAGGTATGAATAGACAGTACCGGCCAGGACGTGGCCGAAAATTGGTATCGAAAACCAGTGGATGACGAAAAGAATAGAGGCAATAACCGGCATGGCCAGGAAGACGGCTTTTACTGTCCTGGGCATATAGTTGTATCGAGAAAGTCCTCCGCCAGCGTTTTGTTTTTCCCCCTTTGGAAAAGGGGGATTAAGGGGGATTTTTGATCCTCGATTGGCTACTGTCGCCATTGTTGGGTTTGATATCTCCGCCAATTAGTCAGTTTGTACCTGCAGCAATACCTGAAGGTCGATACGCGCAATAAGGTTCCGCCGCAAGGTAATCGCCGCTGGTTTCGTAAGCTCTCGCCCGACAGCCGCCGCAGACTGTTTTAAACTCGCAACGACCGCACTTGCCTTTGAGTTTCGATAGATCGCGGATTTCGCGGAACAGGGGAGATTCGTTCCACACTTCTGAGAAGGTATTCTCGCGAATATCACCGGCTTCGATGTCCAGGTACCCGCAGCCCTGGACCTTGCCGGTATGAGAGATAAAACAGAAACCGGTACCAGCCAGGCAGCCTCTGGTGTGAGCGTTCATGCCCTGATGGCCCGTTTGTTGTCCTTGGCTCGGGCGATGTCCGTGCCCGAAACTGACCGTGCCGCCGCACTGCTGGACTATCCGGTAATAATGGGGGGCGTCGGTCGGCTTGAAATTCAACTTGTCCCCTAGTTCTTTTTGTTTCTGGTAGATCCATTTGAGCGTGGATTCATAATCGTCGGGCGACAGTTCCTCTTGAGCCAGACCTTTGCCCCGGCCCGTGGGCACCAGCATGAACGGGTGGAAGGCGGCGACTCCGAGTTCGAGCGCCAGGCCGACGAGTGCAGGCAGATATTCGGCGTTTTTCCGGGTCACCGTCATATTGATCTGGACTTCAATACCCGCCTTCTGGGCATTCCTTATCCCGGCCAGGGCGGACTCGAAGGCTCCTTTGGCGCCGCGGAATTCATCCTGGAGCTCGGGGGTTGGATAATCGAGGCTGATGCTGATACGGGAAAGCGGCACAGTTTTCATTCTGGAAGCGATCTCTTCAGTGACCATGGTGCCGTTGGTCCCCATCACCACTCGCAGCCCTTTACCGATGGCGTATTTGCCGATGTCGAAGACGTCTCCGCGAAGAAGAGGTTCGCCGCCGGTCAGGATCAGGATCGGTTTCCCCACTTCGGCAATTTGATCGACCAGTTTGAAACACTCTTCGGTCGAGAGTTCGCCTTCGTAACCGCCGCTTTGCGCCGAGGCCCGGCAGTGGGCGCAGGAAAGGTTACAGCTTCGAGTGATTTCCCAGGCAACAAGTTGAGGAGCGGGTGCAAGTTCGTTGTTCAATCGTGAGTTTCCTCGCCTGTGATAAGAGTCGTTCTTTCATGAGCCTCGACCAGAGAGATCAGGGCTTCATCCATAGCCCGGTCGACCAGTGGGATTGCCTCGGCTATCTGGCGTTCGGTTACTTCGCCCCGCTTCATCATGTCGAAAGTAGCGGTGAGCATCGGCTGCCTGTGTTGGATGAAAGCGCGGACCGAAGCCCCCACCGGTATTTCGAGATGCTTGGTCAATTCGCCATAGCTTCGGCCGATTTCTCTCGCGGCATCTATGGTTTCCTCCGGCCTGGAGGGTTTGGTGACGCATTGGGTCAATAATCCGAGTAGCCGCCTGCCGAGGTCCCCGAACCTCAGTTGGGTGGTTTCATCGAGGTGCTCACGCCAGGGGTCTGTGGCGGCCATGGTGGCTCCGATTTCCCGGTGAAGGGCAGCGGTGCTTTCCAGCTTTTCGGTCAGGCTTTTGATTCCCAACCGTTTTTGATTCAGTCCGATGAATTTCTTGAGTTCGGACTTGAGATACCGCCGGTGTCCCCCGGGCGTTACGAAGGCTTTGATCTGTCCCTCGTCGGTCCAGGTACGCAGAGCCGGCTCACTGACCCCAAGAGCGTCGGCGGCCTCGCTGATCGTAAGCAGGTCTTCGTTCACGCCAAAAAAATCTGTAAAAATCTCATAAAACATATTATAAACTAATTTAAGACCGAACTGAAATAAGTAGTCTTACGCAATTATGATTGCCAAAGACACTTATATTTGGGTTGAGACCGGGTGTTTTTATGCTAATATGGGAGTTATGAAAACAATAATCGTTCTCGTGATGCATGGCGCTCCCCCCACCGATTTTCCCCGCCAGGAACTTTCCGAGTTTTTCGTTATCTATGGCAAGATGAAGCGGGAAGGGGGTCACGGCGCCGTGGTCAATCCTAGGTATGCCGAACTGGAAGAGAAAATCAAGAATTGGCCCCGTACCGCCGCCAATGACCCCTTTTATGCGGCATCCGAGGCTTTGGCCTCCGAACTTTCACTGGCCACCGGCTTCAAGGTGGTTGTCGGCTACAACGAATTCTGCGCTCCGGATGTAGCCACCGCGCTTGAAATCGCCGCCGATGAAAGCCCTGAAAAAATCATTGTTGCCACTCCCATGATGACCCGTGGCGGCGAACACGCCGAAGCCGAGATCCCAGCCGCCATAAGAATCTTCCAGGAAGATCACCCCAGGATCGAAACGGTATACGCATGGCCCTATGATAAGGCTGAGATTGCCGCCTTCCTTAAGCAACATATCACCCGGTTTGTCTAGCGCCGTTCATTAGTATTATCCTGCGCTTCTAAGTCCGTTCGTGGTGCTCGCCCCTCGATGAAGTCGGGGAGCCTTTGCTGGGCTGAGCCTGGCGAAATGAACCATGAGCGGACTTGTTTTTTGCAGGGGCGAGCGGCCGCTCGCCCGCTCCATCCATCCTCCCCCCAAGAAACGAGGCGTAGGGGCGGGTCTTGGACCCGCCCGCAATAATCATGTCTTGATGAGGTTTCCGTGTAGGCTTGTATTCATAAAGGCGTGTGCTCGGCAAAAGCTTATAAATCAATAAAATCAATATCAACGACCAAAGAAATAAAAATTATTGAAAAGACTATTGACAATATCAAAAAGCAGGCTATAATAAGGTCATAAAAGTTAAAGTCGCCGCCAAGTGGAGTTGAAAATGATTAGAGATTGGACCGAACTTACCAGGCTTACCGGTGGGGGTTCGATTGTCGTCGAGAGGGTAAAACTCGCGGATTCCGGGATTGCCATCGAGGGTGAGTTCGCCCTGCCCCCTCTGGCGCAACTTGAATCGGATGACCAGGTTTTTGTCATGGCTTTTATCAGCGCCCATGGCTCGATCAAGGATATGGAGCGCATGTTCGGCATCAGCTACCCTACGGTGAAGAACCGGCTGGACAAACTGGCTGGCAAGCTTAAGATGGTGGAATTCGAGCCGGCGGTGCAAACGGAACCGGAAAAAGAAGATGTTTTAGGCATGCTGGAACGAGGTGAAATCACTGCTGAAGAGGCGGTCAGGAGACTCTCATGAGAGGTGGCTGCGGTTGCTTCGGATTCCTGCTTTTCGTAGTTTCATTGATTCTTGTGGTGTTTGTTCTGACCCATATCTCGGAGATCTGGCAATGGCTCGAAGGGTTGTTCGCCTAGAAGGAGGGTGAAAATGAATTGGCCGCCCCTTTTGTTACACCTGAGGATTCCCTCGCGTGAAAAGTTCGTTGGGCTCTGGCTTCCGTGGTTTCTGATATATCCAATTTTGCTGGCTCTCATGCTTATTGCCCTTCCTTTTATACTCATCGCCGCCATTTTCCTGGTGCCGGCAGGCAGGGCGCGCCCTCTGATTATGGCTGGTCCCTATATCTGGCGGGTGCTTTTCGCCATGCGCGGCTTGAAAATGGACATCCAAACCGGACAAAAAGCCCTGTTGCTTGATTTTGTTTAAGGAGAAGAAATATGTCTGATAACCGTAAAAAGATACTCGAAATGCTCGACGCCAAGAAGATCACCGTCGACGAAGCCACCAGGCTCCTTTCGGCCATCGACCGCGGGGGTAGTTCGTCCTTTTCAGATGAAAAACCCGTGGAACAGATCTTGAACCGGGTAGGCTGCAAGGTAAAGTACCTCCGCGTGATGGTGGATAATCCGCAAGGGCATCATGGTGAAGGTCCCGAACGGGTGAATGTTCGTGTACCGGTCAGCCTCATCAGGGCGGGCATGAAGTTTACCTCCCTCATCCCCCGCGAAGCCGGGGACAAGGTGGAGGAGGAGCTCCGCTGCCGCGGCATCAATCTTAACATCAAAAATATCAAGGACGAGGATATCGATGATCTGATCGAAGCTCTTTCTGAGCTCGAAGTGGATATCGACGGTGGTGAAGGCAAAGTTCGGGTCTTCGCTGAATGACATTAGCCGCAGGCTGGGTCGAAATTTAAATTTTTCAAAATTGTGAGGAGAAAAACATGGACAAACGTGGAGGAGCCTGCGGTGGTGCCATCTGGTTCATCGGCTGGCTGTTTACCATCGGCTTTGCAGACCTTTCATTCTGGAAAGGCGTCATCGGGATCATTATCTGGCCGGTATTCTTGGGGCAGTCCCTACGTTGAATCCGGTACAAAAGCCTTGCGCTCGGTAACTTTTTCAACGGCCTGCCCATTCGGCTAGTTTAAAAACCCCCACCCCCGCCAGTGAAAATCCGTTCATAAGGCAGTTATGGGTGAACTGTTGCCATTTTAAGATATAGGCGAACAATTAAAGGGAGGAAAGCAATGAATCTGGTCAATGGTATCTCAAGTCTGGCTAGAGGCTCGGCTCGCCGGCCGTGGCTCACCATCGGCATGTGGGTCGTTGGTCTCATCGCGGCGGTCGGTTTCTTGGTCACCGGGAATGATCTTGTAACCAAAGTTGATGTCACTAATAATCCCGAGTCCCGGCAGGCCGACACCCTGATTACCGACAGGCTGTCCAATCCAACCGATGAGAGTACCCCGCCAACTGAAGATGAAATCATCATTTTGAAATCAGACGCGCTCACCGTCGACGCCCCGGAATACCAGGCCGCCATCGAGAAGCTGTATGCCGACATCATGGGTCTGGGAGATAAGATCGTCCTGGGCGGCGTTCACTACTACATGACCTACGACGCATCTCTGGTTTCGGCCGATCGCCATTCAACAATGATACCGCTGGTTATGGTCGATAAAGCTGAGAATTACATCGACCAGGTCTATGCCATCGGCGACACAATGGCTGCGGGCAACAGCCAGTTCAAGGTCTATTACACCGGAACCGCTTCTTTCAATGCCGACACCATGGCCCTCGCCGAGAACACCATGAGCAAGGGTGAAAGCATCGGTATCATGGTCGCTCTGGTCGTCCTGGCCGTCGTCTTCGGCGCCCTGGTCGCTGCCCTTCTGCCCATCGCCCTGGGTGTCGTCGCCATTGTCGCCGCCCTGGGTCTCATTGGCCTTACCAGCCACCTGATGGGTCTGTCATTCTTCGTCACCAACATGGTCACCATGATGGGTCTGGCAGTGGGTATCGACTACTCGCTCTTCATCGTCTCCCGCTACCGCGAGGAGCGCAAGAAGGGCCTGTCTAAGGTTGAGGCCATCGCCGTGACTTCGCGCACCGCCAACAAGGCCATCTTTTTCTCCGGCATGACCGTCGTCCTAGCCCTGGTCGGCCTCCTGATCTTCCCCCTGTCCATCTTCAAGAGCATGGGCCTGGGTTCGATCATGGTTGTTGTCAGCGCTGTCCTCGCCTCGATGACCATCCTGCCCGCAATCATCAGCCTCCTCGGTGACCGGGTCAACAAGATCCGCATGCCCTTCACCGCCCGCGCCGAGAAAAATGAAGCCGTCGAGCACAGGGTCACCGGTTTCTGGGCTGGCCTGGTCAAGGTCGTCACCCACAAACCCCTCGTCAGCATGGTCATCGTCGCCGGTATCCTGATCGCCGCCCTGACCCCCTACTTCGACAAACAGTCCGGCTTCTCCGGCATCTCCGGCCTGCCCGATGATCTCCGCGCCAAGGAAGGTTTCATGGTTCTCCAGGCTGACTTCCATGTCGGCATGGATGATCCCGCCCGGATCGTGGTCGACGGCGACATCGATTCCTCCGCCACCCAGGCCGCCATCGCCAAACTGCTGGCTTCGATCGGCAGCGACGACAGCTTCAGCTCGGCCAACGTCGTCTCCTATGCCGATAAGAACCTGGCCATCATCTACGCCAACCTGTCCGGTGACCCGGCTTCCTTGAAATCCATGGATGCCGTCAGGGCCTTGCGTAATGACTACATCCCGGCTGCCTTCGGTGACACCCAGGCCCAGGCTCTGGTTACTGGCGGCACCGCCAGCACCCTGGACTTCAACGCCACCACAGATTCCTATACCCCCGTCATCTTCGCCTTCGTGCTGGCCCTGGCTTTCATCATCCTGATGGTCGCCTTCCGCTCCGTGGTCATCCCGCTCACCGCCATCCTGATGAACCTGCTCTCCGTCGGCGCCGCCTACGGCCTGCTCGTCCTGGTCTTCCAGAAGGGTGTCGGCGCCTCGCTCTTCGGCTTCATTCAGGTGGATGTTATCGAGACCTGGCTGCCCCTGATGCTCTTCTCCTTGCTCTTCGGTCTGTCCATGGACTACCAGGTGTTCCTGTTGAGCCGCGTCCGTGAGCACTACCTGAAGACCGGCAACACCTCTGAAGCCGTGGCCTTCGGTCTCAGCTCAACCGGCAAGCTCATCACCGGCGCCGCTTTGATCATGGTTGCCGTCTTCGGTGGGTTCGCCCTGGGCGATATGACAATGTTCCAGCAGATGGGCTTCGGTCTCGCCGTCGCCATCCTGGTAGACGCCACCCTGGTCCGCTGCGTCCTGGTACCTGCCACCATGACCATGCTGGGCAAAACCAACTGGTATCTGCCCAAGTGGCTCAACTGGCTGCCCAATGTCTCCCTCGGTGAGACTGATGAAGCGCCTGAAGCCATCAAAACCGCTCCCGCTCCCCGCCTGCCCCGCGGCCTGGTCCCCGCCCCGGTCCCGGTCACCGTGGACGAGTCCGAGATCATCAACCGCGGGTACTAGATTTCTCCTCCTCTTTTATTGTTCGAAGGGGGCGGGTCGCAAGACCCGCCCCCTTCAATTTACCCGAGTGGGTAATGAGGTTATAGAAAGTTCCGGTAGATACGATTCATGACCTCACCATATTAACCACACGTTAACGAAAAATACGCATAAATGCTTATTTACATCAAACCATCCATGGTTTATCATGTGATAGGTTAAATAATAACCATAAGGTAATAAATACTGAAAGGGGTCTCAATGGGCAGTAATTTTCATTCCACACTCAGCCGCCGGGATTTCATGAAGGCAATCGGTATGGCGGGTGCCGGCGTTGGCGCCGCGTCTCTCGTGGCTCCAACCTTCCATGATCTCGATGAGATGGCTTCCGCGGGCACTGGCACAAAAAGGCCATGGTGGTGCAAGACCGTTGAAACCCCCACAACCGAAATTGACTGGCAGAACATGAAAAAGTTTTCCGAAGGCAACACCATGCGCGGCAAGGGCACCGAATACCTGGCCACCTATATTGATAAAGCGGAACAAGATCGACGCGCCGCTGCCAAAGCTGAGGCTACCTTGGCTCACAAAGCCGCCAAGGATCCCGGTTACACCGCCAGGGATTACGCCTTCAGCGGCAACGCCAGCCGCGGTTTGACCTCAAATGGTTTTGAGACCTGGAAAACCGCTTCAACTCCGGAGAAACTCGGCGTGCCTAAATGGGTAGGGACCGCCGAAGAAAATGCCGCTGTGATTCGTACATTCTTGAGGTTTAACGGAACTTTAAGCATCGGTTACACGCAGCTTGAAACCAATACGACTATGAAATTGATGTATGAATACGGCCCAAATAATAGGGAGAAGTACACCTTTGCGGATGTAGATGTACCCTCATATACCGCGGGCAAGGAACAGGTCTATCCCAACAAATGCAAGTCCGTGATAACCATTGTGAACCAGGAAAGCCAGGAACTGTGGAAGCGCAATCCTTATCCGTTACAGGTGCAGATCCGCTACCCACGCGCCCAGTTGATCCAGGAACAATTCCAGGGTTTCATGACCTCGCTTGGATATTACGCGCTTTCTGAAGGCGGTAACGGTACCGGTATCGCTCCTGCCTTTGGCGTCATGTCCGGTCTCGGGGAAATGGGGCGCATGAACCGGATGATCACCCCGGAGTGGGGACCGACAGTCGGTATTTTCCGCTACGTGTCCGATATTCCCCTGCCGGATGACCAGCCAATCAACGCGGGTTTCCTCCAGTTCTGCAAGACCTGCAAAAAATGTGCTGAGGCTTGTATTGAAGGCGCGCATTCCACGGAGACTGAACCGACCTGGGACGTCAGCGGTCCCTGGAACAATCCGGGACACAAGGCATGGTTTGAAGATTCCCGCAAATGCCGGGCTTACCAGTCTCTCCCCGATTCCTGCAACGCCGGCACCTGCCTTTCGGTTTGCACCTTCACCAAATACGAAAAGGCCGGTATTCACAACGTCATAAAAGGCGTCGTCTCCACAACTTCTGTCTTCAACGGATTCTTCCGTCAAATGGACGATGCCATGGGTTACGGCCTCAAAGATCCGGCCAGCTTCTGGGATGCCTGCCCGCCGATCTATGGCGTTGATGGCACCGTCGGTTATAATTACTGATAGTGATCTGGTTAAAGTCAAGACAGAGGCAGCGATCGCTGCCTCTGTCTTGTTAAATTTTGAGGTGTCTCTCAGTCGAACCTGTTATCATTAACAGGCTATTTTTGGGGGGAAAGAATGGTTCAACATCGAATGCCAATCTGTTATATCGTTGGAATAGGACCTGGTGGTTCGCCAAAGTGGCTGACCCATGCGGCGGAGGAAGCCATAAAGGAATCACATCTCATCCTGGCTTGGGACTGGTCGCTTAAGCCGGTGAAAGACCTCGTAAAAGGGAAAACCTTGTTTTTCCAGGAAACCAGGAACTATCTCCAGAAAGAAAAAGATGCCGCTGAACAGGCGCGAACCACCGGAGAAACGGTCGCTGTCCTGAGGGTCGGGGATCCGTGCGTGTCTTCCAGCCTGGCGCAGGTCCTCGAAGTATTCGATGGTTTTGATATCCGGATTATTCCATCCGCTGGGGCGGCTCAGTTCGCGGCCGCGGCAGCGCGCATCTGCCTGGATGAGTCAGTATTGGTTTCGTTTCATGATGGCCGTGAAGCTGAGAAACAAAGAAAGCTGAAATTTTTGGTAGACAGTTTTAGGATCGGTCGGCACCTGCTGGCTCTGACCAATGAAACCCAGGTACCGCGAGAGACGGCGGCTTACCTGCTAGAACACGGGCTTGCCCCCGAAACTCCGGTGCTCGTATGTGAATATATGACCATGGAAGATGAACAGATTCACCCGACTACCCTTGCCGAGGTAAAAGACACCGATTATCGCCTGACTTCCGTGATGGTCGTCAAAAATCAGGGACACAGATAGACTCTAAGGCCCGCGGAGCCTCGTTGATAGGAAAGAATCGTCTTCGACCGCTGGGATTTCGCCGAATTTCCTCGTCAGGTTTTTAACGTCTATATCCGCTTAGTTGTATCTTACGCTATCGCGGGCCCAACTCGTCAGGGCGTTTTCTCCGATCATTAACCGCCCGCTGCAGGATCATCTCGATCTGCCCGTTCAGGCTCCTGAACTCCTGGTCCGCCCAGCGGTTAAGCTCGGTCAGCAAGCGCTCGTCGATGCGTAGCAGAAAGCTCTTGCGCCTGGGTTTAGCCATCTCATCATCCGGCGCCATGATCATTGATACAGCGTTCCCGCATTGATCACCGGCGAAGCGGCAGACTCGGAGCACAGGACCACCAGCAGGTTGCTGACCATGGCCGCCCGCCGTTCCTCATCGAGTTCGACCAGGTGGCGCTCGGACAGTTGGCTGAGGGCCATCTCGACCATGCTGACGGCGCCCTGGACGATGCGGCTCCGGGCGGCCACCACTGCTGTCGCCTGCTGCCGCCTGAGCATGGCCTCGGCGATCTCAGGGGCGTAGGCCAGGTGGCTGATCCGGGCCTCGATGATGGCCACACCGGCGCGGCTGAGGCGCTCCTGGAGTTCGGCTTCTAGGAGCCTGTTGACTTGGTCGGCGCCGGAACGCAGGGTCAGGCCCTCTTCCTGCTCTTCGTTTTCGAACGAGTCATACGGGTACTGCTGCGCCAGGTGGCGCACGGCGGCTTCGGACTGGATAATGACGTAATCCTCGTAGTTATCGACGTCGAAGCTGGCCTTGAAGGTGTCTTTGACCTGCCACACGATAACCGCGGCGATCTCGATGGGGTTGCCGACTTTGTCGTTTACCTTGAGCTTCTGTCCTGAAAGGTTCCGGGCTCTGAGGCTGATCTTTTTCTTGGTCAGGAACGGGTTGGCCCAGAAGAAGCCATTCTGGCGCACCGTCCCGGTATATTTGCCGAAGAGGATCAGCACCTTGGCTTCGTTCGGGTTGACTACGAACAGCCCGGCGAAGATTAAAACCGATACCAGGTAACCCAGGACGAACAGGATAATCTCCGCAACGTTCGGATTAGCGGTGTAGGCTACCATCAGCCAGATAGATAGCCCGAGGATGACGATCGCCGTGATCAGCATGGGGTACCCGGGCAAGGCTTTGACGGTTTTTTCCATTTCCGATCCTTTCATAATATCAAAATGATATCATAATAATATCATATCAGGTGCTTGTCAATAGTTCCGGAAATGCCCTGAAATAGGTATTTCTACGTATTGCCTTGACCCCCCCGCGGGAGCAAATAATTGTTTGGATATCCATTATACGGATTTGCCCGATTATCTGAATCTGTTGATGCTTCAAATGAAATACTCAAAATCAGGAGAGGAGGAATCTATGTTTGCAAGAGTCACGGTCATGAAAAGCGCTTCTGATAAAATCGAACAGGGGGTCAAGGATTTCCGCGACGGCATGCTTCCCCAGGCTCGGAAACTCCCCGGCTTCAAAGGCGGGCTGCTGCTGGTTAATCGCAAGACCGGTCGACACCTTGGTATTACCATGTGGGCTACTGAAAAAGATATGCAATCGAGTTCAGAAGAGGCGAACAAGCTTAGGTCGGCGGCAGCGAGAAATATCGATGCGGCGAACCCCGAGGTTGATATGTACGAGGTCGCCGTTCAGGCTTTGTCTTAGTCCAAGGGGTTTAACGAACCTGCGACGAAATCGGCTCCGTGGCAATCGTCCCATCGGTTATCCCCTCGCCCGTTGACGGCGGGAGAGGGCTAGGGTGAGGGCAGCACGATGCCAACGTTCTTGTAGGGGCGATCGCGAACGCGTCGCCCTCGCGGTTGCCCTTTCATGTTGTCATTCCGGCGGAAGCCGGAATCTATCGTTATTCCATCCTCCCCGCCCGACCCCTCCATCCATGTCTTTACGAGCCCGCGATGAAATCGGGCTGTTGCAATCTTCCCCGAATAGTACCCCGATCCAAACGTAGGGTCGGGTTTTTAACCCGCCCGCCTTGCCCAAGAAGACATCTGATTCCACTATACCCAGACCGGATCGGCATGGCATTGGAAATTGGATAATTTGAAATTGGTATTATCGGATTATTCCTCACCCGCCTTACTTTCCCGAATCCTCTTATGCTAGACTGTGTTTTACCACGCACTCGAATTTCAGGAGGGCATGATGAACGGTAAGGTCCGCGTCGGCATCAACGGTTACGGCGTCATCGGCAAGCGCGTCGCCGATGCCGTCTCGCTCCAGGACGACATGGAAATAAGCGGCGTCACCGCCGTCAACGCCGACTACCGCGTCCGCATCGCCGCCGAAAGGGGCTACCCCATCTTCAGCGTCCGGCCCGACCGCCGCCAGATGATGACCGAAGCCCACATCCCCACCGCCGGTTCCCTGGAAGACCTGATCAAGCAGAGCGACATCATCGTCGATTGCGCCCCCAAGGGCATCGGTGCCGAGAACAAGCCTCTCTATGAAAAACACCGCGTCAAGGCCATTTTCCAGGGCGCCGAGAAGCATGAACTGACCGGCCTGTCGTTTGTCGCCCAGGTCAACTATGATCAGGCCGTCAACAAGGACTTCGTCCGCGTCGTCTCCTGCAACACCACCGCCCTATGCCGGGTCAACAACGCCCTCAATAAGCGCGGCTGGATCAAGCGCAGCCGGGCGGTCCTGCTTCGCCGCGGCACCGACCCCTGGGAAAGCCACCGCGACGGCATGATCAATACCGTCATCCCCGAGACCAAGGTCCCCTCCCACCAGGGCCCCGATGCCTGCACCGTCATCCCCGGCCTCGACATCACTACCATGGCCGGCGCCGGTCCCTACAACCTGTCCCACATCCACTATTCCATGGTGGAGACCAATCGGCCGGTCAGCCTCGCCGAACTGCGGCAGGCTCTCTGGGAGGAGCCGAGGATCTCCTTCGTCCGGTCTTCGGACGGGCTGGTGGCGCTGAACTCCGTCATCGAGCTGATGCGGGACCTCGGGCGGCCGCGCAATGATATGTGGGAAGTGGCGGTCTGGGAGGATGCCCTGGCGGCGGACGAGCGGGAGCTTTACCTTGTCTTCCAGGTTCACAACGAGGCCATCACCATACCTGAAAACATCGATGCCATCCGCGCCATGTGTGGCATCGAGACCGACAGCGCCGCCTCGATTGCCAAAACCGATAAGTCCCTCGGCGTGCTCAAGAACTTCCTGCCCAAGACGATCCCCGAGCCCACCCGGCCTACTCATGTCGGTCATGCGCTGGCGGAAGAGCGGGAAGAGTATCAGGACGAGGGTTACAAAGGGGCAGAAGAACCGTTCTAGCACCCCCTGCAACCTCCCTCGCCTCGGTGTCAAAACTCCCCGAAAGTACAGGTGAAAGTCTATGCTAAAGGCTGGTTGACCTTCTCTGCCTTTCGGATAAACTTGTCACATGGAGAAGTCCCGGGAAACAACAGAGAACAATTCAGACCGGGAAAATTGCACTGACATGAGCACGATGGATTATCCGATTATTTCCGATTACAGCCTTTTCGACGATTTCAGCATCACCGCCGGATACACACAGCATGAACGGATGGCCGAAGCTGAAGAAGAACGGTCTCGTTTGTGTGTTGATCGCGACTGCGGTTAAATAGTCCGAAGAGAGGGCGAAAACATGGATACCGGAATGACGGAACAGGAAATCCTGGAAGAAGCCAAGCGAAGGGTCAAGAAAAAGAGAGAGTTCCTCGGCCACCTTGGATCGTACGTGGCGATTAACGCGGTGCTTATCGTCATTTGGGCGTTGTCCGGCCAGGGCTACAAGTGGTTCCTGTGGCCGCTCGGCATCTGGGGCGTCTTTGTCGTCTGGAACTTCCTGGATGTCTATGTTTTCCGTACCACCTTTCAGTCCGAAAAATCGGCGATACAAAAAGAAATTGATCGGATAAAACGGGGCGGGTAGTATTACCCGATTAAACCCAAAACTGTCTTTGCGAGTCCGCGATGCAATCGGAGGCGTGGCAATCGTCCCCGAATAGTCCACCGATCCAAATGTAGGGCCGGTGGTGAGGGCTTGTACACTGCCCGATATGTTACAATACCCGCCAAAACCGTTTGAGGCCGAACCGTGATGAACCGTCTGACAAAAGCATTTAGCCTGGTTGCGTCCGTGGCTCTGATCGTCTCCGTCCTGGCCGGCTGCGGCAAAACCAAAGAAGATGCCGCCCAGGCTCCATCCTTCTTCCTGTTCCAGACGGTATCGCACGGCGCTTTTGAGAACGGCGTTTTGTCCCTGGAAATGGCTTCGCCCCGCCTCTTTTTTGTCGCCCAGGCCCCTGATCGGATCGAGGGCCATCTTGCCGTCGCCCAATTCATCGACGCTTGGAACTCTGACTCCGAAGGCTACCGGACCAATTCTCCGAAGGCCCTGCTCACCATCGGAAACAACACCGTTGAATTCTCGTTGGCTTCGCCGCAATGGGACGGCATCAAATTGAGTTTCTCGGCGGAAGTGGTCTCCGGAACTCCCGCTCCCAGGTTCGATGCCGCCGAACTTTTCATCGACGCCATTCCCACGCAGACAGCCGCTACCACGTCCACACTTCTCGGCGATGCCCCGGCTATAGCCATGGGAAACCTCTACCAGGCCACATCCCAGGCGATTGCCAACGCTGCCCACAACGTCCACTAGGCGAACACCGCTTTCTCCTCGCCCGCTTACGACAGCCAATTCCCGGGCGCTCGCCGACGGTAACGAGGAGGCGATTGTGGTCGCGGGCTTTTACGGCAGGGCGCATTAATCGAAAATATAAAGAATACCTGCGGTCGCGTGTAAACACATCCAGTATCAACCACCCTTTGAGGTGATATCCCATATTTTATTGAGCAATGAATCCTGATCGAAGGGCTTGGTGATAAACGGTATATCGTGAGATTCCAGGTATTCCCTGGTTGCTGCGTCGGAAACGTCGCCTGTGATAAATATTACCTTTTTGGCCAGCTCGGGGTTTTCCCGGATCAGCCTTTCATACAACTCCATCCCGGAAAGATCGGGGATTCTGATGTCGCATAGGACTGCGTCGAAATGTTCAGTTTTCAAACGTTCCAGCGCTACGAGCGGGTCGGGTTCCGTCGCAGTATCGTAACCATTCCTCTCCAATATCGCTTTGGTTACAGAGCGCACAGTGTCTTCATCGTCGATAACTAACACACGAGAGTTGCTACTCGCAAAACGAATAGACGCCACGGGGTTTGTTGAGTCTCCTTCCTGGACAGGGAGCACCGAAAAACCGATCGGCAGATCGATAACGAAGGTGGAACCACACCCCTCGGAGCTCTCGGCCTTAATTGTGCCGTCATGCTCCTTGATTATGCCGTAAGAGAGCGCCAAACCTAGCCCGGTACCCTCACCCGGCGCTTTGGTGGTAAAGAAAGGCTGGAAAAGTTTGCTTAGCGTTTCCCGGCTCATCCCCGGCCCATCATCGGTAAAGGAGAAGCGGACTATTTCGCCACAGTTCTCCGCTTTGATGGTAAGTTTGCCTCTATTGTGGGCTTGCTTCATGGCATATTCGGCATTGACTATGATGTTGAGAAATACCTGCTGTAGTTGCCCCGGATCCACTATAAGCCACGGCAGGTTTGGAGAGTAGTCCTTGATCACTTCAATATTTGCCGTCTTAAGTACGTAGGACCTGATTTCAAGGGTGTTGTCGATAAGTTCGGTGATGGAACTGGCCACCCTTAACGGTTTTTGCTGCCTGGCGAAAGTAAGCATCCGTCCGACGATCTCTTTGACCCGCCGGCCTCCGTCTCGGATGATCTTGAGGTCTTCCCTTACCTCATCGGGCAGGTCATCCCTCTCAACGAGCAGTTCGGAGAAACCGACAACTCCGGTTAGCGGATTATTTATCTCATGGGCTATGCCTGAGGCCATTTCGCCCACAGCCGCCAGGCGGGCAGCCATCTCGGCTTTATCGCGAAACCGTTGTTGCTCGATCTCAGCCTTTTTCTTTTCGGAAATATCCCTCGTGACGCCGAGAAAATACTTCCGGCCGCTCATCTCTACGATTGACGACGTAAATTCTATCGGAATGATAGTCCCATCAGGCCTTTGGTAGCCGGTTTCGCTAGATCGTCCTCCACCTGTCTTCTTGATTCTTTCGAAGATAACTTTGTTTTGTTCTTTCTGGTCAGGCGGGCGAATTTCCCATATCTTCATCTTCTTCAGGGTCGCCTGGTCTCTTCCAGTCTGTCGCTCATACTCCGGATTACAATCGACAATCGTCCCGCTTTCGTAGTCGATAAGCACTATACCTTCGTGGGCATTTTCGAATACCGCCCGGAACTTGGCTTCGCTCTCCTCGACCATCCGGGATTTCATCAGCTGTTCGGTGATGTCTTCTGTAACGCCGAGGATCTGGGTGACATTTCCCACGGTATCTCGCCTGAAGGGCACATCTCGGGATCGAAGGTAACGCCATTTCCCGTCTCTGTTCTTCATCCGGTAAGTCAATTCCAGGATATCGTCATCACTGGCATGAGCGCATCTGGAATGATGGACGGCCACCAGGTTCGCATCGTCAGGGTGCAGAATGTTATTGAAGAGCGATGATCCCATGGCTTGCACCTCTCCGGAAGTGTAGCCCAGGAAATCCATTACCGAACGGTTGGCATACACATTGCTGTTCGTCCTAATGTCGTGGACATAGATCAGTTCCGGGGTGGTATTCAACAGCGTCCGGGTGAAGTGTTCGCTTTCGTTTAAGTCATCTTCGGCCTTCTTGCGCTCTGTAATATCGATAATCGATCCATGGAGCGTCTTGTTATCCGGGTTAAGTGTTAGCGATGTAAGGAAATCACGTACCCCATTATGCTTGGTGATCAGTTGGCATTCGAAGTTTGTTACCCTGCCCTCGGACTTAAGAATGTTGACCATTTTCTCTCTCTGGAGAGGATTAGCCCAGAAATCCCGGGAGGGTTTCCCGATGAATTCGGCGCGAGACAGACCTAACATCTCAAGGTATCTCTCGTTTGCATCGAGCATTTCGGAGCCGTCAAGCCTTGAAATAAACATACCTATCTGCGCGTTTTCGAAGAGCTCGCGATATTTAGTCTCGCTCTCGATCAGCGCTTTTTCCACTTTTCTGCGATCGGTGATGTCGAACGCGAAATGCATATAAAGGTCTTCACTAATGCGTATCCAATGTGCATCCCAGGTTATGCCGCCGTCGCTTGGTTCGGAAGATTGGGGCTTTCCGGTTTTCCAGACCACCGGGGCCAGGCACCATGGACAAGGGGTACTTCGCTTTGCCCAACTTCCATAGCAGGTCTGGCCGATGACGCATCCTTCCAGAGCGGCTTTCTTGTTCATCGCGACGATCACGTGAGATTCCGGCCTGAGCAACAGCGCTACGCATGGGAAAGCGTCCAATAAAATCTGATTTAACCGGGTTTTGGCGAGGCTTTCCTCTTCAGCCTTTGCGCGTTCAGTGACATCCCAGAACACTGCAAGGAGAGATGGCTCCCTTCCCTCGGTCACGGTCAGACGGACGACTCTCCCCTCCCAGACGGCATCTGGTTTCAAAGGAACTTTGGCTGGATAATTAACAACGTCCCATGGTTCTCCGGTTTCGAGAACGGCAAGCATTTTGGCTTCCGCGCCTGCGGCGGCGGCTTCAGGGAAGGCATCTCTGTATCTTCGTCCCGTCAGGGGTTGAGGATGGAATTCTTGAAACTTAGAGTTGACTAAGGTGTAGCGAAGCTCTCGGCCTTCGACAACTGCGACGCAGGCAGCGGTACTGTTGACGATGTGCTCCAGGAATTCAACTTCACGCAGATTTTCGTGTGACGAAACCATCGCGCACCTCCTGCACCGATGAAGTAGCGAACAATGAATCTAAGTGTTCAGTTACCGGTTCTCCCTGTTTGGGTAATTTCTGATACTTTATAATAAACCTTTTTTACAATAATTCAAACCATTTCCCGACAGGTTTACAGTGCTTTTTTGACTGAACAATGCAGGATGACTCTAGTTCAGGCTAGCGGTCGCTCGCCTTTCTTCTTCATTACAAATCTCATCTCCCGCTGACGTCGGGACGCCCGCCACCCCGTAGGGGCACGGCATGCCGTGCCCGCCTCGTCGTTGCAAGCCGTTCAAAGAGGACGAAACAATCCCCGCTTACCCCTTCGCCCAACCCCACATGTCTTTGCGAGGATTGCCTGACGGCAATCCGGGCAATCGTCCTCCCCAAGCACTGAATCAAAATCTCCTCGCCCGCTGACGGCGGGAGAGGGTAGGGTGAGGGTCGGTACAATGCCGCCCTTAACATCGGGTCGTAGGGGCACGATACATCGTGCCCCCTCATTTCCAACCCCGTGTTGTCGGGGCGATCGCGAATGCGTCGCCCGCCAACGTTGAGCTGACCGCTGATGGCTGAGGGGCTGACGGCTGACAGAAAAGGGCGCCCCACCTGTATCGCTCAAAACGGTTAGTTATTCTAAAGACCCGATCAAAACAATGGGCGGGATGACCATAGTGCCCGATTGCTTGATCGATGATATCGTCGTGAGTGAAACAAACGCGCTGCTATTGCCGGGCGCAAGTACCTGGAACGACCCGAAGCATGGCGCGATTATCGGGAAAGCCAGCCAATTTCTCTCTTCAGGCGCTACGGTGTGTGCCATCTGTGGGGCGACTGCTGCGCTTGCCAACTTTGGGCTGTTGGATAAGCTTCCGCATACCAGTAATGGACCGGGATTTCTTGAAATGGTTGCTCCGGGTTATAAAGGCCAAAGTTTTTATATGGACAAGCCGTCCGTAGCGGATAACAACCTTATTACTGCAGGTTCCACCGGGGCTTTGTTGTGGGCGAAATAAATCATTGAGCATTTGGGTGTTTTTCAATCAAACACCCTGGAATCTTGGTATGACTACTTTCGTACCGGTGAGCCTGGGCATTTCTTTGCCCTCATGCAAACTTTGCCATCTGGCGATGGAAACTGATCCACCGGAAACTCGAGTTTGATCCGAAGAGTTTTGAACAGGAAGTGAACGTGTCATTACATTTGGGAGTCTTATTAGTTTTTTATCACAGATTCGATTAATTCTTGCCGCTGCAGATCTGCCTTACAGCTTGCGCGGACAGCGTCAATCCATTTGTCATACCAGAGCCATTGGCCAGCAATCCCAATGCCGTAGCCTTTTCCAGGGTTTTTTCCGTCCAATTCGCGCCATAGAGCTGTGTGGGAGCCCATGGTGAACCAAGGGAATCCTTCAGCCTTCATCATCTTTACTATTTCAGAAGCACGGTGCTTCGGACGTTCTACTTCCCTT
This sequence comes from Dehalogenimonas formicexedens, assembly GCF_001953175.1. Classification (NCBI taxonomy): domain Bacteria; kingdom Bacillati; phylum Chloroflexota; class Dehalococcoidia; order Dehalococcoidales; family Dehalococcoidaceae; genus Dehalogenimonas; species Dehalogenimonas formicexedens. Next base: position 1,285,961 of record NZ_CP018258.1, on the reverse strand, counting down.
AGAACCCAATAGTCTTTGTCTATCGTCTTAGCCAAATCGGAGTCTGCAGAGATAAATTCAATCGCTCTGTCCGCTTGGCCTCGTTTGCTGGTTAGTTTTCGTACAAATAATAGGCGATATGAAAAATAAGGAGATTGAAATTCATCCTCTGGCAATTCGGATTCAAATTGTTGAACATATCTTGCCACTTCTGCAGGCAATGGGTTTTTAGCCTCCGTGGCTAAAATTGGAGCAGTTAAGTCCCTAAACTGAAGAACGTAACCCAAGGCGGTCCCTAGTGAAAACTTGTCACCAAATTGTTCCACCAATACCCGCTCATAGTTTAGACAACAGGCGAGGTACCTCCCTGCAAATTGTTCATCAACGCCCGCTGATTGATGGTGCTCTATTTCGTGCCGTAATCCTATTAAGAAGCGCAAGTTGCTCTTCATAGCTGGATCGAGAGGACATTTTTCTTCGATAAGGCAGCGTTCGAGCTCCCAGTATCTGTATGTTCCGCCTTGGGTCAGATGAAATCGTTTGCGCATTGTTTTTTGGTCGTAGTATCTATACTCAATACCGGCTTTTCGGAAATACGCATGCATTAAATAAGTCCAAGATATCACCATTAGGACAATGAACGCTTCCGTTCTAAAAGTTGCTAAGGGATTATTGAAAGCTTGAACTGCTTGCATGGCTGCCTCTCGTGATTTGACGAGCAAATCACAGGTAATCGGTCCCCTTCTTAAGCGCGGCATTTATTCCCTCCTGAGTCGAAAAAATCGTTTCAACCGGTCAAGAAACGAAATTCTGCGCTGAGGTTCTTGCCCTTGGAGTTTTCGCAGCTTTCTTAAAGTCAATCTTCGCCAATGCCCGCTCAAAGCCTGTCTGCGTGTCAGCATCCGTTTGAGCAGAAGATCATATTCGCAGAAGATTTTCCCGTGGGCCAAAACGGTGATTCGGGTTAGATGTTCGTTAAACTGAGGCACGGTGATTTTACTCAGATGGGACCAAATTTCATCAAATTGATAGTTTATATCTTTGAACGCAATTGTAGAATGAAATGAATAATCCGATACTTGGTCCCAACTTTGGCAGGTGGAAAAATCAATCAATTTCCGCGCAAGTTGTTCCCGGAGGTCTTCAAGTTGATCAGATGCCCTGATTTTGAAGTATATTACCTTATCTTTGTTATTAAAACGCCCAAAACCATCGAATTGAAAAGGAACTAAAGTGAACTCGCGTCCGATGGTTTCGACCGCCTTCCGAACTCGCCGTAAATCCCTAGTCTGACCTGGACCGTAAAGAGTCACGTGAGGAACAACCCTGCGACGGGTCATGCCTTTAACACGGAATTTCTTGGCGACGGAATAGACAGCTTCTTTGGCAAATTCCTTTGCCTCTTTTTGAAGCCTAATGCCAATATAGAAACCAGTCATCTACTGTTTCGACTCAAAGAATTTAGCCATCATTATCATCAACATCTGTTTCATCAACGTCCTCGAGATTCTCTTCCAACTCTTCTCGGATCGTCTTTCGTTTCTCAGCGGCGCTGAACTGTTTCCAAGCGAGGTATTTATCGATAATCTCAGCCGTAGTCATGGAAATCCAAACGCTGCCCGGTCCGGTGTAATAGCCTAGGTATCTTGCGTCGCCTCCACCCGGTCGGGGGTTACCTGTTGCCTTAACAAGGCAGACGGTATGGTGATCTTGGAAAAGGTGCTTTCCTGAACGTGTGGGCCTGATTTTGCCCTTGTGATTGAAAATAATGTGAGCCGAGTATGGTGATAGATGTGTTTCTTCACTTAATTCTCTGAGTGCGGCAATGAACCGTGTTTCATCTCTTTTGGCTCCTCCTCCAGGGAGGATGAACGGCTGATCCTTTTGTGTCTTCGTCAGCAGAATTCCTCGTGATGTTTCAATAATTACCGTTCCCCGCCTGCGTCTTTTGACGTCGCTCATCTAATAATTACCGCCACATTTATTTTTTATTTACATCGGTTACGAAGAATTGTATGATTCTACCACATTATCTAAAAGGTAATAACCGTGCCGAAACGGGAAAACGAGTATTTCGCGGGTAGAAATGAACCTGGCAGAGGACTGTGCCCTTTTTGTGGATCGTTAGCAGTTTATTACATAAAGACAACCGGTACTTGGCGCTGCCAGCAGTGTGAAAAGATATTTCCAAGCCCTAGCTACGGCCCTGGTGGTCAGAGACTATCTGATCCAGAACCTAAAAATTCCAAATCAAAATTGAAAATATGTCCAAAATGCGGCCAACAATCTTTGTGGCAGAATCCGTTTTCAAACACCCAGGAGTGCCTTAACAAAAGCTGCATTTCATTTAACCAGCCCAAAGGAACGACTCCTATCTCCCCACAATCGGTCAAATCAGCTGCGTTTCCAAGAATTAAGAACCCGTTTCCAATTTGGAAGGTCAAACGTTTTGTTAAAGGATTTTTTTGGCTTTTGGTCAGGCTGATCTTGATTGCAGTTGTATTGAGTCTTACTGCCATTGTTCTCGCTGCAGTCGCTAACGTCATCAATATTCAACCGATAAAACCGGCGATGTTAGCAATAGCTGCTATCGGGACAATCGCCGTTTTTATGGCTTTAAGGGAGACCGTCCGTCGATACCTCAGCATTGTGCGTGCCTTTATGACAGTGCTTCTATCCATAATCCTGATCGCTTTTTCTTGGTCATATTTAAAGATCGAGTCGGTACAAGATCTCAAAAACCGTATCGAGAACCTCTTCAACTCTAATAACTCTCTCCAAGAGACATTGGACCTGACACTTGGCAAACTCAATTTTTCGTTTGACACATCAAACGGCGGCGCGGACAGTACGTCCCAACCGCCCGGTTCAAAATTTACGAAAGAATACGTCACCATCGATGGCGGTAGACTTATCGGTGCCGATGGCCACTCAGTAACTCTTTGGAATAATCCCCAAGCTGTGGATCCGAGTTGGTCGCAGCTTCTTTTATTCCTGCAATCCGACGCAACGGACGCCCGGAGTTATGACTTCGCATCCTATGTTTGTGCTGATTTTGCCGAGACTCTGCACAACAATGCGGAGGCAGCCGGGATTAAAGCGGCATATGTGTGTATAGATCTTGGTCCGAGCCCTGGCTATCCGTCCGGAGCAGGGCACGCCCTCAATGCTTTCCAAACCACCGATCGCGGGCTAGTTTTTATCGATGACACTGGATTAACCTCCGGGGGTCCTTCCAACGCAGATAAATCTGTAATCGTTAGGGTAGGTTCAAGTTACATCCCAGAAAGTCTGTTCCCTGAATCAGGGTGGAGTTCCCAGTGGGAGAGCATGGGAACAGTGCTTAAGATAGATATTATCAAATGGTAAAAACAGAGAAATAAATGAACTCTGACAAAGAATGTTGTAGTTGCGTCTTTAGGAATACACCAAATACGAGCGCATGTCGTAATTGTTCTCACTTTCATCCTGCCACATCCGTCTCAACTGGGTACGTAAATATTTTCGACATGGCAAAAGAGCTAAGGAAAATCGAACAACAACAAGCTCAGATTGGTTCATCAAATATGCCCAAGAGTGATTCAAACCATTCTTCTGAGCTGAGTATATGTCCCAAATGTGGGCAAACATCTCTGTTCCATAATTGGGTGAACAATGCCGAAGAATGTTTTAAACCTGGTTGTGAACTGAATCCCAGGTCAACCAAGCAAAAAACATTATGGTTTGAATCCACGACTATCGAGTACAAAGAAACAATATCGACAGCCACTGGAGGTTTGAACAATCCCTCTTTGCTGAGTGTGAAGATGTTTCTCGCTGACATAAGATCCTGGCGCCGTGAATATCAAGAAAACGTCTATGTCTGCGCCGATTTTGCCCAGGACGTGGTCGATAAGGCAGCGCAACGAGGAATAAAATGCGGCTACGTCGTTATCCGTTTCGCAAATCACGCTATTGGCCATGCAGTAAATGCTTTCCAAACTGATTGGGGACTTAAGTTTTTTGAACCTCAGAGTGGAAACGAAGAAGATGTTATCGTCGGTCGGAGATATTCGGGTGTTCTAGCGGGTGTACCCGGAGGCTCGAAGATCGCTGAAATAGAGATCCGTTGGAATGATGGGAGCTTGACTCGGCTTCCTTGATGTGAGGTGGCGCTTAACATAACAAAATAATCCGCCAAAAACGACACGAGACGCTTGACACCCGTAGGGAACACGTGCGCTATACTATTCGGTATGAATATTAGAACACGTGTACAGCAATTAGAACAGCCCCACTCGCAACCCGAAACCGGAGAAGCCGCCCTGAGGGGGTCCGGCAAGGACTCCCGTGAGGGTCTCACCTCGCAACCAACACCGCCCCGCCGCCGCCGCGGTGGGCAGAAGGGGAACTGTAATGCCGTCCGGCACGGGCTCTATTCCCGCAAGAACTTCGAAGCCAACATGGCCTGGCTCAAGGAGAACACAGACCTTGGGCGCACCGACCGCGAGATTTTCCTCGCTGTCTGGCAGATCGCCGAGGCTGTCCACCGGGATCCTTCGAATAAATCGCTTCACGCTTCGGCGGTTTCCCGCTTTTACAAGCTGGTGATGCGGAAATTCGGCATCAAGGACTACAGAGACACGGGTGCGCTGGACTTCGCATTGGCCCAGGTCGAACGGGACATCCGTTTCCCGCCGGAACGATTCGCCGAGATCGTGCGGCACCTGGTTTAGCATCGTAATGGGATGGCTTGCCCCGACTCGTCGGGGGAATCGTTTCACAGCTCTGCCATTTGTTTTATTTGATTTTGAACGTATCGTTTTAGAAAAAACGTTTTTCCCCAACAATTCAAATAACGAACCGGCTCCGCCGGCAAAGAACGCTTCCTTTTTACTCCCTCTCCGCCAGGCGGAGAGGGTTGGGGTGAGGTGCCCTACGTCCCCGCGAAGGCGGGGAAAGTGAAGGACCTCGGCTCAAAACGCGAAAGGCGCAACCCGCAACGCGAAACCAGGGACGCGGGACGCGAGACGCGTGACGCGCGACGCGTTATTTCCCCAGTCTCCACACCGTCTCTTCCACGAGTTCCCGCCACCGGCTGCCCAGTCGCAGGTAATCTATCCAGACCTTGTTGGTCGAAGCGCGGAGGCCGTCCTTGAGCGGCGATATCTTCTTCAAATCGGTTACGATCCCCGGCAGGAAGGTGATGGCGATAAGCCCGCTCTCCATGCCGATAGCCTTGATCCCGGCCTTGAGCCCCATCAGCCTCAGTCGGATGATGTACGACAGGTTCTGCGCCTCGACGGGCGTCTGCCCGAAGCGGTCGACGAGTTCGCGTTCGAAATCGGCGATCTCTTTCTCGCTCTTGATGGCGGCCAGCCGTTGATACAATTCCAGCCTGAGCGATTCCTCGGGGATGTAGCTCTCCGGGATGAAGGCGGTCAGCGGCAGTTCGATGGTCGGTGGCGGTATCTTCGACGACTTCAAGAGCTCGACTTCCTTGCCGGACCGCTTGGTCTTCTGTTCTTCGACGGCTTCAGACAGCATCTGGGTGTACAAATTGAAGCCGATGGCCGAGATATGGCCGCTCTGCCTCGTGCCGAGAAGCGATCCCGCGCCCCTGATCTCGAGGTCCTTCATGGCGATGCCGTAGCCCGCCCCCAGTTCCGATGCCTCGAAGATGGTCCTCAGCCGTTTTTCGGCGTCTCCGGTGAGGCGCTTGCCTTTCTCGTACAGGAAGTAGGCGTAGGCCAGGTTGGCGCCGCGGCCGACTCTGCCCCTGAGCTGGTAAAGCTGGGTCAGGCCGAACTTGTCCGCCTGGTTGACGATGAGGGTGTTGGCGTTGGGCACGTCCAGGCCGCTCTCGATGATGGTGGTGCAGACGAGTACGTCGACCTCACCTGCCGCGAACTGGGCCATGGCCGCCTCGAGTTCGCCCTCCGGCATCTGGCCGTGGCCGACGATGAACGATGCCTCGGGCACCAGTTTCCTCAGCCTTTCGGCGATGAAATAGATGCTCTGGACGCGGTTATGGACGAAGAAGACCTGGCCGTTCCGCTCTTTCTCCCGCAGGATGGCCTCGCGCACCAGGTGATCGTCATACCCGGCGACGAAGGTCTTAATGGGTAGGCGTTCGTTGGGCGGCGTCTCGATGACGCTCATGTCCCTGACGCCGACGAGCGACAGGTGCAGGGTGCGCGGGATGGGCGTCGCCGAAAGGGTCAGCACGTCGACTTCCTGGCGCATCCGTTTCAGGAACTCCTTGTGCATCACGCCAAACCGCTGCTCCTCGTCGATGATGAGCATGCCCAGCTTCTTGAACCTGACATCCGGCTGCAGCAGCCGGTGCGTGCCGATGATGATGTCGATCTCGCCCTTTTCGAGGGCATCGAGGATGGCGGTCTGCTCCCTGTCGCTGCGGAAGCGGGAGATGACCTCGATCTTGACCGGGAAGGCCGCCAGGCGGGCCCTGAAGGTCGAATAATGCTGCTGGGCGAGGACGGTGGTGGGCACCAGTACCGCCACCTGCTTGCCGTCCATGACCGCCTTGAAGGCGGCGCGCAAGGCCACCTCGGTCTTGCCGTAGCCGACGTCGCCGAGGATGAGGCGGTCCATGGGGCGGGGCTTTTCCATGTCCTCTTTGACGTCGGACAATGCCGATGCCTGGTCGGGCGTCTCGACATACGGGAAGGAGCCCTCCAGTTCCTGCTGCCACAGGGTGTCGCGGGAGTAGGCGTAGCCGGGCACGATCTGCCGGGCGGCGTAGAGCTCGATAAGTTCGGCGGCCACCTCCCGGGCGGCTTCCTGGGCCCGTTCCTTGGAGCGGGCCCATTCCTGGGTGCCGAGCTTGTTCAGCGTCGGCGCCTCGCCCTCCCCGCCAATGTAGCGGGAGACGCGGTCGACCTGGTCGGTAGGCACGTACAGCTTGTCCTCGCCGGCGTACTCCAGTTGCAAGTACTCGCGGCGGGCGCCGGAGACCTCCATGGTGACTGTCCCGGCAAACCGGGCGACGCCGTGGTCGACGTGCACCACGTAGTCGCCGGGTTCGAGTTCCGGGAGCATAAGCCGTTTGCTGCTTGCCAACCGGCGAGTTGTCCACCGCCGTTCCTTTACAAAGCCGAAGAGTTCGTTGTCGGTGAACAGGTACGTTTCGCCGGACAGCGTCCACCCGTGGCCGAGCAGGCCGTGCAGCAGGGTGATGGCGCTTTTGGCGGGGGGCTTGCCCAGGCCTTCGGCAAAGGAGAAATCGACGTGTTCCTCGCTGAAAAGCTCTTTCAGCCGGTCGGACTGGTAGCTGACGACGATCAGGCGGGCGCCCTGGTTTTTCAGTTCCTGGGCTTTTTTGAAGAAGGCCGGCAGCCTGCCGGCGTAGCTCGGCGACGGGGAGATGGGCAGCTCGACGACGCCTCCCGCGCCGGTGCCCCACGACGCCAGTTCGACGCTCTGGAAGTGGGCGAGGGACTTTTTGAGGGTAGCCCACTCGATGTAAGGTTGAGGGTACCGATTTGGCAGTTCCCCGGCGGAGGTCTTTTCGGCGCGCAGGCATTCGGCTTCGTCGCGGAAGAACTGGGCCGCCTGTTCCACCGAGTCCGGCTCGTCGACGATCACCAGCGTGTTGTCGGAAAGATAGTTCAGAATGGTCGAGCTATTGGTATAGGGCGCCCAGAAGGCGGCGGTTTCCGGCCTGCTGCCGCGTTTAAGTTGCTCCAGTTCCTCGGTGAATACCGGGCGCATCTCCTCGCTCGCGCCGCCGAGGTCGATATCCGGGATTTGACCGATATCCAGGAGCAGTGTCGCCGGACCGACGACGGCGCTCTCCAGCCTCTTCGACGAGCGCTGCGTGGCCGGGTCGAAGGTGCGGAGGCTCTCGATCGTATCGCCAAAGTACTCGAGGCGGATCGGGGAATCCTCGGTCGGCGGGAATATATCCACGATGCCGCCGCGCCGGGAATACGTCCCCGGCGCTTCGACGAGGTGCTCTGATTGATAGCCGAGTTTATCCAGCGCGGCGACCAGTTCGAGCGGCGGGTATTCGGCGCCGGCGGTGAGGTGGAGCCAGCCGTTCCGGAAAGAGTCGGGTTTTGGCGCCCACCTGGCCAGGGCATCGAGCGAGATAACGGTGACCAGGGGCTTTTTTTGCGGCAGTCCCGCCAGGCTGGAAAGCGCGCTGACCGTCTCAAGTTCCGTTGCCCGGTCCACCGCCGCCCGCTGGTAGGGCAGGAGTTCGGGTTGAGGAAAGAGTTGCACCTCGAGGTCGCCCAGCCACAGGGCTATCTGCTCGGTGAGGTCCCGGGCTTTCTCGGCCTGCGATGTGATGACCAGGATCGGACGTTTCAAATCACGGAAAAGGCTGCCGGTGAGATACGGCCGGGCGGCCTCGATCACGGAGATCCGCGATGAGGTGCGTGCCGGCTTTTTGGCGGCCGCCAACCACTCTTTGTAATGCGGCTCTTCAGATAGAAGGTCGAACAGCCCGTGCAACTCGGTCATCTTTTCTCCAAACGCAACAAGGGCTAGATGTAACCTCTAGCCCTGTTCGAATTGTACACCGGGGGTGCTGTCTTGTCCAAGACTAGAGCCGTTGCTATAATTCGGGGAATTTATGAACTCCGAATTCTGTTACAAGCGAATTGTCATCAAGCTGGGTACCAACCTCCTGACCGGCGGGGCGGGCAAGCTGGACCGGGAGGTGATGTCCGGATTGGTGGCCCAGATGGCCGCGCTTGTTAAACGCGGCGTTGAGATCACCGTGGTCACTTCCGGCGCTATCGCCGCGGGGAAGGAGAAGCTCGGGCTGTTCAAGAAGAACAAGGATATGCCGTTCAAGCAGGTCCTGGCTTCCGTCGGGCAGAACCGGCTGATGAACGTTTATGACAGCCTCTTCGCCGAACACGGCCTGACCGTTGCCCAGGCTTTGCTGACCAAGAGCGACCTGCATGACCGGTCGGGGTACCTGAACGCCCGGAACACTCTTCTGGCCCTGATCGAGCTCGGAGTGGTCACCATCGTCAACGAGAACGACGTCGTGGCGGTTGACGAGATCCAGGAAGCCAAGTTCGGCGACAACGATAATCTCTCGGCGATGGTGGCCAACCTGGTTGACGCCGACCTGCTTCTGATCCTCTCCGACATCGACGGGCTGTACACTGCCAACCCGCGCACGGAACCCAGTGCCACTCTGATACCCGTAGTTGAAAAGGTGACACAGGAAATCGAGGCGTTGGCTGGAGGTGTCGGCAGCAATGTAGGTACCGGCGGCATGATCACCAAGATCGAGGCGGCCAGGCTGGCGACCTCATCAGGGGTCCGGGTCATCATAGCCTCTGGGCATGCCCCTGGTGTCGTCGAGAGGGTAATCACCGGAGAAAGTATCGGGACGCATTTCCTACCGCATGCCAGCCCCGATGCCCGGCACCGTTGGCTGGTTTCGGGGTTATCCTCCCGGGGTAGGATCATCATCGACGGCGGGGCGGCCAGGGCGGTCGCCAGGTGCTCCAGCCTGCTGCCGGCCGGGGTTAAATCGGTCGAAGGCGCGTTCAAACGCGGCGATATCGTTCGCCTCACGGACGAAGCTGGAACGCAGGTCGGCTACGGTATTACCAACTATGATGCTATAGACGTCGACCGGATAAAAGGCCTTCATTCCGAAGCCATCGGCGTTGTCTTAGGCCACGATTTCGGAGACGAGATCATCCACCGGAATAATTTAGCGGTCTGCTGAATGACAGTAAGCTACAAGGGCGGCGTCGCCAAACTTTTCGCCAAGGACATTGATAAGCCGGTGGCAGACGCCCGCTACCAAATGATGTTGACCAGGGGCACGCGCTTCACTCCCGGAAAATGGTGGGGTGATTTTTCCACCAATAAGGAACTCAAAACCCTGGGTGAGTTAATCATGGAGTTTGAGGACGGATCGCGCGGCGAGATCTTTGTTTATGCCAGCGGTATGTCATCCGCCAAAAACAGCCGATTTCAATACACATTTAACGGACGCGGCAAATTGGGCGGTTTTCGCGGCAGGGGAATGGCACCTGAGAGGTGATGGCAAGCCATAACCACGCAGGATTTCTGCGATGCGCCTAAACTTTGAATGAACGTCCGACCAGCGAAAAAGGCTAAAAAAAAGGCCTAGGCGTCCTTTATGCCTTTCGCCTTGGCGTATTCGACGACGTCCTTGACGGTCAACAGCTTCTCTGCTTCCTCATCAGGGATCTCCAGCTTGGCTTCCGGTGTGGAGAACTCCTCTTCGAGGGCCATGATGAGCTCGACCAAATCGAGGGAATCAGCGCCCAGGTCGTCGGTGAACTTGGACTCAAGGGTGACGTCCTTGTCCTCAACGCTGAGCTGTTCAACAGCGATCTTTTTAACCCGTTCAAAAACTGTGGCCACACAAACCTCCTGATTTATTGGCGTTGAACCAGTGTCGCCACCGAACTCAACACCCCGTTAATAAACTTGGCGGAACTGTCAGAGCCGAAGTCCTTAGCCAGTTCCACGGCTTCGTTTATGGCTACCCTGACAGGCACAGTATTATCGTGTAAAAGCTCGTAGATTGCAAGCCGCAGGATGTTCCTGTCGATGGGGGAAAGCTGCGCTACGGGATAAGCTGGAGCCAATCGGGTGATGATGCCGTCGGCCTCGGCTTTGTTGGATTGGGCTCCCTCAACCAGCCCGCGCGCGAAAACCTGGTTTTCAGCTTCAAGATCACTCGAGACAAGCTGGCGGTCGAGAATGACAGCGGGATCATGTCGGGCGACATCGGCTTCGTAAAGGACCTTCAGGGCGAGGGCGCGGGCTTCGTGACGTTTGGTCATAGACTAGAGAGTCATGCCACCGTCGACGGTGATGGTTTGGCCGGTGATGTATTTAGCCTCATCCGAAGCCAGGAACGCGGCGACGGCGGCAACGTCATCCACGGTTCCCAGCGAACCCAGGGGAATCCGCTTAACAAGAGCTTCTTTGGCCTCTTCGCTGATCCCGGAAGTCATGTCGCTGACGATGAAGCCTGGGGCGATGGCGTTGACGGTGATTTGCCGGGAAGCCAGCTCTTTAGCCATGGATTTGGTCAAACCTATAATACCGGCTTTAGACGCGGCGTAATTGGCTTGTCCCGCGTTCCCCGAGAGCCCGATAACGCTCGACAGATTGATAATTCTGCCGCCGCTTTTGCTTCTGAGCATCGGGCGGATAGCTGCTTTGGTGCAAAGGTAAACGCTTTTTAAATTGGTATCGATCACCGCGTCCCAATCCTCCTCGGTCATGCGCATAAGGAGGTTGTCACGGGTGATTCCGGCATTGTTTACGAGAATATCCAGGCGGCCGAAATGTGTTGTCGCCGCTTCTATCACCCTGGCGACATCTTCCGCTTTGGAAACATCACCATGTACGAACGAAGCTTTACCGCCTGAAGCTATAATCTCTTCCGCTATCCTGGCGGCGCTGTCCGACAGGCTGTTCAGAACTACCGAGGCGCCCTCAGCGGCGAAACGGCGGGCGATGGCAGCGCCGATGCCCCGGCCAGCGCCCGTTATCAGGGCGACCTTACCCTCGAGCCTTTTCAGGTCCAAGTGGTGGCCTGCAGGTTCTTGATAGCCTGGGTATCGGAGATGTTTATAGTTTTGACGTCACGGTTGACCCGCCGGATGAGTCCGGATAAAACTTTCCCCGGGCCAATTTCAACGAAGGTATTGATTCCAGCGGCAATCATATACTCGACAGATTTCTGCCAGTAGACACTGGTGGTCAGTTGTTTCAATAGCTCGGCCTTGATGTCGTCGGCGGCGGTCAAAGGCTCCCCGGTGGTGTTGGCGATAATCGGGATGGCGGCGTCTTTGAATGCCAACCGTTCGATGACCTTAGCCAGGCCGTCGGCGGCTGGGGCCATGAGCGGCGTGTGAAAAGCGCCGGATACGGCAAGTGGAACAACTTTGGCGCCTTTGGCCATGAGTGCCTCGCCCGCGGCGGTCATCTTGTCTTTTTCACCCGAGATAACTACCTGTCCCGGGCAGTTGTAGTTGGCGACATAAACCCCGGTCTCAGCGACTACCTGCTTCAGCGAAAGTTCGTCGATTCCTAGCACCGCAGACATCGTGCCGGGGGACTCGATCGCGGCAAGGTGCATCATCCTGCCTCTAAGAGCGGCTAATTGCACCGTATCGGCGACGTCCAGGACACCGGCGGCGGCAAGGGCGGTGTATTCACCCAGAGAGTGGCCGGCGACGAATTCCGGCTCGGGCAGAACTTCCATCTCCCGGAGGGCAGCGAGATAGGCCAGACTAGTGGTGACGATAGCCGGCTGGGCAATAGCTGTCTCTTTGAGTTTGTCTTCGGGGCCTTCGAAACAAAGTTCGGAGATGGCAAAGCCGAGCCGTTCGTCGGCGGCTTTGAACACGGCTTTAGCCGCGTCGTATTCCTCGTAGACGTCCTGTCCCATGCCCGGCGCCTGGGCGCCCTGGCCGGGGAAGACGAAAGCCAACCTGGGTTTATCCACTTATGCCCCCTTGTTGGTAGCAGGTACGGAACATCGAGACCGTTAGGCCTCTTTCTTCTTTTCCTTTTTTACCTTCGCCGGTTTTTCAGCGGCTTCCGCGGCTTTAGCTGGTTTCTCAGCTTTGGCTTTTTTCTCTTTTTCAGGCTTTTCAGCCTTGGCCGCTTTTTCCTTCTTGGTCTTCTCGGGTTTGGCGGCTTTGACCTCAGCTTCAGCGGCTTCGCCCTTGGCGGCTTTTTCAGCCTGGGCAGCCTTCTCAGCCTTCTTTTTTACCTTGGTCTCAACATCCAATACAACGCGCCCGTCGTAGGTGCCGCAGGAAGGGCAGGCGACGTGCGGCAGTTTCGGCTGGTGGCACTGCGGGCACTCAATCAGTTCCTGGGCTACCAGGTGAAGGTGGCTGCGGCGATCACCCTGGCGTGATTTGGTAGTCTTCCGTTTGGGTAAAGGCATTTTGGTTCTCCGTTATCTACTATCTATTTTACTATTTTGTTTGGATACCGGGGCAATCAATCCGGCACAGAGGCTTCATCGGTTGGGCTAAAATGACGTACTGGCGGATGGCTTCGGTAAGGTCCAGCACGTGATGCTCATCGATGGTGAAATTTTCTTCGGCGTCTTCGACATCCAGAGGCAACCCGCTGGTGACGTCGAGTGTGGGGAAGAACTCTTCCTCGAACCGAACCTCAAGCGGACATTCGTATTGGTTAAGGCATCTGCAGCACTCAAGCGGCAGGGCGGTTTTCAGATCGGTGCTAACCAGGATGGAACGATTGGTCCGGGTGAACTTAACCGAACCCTTGACGTTGATATTCTGCCCGTCCACCGTAAGTGGGTCGTCAATCTGGTATTCACGTGTGGAGCCGATCAGCCCCTTCTCTAATTGAGCTACATTAAAACTCAGCACGCCGCTTTCTCCACAAGGGTTGTATTATAGAGAACGTACCGGTTTATCGCAAATGAGCGGCGGTTTATCGTAGTTTATCACTGTTACTAAACGTTCTCCCCTCAACCCCTTATTCGATGGCTAAGGTATTTGAAAGCGCCACGCCGAACTTGCCTCATGGTTCGAGAGAAAGATCGCTGGCGAGCTTGGGCTTCATCATAAGCGCCTGACGCAAGGCTGGGATTCTTCAATTCCACCCGGGAGCCGGAAACATGATTACGCCTGAGCGGCAAAATACGCATAAAGTCCAATAAGGTACTAATACCAAAGTACGATGTGCGGCAGTTATTATAATGTTATAAAAGGGTAGTGAAAAATAACAATGTAGAATGTCGTCATAGGTATTCTACCCTGGGGGAAAAATGACGTGACATCCCAAAGACCAAAAACCCAACCTGACAAGAGATCGAAAGGAGAAATTAATGAGAAACTTTCATGCGACACTTTCTCGAAGGGATTTTATGAAGAGTCTCGGCTTAGCCGGTTCTGGGTTGGGCGCGGCCGCAGTAATTGCCCCTTCATTCCATGATTTAGATGAAGTACTTTCATCTAAACCCCAGAGTGAGTGGAAGAATCCGTGGTGGGTAAAAGAAAGAGATTACGAAAACCCCACCATCGATGTTGATTGGGATATGTACCCCACACCGCCGGTTAAAGATCAGGAGTGGGGCACGGAGCAGACTGCCAAAACTAATGATTTGATCAAGCAGTTGTATGGCAGCAATGATAGTGACGAACTAAACAAAAAATGGGCGCAACAAGGCATGCAGGGAATGGCCTTGAGAGATCAGGCCTTAGAAAATGCTTGTACTTGTTGTAACAACGGCCTTAAAACAAACTTTGCGGGTATCTCCCCTGAATCCCTAGGTGTGGCCAAATGGCAGGGCAGCCCTGAGGAAAACCTTCACATGATGCGCGTGGCCAGCCGATTTTTCGGTTCATATTGGTCTGGTTCTGTAGAGTTGAACCAAAAGACTCTGAAGGTCATAGCGGCCCGCAGGGATGGCTTACGCCGCACAACGGTATTCGAGGCTGGCGCTGCCTATAAGGCAACCACAACTCAGGTTACCATCCCCAAGGGTTCGACGAACGTGTTCAATTGGATTATCCAACATCCTCAACATGCTTTGGGCACCGGTCCTGGAAGCACAAACAATCCTTACGGCTATTTCTTTGCCACAAACACCTCTGCCCGCGTCCGGCAGTTTATCCAGAATTTGGGCTACAGCCAGGCCAACCCTTCGGTGGGCTCAGGGGCTATGTCTACCTTGTCCGGCGTTACCGAAATGTCACGCATGGGGGCAAATGTTATTGTGCCCAGCCACGGCGCTATGCCTCGCATCTGCGACGCTGCCGTGACGGATCTGCCGTTAGCATATACTCCGCCTGTTGACAGTGGCATTTTCAGATTCTGCAGGACTTGTAAGAAATGCGCAGAGAACTGTCCGACGGGTTCGATGAGTCTGGAAACCGAACCTTCCTGGGATGTCGCTGACCTGATGACAAATATCGGCGGTCTGAAACACTACTACCTGAATTACGCAACTTGTAATCCATTCAAGTCTTCGATGGCTCCGGGGTACTGCGGCATATGTCTCTCGGGTTGTGTTTTCCGCAACTTCAATGATTCGATGATTCATCCGGTGATCCAAGCGGTGGTAACTCAAACCACCATATTCGACGGCTTTTTCACTAATATGGATCGAATTGTTGGATACAAGGCGAACCAGGCAGGCGATAAAGCTCACCAAAATGACAGATATGTCGACGAATGGTGGAACACTATCGGACCTGAACTCGGGTTTCTTACGCACTTCGGATCGCACCAGTGAAATATCTAAAAGGATAAATGGAGGTAAAGTTATGTTGATGATCGCTCTCATTGGATTCATTGTTGGAGCCGCCGTTGTGGCTTTGATCGCCAAACTTCGGAGCAATCTTAAATTAACGTGGTACGAATGGTTGATCGGTGTCATAGGCGCACTCCTCTTGGTCTTCAGTGTTTTATTGATCGAAAGCGCTCTTGGAAAGCCAGGTGAACCGACAAATGTTGTCTGGTGGTTCCTTCTGGGTGTCAGCCTTCCGGGAATCATCTTGTTAATTATCGCCTGGCGTCTGGTTTCGAGGCACCGCGAACCTGCCTCCTAGTTTCTGGTCGGCAATGTTTCCGCGTTAGCAGGCTCTGACTCTTCCACCATTAATCAGGAAGACGACGGCCTGCTAACAATTTTCTATCATCGCTTGATGGCAGTCAGCGTCCCAAGAGAGCCAATACGCACTATCCGATTGCTGCCCGGATCGGGAAAACTCCAAACGACACCGGGACGGCACCGAGTTTCTTCGCTTCGCTCAGAAGACATTACCGGGCGGTTCAGATTGACCGGATAGCCCCTGCCGAGTATAATTAGTCAAGTGACAGGGCTGATAACCCCACTGACAGAGTCGCCGCGAGAAGAATGCGGCGTTTTCGGTATATACGCCCCCGGTGAAGAAGTCTCCCGAATTTCGTTCTTCGCCCTCTTCGCACTGCAACACCGCGGCCAGGAATCTTCCGGCATCGCCACCGCCGACGGCTACACCATCCGCAATTACGCCCGCATGGGCCTGGTATCGCAGGTCTTCTCCGAACCGGTCTTAAACCAGTTAACCGGTCATATGGCTATCGGCCATAACCGGTATTCGACATCAGGGTCGAGCGTTTCCTGCAACGCCCAGCCGATCATCGCCGGTGAAGGCGAATTCCAGATCGCCCTCGCCCACAACGGCAACATCACCAACGCCGCCGAACTCAGGCGCGAACTCGACGAACTTGGCTATATCTTCAAATCCAGTACCGATTCCGAGGTTATCGCCAATCTCATCATCTCGGCGCCCTATATCGACATGATAGAGCGCATCCGCTACGCCATGGGGCGGCTGCAGGGCGCCTATTCGATAACCATGCTAACCAAGGAAACGCTCTACGCCTTCCGCGATCCCCTGGGAGTGCGCCCTCTGTGCCTGGGCAGCATCGGCAACGGCGGCTCGGTCATCGCCTCCGAGACCTGCGCCCTGGGACATATCGGCGCCGAATTGGTCCGCGAGATCGAACCGGGCGAGATCATCCGCATCGATCCCAACGGCATTGAAAGTTACAAAGAAGAATCAGGCAGGCGCGCCCTGTGCATTTTCGAGTACATCTATTTCGCGCGCCCGGACAGCATCATGAACGACCGCCTGCTGTATTCGGCACGGCAGGCGATGGGCGCCGAACTGGCTAAAGAACACCCGGTCGATGCCGACATCGTCGTCGGCGTCCCGGATTCAGCCACCGCCGCCGGCGCTGGTTACGCCCTTGCAAGCGGTATTCCGCCGGCTGAAGGCCTGATCAAGAACCGCTACATGGGCAGGACGTTCATCGAACCCACACAGCGCATCCGCGATCTGGGCGTAAAATTGAAGTTCAACCCGTTGCAGTCCATCCTCTCGGGAAAGAGGGTGGTCCTGGTTGACGATTCCATCGTCCGCGGCACGACGACGCCGCAGGTCATCAAGCTTCTCAAAAAGGCCGGCGCCAAAGAGGTCCATATGAGGGTCTGCGCCCCGCCGATCCAGCACCCCTGCTTCTTCGGCGTAGACATGGCGACCCGCAGGGAACTCATCGCCGCCCGGATGAGCGTACCGCAGATCAAGGATTATATCGGCGCTGACTCCCTTGGTTATCTTTCTGTCGACGGCCTGATCCGCGCCGTGGGCGCGCCCAAGAACAAATTCTGCCTGGCGTGCTTTACCGGCGAATACCCGGTGCCGGTGCAGCTCGAAATGGACAAGTTTGTCCTCGAGGGCGGGTCGGAAAAACGGGAAGATGTCATCAGGGTGCTGGATTCGGAGGAAATTCCGGCCGTGAGTCTCTAAGCGAGTCAAATTCGAAATTCGAATATCGAAATACGAAAAAATACTAAATCCAAATTTAGAATTTCGAAACAACCGAAAACCGTCGAAAGACGGTTTTTTATTTAAAAAGACCTGTTTGAATTAACGCGCAAGCCCTTTGACCATTTCTTTAGTTATGTTAGAATACATAACAATAATCGCGGTTGCGAGGTGCCGGGTTGAAAACTGACATCGAGAATTTTCTGAACTACCTGATGGTCGAAAAAGGCTTTTCGGGGAACACCAAGGAAGCCTACCATAATGACCTGTGCCAGCTTGCAGACTTTGCCGGCAATTGCCTCTCCAACCGCGGCGCCCAGCACCTGTGGGATAATTTCAACCGGCAAGACATGCTTTCATACCTCCTTGACCTCAAGGAGAGAAAGTACGCTGTCACCACCGTCGTCAGGAAATTGGCGGCAGCCAAGAGTTTTTTCGGTTTCATGATCGAAGAAAAGAAAGTACGGCAGAATCCGACCGATAACATCGAATCGCCCAAAGTGGGCAAGCCCCTCCCCGGCGCCATTTCAGTGGGCCAAGTCAAGCTCCTGCTGGAACAGCCGGTCAAGTTATCTGCCCCGGAAGCCAAGCGCGACCGGGCGATGCTGGAACTGCTCTACGCCAGCGGCATGCGCGTGTCTGAACTCATCAACCTCAACGTCGAAGACGTCGACTGCGACGAAGGTCAGGTGAGGTGTTTCGGCAAGGGACAGAAGGAACGCATCGTGCCGATCTATCCCCAGGCTGCCCGGGCAACCGCCGAATACGTGAATGAAGTGCGCCATCGCCTGCAACGCGATGAGTCCGAAAAAGCCCTCTTCCTAAACCGCCGCGGCGAACGCCTTACCCGCCAGGGTCTGTGGCAGATACTCAAGGAATACGCCAGGGCCGCGGGCCTGGCAGACCAGGTAACTCCGCATACGCTGCGGCACAGCTTTGCCACCCACATGCTGAACGGCGGCGCCGACCTCCGTTCGGTACAGGAGTTGCTCGGCCACGCGAACATCTCGACAACCCAGATCTATACCCACCTGACTTCGGACCACATCCGAAGGGCTTACGACAGCGCGCATCCGAGAGCCAAAAAATAATTCCAATAATCAAATAATACCAATCATCTAATAAATACAAATAATCAAATAGGAACGAATTATGCCCGATAAATACTCCTACAGACCAGGCAAGAAAAAGAAGGGCGCCCGCCGGCCGGTTGTTACCCAGCCGACCCCGCCTGAGGCCGTGATTGAAGCCGAACTTACCCCGGTCAGTGACTTCCACCCGATTATCGAGCCTAAAACCGCAACAGCGGCGCGTTCCGCGGCAGCGGCCAAACCGGGTGTGGTCCCGGGCGAGGGCAGGGGCATTTCCCGGGTAAGCGACCTGGGCGCCGAGTTGAGGCGTTTTGCGGTTATCGGCAGCCTGGTGGTTATCGTCTTGGTGGCTGCCGCCCTGGTGCTGAAGTAACAAACAACGCGGGGGCAAGCTATCGCTCGCACCTAGGGCAATTGAGGTTGTCGCGAGATGGAATATCCCGCATGATCCCGCCCCTTTTGATTTCCTTCGGCTTTGCTCCCCGACTTGTCGGGGCAAGCCAGGGCAGGCTCAAGTTCACCACGAACGGGACTTTTTGCCTCAATTATTCCGGGTTATGGAACCTCTGTTGGAGAAGTTCTTGAGGGACATTAAATGAGCTTGAGGCGCTGGTTGCTTATCGCGGCGGCGCTATTCTGCGCCGGGCTGGTAATCGGGCTTTTACTGCCGGACAGCGCCGCTGATTCGATCGAGCAGACTTTCAAGGACATCGCCGGGAACGCCGCCTCCGCCGAGGGGTTCGGCCTATTTGTTTTGCTCCTGTTGAACAACACGCTGGCCGTAGGGGCCAGCTTCTTATTCAGCCCGATTTTCCTTATTTTACCTGTCGTTTCACTGCTGATGAACGGCGCCCTGATCACCGTCGTCGCCAGGCTCACCCTCCAGGACCATTCCCTGGCCTTTCTGGCTGCCGGCATACTGCCCCACGGCATCATCGAAATTCCCGCTTACCTGCTGGCTCAAGCGGCGGCGATCTGTTTCGGCTTCAATGTGCTGAAGGCCATTTTCGATACGCAGCGAAGGTCTGAAGCCGGCCCGGTGCTCATAAAATGCCTGAAATGGCTTGGGCTGGCGATAATCCTGCTTATCTCTGCGGCGCTGATCGAAGCTTTTATCACCCCGCTGCTCCTGGGACTGTTCAATTAAACCAAGCTGTCAGGTATCAGCAGTCAGCTATTAGTTTCATCGGCGCGCAATCTGGGTAATTTGCCCTAACGTCGGTGCGTGGTTATAATAGCCGCTAATGATTAAATACAGGGCAGGTGTTGCATGGAGAACTATGGCATAGCCGGCATCCGAAATGTGGCGCTGCTGTCTCACAGCGGCGCCGGAAAAACCACCCTGGCCGAAGCAGCGCTCTACAGCGCCGGGGCAATCAGCCGAATGGGGAAAGTCGATGACGGGACAACGGCGTCCGATTTCGATCCCGAGGGAGTGAAGCGAAAGATCAGTATAAGTCTTTCGCTTCTGCCTTTTATATGGCAAAAAACCAAGGTCAATCTGCTGGACGCGCCGGGTTACGCCGATTTTGCCGGGGAGGCAGCGGCGGCGGTTAGAGTCGCAGAGTCTGTGATCATACCGGTGGCGGCATCATCGGGCGTCGAAGTCGGCACTGAGACTGCCTGGGACCTGGCCGAGGGAGCCAAACTGCCGCGGTGCTTCGTAATCAACAAAATGGACCGCGAGAATATCAATTTCGACAACGTCGTAAATTCTATCCAGGCCAAATTCGGCCATAAGTGCCTGCCGGTAAACATCCCGGTAGGCTCGTTCAAGGATTTCAAGGGCGTGGTCAATCTGATAAATATGAAATCCTACAACGGGGCTCATCCGGCTGTTGAAGCGCCCATGCCGGAAGGCAGCGAGGCGCCGGCCGCGGATTATCGTAGTAAACTTGTCGAGGCAATAGCCGAGCAGGACGACACCCTGATCGAAGAATTTCTGAACGGGCAGGAACTCACCCCGGAGGAAGTGGTCAACGGGTTAAAGAAAGCCGTCGCCGCCGGTGAGATCGTTCCCATCCTGTGCGCCTCGGCGCTCACCAATACCGGGATCGATCAACTGCTGGATTTTATCGTCAATTTCATGCCTTCGCCTGAAAATCGCGAAGTCGCCCTGGCCGGCGGCGGGACATTAAAATCTTCCGAATCCGGATCGTTGGAAGCACTAATCTTTAAGACGACCGCAGACCCGTACGTGGGCAAGCTGACCTTCTTCCGCGTGTTCCGGGGCGCTCTGGTGAGTAATTCACATGTGTGGAATGCCACCAGGAACGCCGATGAAAGAATCGGGCAACTGTACGTCATGCGGGGTAAGAACCAGGAACCGGTGGCTCAACTGGGCGCCGGGGATATTGGCGCCGTGGCTAAGTGCGCCATTACTTTCACCAACGACACGTTAGCCATGCATGATTCCCCGCTGGTGATCGCTCCCATCGTGTTCCCGACGCCCACCTTCGCTGTGGCCGCTCACCCCAAGTCTAAGGCTGACGTAGACAAACTGGGACAGGCCATTGCCAAGATCCTCGAAGAGGACCCGACTCTTCAGAGCCATCGGGATGCGGACACCTCTGAAACGATCCTGGTGGGATTAGGCGACACCCAATTGGACGTCATGGCGGAAAAAATGGCGCGCAAGTACGGCGTTGCCGTCGATTTGAAGCCGCCGAGAGTACCTTACAAGGAAACCATCACAAGTTCAGCCCGGGCGGAGTACCGCCACAAAAAGCAGACCGGCGGCCACGGTCAATTCGGGCATGTCGTGCTTGAGGTGGAGGCGCTACCCGCGGGTTCCGGCGTGGAATTCGTGGACAAGGTGGTCGGCGGCGCCGTTCCGCGCAACTACATCCCCGCCGTCGAAAAAGGCATCAAGGAAGCGGTGCAGGAAGGCGGTTCGCTGGGCTTCCCGATCGTCGATCTCCGGGCTACCCTGTGCGACGGCAGCTTCCACCCGGTCGACTCTTCCGAAATCTGCTTCAAGATCGCCGGGGCCGGCGCCTTGAAGAAGGGTATGGAAGCCTCAGGGCCGGTGCTGCTGGAACCTATGGTCACGATGCGTATTTCCGTGCCTTCGAGCGTCGTGGGCGACATCATCGGAGATCTCAATACCAAGCGCGCCCAGGTCCAGGGGCTTAATCCCGAGGGCGAAAAGACGCTCATCGATGCGATGGCGCCTTTAGCCGAAGTTCAGCGCTACGCCATTGACCTGAAGAGCCTGACCCACGGCAGGGGGCATTTCACCATGAAGTTCGACCACTACCAGCAGGTGCCGTCACACCTGACCCAGAAACTGGTGGCGGACAGGGCTGCTGAGGTGGCGGCGGCTCAAGCCGCACATTAACCCCAAGTACGAAACCCGAATATCGAAATCCGAAACAAATCCGAATTTCGAAATACCAAATTCAAAAGGGAGGGGCGAAAGCCCCTCCCTCGTTGTTAATTCCTTCGGACCCGACTTACGCTTTGACGGCGTGAATGGCGGTGGCTTTGAAGCTTGCGCAAACCATTTGTCCGATGGCCAGTTTCAGATCTTCAGCTGATTGACGCGTTACCACCGCCAGCAGTTTGAATCCGGAATCAATCTCTAATCGAACCAGAGGACCAATGATGCTCAAATGCGAAATTGAACCCTCGACACGGTTACGGGCGCTGGAACACGGATTTTCCATGGTGGCGATTGTGATATCCTCAGGGCGGATGAATAAATTCACCCTGGTGCCATTTTCAAAGGTACCGCTTCCCTGTAACTTTCGCCCCTCGATCTCCGCGGTGAAAAGTCCATCCTCGTTATCTGAGACCGTACCGGTGAGTATATTTCCGATGCCGATGAACTCGGCAACCTCACGGCTAACCGGTGCCATGAATATATCCGCGCTTTTACCGATCTGAAGCAACCTGCCTTTCATGATCACACCGATGCGATCCGCAAGCCGCTGCCCTTGAGACAGGTCGTGAGTCGCCATGACCACAGTCAGATTGCGCCGGTGGATAATGTCGGCGACCAGGGTTTCCACCATCGTCGTCGAATTTGGGTCGAGATTGGCGGTCGGCTCATCGAGGAACATGACCTCTGGATCGGTGACCAGGGCTCGAGCCAGGGCCACCCTCTGGGTCTCGCCGCCGGAGAGCGTTTTAGCCTGGCGCGATTCGAAACCGTCAAGATTAACCAGATGAAGCGCTTCGGTGACACGTTCTCCAATGATCTGCTTATCAGCTCCACGCCATCGCAATGGCTGGGCAATATTGTCAAATACGCTGGTAGAAAATACCAAAGGTTTTTGATGGACGAAAGACATTTTCCGTCTCAGTGACAATCGATTACTTTTATTCACCAATTCCCCGCCGACGCTGATCGAGCCTGAATATGGGGATTCCAGCAAATCGAGTAACCGGAGGATGGTGCTTTTACCGGCGCCGCTGGGACCGATCACGGCCACCGTCTCACCGGTTTCGATGGATAACGTGATACCTTTCAAAATTTCGCTGTCGCCATAATGGTGCCGTACGTCCCGGGCTTCGAGAATGTTCATATTTAGACCACTGGCCTCGTTTTAATGACGGCGCCGCGCTGTTGCAGCCAGGATAACACCAGGTTGATGAACAGAGCGATGGCAAGGAGAATGATGCCCATGGCCAGCGATAATTCAATATCGCCTTTGCTCGTCTCCAGTGAGATCGCGGTGGTGAGCACCCGTGTGAAACCACGGATGTTGCCGCCGACCATGAGTGCGAGGCCTACTTCCGAGATAGCTCTGCCAAAACCCAGGATGAAAGCCGTGAAGATGGCATATCGGGCTTCCTTGACCATAAGAATGCTCATTTGCCACCGGTTGGCGCCAAGAGCAATAGCGGTTTCTTTAGCGAGGCGATCTATGCCAGCGAGCGCCGAGATCACCAGACCAAGCATAAGCGGTGTTACCAGCAAAGCCTGGCCGATAATCATGATGGTCGGGGTGAACAACAACCCAAATTCACCTAGAGGTCCAGACCGGGAGAACAGCAGGAAGACAAACAAGCCAACAAGCACCGTGGGCAGGCTGAACAGGGTGTGGATGAAACTGATGAGCAACCGCTTGCCAGGGAAAGAACTGTGGAAGATAAGTGAGCCCAGTGGTAACGAAATAATGGCTGCGATGACGCTGGCGGTCGCTGAAATACTCAGCGACCGCCAAGCGGCTTCCTTTACATCCTGGTCGGCCGTTAGGATCAATTCGACCGCCCGTTGAAGACCCAGCCAAATTTCTTCCAACGTATATCCTAACCGGTCGGTTCATTACCGGCGCAGGGCGTGAACAGCGGCGTGCCGAAGTCCTTGACACCATAATCGCCGATAATTTTTTGAATTGCTGGTGACATCAACCACTCTGCCATTTTTGTAGCCATAGCACTGTTGGTGACTGCCACTTTAGCAGGATTTACGGGGATGGCGGCATAGACATTCAGCAATATCGAGCCCTTGTCGACGATTGACGTTAAACCGGTCTGGCTTTTATACGCAAGGAAAGTCCCAACATCAGAAAGCGTATAGGCCTGTTTTTGGGCAGCTAGTTGGAGGGTAGGCCCCATACCCTGGCCAGCTTCAACATACCATGCGCCGGAGTTACGAATATCGGTGTAGTTGAATCCGGCAGCTTTCCAGATTGCCTGCTCCTTGGAATGGGTGCCGGAACTGTCACCTCGGGAAACAAATGGCGTTGTCTTGGAGGCGGCCAGTTTTTTGAAGGCTTCCTCAGCGGAGAGACCCTTGAGGCCCAGGGGATCTGAGGCGGGTCCCACGATGACGAAATAGTTATAAGCGAAGGCACTGCGGGTTGTGCCGTAACCGTCGGCGATAAATGTCAGTTCGCGCGCCTTGTCATGTACGGTGATGATATCGACATCGCCGCGCTGACCGTACTGGATGGCGATACCGGTATTCGCGTAGAGAACGTCAACCTCGACACCGTATTCCTTCTCGAACATGGGTTCAAGGAGCGCCCAAAGGCCGGTGTCATACAGCGAACTGGTGGTGGCCACTTTCAGCCGGGAAGCTGGCTTCAATACACCCACGCCCTGGTCGGTCGTAGTCGGGGTGGAGGTCGTCCCGGGGGTGTTGGAGCAGCCCGCTATCGAGCCCAGGACCAGAACCGCGGACAAAACGAAACCCGAAATCCGCAACCATCTATTCTTCTTCAAATTTCTCACCTCAAAAGTAATATTCGGACAAAAAAGAAAAGCACCTCTTTTTGTCAGGGAGGTGCGCGGACAACCGAGAATCCGGTCATTGCTTTCTCTCCTTTCCAAACCGCGGGAGGCGGTGCCGTTTCCGGCGCTACCCTTGGGGCGGTTGCCCGCCCGCTGGCCTTTCAACCATGTCGTGAGATTTAGGTTGCCAGGCTCGGAGACAGATATTTCACTGGTATGATATTAACATACGGTACTAGTACCGTCAATATGGATTACAAAAATTAATTAAAGGTTCAAAAATAGGTCAAGATAAAACCGGATGTCCTTAACCGCCAGTCAATTCCTTTATTTTAACCGTCAACGCCGGGACTACCTTTTTCCAGTCGCCAGTGACACCGTAGGTCGCTGCCTTGAAAATGTTGGCTTCGGCGTCTTTATTGATAGCCACGATGGTTTTACTGCCCGTCACTCCGGAGACATGCTGTGAGGAACCGGAGATGCCCACAGCGATATAGAGATCCGGTGAAATAATCTTGCCCGTGATGCCGATCTGGCCGGTTTCGGGCCACCAGCCCTGGTCGCAGGGGGGACGGGAAGCGCCGACAACCCCGCCGAGGAGATCAGCAAGTTGTTTCAGCTGGGTAAACCCCTCCGGCCCACCCAGACCGCGCCCTCCGCCGACGACGACCTTGGCTTCTTCTATCCTGGGTCCCTGCTGTTGAACGGCGACATGCTCGATAACGCGGATATTAGCCGGAGACTCAGCGGCCAGTTCGATGGTCTCGGCCGTCTGGTTCCCACCTGAGGCAGCCGGGGCAAAAACCTTGGGACGAATGGAAATGATTTGGGGTTCGGTATCGATAGTGAAATCCGCCATGGCGTTGCCGCCATAGACAGGGCGGGTGATAATTAACTGTCCATTGTCATTCCGCAGGGCGACGACGCCGGTGACAGCCGCGGTGCCAAGCTTGGAAGCCAATTGCGGGGCGATATCGGCCCCCAGATCGCTCTCAGCCATCAAAATGACGGCAGCCCTTGACTCAGCGGCCGCCTTTCCGATGAAAGATACGGCGAGTTGCGGGGTCAGGTCCCGGGGTTCGGCGAGGAATACTACGGACGCGCCGAGGTTTGCCAGGGAAAGAACGGCAGATTTAACCCCATTGCCGATGGCGACAACACTGACCCTGGAATCGGCCGAGATTGTCCTGGCGGCGGTGAACAGTTCGGTGGAAACCGGCGACAGCGCCCCGTCTTTAACCTCGGCGATAATCAATATGTCCATTGAATTTCATCCTCTCGTTTAATCCCTCAACCACGGCGGTCGTGGACAATGCGAAATCAAATCAGTTTTAGTTCGCGGAGTTTGAGTGCCAGGTTGATTCCCTGTTCCTCCGGCGTGGCGCCGGGGATAAGTTCACAGCTGGCTTCGCGCTGGGGCTGATAGAGCCTGACGAGTTTTACCTTTCGACCGGGCGCCGCGCCGAGATCGGCGGCTTTCCAGTAGACCGGTTCCTTCTTCTTGGCAGCCAGGACGCCCTTGATGTTGGGCAAACGCAATTTACCGATTTCCGAGGAAACGGTGATGACCGCCGGAATCGCTGATTCGATTACATCATAACCGTCGGAAACGACGCGCTCGACGCGGAGTTTGCCCCCGGAGAACTCCACTTTTCTTGCGTGAGACACGGCCGGGGCGTTCAAGCTGCCTGCCAGCAGCAAGCCGGTCTGCCCGGCGTCCCAATCGGCCGCGGCGCGGCCTGTCAGAATGATATCGAACTTGACGATCTTCTTGACTGCTGACGCCATGACTCCGGCGGTCGCCGGGGCGTCAAGGTCGGCGTAAGCGGGGTCATCGATCAGGATGAGTTCATCTGCGCCGAGCGCCAGGGCCTTTTTCAGAAGTTCCTTGTTCAAATTGGCACCCAGGCTCAGCACCTTGATGACGCTGCCGGGGTTGGCGTCTTTCAACCTTAAGGCAGCCTCAAGGGCGTGCTCCGAATACGGGTCGATGACCGGGGCGACGCCGGCCGGAGGAACAACCTTATTCGTCGCGGCATCAATTTTGAAGCTGGCGGGGGGAATTTCTGGATCGGGGATCTGCTTGACCAGGACGATAATATCCAAGGCGAATCTCCTCGGTTAATCATTGAACGATTGCTCAATGGCGCGGTTAATTTAGCACCGGCGGCGGGTAGGGGTCAAATACTATGCCCGCTGTTCATCCTTCGACAGGCTCAGGACGAACGGAGGGTTAAGCGGGTAACCGAGACACGATCTAGCGGGACGAAGTCTCGGAGAACCTGAGTCTGGCTGCCCGGTAGAGAGGCATCGAGTATAAACTTTACCGCGGCGCCCTGCCCGGTGCCGAATTCCAGTAACAGCCACTCTGGTTTATCTTCTCGCGACGCGATTTGCCGGACCAGTCGGCGGATGACATCCAGCCCGTCCGGTCCGCCGTCCAGGGCGAGTTGCGGCTCAAAACCGTTGGTCTTTGCCTCGACGGTGGGGACATAGGGCAGGTTGGCGCAGAGGATGTCGAAATGATGATCGGAAACGGCGCCGAGCAGATCACTCTCGATGAATTCGATGTTGTCGAGGTCATTTTTCGACGCGTTGCGCTGCGCAAGGTCGATCGCGGTCGTGGAGATATCGAGGGCGATGATTTTGGATTGGGGCAGGTGCTTAGCCAGGGTAACGGCGACGGCGCCGGAGCCGCAGCCGATATCGGCGATGGTCGGGAAGGGATAGTTTCGGCCGATTTCGATGGCTTTTTCAACCATGACCTCGGTTTCAGGCCGGGGGATCAAGACCGCTGGGTTTACATAAAAATCCAGTCCGTAGAACTCGATATGTCCCGTCAGATATTGCAATGGCTCGCCCTCTCTGAGGCGGTCGACGAGATCAAGATAGGTTTTTGCCGATTCCGGGTCAATTTCCCGGTTCGCTTGAAGCAACAAATCGGTGCGGGACAGGCCGGTAACGTGGCGGAGCATGATCTCGGCATCGGAACGGGCAAGGGGCCCTTTTAGCCTCGCCGCGCCTGATTCAAGAGCCTGGCCGAGGTTCATATACCCGCGGATTGAAGCAGCCGCGCCTGTTCATCGGTCGCCAGCGCGTCGATGATATCATCCAGGTCGCCGTCCATGATCTTGGGCAGATTATGCTCCGAAAGGCCGATGCGGTGGTCAGTCAGGCGATCCTGGGGGAAGTTGTAGGTCCGGATCTTCTCAGACCGCTCCGCGGTGCCGACCTGCGACCGTCTGGTATCGATCATCTCGGCGTCTTTCTTTTCCTGCTCGATGGCCAGTAACCGCGCCCGCAGCACGTCCATCGCCTTCTGGCGGTTTCTGAGCTGGGAGCGTTCGTCCTGGCAGATGACCACCAGACCGGTGGGCAGGTGGGTAAGTCGGACTGCCGTGGCTACCTTGTTGACGTTTTGGCCGCCGGCGCCGCCGGAATGGAAGATGTCGGTCCGGATCTCATCGGGGTTGATTGAAATGTCCACTTCCTCGGCGACAGGCAGGACAGCCACCGTGGCCGTTGAGGTATGGATGCGGCCGGCGGCTTCGGTGGTCGGCACGCGCTGGACCCGGTGCACGCCGCTTTCGAATTTGAGGCGGGAATAAACGTCCTCGCCGTCGACCTCGAAGATGACCTCTTTGAAGACGCCGGCAGACGATTCGGTAAGATCGATAACATCGACCTTCCATCCCTTGGATTCGGCATACCGGGTGTACATGTGGAAGAGGTCGGCGGCAAAAAGCTTGGCTTCGTCGCCGCCGGTGCCGGCGCGGATCTCCATGATGATGTTGCGGTCCGCGTTCGGGTCTTTCGGCAGCAAGGCTATCTTGAGTTCTTCGTAAAGGGCTTCTTTCTGTTCCTTGAGGCTGCGGTGTTCCTCCCGCGCCAAGTCCAGCATTTCTTCGTCCTGCTCTGTCTCGAGAAGGTGCTGGGTGTCATCGTAGGCTTTCTCGGTTCGCTGGTATTTCCGGTACAGGCCGACGATCTCTTCGAGGCCGGCGCGTTCCTTGGCCAGCCGGGTGAGCTGGGGGATGTCGGCGGCGACTTCGGGCGAGGCGATTGCCTGCTCGATCTCGTTGAACCGCCGCTCTATTTTTTCAAGTTGTTCTAGCATAATCTCAAATTATATCACGTACCGGCATGCCTTCTCACCTTCCCATGGCGGCTTCGATTGAAATAAGTACGCAAAAATGGGTATAATCTTTTTTTGCGCGGTGGGTATAGCCGAGTGGTTAAGGCGTCAGGTTGTGGCCCTGAAGACCGTGGGTTCGAATCCCACTACCCACCCCACTACTTTGAATAACCAAGATACAAGATACAATAAACCAAACCTATCAGAATTCAACAATAGACCGGCTGGTGCTTGTTTCTTGGTCAGTGTTTATTATCGTACAAGCGCCTGTAGCTCAGTGGATAGAGCATCGGTCTTCGAAACCGAGGGCCAAGGGTTCGAATCCCTTCAGGCGCGCCACTGAAATAAAGCTAAAAGCCCCCAAAGTCGGGGGCTTTTTGTTTACCATAAAGATTATGTCGTCTTTCTTGTCGTCTTTTTTGAAAACACTCGGTTAAGGCGGGGCCGGAAATTTTGGTTTTTACGTTCCAACCGGTAGAACCGCATAGAATCCCAGTGAATGTGTAGATACTTTTCGCAGAACTTCGAAACCGAGGGCCAAGGGTTCGAATCCCTTCAGGCGCGCCAACTACGTCTTCTTCCGCCCCCGATATTCAGGTGGCTCGCCTTGTCCACGCGGATTGTGTATCGTAACGAATGAAACCCCGGCCGCCCCGACGGCAAGCACCCCGGCGGTGCCCATGACCCATCGGAACGAGTAGACAAAAGAACTCTTCACCGCTGACTCGGCGGACATTCGAGCCTCGTTCCCGAAATCGGCCGGGATCACCACCGCTCCGACCTTCTCCGACTGGTCAAGTATCTCCTGCCGCTGCGAAGACGAAAGGCTGGTGTTATCTATGGCTTGTTCCAGCCTTGTTGAAAACACCGTCGCCATCACCGCGCCCAGCAAAGCCACCGCCAGCAGCGCCGCGATGCGCGCTACGGCGTTGTTCAGCCCGGAGGCGGCGCCGGAAGCGGTCTCGTTGACCGAAAGCGCGGATTTGGTTAAAGGCGCTATCACCGCCGACATCCCCAGGCCGATCAGGACAAGACCGGGGAAAAAGGTTATCCAGTAATTGGCTCGGACGCCTGATAAGGCCAGCAGCCCGATGCCGGATGCCACCACAAGCGGCCCGGCGATCATCTGGGTTCGCGGACCGATCCTGTCGGCCAGGCTGCCGAAAGCGCCTGACAACAGCATGATGATGAGCACTGAAGGCAGCAGGCTCAGTCCGGCGGTGGACGGCGAGAACCCCTGGACCTGTTGGAGGTTAAGCACGGTGAAATAGATCGTCCCGTTCAATGAAAAATACAGGAGCAGCGTTGCCAGGTTCGCCCCCGTCACCAGGGGCGACTTGAATAACGAAGGAGGCAGGATCGGCCGGGCGAACCGGCGGTCCAATACAGCGAAAAGTACGAGGAGCATCGCGCCGGCAACCATCGCCGCGATGATTGGGGGGTCGGTGAATCCCCAGACCGGAGCCTCAATAAGGGCGAAGGTGATGGCGGCCAGCCCCGCAAAAATGGAGATGGACAGCCACCAGTTTGGCGGACGTTCCGCCCTGGTGGGGTTTTCAGGAATGTACCTGCGTGACAGCCACAAGATGAGAAAGCAAAGCGGCAGCGGGATGAAAAATACCGCCCGCCAGGAAATCTGTGTCAGCAAACCTCCGATCCATGGCGCTCCCGCCGATACCGCCCCGGAAAGGCCTGCCCAAAGCCCGATGACCCGCCCGCGTTCCGAAGAAACAAAACTGGCATTGATAATGGCGAGGCTCTGAGGCACCATCAGCGCCGAACCGATTCCGGCTAATCCTTGGAAAGCGATCAAGAAACCGATATCAGGAGACGCCGATGACAGAGCTTCTCCGACAAAAAATATGATGACGCCGACGTTGAATATCCGTTTGCGTCCGAAATGATCGCCGAGTGCGCCTCCAATGAGAATGAGGGCTGACAACGACACCAAATACGCGCTGGCAACCCACTGGATGCCGGAAAGAGGGGCGTTGAAATAGGATTGGATTACCGGCAAGGCAACCCCGATGGCGGAACCGACGAGGAAGGTCATGCCGCTGGCGATGGTGGTCGTCGCCAGCAACCATCGCCCGGAATTTTCGGTGAGCTTGAACAGCCCGGAGGAAGAGGTGCCTGCCGGATTTTCTCCTGCCATGATACCAATGTACCAGAAACAGCCGGCTCGTCGAAAAACAGCCTTATGCGAAGAAGATGGGTCACAGAGTCAGACTGAGGGGTTCCCGGTGTTCCAAGGGGGCACACAGGGTTTTTATGACCACATGGTATTCTTAGTGGGGAACGTAAAAACTGAGGCGCGACGTTTGAAATATACCTACCGTCGTTTAACCGGGCTCGATTTACCTGAAATGAATGCCCTGCTGAAGGTATTTGGCGAAGCTTTCAAGGAGCCTGCGACCTACCAGGGGAATGCTCCGAGCGAAGCCTATCTGAAGAATCTCCTGGATAAAACGGAATTTATCGTTTTGGTGGCTTTCATTGGAGAGGAAGTGATCGGCGGTCTGGCCGCTTACGTATTGGAAAAATTCGAGCAGGAACGCAAGGAGATCTATATTTACGACCTGGCGGTTGCCGAACGCCACCGGAGGCGGGGAGTTGCCAAGTCGCTGATCACAAAATTGAAATCGATAGGCAGGGCAACCGGCGCTTACATTATTTTCGTCCAGGCGGACAAAATGGATACCGCGGCGATTCGACTCTACGAATCACTGGGCGAAGGCGAAGAGGTACTCAACTTCGATATACCCATGACATAGCGGACGGCGATACAGGCATCAAGCAACCCGGAAGCCATTTGTGTTAACATAATACATCATGTCGATGGTTCACGGTTTCCCTTATTCGTTGAGCTCCCCCGATGAGAAGCCCAAAGTCACCCGCGGTCTCTTAAAACGGGTAATGGGCTATGCCCGGCCTTACACCAGGCTGATCTTAGTGATGTTCGCTATCACTATTGTCGTTGCCGGCTTATCGCTGTTGATGCCCCTCATTCTGCGCCAGCTCATCGACGTTACCCTGAAGGAACGCAATCTCTCGCAATTGTGGTGGTTGGTAGCCGCTCTCGTTGCCCTGCCGTTAGCCACCAGCAGTCTGACTGTGCTTTTGCGCAGGATCAACGCCCGGGTGGGTGAGGGTGTGGTTTACGACCTTCGGGTGGCCCTGTTCTCCCACCTCCAGAGGATGGCGCTCAATTTTTTCACCAATACCAAAGTCGGTGAACTGATGAGCCGCCTCAATAACGATGTCGTCGGTGCGCAGAACGCCATCAGCAACACCATGGTCGGCATAGTATCCAGTTTCATCCAGACGGTGGCGCTTCTGATAGTCATGTTCAGCTTGGAGTGGCGGCTGACGCTTTTGTCCATCGTCATCCTGCCGCTCTTTTTAGTCGCCGCCAGAAACCTCGGCCGGCGTTTACAGAATATCGCCAGGGAACAGCTGGACTTCAATGCCAAGATGAACGCGGTCATGCACGAACTGCTGAATATCTCAGGCGCCCTTTTGGTGAAGCTTTTCGGCCGAGCCAAAACGGAAGATGAGAGGTTCAAGGAAAGGGCGGCGGCGGTGCGGGATTCTGGCGTGCGGCGCGCCGTTACCGGCATGCTTTTCTTCGCCAGCATCGGCCTGATCAGCGCCATCGGCGTGGCCCTGGTGTACGGACTGGGCGGCTATCTGGTGATTAAAGGCAGTCTGACCATCGGCACCATCGTGGCCATGGCGGCTTACCTGGGCAGCCTTTATTCAGCTTTACAAAACCTGACCAACGCCCCGGTGGACTTTGCCACTTCGATGGTCAGCTTTGAGAGAGTGTTCGAGGTGCTGGACCTGCCGCACGAGATTGCGGAAAAACCCCAGGCATTGTGTCTCCAGGACGTCCGGGGTGTTCTTGAACTCGACGACGTAAGCTTCAAGTACTCCCGGGCTGACAGGGGACTGTTGAAGGACGTCAAGCGGTTCGGCCAGATGCAGGACGTGGTGGCCGTCTTATCGGGCGGCGCCCAGACCGAAAAACCGGTCAACGGGGAAACCGAAAAGGCCCCGGCAACCCAGGCGCGCGAGCAAGTATTGGACCATATCTCTTTCCGCGCCGAACCGGGGCAACTGGTGGCCCTGGTCGGTCCCAGCGGCGCCGGAAAAACGACGCTCACCTACCTGATTCCCCGGCTTTACGATCCCACCGGCGGCCGGATATTGATCGACGGCCACGACCTGCGCGACGTCACCCTTGATTCTCTGGCTAACCAGATAGGCATGGTCACCCAGGAAACCTTCCTGTTCCACGACACCATCAGGGTCAACATGTTGTACGCCGATCCGGACGCCACTCAAGCCCAGGTCCAATCGGCGGCGAAGGCGGCCAACATCCACGACTTCATCATGGGTTTGCCCCAAGGATACGATACCGTAGTCGGTGAACGCGGCTACCGGCTTTCCGGCGGCGAGAAACAGCGCATCGCATTGGCGCGGGTCATTCTCAAGGATCCTCGCATCCTGGTCCTCGACGAGGCCACCAGTTCGCTGGACTCCGAATCCGAGGCCCTTATCCAGGAAGCATTAAAACGGGTGATGACCGGGCGGACCAGCATCGTCATCGCCCACCGCCTCTCGACCATCCTGGCGGCGGACCTCATCCTCGTTATGGACCGGGGGCAGATCATCGAGCGGGGAACGCATCAGGAGTTGCTGGCGCGCGGCGGACTCTACGCCCGCCTGTACGAAACCCAGTTCCACGGCAGCAAGGCCGGCCTCCCGGCCAACGGTTAATCCTGTTTTGCGCTCATCGCCGCAGCGGTTACAATGTCTCTTAAGAGCATTTATCCGTTTGGGGAGGCATTTTTGATGATCAAGACAGGAACTGAGGCCCCGGATTTTACCTTGAAAGACCAGGACGGCAACCCGGTCACTCTTTCCAAATATCGCGGCAAAAAAGTTCTTCTTTCCTTCCACCCCCTGGCCTGGACCAACGTTTGCCAGGAGCAAATGCTGTCTCTTGAACGAAACTTTCAGAGACTGGCTGAATTGAATGCCGTGGCATTCGGCATCAGCATCGACACCGTCCCGACCAAGAACGCCCAGCCAAATCAATGGGGATAAAACATACCAGGCTGCTCTCGGATTTCTGGCCCCACGGCGAAGTTTCGCGCAAGTACGGACTGTTTCTCGAATCCGAGGGTTTCGCCAACCGGGCCAACGTGGTCCTGGACGAGCAGGGCAAGGTCATCTTCGCCAAAGAATACAACATCGACCACGCCCCCGATATGGATGAAGTCCTGGCGGCGGTGGCGCGGGGGAAGTAAGTTGTATCGCCGGGCACCTTTGCCTTAAGATTGGCGCTATGTCT
The DNA here is from genome assembly GCF_001953175.1 of Dehalogenimonas formicexedens. Lineage (NCBI taxonomy): Bacteria > Bacillati > Chloroflexota > Dehalococcoidia > Dehalococcoidales > Dehalococcoidaceae > Dehalogenimonas > Dehalogenimonas formicexedens. The sequence continues at coordinate 1,251,890 of NZ_CP018258.1, read as the reverse complement.
GAAATCACCGTCCGCCGCGCCGGTCCCGGAGACTCGGGCGCCGTCATCAGCCTTCTGGTAGCCCTTGCCGAATACGAGCGGTTGACTCCGCCGGACGCGGCGGGCCGGCAGCGGCTAACCGAGGAAATGTCCTCCATAAACCCCCGTTTCGAAGCTTATCTCGCGGAATTTGGCGGGCGCGCCGTCGGTTGTGCCGTAGTGTTCGAGACCTTCGGCAGTTTCCGGGCAAAACCGAAACTTTACATCGAAGATCTCTTTGTCCTACCGGAAGATCGAGGCCGCGGTGCCGGTAAAGCGCTATTCCGGGCAATGGTCGAACTGGCCCGGGATCGGGGCTGCGGCGCGGTGGAATGGACGGCGCTCGATTGGAACACCCCGGCCCATGACTTCTATCGCAGGATGGGCGGCAGAATGCTCGACACCATCAAGGTTTTCCAACTGGAACTTTGAGCCGTCTGTTTCCATGCCCCATAATTTTCGCCGTCTTTATCCCTTTCGTGATTGGCCTATTGACAACCGCTACGTGATGCGTTATATTGAAGGATAGTTGTTCAGTTCGTGTCATTATTACCGCGCCTCGAGCCTAAGTATAGATGACCGCAACTCTCACAACGAGTTTTAAGAGAGGAGGTCATACAATGGCTCAGGACAAGCAGATCCAGTGCACCGATTGCGGCACTACCTTCACCTTCAGCGCTGAGGATCAGGAGTTTTTCCGTTCCAAGGGTTATACCAATGAACCCAAGCGCTGCCCGTCCTGCCGCGCCGCTCGCAAAGCCGAGCGTGGTGGCAGCACCGGAATGGGTGGCGGCAGTTTCGGCGGCGGTCAGAGGGCTCAGATGTACCCGGCCGTGTGCGCAGCCTGTGGTCAGAACACCCAGGTTCCGTTCCAGCCCCGTGGCGACAAGCCCGTCTACTGCAGCGATTGCTTCCGCAAGATCAAACCGCCGACCCGGTAGTTTGAACTAAAAAGCAAAAATCTGAGGCGCCTCGCAAGAGGCGCCTCAGTCATTTCCGGGCTTTATAATTTTATCGGGACGATCCGGTTTTCCAGGTCTTCGTCGCTGTCAACCGACACACGGATATAATTGTCGGTGTAGCCCACCCACCTGCCCTCTTCACGGGCCTCGACCAGGACTTCAAGGAATTGTCCTTTGAATTTCCCCTTGAACCAGGCTTCGCACTGCCGCCCCAGTTTCAGCAGCCGGGCTACCCGGGGTTTAACGGCACTGTGCTCAACCTGGTCGGGCATCGAGGCGGCAAGGGTGCCGGGGCGGGGAGAATACGGAAAAACATGCAGGCGTGAGAAGCCGATCTGCTCAATGAACCTGAAACTGTCTTCGAACTCGGCATCGGTCTCGCCGGGGAACCCGGCGATAATGTCGGTGGTGACCGCCGCTTCCGGCACGATGTCCCGTATAAGTTTAACCGCCGAAAGGTAGCCTGCCGTGTTATATCGCCGTCTCATGCGCCCCAGGACGGCGTCGGAACCGCTCTGCAGAGAAAGATGGAAATGCCGGCACAGGCGCGGGTTATCCCACAGCCTGATAAGTTCCGGAGTCACTTCCTGGGGCTGAAGCGACGAAATCCGGATACGTTCGATCCCCGTCTCCAGGAGGATTCTTTTTAGCAGTCCCGCCAGGTCCAGCCCATCGCAGGCATATTCCCCGATTTCCGTGCCGGTGAGGACTACCTCACGGAAACCCTCGGCCTGCCGCGCTTTGATCTGTTCGACGATGGTTCCCGCGGGAACGCAGCTTTTGAGGGACCTGACCAGTGGGACGACGCAGTAGGAGCACCGGTGATCGCAGCCGTCCTGAATTTTGACCATGGAGCGCGTCCGGCCCGCTTCGGCTTCGAAAGGAACTTCAGAAGGGGCGAATCCAAGGCGTTCAAACTCACTGGCGATGTTATTCTTGGCGTCATTTCCCAGTGTCGCCAGGATTCCGGGCAGTTTTGTTAACGTTTCTGCGTCCCGTTCAACGTAGCAGCCGGTAATGATGACCTTTAACCTGGCATTGGCCTTGATCGCCGAGCGCACGGCTTGCATTGCCTTGCGGTCGGCAACACCGGTGACGGTGCAGGTGTTCAGAAGCAGGACGTCGGCGTTATCGACGGCTTGAACGATACGGTAACCCGCCGCCGCTAAATCGCGGCGCATAACCTCCGATTCGGCCTGGTTCAGCTTGCAGCCGAGGGTCTCTATATATACGGTTACCACGATCACATTATATCAAAAATGATACCCGCGACGCCGGAAGATTGACCTGGCTGCTTGAATCCGTGGTATAATGGCAAATAAAATTATTAAATTGCCGTATCAATTTGAGGTCAAATGGCTAAAATAGACAGCCGCGAAGTTGAAAGAGAAAAGCTGGCCATCCTGAGGGTCCTGGGGAGTTCCTCCGGGTCGCTGGGGAGCCAGGTTATCGCCCGGCGCCTGCGCGATGAATACGGCATCGAACTCTCGGAACGCGCCGTGCGTTACCACCTGGGGCTGCTGGATGAGCAGGGCTTGACCACCAAGGTTTCCCGGCGCAGCGGCCGGAGTGTCACCACGGCTGGCCTCGACGAGCTTTCCAACGCGCTGGTTACCGACAAGGTCGGCTTCGTATCCGACAAGATCGAACTCCTGGCTTACCAGAGCACCTTCGATGCCGGAACCCAGTCCGGGCTTATTCCGGTGAACATCTCCCTGTTCCAGGCCGATCAGTTCAAGGACGCGCTCAAGGCGATGATCCCGGTGTTCAAAGCCGGTATCTGCGTCGCCGAAAAGGTGGCGGTGGCTGAAGCCGGGGGATCGCTTGGCGGGTTGCCGGTGCCTCAGGGTTACGTCGGTTTTGCCACGGTGTGTTCCATCGTGATCAACGGTACGCTGCTCAAGTCAGGCGTGCCAATGGATTCACGTTTCGGCGGCACGCTGCAGTTCCGCCAAAACCGGCCATGGCGGTTCACCGATCTCATCCACTATTCCGGGTCCTCTTTGGACCCCTCGGAGATATTTATCGCCAGCCGGATGACCGCGGTCGGCGAAACCGCCCGCCGCGGGGCAGGCAAGGTTCTGGCTAATTTTCGTGAGGTTCCGGCCATGAGTCTGCCGCTGGTGAGAGACCTTTTTGCCAAGCTGGAGAAAGCCGGCATTCGCGGCCTGGTGGCCATGGGTGAAAGCGGCAAGCCGGTCTGCGAGGTACCCGTCGGGTTGAACAAGGTCGGGCTGGTGCTCAGCGGCGGGTTGAACCCGGTGGCTGCCGCGGCTGAGGCCGGGATCGGCACCCGTAACCGCGCCATGAGCGGCCTGATGGACTTCAACAGCCTGCAAAGTTTCTGGGATGTAGTCAAGAAATAACCAATAACCAAGAGACAAATCCCACACAAATTTTCAAATCCCAATATTCAAATTCCAAAACTGTTTGTTTCTTGAGATTTGATATGGTTATTGTATCTTGGTCATTGTAATTTGGTTTTGATCTCCGCCAGTTTCCGCAGGTGTTCTTTTTCCTCGCTGATGATCTTGCCGATGCTTTCCGAGGCATCGCCCCCGGCAATGTCCTGCAGCTGCTCGTAAAACAGGATGGAATCCTTTTCCGCCCCCATCCCGATCTCGACCGCTTCCTTATCGCTGTCCACCTTGGTCACCAGTTCGCTGGTAGCCAGGTCGTCGTTGAATATGGCGGAATCGACCAGGGCTTTGAAGTAAGCGGCGTATTCCTCATCGCCATACCCTTCGCCGAAGGTTTTTGGGGCGGATGCCAGCATTTTTTGAAAAGCCTGGATATGCTGGTGCTCCATCGCCGCCAGCGCCAGAAACGACTGTCTTACCAGGTCGTTCTGGGAGGATCGGGCCAGGGTGTCGTAAAACGCGGCCCCCCTGCGTTCAACGGCGATGGCGATGTTGTAGAGCTCTGCCGGGGAGAAGGCGATAGTCATGTTTTCTCTCCTTATCGATAACTTTACTTGAGGCGTTTCTCGCAGGCCGCCCAATCGATATTCTTGAAGAAGGCATCGATATAGTCGGCGCGCTTCAGCCCGTAATCGATCATGAAGGCATGTTCCCAGACGTCCATTACCAGGAGGGGATTGCATCCGGCCAGGTGCCCGGATTCGTGGAGATTGATCCAGCAGTTGAATAAGGCGCCGCTAACCGGATCCTGGTAGAGCACCGCCCAGCCGACGCCCCGCAGCGAACCGACAGCCCGGAAATCCTTCTCCCACGCCTCGCGGCTGCCCCAGGCCTCAGCCAGTTTTTTCTCCAGCTTGACCGCGGGCGCCAGCAAACCGTCGCCGCCGAGGTTGCCGAAATACAGCTCGTGCAGTCTCATGCCGTTCCACTCGAAACCGAAGCGGCGCTGCAGTTCGGCGAATTCGGGGGTATCGGACTTGCCCGCTTTGGACAGGGCATCGAGCGTTTCGAAGAGCTTGTTGGTGTTTTTGATGTAACCCTGGTACAGAGTGAAATGGTTGTTAAGCAGAGTCTCGGAAAATCCCGGCATTCCTTTCAGGTGATTGAAATCCGTGGCGGTGTACATCGAGAGTCCTCCCTGATTATCGATCGCAATTGAGGATGCTTGTCCTCGAATCCATTATATAGTATCGAGAACACGGCTCAAACCATCATCACAAAAACATGCGCCGGGGCAGGTTGATAGATTGGGCGCATACCGGTGTTACAATGTCATTAGGGAGGGATGAATTCATGAGAGTAGAGATAGACCGCGACAAATGCATCGGCGCCGGGGACTGCGTTGAGGAAGCCCCGACGGTTTTTGAGCTCGATTCTTTCGGCAAAGCCGTACTCCTCGATCCTAAATCAGTGGATGACGGGAAGTTGTTGGCCGCCGCCCGTTCTTGCCCGGTTGATGCCATCGCCGTTTTCGATGATAATGGTAACCGCCTGTATCCCTGAAATGGCGAAAGGAGAACCAATGGACGAAACTCGAGTCCGGGACGTGATGATTTCCGGGGCAAAAGCCGTGTTTGCCGCCGAGGATGAACCCATGGAAAAGGCTATAAATGAATTTCTCTCCCAGCCCGACGTGCACACTCTTTTCATCGTCGACAGGCACAATAAATACAAGGGCGCCGTAAAACTGCATTACATCCTGAACTGGGTCAAACTTAAATTGGGCATGGAAATTGTCAGCCGCTCGAGCATACGGTCCGTCGATTCGCTCCAGGCTTTCGAAGTGGTGAAGCTGTGCCAGTCCCAGACGATCGGCGATATTCTTTCATCTGGGCCGGAGGTAAACCCGGAGGCGACCCTGGCCCAGGCGCTGCAGATCATGGTCCTCGAACAGGCCACCGAACTCCCGGTGGTAGATAAGGCCGGGGTGTTTTTAGGGGAGATAAAATTGCCTCAGCTTCTTTCAAAGATGCTGGGCGATGCTCTGAAAACCGGTCCGGTTTGCGAGACCGGGACTTAACCCGAAATTATTCCTGCCGGAACTGACCTGCGGCCAGGTCCCTGCCTGTTTCAAAGGCCGCCAAGTTTGTTTTCCGAAGCTTTTCCGGTAAGCCGGCTTCTATGGCAGAGGTGAGAATTCCCGGTTCGATATCCAACCAGCGGGAGGCGTAGCCTAGAAGCACCGTATTGACCATTTTGGGGTTGCCCAGGTTGGCGGCGGCGGCTGTCGCCGGAACCAACCGAATATTGGTCGAAAAAGCCGAAAGCATATCCAGCAGGTCTTGATCAGAAGGGTAGGTCTCGGTCCCGAGGGTTACCGATAACGGCGGCATGGCCAGGTCGTTGACGATGGCCGCGCCGTCAGGCTTCAGGAAATGAGCCCACCGGGCCGCTTCGAGTTTTTCAAAAGCGATAAGCAAATCGGCTTCTCCCGCCGGGATAAGCGGTGAGGCCACCGATCCGGCGTACCTTAAATGGGAGACGACGCTGCCGCCGCGTTGCGCCATGCCCAGCGTATCGGTTTTTTTGACCTCATAACCAGCCCTCAGCGCGGCTTCAGCCAGGAAATTGGAAGCCAGGACTACGCCCTGGCCGCCGACCCCAACGATCAGAATATCCTTGCCGCTCATGAGGAAACCTCTTTTGCCGAGATCGCGCCGCGAGCACAGAGTTGCAGGCAAAGAGTGCAATTCTCCCCCAGGCAGGCGCCGGGGTCGATCGTAATCTTACCGTTTCCGGTTTTCATGATGGCCGAACAGCCGATCAACAGGCAGGCGCCGCAATCGTCGCATTTTTGCGCCGAGAGTTCGAGCGGTTTGGCTTTTTTTCGTGCCAGGGTGGGACATTCGCCCCGGATGATCAGGACTTCGAGGGATTCGGAGGACATCGCTTGTCTCAATGCAGAACGGATTGTTTTCAAATCGAAGGCGTCGATGATGGCAACGTTTTTTACCCCGGCTCCCCGGACCAGGTCTTCGATGACCACCCGGTTGCCTGACTGGCCTTTAACCGATACCCCGCTTCCGGGATGTCCCTGGTGTCCGGTCATCGCCGTGGTGCCGTTGTCCAGGATGATGACGCAGATCTTGGCCTGATTGTAAACCGCGTTTATCAGGCTGTTGATGCCGGAGTGCATGAAGGTGGAATCGCCGATCACCGCCAGCGGTTTTTCGCTGATTCCAGCCTGGGCCATGCCGGCAGCGTGGGATATTCCGGCGCCCATGCAGCCGCAGGTATCGATGACGCCGAGAGGCGGGTAGGCGCCCAGGGTGTAGCAGCCGATGTCTCCGCAGACGGTGAGTTTCGGGGTTCGCTGGGTCTTTCCGGGCAACGTCGAGCGGTGTCCCATGCTGGACAGAGTGAAGAAAAAGCCGGCATGAGGACAGCCGGGGCAAAGCAGGGGCGGCCGTTTGGCCAGGCCTGAGGCGGGCGCCGGCTTCGATTTGGCTCCGGTGATGATGCCGGCTCTGGCGGCTGAGTCGCGGATGACGTCGGGAGAGAACTCACCTGTCCGCGGCAAGAATTCTTTACCGGTCACAGCGATGCCCATGGCTCGAAGCTCGGTTTCGATGAAGCCGTCCAGTTCCTCGATCACCAGCGGTCTCCCGACCTGCCCGGCAAAATCCCGAACGAGTTTTTCCGGCAGGGGGTAAGAAATTCCCAGTTTCAGAAACGAAGCACCCGGGAATACTTCGCGCGCGTACTGGTAGGAGATGCCGTTGGCGACGATGCCCAGGTCGGTCTTTCCAACGATGATTTTGTTGAGACCGGATGTTTCAGCGTAGAGGGAGAGTTGCCGCAGCCTTTCGATGATTTTGGCCCAGCGCATCCTTGCCGCACCGGGCAGCATCACGAGTTTGCCGGGGTCATGACGGAATTCGGGGTTTTGTCCGATAGGGTTTTTTTCTCTTGGAGCGACGATGCTCTTGGAATGGCAGACGCGGGTCGTCGGGCGCAGCAGCACCGGGGTATCGAATTCCTCGCTGATTTGAAATGCCGCGCGGGCAAAATCGTAGGCTTCCTGCGAATCTGAAGGCTCAAGGCAGGGAACTTTGCCCAGCCGGGCGTAATTTCGGGAATCCTGTTCGTTCTGCGACGAATGGATCCCAGGGTCGTCCGCGGAGACAATTACCAGACCGCCTCTGACGCCGGTGGTAGCGGCGGCCATGAAGGCATCGGCTGCCACGTTGAGACCGACGTGTTTCATGCACGCCATGGCGCGGACGCCGGTGTAGCTGGCTCCGGTGGCTACCTCGACCGCGACTGCCTCGTTCGACGACCATTCGCCGTAGATGTCCGGAATCCGGGAGATGGCTTCCATGATCTCGGTCGACGGCGTGCCCGGATAAGCAGCGGCGATCTTTACACCGGCATGGGCTGCGCCTAAAGCGATCGCTTCGTTCCCGGACAGCAAGAGACGTTCCAATTCGGCTCCTTGGCGATAGTGATTCAGGATAAATTACGGGCCGTTCAAAGTCAAACCTGACGTCTTATCCGATAGGAATGGGGTGATTTTGTCTCAAACCCTATTGACGAGAATGTTAAAATGAATGTATAGGAGGGGTTAGTTCTAGCCCGTTTCATCGCGTAAGCTGTGCCGAGATTAAGGCCTTGCGCCTTGGGTCTTTGGCCTGGTAAGAATACTCACTTGGGACCGATGCCAACTGACTTCGCACTTTGCACGCGTCTCAAGTTTTTTATTTTAGATTTGCCAAAAAGACTGCCCTAACCACATAAACATTCCTGAGAAGGGTTTTTCGAGTTGATATATAACGCATCGCAGTTTGTGTTCAAAGCCCCGGAAGCCATTTCACGGGCCAGGCGGGTCCTGATTAAACCCTCGGCTCATTTTGCCGCGGGCTACCCGGTGACCACCAGTAAGGATATTATCGCTCGCATCATCAAGGGCATCCGCTGGATTTCCGATGCGGACATAATCCTTTTGGACGGCACGCCTAACGGGGAACCTATCCGTCCCATTTATCAATCACTCGGATACGATTTTCCAAGGGTGCTGACCCTGGACGTGAAGGATTCCACCTGGGTTGAGGTGGATAACCCTTTACCGAAACCGTTCATCATACCAACGTTCTGGGTGCCCAATATTATCCTGTCCTCGGACTACCTGATATCGGTGTCGCCGCTCAGAGTGAACAAAGGGCAGGGCGAACTTACCATGTCCAACCTCATGTCGCTGCTGCCCATAGCCAAGTACGGCGGCAATAAAGACGGTTGGCGGAACCTGTATGCTCTCGGCTTGGACAAGGTGCTGGCTGACCTTTATTTTACCCTCCCCTTCGATATGAGCATCATCGAGGCGAAGCAAAAATTCATCGTCGGGGATGATCCGGTCCACGGCACCGCGGAAGAAGTGGGAAAGATATTCATGGGCAGGCCCCTTGATGTGGACACGGAGATTTCCGAAACCCTTGGCATCAAGGCTGACTACCTGGAGAATATCAAGCTGGGACGCCAGGAAATCGAAGTCTGACACTCCGTTCGTCATTAGAAGAAAGCCCGGGCAGCTCCCGGGCTTTCTTTTTTAAGCTCCCGCCCGGATTGGAACCATCCTGGTGCTATCCCGGCGCCAATCCTTTCGTTATAATTGTTGCACCGACTTAAAACCGGACGGTGTCGGTAGAAACTTCAACATTACGCTTGCCGACAAGGGGGTTTTTTCAAGGTGCAGGATGAGCAAAGTCTCATAACGCGGGCACAATCCCGCGATCCGGAGGCCTTTGGCCAGTTATATGAGGCCTATTTCGAAAAGATTTACCGGTACGTGGCGATCAAGATCGGCAACCGTACCGAGGCGGAAGATTTGACACAACAGGTATTCGTTAATGCCCTGGAATCGATCTGTTCCTACAAAATGCGGGAAGTTCCCTTCAGCGCCTGGCTCTACCGGATAGCTCACAACCAGGTAGTGGACACTCTCAGGAAAAGATCGCGGCGGCCGACTATGGAACTCGATGAATCCTTGGCGATTCCGGCTGACGGCGACCTGGTCGAAGAAACCGAACTGAAGCTCGAAACTAAAGAACTGGTAGAGGCGGCCAAGAAATTAACGAAATTACAGCAGGAGGTGATTGCCCTGCGTTTCGGCGCCGATATGCCGATAGCCCAGGTGGCGAAGGTCATGGGCAAGAACGAAGGGGCGATCAAAGCCTTGCAGCACAGCGCTGTCGGCGCTCTGCGGCGTATCATGGGTGAATCCAAATGAACAAAGCCAACGAAATAGATCAGATTTTCAGTACCTGCCTGGATGAAGTTCTCACCGGAGAATCTACCGTAGAGGACTGTCTCAAGCGTTATCCGGAGTATGCCGGGGAACTCAGGGATCTCCTCGATACCTCCCTCGATATTTCTAACGCCGCCAGGATCGAGGCGCCCGCGGGCGCCAGAATGCGGATCCGGGTCGCCTTGAACGAGCGCATGGCGGAGATGTCCGGCCGTACCGCGAAATCCAGGCCCTTCTGGCGGATCGGTTGGGCCAACGCCATCGTCACTTTCGTGTTGGGGCTGTCCATGGCGGGCGGCGGCGTGGCTTATGCCGCGTCTTCAGCCATGCCCGGACAGGCTCTTTACCCCTTGAAGCTCGATCTCGAACAGGCGCTGGTGAATGTTACCTTCTCCTCCGAAGCCAAAGTACAGTTGTATACTGCCCTTAATGATCGGCGGGTAAGCGAGATCGTTTACCTTGCCCAAAAAGGTGATTCTCAGGGTATCGCCCAATTGACCAGCCGAATCGAAGGCAACCTTTCGGCGGCAGCGTCCGCTCTCGGGCTTTCCGCCAACGATTATGCCGCCGCCAAGGCTTCTTCAAATTTCCCGAGAACACCGGGCAATACCGTCACGGATACGACCTCACCCGGAGTCACCCCGCCTCCCGGCAGCTCCACGGTAGCCGGAACCGCCGGTCCTCCGGAGGCGAATATCCCGATTTTTGGGACATCGGTAACCGCGCCGCAGAATGGCTCGGCGATCGATTCCGGTATCGTTGTCAGTGCCAATAACCAGATCGCTTCTCTTTCCGGCGCTTTCAACCCCTCCAATTCCCCGGCGGTTCAGCAGGCGCTTGACAGAGCTTTGGCGGCGATTGTGAATGGTTACCAGGCTTTGATCGAAAATCCCTGAACCTTTCTCAGCTTTCATTTTAGATCATACCTTGGGTGTTTCGGTTCTTTGGTGATTGACAGCCTCTGCCTGTCACCTTATACTTCCTGGTGATTGCACGATTGGCCCAAAGCTGTAGGGCCGGTCTCTGCCGGAGGTCCGGATTGAACGACAGGGACAACGAACCATCCAACGTTTTCGAAGGCAAGGCGAGGATGCTCGCCGAGATTGAAGAACTGGCGCGCCGCGAAGCCGAGTCTCTGATCCGTCAGTTGGAAGAACATATTCCCGCCGGCCAAAAAGCTAACGTTGACTGTACCGCCATCGGAGTTCCGGACAGGCCTGATCCCGAAATTAACGCCATCGGAGAACCCGATGCGTCACCGATTCGTCAACCCTGCTTGACCGGGGAACAAGAACAGGAAGGCACCGGCGTCGACATCAAGAATCCGGATGGTTCACCGGATGCAACGATTGAGGCACCCATTGTAGAGGTTGCCGAAGAATTCGCCCCCGGAAACTATCTGTTACAACTGACCCGGTTTACAACCCCGGACGCGATTGCATTTCAGAATGCTTTGAGAAAAATACCCGGAATCATGATTATGACTACGTGCGGGGCAGCATCGGGAATAAAATTACACCTAAAACTGGGCGCGGCCCTGCCCGGGGACTTCTTTTCGAAGATGCCGGGAGTGACGGGCTTGAACCGCAAGAATGACCAGGTATGTGTCTCCGGCCGTTCCCCCTAGTACCGTTCATGCCACCCCTCGTCCACCGCCGCCAGGAATCCCAGCTCGAGGCCGAGCCTGCGATACCAGGGACGCCCGGAGTTTTCCGCGATCAGGCTGATTTCTTTTAATCGCCCGGCTGCCACCGTATTCAGGAATTTGATCCTTTTATCGTCCGTTTCTTTTGCGACCGCTTCCTGCCACAACGCCCGGCCCGCCAGAAAACCCGAAGCCCCCGCCTTGCAGGCTATCTCAACTTCTTTTCGGAATACCTCGAATTCCGCTCCCGCGGACAGGATGACCCATGGTTTGGCGGATGCTTCATCCAATCTGCGGCAGGCTTCAAGCATGGCATCATCGCTGCCTGACGCCGTGTCCGCCGGGAACTCCGCCTTGAGAACGTCTATAGGCAGCGCGGTCATGACCCTGGCTGTCTCGATTACCAGTTCAGTCTTCCTGGAATGGAAATCCGCGGCGGTTTCGGACTCCAGGGGGTACGCTACCGGTTCAACCAGGAATGGTATATCAAAATTGCGGCACTCGATGGCGGTTTTTTCTACTGTCGATAGCTGGGTTGCCGCCAGTCTCCCGGTATCCGGCCGGAAATAGACCAGCATCTTGACCGCTGAGGCCCCCATCCGCTTGATCTTCTCCACTCCCCACCCTTCCAAAATCCGGGTGACTCTGGCGGTGCTCTGCCCCTCGTAGCCGGTGGCTTCGACGCTGACCAGCAGGCCTGTCCCTTTCGGCAACACCGAGCTTGAGATGGCTTGGGCCGCTCCGTAGATAGGGTCCAGCAGCACGGCGCTGGCAAAGGGCGCCAGGGCCCGGCACAGTTCCATTTTGAACTCGACCATCTCGGCGTAACACTCCGGACCGTCAACCCGGCACAAGCCGCGCTCCAGCGAACCGCGGTGGTCGAGCGCCGCCATGGTGAAGATGCCGCCGCTACCCGCTATTTGCTGCAGCCCCCGGATTTTCCCGATACCTAAACTTTCGTTCATACCGTCATTATGCTACTCGGCTTCATGGGACGCAAAAATATTTTTCCATTAGTACGAAAGTCATCTTGTGGAGGTACTTTCAATGAGTTATAGTTCTTTCTTGTAAGTTATGGTAAGGTTGAGAAAGGTAAATCAGCATGGCTCAGAAAAACGGGTCGCCAGTCACTCCGATGCTCACCACGAGCGAAGTGGCGTCGATACTTAACGTCCACATCAATACCGTCCGGCGCTGGAGCAACCAGGGCAACCTCAAGGCTTACCAGCTTGGCCCCCGCGGCGACCGGCGCTTCCGGCGCGAGGATATCGACGAGTTCCTGGCGGTGCACCAGAATCACAACGGCGCCGAAGAAGCGGCTGAAGACAGCAAGGAGATGGCATAAAACATGACCAGAATTATGGTTTGCGATGAACAACCCTTTTTCCGTTCCGGCGTCGCCCAGGCGCTTTCATCCCGGGAGAACCTGGAAGTAGTCGAATGCGATCCCAACGAAGACCCCCTGGGCAAGGTGGAAGCCGCCATGCCCGATATCGTCCTTTTGGGCTCTGACCTGACCGCCGCCAACGGCCTGGAACTGGGCAGGAAGATCGTGCGGTATTACCCCAACATTCGCGTCATCATCCTGTCCCCGGATCCCAACGACACCGAACTCTTCGATGTCATCCGCACCGCAGCCGTGGCCTGCCTCAAGAAGAGCACCACCGCCGGCGAACTCCTGGAGACCATCGACCGCGCCGCCCGCGGCGAATATCCCATCAACGAACTGCTCACCCGTCCCCTCATCGCCCAGCGGGTGTTGAAAAACTTCCAGGAGCTCTCCGAGATGGACGCCGGCCTGGATGTCGTCGCCCCCCTCACCTCCCGCGAGCGCCAGATCCTCATCCACGTCACCGACGGCCATACCAACAAGCAGATCGCCCTGGCCCTGAAGATCTCGGAACAGACGATCAAAAACCACATTTCGGCCATCCTGCGCAAGCTGAACGCCAATGACCGCGCCCACGCCGCCGTGCTGGCTATCCGCCGCGGCTATATCCCCTTGGGCCGTGAAACGGAACAACCGACAAAGGCAAGTTGAACAATATTAGATAGTTAGTATTCATATGATTTATAATTCACGATACACTTCTACTGAATGCGAGGTCAGGCTCCTATGACACCGACCAAGGTTGCCGAAAAGAAGTCCATCGGCGCCCGCTTGTCCGCCTACCTCACCAGCCAGGGCTACGAGGTCACGGAGCAGGCCAAGCTTAAAGGCCGCTCCGGCCTGGAGCATAATTTCGACGTCCTGGCCCGGCGTGACGACGGTTTTGCCCGGCGCACCATCGCCTTCGCGGTGTTGACCGGCCTTGCCGACCAGTCGGCGGCCGAAGCCTCCATCTTCGCTTTCGCCAACAAGACCTATGACTCCGGCATCTCGGAGCGCGCGGTCATCCTGCCCACCGATCTCGCCAAGCAGGCCCAGGAGTTCGCCGACAGCCAGAAGGTCCAGCTTTTCGATGAAGCCTCCCTCCAGGTCCTCTTCAGCCATGCGGAAACGTCCCCCGCCCCCGAAGCCCCCAACCTGGACCGCCCCCTGAAGTTTGTCGATAAGGCCGACCTCATCGAATCGCTCAAGAAGACCGGCTACAAGGTGGATGAGAACGCGCGGCTGACCGGCAAGAGCGGCATCGAGCACACCTTTGACCTGGTCGCCTGCTCACTTGGCAACGGTGCCCAGGAGCACTGCCTCGGCATAGACATCATCAACCACGCCCCGGTGCTGAACCTGGAAGAGATCGCCCTGTTCGACACCAAGGCCTATGACGCCCGGGTCGGCTCCAAGTTCATCGCCACCTCCGCCCACCTGTCCGAGGAAGCCGAGAAATTTGCCGACAGCCAGAAGATCCGCATCATCACCTTTACTCCCAAGGCGGATGAAAAAGTCACGCCGCTCACCACCGTCCCCGTCACCGCCCCGCCCCCCCAGATGGAGATCAAGCCCGCCGAAGGCGGCAAGCTGGGCCGGGAACTGCGCCAGCTGCCCACCCCGGAAGCTTTGAAGATCATCCCGGAGATCATGGCCCGGCGCTACAACGCCATACCGGTGCGCCTCACCGGCAATACCCTGGAAGTGGCCATGGCCAACCCGTCGGACATCCTGGCGCTGGAAGCCCTGACCGCCTACTCCAAGCGGCGCATCAAGGCCCTGCCTGCCGATGAGCGTGAACTCCGTGAGGCAATTGACTTCAACTACAAGGGTTACGGCGAGGTCGACAAGTTCCTGTCCCGCATGTCCATGTCGGCGGACATCTCCGATGAAAAACTGGCCGTGGACGCCGCCGTCGACGCGCCCCTCGCCCAGGCCCTCAACCTCATTATCGAAGAAGCGGTCAAGGCCCGCTCCTCGGACATCCACCTGGAGCCCGATGAAGAGCGCCTCCGCGTCCGCTTCCGCATTGACGGCTCGTTACAGGAAATGATGAGTCTGCCCATCTCGGTGCAGCGGGCCATAATTTCACGCATCAAGATTCTGGCGTCTTTGAACATCGCCGACCATCACCACGCCCAGGACGGCCAGTTCTCGGTCACCGCCGGCGGACGGTCCATCGATATCCGCGTCGCCACCGCCCCCACCGTCCACGGCGAGATGTCGGTCATGCGCCTCCTAGATAAGTCCCGCGGCCTGATGCAGCTGCCCCAGCTCGGCTTCAACAAAGAGTCGATGGCCAAGTATGAGAGCATGCTGCGGGTGCCTTACGGCATGATCCTGATCTCCGGCCCCACCGGCGCCGGCAAGACCACCACCCTTTACGCCTCGCTGGCCACGGTCGATACCAAGACCCGGAACGTCATCACCATCGAGGACCCCGCCGAATACCGCTTCAAGGACATCAACCAGATCCAGGTCAACGTCCAGGCCGGCATCACCTTCGCCTCGGGCCTGCGCTCCATCCTCCGCCTGGATCCGGACGTCATCATGGTCGGCGAAATCCGCGACGCCGAAACCGCCAACATCGGCGTCCAGGCCGCCCTGACCGGCCACCTGATGCTTTCATCCATCCACGCCAACGACACCGTCGGCGTCCTCTTCCGCATGGTAGACCTGGGCGTTGAGCCCTTCCTCATCTCGTCGGCCGTCATCGGCGTCGTCGCCCAGCGCATGGTTCGCCGCGTCTGCCCCTATTGCAACCACCAGGTTGAAGCGCCGGTGGTGGAGCAGCACGCCTATGAGCGTGAGACCGGGGAAAAGCGCGCCAAGTTCAATTACGGCACCGGCTGCAAATCCTGCGCCTACACCGGCTACCTCGGCCGCGTCGGCGTCTATGAGATCATGTACTTCTCTGAAACGCTCAAGCGGATGATGCTCGACGGCGCTAGCGCCGTCGATATGCGCGCCCAGTCCATCCGCGAGGGCATGGTCACTATGATGAAAGACGGCATGCTGAAAGTACGAGAGGGTATAACCACGCCATCGGAAGTACTAAAGAATGCCTATTCACCAGAAGAAAGTTTCTAAAATAACAAAACGTGTCACGATTGGGTGGATTGTATAGAGGGGTATAATTATATAAATAACGGCGTTCCGTTTTGGAGATTAGGCGCTCATAAATTTAGATTGTAAAATTAATTAAGAAATATTCAGCAATAGTTGTTCAACTGGCGGAAACTGATAACTGATAACTGTAAACTGAAAACTGGCAGGATTTATCGATGAATTACGCCTACGTAGCATACACCCAGGATCGCAAATTGGTGCAGGGCAAGATCGCGGCCATGGACCGTGACTCCGCCGCCAAGCTGCTTGTCCATAACGGCTACCAGGTCCTTTCCCTCAAGACCCAGTCCCGCCTGTTTTCGATGCCTGATTCCAGCATGTTCGCCAAAAAGGTGAAACTGCAGGAGATCATCCTCTTTTCCCGCCAGCTTGCCCTCCTCCTGGAGTCCGGCACGGATATCGTGACCTCGCTGGAACTCCTCCAGGAGCAGACCACCAACCCCACCTTCAAAAAGACCCTCGGCGCCGTTGCCAACGACATCCGCGGCGGTTCTTCGCTCTCCGCCGCCATGAGCAAGCACCCCAAGGTCTTTTCGGCTCTCTTCCACCGCGTCCTTTCCGCCGGCGAACAGGGCGGCAACATGGAAGCCGTCCTCCGCAACATGGCGGACTTCCTTTCCCGCATGAACGAGACCCGCAAGAAGTTGAAGAGCGCCATGACCTATCCGGTCGTGGTTGCCGTTGTGGCTGTCGTTGTGGTGTCGATCCTGATGCTTTTCGTCATGCCGACGTTCACTGATCTCTATCGAAACCTGGGCGTTAACCTGCCGACAGCCACCAAGATACTTATTACCCTTACCGATTTCTCAGCCAAATGGGGCATTTACATCCTCGGCGCTCTGGTTTTGACTGTGGTTGGTTTGGTAATGTGGGCCAGGACGCCAAACGGCCGGTACAACATAGATAAGGGTTTGTTGAAGACCCCGGTGATTGGCCGGATCATTCAGCTTTCGGAACTTTCCCGCGCCTGCCAGACCATTGCCCTCCTGTTCCGGGCTGGTCTACCCCTCCCTGAGATCATGGCCCAGGCCCAGAACGCTACTTCGAATAAGATTATCAGCGAAAATTTGGGGCAGGTACAGAAAGAACTCATCCGCGGCGAGGGCCTGTCCGGCCCAATGAAACGGCGCAAGGTTTTCTTACCCATGATGGTCGCCATGGTCGGTGTCGGTGAGGAAACAGGTAAATTGGATGATACCCTGTCCACTGTCGCTCATACCTATGACATGGAAGCTGATGACAAGATTAAATCTGCCGTTGAACTGATTCAACCAGCTATGACCGTCATTATCGGTTTGATAGTTGCCTTTATCGCTGTCGCCCTTGTGGGTTCGATGTACTCGATGTACGGTCAACTGGGCGCTCAATAGGAACTTGAAATGGGATCCGCTGCCGAACGAAACAAAAAGAAAGGGCAAAAAGGCTTCAGCCTTGTTGAAGTCCTGGTAGCTATGGCGATCATGGCGGTTATCGCGGGTGCGGTGTTGTCTGGATTGGCGACCTCCCAAAAAGCGACCCGTCTTACTGATATCCGGACTCAATCAGAAACAATCGCCCGGAGCCAGATCGAGTATCTTAAAGCACATGTTGACACTTGGTACGATGTCTCGGATCCCCCGAACTACGATGCATACATTTTGCCGCCGCCCTCAGGATATACGGTTTCCATTGTGGCGGAGCGCATGGATCCTAAGCAAGATGGCTACACCAACGACGATGAACTTCAACAGATCACCGTAACCGTGTCTCATCGAGGCGAAGTAATCCTCAGTTTGACAGATTTTTTATTTAAGCCATGAAGCGATTTTTAACTCATATCGGGAATGCGCGAAAGGGCTTTACATTGGTGGAGCTTCTAGTAGCAATTTCGATCGCTGTCGTGATTGGAATCGCACTTGCTACCACTGTATTCCAATTGTTCGTGATCAGCGCCAGAAGTGATTCCCAGATGGAAGCCGTTCGTCAGGTGCAGATTGCCGGACGTTGGATTAGTGACGATACCCAGCGGGCTGAGTCCGCACTTCCGGATACTCCCGTTGGTTCCCTGGTCACTTTGAGTTGGAAGGATTTGTCAGGCCACACCACTTATACCGTCGTTTACACAATCGTTAACGGTGACCTGTGGCGTGCTTACTCGGAGAACAACCATCAGGTGAGCAATGTTATCGTCGCCAAATATCTGGATTCCACACAGACAAGTTTCACGCTTGATTCCGTTGGGGTGACATTTATCGCGACGGTAACGGTGGGAGACATTACCCAGTCTCATACATACACCATTTTGTCCAGGCTTTATACTCCTGCTTAAACAGGTGGAGGCTCAAGATGATTGCCGTTAGATGGCCGAAAAAGTTAATACGGGAGGAAAAAGGAGTAACCTTTATCCTCGCTTTAATTGTGTTGGCTGTGGGCAGTCTCATCATGGTTCCGATGCTTAGTTTTATGGCTAGCGGATTGGCGGTTGGGACCAAGTTCGAAAATAAAACCGAAGAATTGTATGCTGCAGATGCGGGGGTCGCTGATGCGGTCTGGCAGATAAAAAACGGTACGGAACGCGTACCGGTCAATCAATTTGAAACTCTCGGGCCTTATTATTTAAACAACGATGATTCATCGTTTAGGGTAAATAATCAGGTTGTGAAAGTTAGTATCCAATTGTGGGATCAGCATGATCGGATTTATAAAGTCGTATCTGAAGCGACAAACCCTAGTGGCAAGAAAACAACGGTCCAAACCTACGTCACGCCTTCAGGATTGCCAATCATTTTCACCGAGAACGCTATAACCAGTCCCGGGAACGTGTCGTTGGGATCGAATGCGACCGTGAACGGTCCTGTCATGTATAACGGATTTATGGATAACAAGGGTACGATAACTGGCGACATTACTAAGAATCCCATCCCAAATTGGCCATACACGCAACCCAATCCAGAAGCACCAGCTTCCTGGGTTCCACCTACCTCAGGTGATCAGGTGGCGTATTTTTATTGGCAGCAAGTGAAAAATCTCAGTCCCCTTTATTATCCTGATAGCAAAATAACCGTCGCTCCCGGGGGCACGATTGGGCCGTTATTCAGGTATGGTGACCTGGAGATTCAAAGCGATACCAAATATCCCACCTATGTGTCTACAGATCCTACGTCCTACACTACTTTGAACGGAACAATTTTTGTAAATGGTGATTTTAAGATAGCGGAAAACGGTCAGAAAAATCCAATCATTAATCTTAACGGGAACACCATTTACGTCAATGGTTCAGTAAGTATTGCTTCAGCCATTAAATTAGTTGGAGCCGGCTGCATCATCGCTAAAGGGGATATCGATTTTTATCCCAATACATCCGCGGCAGGCTTCATTTTTATCATGTCCATCGAGGGCACCACTCAATTGAAGCCAAATGGGGATTTCATGGGTTCAGTGGCAGGTGCGGCTGAAGTTGAACTCCAACCTGGAGCCGAACTCGTTCACCCTAGCACATTTGAGCCTCCTAACGATGTTGTCCCACCATTGAATGTGCCCGATTTTGCCACACTAGGCGGTACCCCTGACATCCGATGGAAGACACTGCTCTGGGAAGTAACTGTAAGTTAGTCGAATCCAACGCCAAAACCTGTTAAGGAGAGTCAATGAAGATCAGCAAAGCTTTTATATCGGTTCTCTTCCTCGGTTTAATCGCAATTGGGGCCGGACTTCTCTACACCATGTACCAAAAAGAGCTTGATCGTCAGTCAACGCTTAATGATACCCTGAATTCAACATCGGCGCTGTTGCCACCAATACAGGCTAACATCACTAAGGCGCAGGCTGATTTAGCAGCTGCTCAGGCCAAAGTTGCTGCAGCTCAAGCTAACCTGCAAGCATACAAAGCTAAATTCCCCACCCCACCGCCCGTGGCAGCCATCCAATCTATAGATTACGGTGAAAAACTATTCATTCTTGCTGCGAACAATACCTTGAATTTGACTGAATTTAGCGCCTCTGGACCGGATAAGGTAACCATTGATAAGATCGCGTACCAAAAAACCGTAATGGTTATCAAAGTATCGGGTGCCATAGAACGTATCAATGATTTTGTAGGCAACCTGGAAACCGGCACCGCCTATCTCACCGCGACGATCGATTCGGTCGATATCACCTTCTATACCGAATTCGACACCGAACTCGGCGCCGTACCGCCGCCGGATGCCACTATCACAATCAGCCTGATGGCGCTGGAAGGATAAACTGATGGCAAAAACTCTTACTACCGTCTACATCGAAGACAACGAGATAGAACTCCTGGTCACCGCCGGCAAGCAGGTTGAAAAATGGGCCATGGCCCCCCTTGATTCCGGCATGGTCAATGAGGGCGTCATCATGCAGGAAGACGCCGTTGCGGAACGCCTGAAGAAACTGGCATCGGACAACGGTGTTGCCGGGCATCAGGTTGTTGCCGCCGTTTCCGGCCAGAACTCGATCTTCAGAATAATCAACATACCGGAAGTGCCCAAGAATATCCTGGATGATGCCATTATGAGTGAGGCCACCCGCGTTATTCCCGTCCCCATGGACCAAGTCTATGTTGCGCGCCAGGAATTACAGACCAAGGTTCCTCACGAGATGCGCTTTTTCCTCGCCGCCCACCCCAAGAACGCCACAGACTCCCTGATGCGCACCCTCACCAAGGCCGGCCTCAAGAGCAAGGTGCTTGACGTCGCCCCGCTGGCCCTGGCTCGCAATGTCAACCGCTCCCGCTGCGTCGTCGTCAACACCTGGCTTTCCACCATCGATATCATCGTCTTGGTTGACCGCGTTCCGGAAGTCATCCGCAGTTTCTCCCTCGGTTCTGAACACCTGACGGACTCGGAGCGCCTCGGTACCATCGCCGAGGAGATCTCCCGCACCGTCGTCTTCTATAATTCATCCCATACGGAAGACCCCCTGGGTGCTGAAGTTCCCATTCTGGTCGCCGGTGAACTTGCCGCTGATAAAGAGCAGTGGTCTGTTCTGGGCGGCACCGACGGCCGGCCGGTGGAGGCTTTGACCACCGAATTTACCGCCCCTGAAGGCTTCGATGCCTCCCGTTTCATGGTCAACCTGGGCATGGCCCAGCGGGACCTACCGAATGAGTTCGGTTCGGTCATCAACCTGAACGCCATTCCGGCTATCTACCTGCCCCGCGGCGTCAACTGGTTCAATATCCTGGCGCCGGCTGTCGGCGTGCTTTTGATCGGCGCGCTGGTTTATGGCTGGACCTACGTCGATAAAGCCAAGAAAGACGCTGATGCCATCCAGCCCCAGATAGACGCCATTACGCTGCAGGTAACCCAGGCTCAGGCTAAACTTGCTGGCATTAAACCTCAAATTGATGCCGCTAACGCCGCCGTTACCCCGGTGCAGACGGAAGCCGCCGCCTATGCCTCCTTCTACCAGGTGCTCCAGGACCAGCGCTCCATGGCTTCAGGGTACGTCCGCAGCGCCTGGCTGGAAAAGAGGAATATTACCCAGATCCAACTGGATTCGATCTCGTGGGACGGCACCAGCGTCGTTATCGTCGGCACCGCCACAACGTCTGAGTCTATCGTCTTTGACTATGCCACGGAACTACGGGACACCTACCGTTTCCAGAACGTCATCGTCACGTCGATAGTCAAAGAACTGACCACCGACACCATGGTCTATGTCTACCACTTCACCCTGACCTGTGTTTAAACTGAAATCCCCTCGCCCGCGTAAAAAGGGCCATTCATTTTTATTCCCTCTCCCTCTGGGAGAGGGCTTGAGAGTGAGGGCGCGCGGGAGAGGGTAGGGTGAGGGCGAGATAGTCTTACCTGATGGTCACGCCTCATTGTTATTAATTGCATTTTTGGAACATTGGACAGATTGGATAATTGGTATTATTGGTGACATTGGTATTATTCTGTAAATGGCCACTGATAACTGACAACTGATAACTGATAACTGATAACTGATAACTATTGACTGTGAACTTCATAAAATGATCGACGTCTTTTCACTCATAACCCAGGCCCGCGACCGAGGCGGTTCAGATCTCCACCTCGTGGTGGACTCCCCGCCGATGGTGCGCACCAAAGGTTCCCTGGAGAAACTGAACACCCCGCCCCTCTCCAGCCAGGACACCGCCGAGGCGCTCAAACAACTGGCCTTGCCCGGCGACCTGGACACTTTCCAGCGGGAACTGGAATTGGATTTCGGCTTCACCATGCCGGGCGTCGGCCGCTTGCGCTGCAACGCCGCCCAGCAGCGCGGCGCCATCAGCTTGGCAATCCGCCTTCTGCCTCCCGTCATCCCCACCATTGACGAACTTGAACTCCCTGATATCTGCAAAGACCTGGTCTCCCGTCCCCGGGGCCTCGTCATCGTCACCGGCCCCACCGGCAGCGGCAAGTCCACCACCCTGGCCGCCATGATCCAGCATCTTAATCATACCGAGGCCAAGCACGTCATTACCATTGAAGATCCAATTGAGTATATCTATCCCTCGATAAAATGCGCCGTCACCCAGCGGCAGCTGGGCACCGATACCAAATCTTTCGCCCAAGCCCTCAAGCACGTCCTGCGACAGAATCCTGACGTTATCCTTGTCGGCGAAATGCGTGACCTGGAGACCGCCGCCGCCGTTTTGACCATCGCCGAGACCGGCCACCTTGTCCTCTCCACCAGCCACGCCCCCAGCGCCCACCAGGCCCTGGAGCGAATCATAGACCTCTTCCCGCCCCATGAGCGTCACCTGGCTTATACCAGGCTTGCCTCGCTTCTTGTCGGCGTCCTGTGCCAGGCACTGGTGCCGCGGCATCCTATTGACGGGCGTATCGCCGCTGTTGAAGTCCTTCTTGCCAACACCGCCGTCCGTAATCTGATCAGGGAAGAAAAGATCTACCAGTTGCCCAATGTCCTCCGCACCAGCCGGGACGAGGGCATGGTCTCCCTCGATGATTCCCTCGTTGATCTCTACCGGAATCAGAAGATATCCCGTGAGACCGTTTTTGACTATTGCGATGATCCGGATGAGGTGGGGAGGTTGCTTGGGGGACGGACCAAAAAACCGGACCAACGCCGCAGACCACCCTCAAGCGGCGGCATGATTTCCTCGTTCCTCTAATCCATGGGGAGTACACTTAGGTTGTGGTTGCAACTTCGCATTAGATTATTTTCTATCTTCAAACGCCCCGATATTCTAATTCTTCTTGGCATTCTGTGCGTTCATTTGTTCGTGAGAATGTGGTATGCCCAGCATTTATTCGCTTGGATCTATGACTATGATGAAGGCGCTTATTCTCTCGGCGGAAGGTTTATCTCGGAAGGATTCTTGCCGTACCGTGATTTTACGCTAGTTCATCCACCTCTTTATGATCTGACACTCGGCTTTATATATAAGATATTCGGGTACGACTTTTTCTTAGGTCGGTATTTTTCAGTACTCCTTTCTGTTCTTTGTATCATTCTGGTTTTCATAATTATTCGCAAGTTGTTTAATTCAACCGCAGCGCTCGTAGGCGCTGCTTTGGTTGCTTTTTTCCCCGGATTTTTTCTTCTTTGGTATAGGGCTGTTCAGGAACCTTTGGGCATTTTCTTTGTTTTATTGAGTCTGTTTTTTGCCATTGATTTTATTCGCGAAAATAAGATTGGGTGGAGAATATTATTAAGTGGCGTGTGTCTGGGATTAGCATTAGCGACTAAGTACACATTCTTGCCTGTTGTCGCCGGTCTGTCACTCGGATTTTTATTCTTATCCATGCGAGGAAGGTGGACTTCACTCAGAGATTGGTTTAGTAGAGAAAACCTTTTATTTGGCGGTGGAGTTGTTTTTGGGTTTTTAGTGGTCACCGGTTATTTTATTGTCTTGTTTCCTGATCAATTCATCTCACAGACTTTATCGGCACAGGTGGGATATCGTCTTAATTTCGTGATGCCCGATTTGTTACATTTTTTCAACTTCTTTCAACTTCCTCTTTGGAGCCAGAAAATTACCTCCATTTGCGTTATCCTTGTCATCGCAGTGGCATTTTTCGCCTATTTCAGGAGGAAAGTATCCCGCGCCAATTCTTTTATATTTATCGCCCTGTTCGTTTCCCTTGTTTTGAGTTCCACCTTCAATAGGTTTGGCGAACTAAGGTATTTCGTGAGTCCATTTTTAATGACAATCATCATGATTGCCGCTTTTGTTCCTGAGTTAGATGCCAAAACGATTGTTCAGCCGATTGAACGGCTATCCATACACAAATTGAGTTCTTTCGCCTTTGGTTTGGCTGTTCTTATTTTTGGGGTTGCCAGCCTTCTCATTCTCCAGAGATATGATTATAGTTACACCGGTCCCGAGGGGATAACTTTTGAAAAAACTGCGTATGATCAAGTAAACAGATATCTTGAAGGACATCCTGACAAAACAGTTTATTCAATGAGCCCGATTATTCCGGCACTATCCTCAAAGATAGACACTACTCTACAATTCGACACGTTTGCGTTTCTGGAAATCTTCGGAGAAGATCCAGAGGCGCTTATTTTAAGAGAGCAAAGCCTGGGAGTTGATTATTTCATCGTTGATCCGCTTTACCTTCTCGGATTCCAAAAGCCTCAATTTGGCGTTTTGGCTGCTGATCTCGATGCACGTGGAAAATTGATCGCATCTTTTGTTCCCGCCGGCTTAAAAATTCTTTCAGTTAACGTCTACGAAGATTATTCAACTTTTCCGCGCTAAGTGGCTCATAATTACCCTCACTATTGGTGAACAGTCTGAATATTGTGTATACCATCACGCATATCGGCAGTTTCCAGATATAGGGTACGGGCGCTAAAAAGGCGAAAATGGCGAGTTGGGCTAGTACAAATCCTGGTATGATCCATTTTGAGATTGAGGTTGATACCGATTTTACATTTGTAAAATAATTAACAAGATCCCAAAGTGAAACCGCTACCGCCATGCAGATTGCCCCAACTGTGGGATAAAAATAGAAAACATAACTGGTTCGGTCTGTTATGAGACTGATCGGTATCCATAAAATAAACGTGCCGGTGAACCATGCGGCGATGAACTTAGCGGCCTTATCGCCCTTGATTGATTTATAGACCATATACCCTATTGAAGGGACTATTGCTATCCAAATTGGGGGGCTAATCATCGCAAGGTAATGCGGATCTGCCCAGTAGGTAATTATCTTAAGGTTAATTATCCAGTCCCAGGGCCTGCTCAAGATTGGGTCATGGATTGTGGCGAAGGTTGAGACGCTGTTCAGATCAAGCATCGTCATGGTTTCTATGACCGGGTTGACGAATTTGCCCCAGATGATGAAGTCGAGGGGAACCAGAAGCGAGAGATATAGCATCGGTACTGCAGCTATAGCTGGAACGAAATGCTGCCAACGATTCCTGTTGGTAAGCAGCCAATGCAACGCTATAACCGGGATCGCCAGGATACCGGTGAATTTGGTTAAGGCTGATAGAGCGATCAATGCCCCGCTTGTGAAACACCTATTCTTCAGATACGCCAGGAACGCAGCCAGCATAAAAGTTACACTGAAGACATCAAGCATGGAGATGCTGGATTGAACGAAACTGAGATTTTCGAAAGCTAAAAGGAACGCCGCCAGCCAGGCCAGTCTGTTCGGTAGTTTCAACTCGAGGCAAATATAGAA
The DNA here is from genome assembly GCF_001953175.1 of Dehalogenimonas formicexedens. Classification (NCBI taxonomy): domain Bacteria; kingdom Bacillati; phylum Chloroflexota; class Dehalococcoidia; order Dehalococcoidales; family Dehalococcoidaceae; genus Dehalogenimonas; species Dehalogenimonas formicexedens. Next base: position 1,226,471 of record NZ_CP018258.1, on the reverse strand, counting down.
CAGCAGAACAATTCCACCAGCCCCAAAAATTATTGGGAAAAGCCGCCAACCTAAGCTGTTATCCCCAAAGATAAAAATTCCGGATGTGATTAATAGCTTACCTAGAGGTGGTTGCTGAGGAAACGACGTGCCTAGGCCGTTTATGATATTTGTGCCAGCGTCGGCTGCATACCATTGTTCGTCGAAAATATACTCTTGAGGTTGATTGATTACAGAAAAATGGAGTATCAGGACAGCCAAAACGAGAAGCGCCAGCCAAAAGTGATGCTGGCGCTTTAATTTATCTACGAAGGATCGCGTTTTACCGATTAGAGATCCAACCACGGCCTAAGTTTACTCGTTTTGGCAGTGATTATTAATTGAACGTTTATTTGAGGGGATTATTGGTTCCGGGGCTTAACACTCCGCCTGTGGTGATGATCCATTCAAATTCAGTACCGTTGTGGAGATACTTGGCAGGATCGTTATCCGCAGCGTCAGCATTTGCATACACTTTGCCGCTGCTTGTGTAATCCGAAACAATAGCTCCGCCACCCTCTTTCATCGCCACCCCGACCGCGACGATGAGATTATGTTCTTCCTCGAGAGCCGCGTTTCGGTTACCAACTCCAATATATTGCAACACATTTGGAATCGCTATCGCGGCGAGAACCCCGAAAATTACAAGGACGACAAGCACTTCCATGAGGGTGAAGCCATGTCGCCGCTTCGTAAGATTAATTAACGACAATTTTCCGCCTCGGATAGAAGAAATGATATTTAGAATAGAATATCAGACAACTGTAATCAAGATGGTTTTATTGCGAGTTTGTAGCGTTTTGTTGTCACGTTTCGGTGGCAATTCAGGCGTTTAGGAGACTCTGCCACCTTGTGTAATGTTTCCAGAAGCATCTATCGTATATTTGAATTCAGTGTTCTGAACAAGAAATTTACCGACACCAACGCCTACGATAATTTGTGCGTCATCAATGGTCGGATCTACCGGAGGATTTGAGGCAAGAGCTGCAGACGTTGCAGCTGCGACATTTAACAATTCTTGTTTAGCGGCGGCGTCGTTTCCCTTGCCGATGAAACTTAAAACGTTGGGAATTGCTACAGCAGCAACAACCCCCAAAATCGCAATGACCACGAGAAGTTCAATTAAAGTAAAACCGGCTTGTCTTTTACTAGTTCGATTGGAAACCATATTTGTCTCCGGATTTTCGCTTTAGTAAAAAACGGAGGCATTCCTTTTGAGATCTGCCTCCGTTTTTCATTATTTGTTTGGAAGTTTTTAGTTAGCTGCAGACCCCAAGGATCCGAGCGGATTACCATTTGCTTTGGTATCAGGTGAGACGGTACCAGTGTCGGTGATCACCCATGGGTATTCAACATTGTTGATGAGGTAAGTTCCGTAACTACCCTTCGTACCCACGCCGATCGTTTCGGCAACCGCTACTCCGTCATGCTCAGCCATATATGCGGCAACGGCGACCTGAACGTTATGCTGCTCAGCCTTGGCGGCCTCGGTCTTGCCGGAGCCCATGAAGCTGAGGATGTTCGGCACGGCGACGGCGGCGATGACGCCCAGGATGGCAATGACCACCAAAAGTTCGATCAGGGTAAAACCTTTGCGGCCCTTGCGGATTTTCTGTAAGAACTTCATCTGTTTGTCACCACCTTCCCGTTCTAGTTTATTTTATTTACTCACTGAATTAGCGTTCAGTTAAGTACCCAAGGATTATAAGTGGGCGGCTTGGATATAGTCAATAGTATTTTAGTTTACCTGTTTTAACGAATTATTAGGTTTTTACCCGTACTGGGGTACTGATTCCGAGCTTTCAGCCTGACGCTGGTACTCCATATTGCGAACTTTGTCAGGTAAGTATAGGTGATGTCGGGTCGCCTGTGTATAGCGATTACGATGAAATATGACGGCGTAACGTTGTGTGATCATAGCGGTCTGTTGTCATCAAAACCGCTACAACTATCGTTCCCCGCCCGCCAAGACCTTTGTCTTTCTGAACGTAGTGAAGAATCTCGGTTTCACATTTAGTAAACATTCATTTAATACTCTGTCTTTGCGAGTCCGCGATGAAATCGGGACCTGTCCCCGATAGAATCGGGACGTGGCAATCTCCAATTAATATTGTGTCTTTGCGAGGAGTTGCCAGTTGGCAAATCCGTGGCAATCTCCCACTGAGTCCACCGATGCCATTGGGTAGGGGGCGAGCGGCAGCTCGCCCGCCCAGTCTCACTTTCCCCTCGCCCGCAGTCTTGCGGGAGAGGGCTAGGGTGAGGGCAAGACAATCTTTCCTTCAAACCTCCGATCCATCGTACCAACGGTGGCACAAGTGTGATCAGGCGGATCATCTTGCCCGTCTCACTAGACATAACAAAATATCGCCCCAAAAACGACACCAAACGCTTGACATCCCCAACGAACTCATGTGCTATAGTAATCTCCTCGCCCACGTACGATTGGCCCTTCATTTTTATTCTCTCTCCCTCTGGGAGAGAGCTTGAGAGTGAGGGAGTGTGGGAGAGGACTAAGGTGAGGGCAAGACAATGTCTCCCAAATTGTCTTTGCGAGCCCCCGATGAAATCGGGGGCGTGGCAATCTCCTCGTCACGAAATTGTCCACCGATCCCGGGAAATGCCGGAACCTATTGGCGGGTGGGTGATGGTAGGGGCGGGCGGCGGCTCGCCCGCCTCGTACTGTCAACTGATAACTGTAAACTGATAACTGATAACTGTAAACTGTCAACTATTTGAACGTATTGAATGAATTGATTGAATTGACCGCACCAAACAACTCCACGATTGGACGATCCAAAACCCAATCGTAAAAATCGTAGTTGTTTCCCCAAATCTCCTTTTTTGTGCCCGTTCAATTCACGATCGATCGGGGATCCGGGGGAACTGATTGCTGAAAGCCGATGGCGATAGCTCGATACTGTTAACTGTAAACTGATAACTGATAACTGATAACTGTGAACTGTGAACTATCCAACATGTTTGACACTTGTCCCCCAACCCGCCACAATATCGCGAAATGGAAATAGCCTACGCCGTCATCTTCGCCCTGTTCGGCGCCGTCATCGGCAGCTTCCTGAACGTCCTGTGCGACAGGCTGCCCCAGGAACAATCGGTAGTGGCGCCGCCTTCGCGATGCCCCGGCTGCGGCCGGCGGCTCACTCCTCTCGACATGATCCCGGTTATCTCCTGGCTGGCCCTCCGGGGCCGGTGCCGCACCTGCGGGGAACAAATCCCGCAAAGGGTATTCTGGGTGGAACTGGTGACCGCGCTGGCTTTCGCCGGGCTATACCTCTATTTCGGCTTCTCGGCGGTGCTGTGGCTGAGCCTGGTTTACGCGGCCTTCACCATCGTCATCTTCGTCATCGATATGGAACACCAGCTGATACTGAACGGCATCCTTATTGCCGCGTCGATAGTGGCTCTGGCCGCCAGCGTCTTCCATTCTCAGATCGATCTTTCACCGAATCTACTGCACGCGGTCATCGGCGGGGTGGTGGGATTCCTGATCTTCCTGGTCGTTTACGTCGTTTCTCGCGGCGGCATGGGCGAGGGCGATGTGAAACTCGGCGCCTTCGCCGGGCTGGTGACCGGCTGGCCCAACATCATCGCCGCGGTCATCATGTCCTGGATTTTGGGCGGCATCATCGCCATCGGGCTGCTCATATTCAGCCGCAAAGGCCGCAAGGAGGCCATCCCCTTCGGTCCTTTCCTCGCCCTGACCACCTTCATCACCTTCCTGTGGGGGAACCAAATCATTGACTGGTATCTCGGGGTTTTCACCCGTTAGAACAATCGGCATGCAATTGACAAATACCGGGCTTTGGTACATCATTACGATTATTAATTAGCGCATCGGTCCGGGACCCGGTGCGTCCACCCGCGCAAACCAACCATTCTAAACGGGGAACGATGACGGGAAACGGAAACAGGTCTCACAAATCCCTGCGGCAGGACATCTTGCGCATCGAGCGCATCGGCCGCGTCCTCGGTTTCGGCAACTGGGAGATAGACCTCCAGTCCAAAAAAGTCACTGCCTCCGATGCCGCCAGGGCTATCTACGGCCTTGAAGGCGACCACTGGTCGCTGGCCACCATCCAGGGCATGCCGCTGGAAGAGTACCGGGCATTGCTCGACGACGCTCTGCACAACCTGATAGAGCACGGCCAGCCCTACAACGTCGAGTTCAAGATCCGCCGTCCCTCCGACGGCGCCATCGCCGACGTCCAGTCCGTCGCTGAGTATGACGCCGCTGCAGGCAAGGTTTTCGGCGTCATCAAGGACATCACGGAGCAGAAGCGGGCGGAGAACGCCCTCCGGGACAGCGAGCACCGCTACCGCCTCATCGCCGAAAAGTCGACCGACGTCATCTGGACGTTGTCCCTCGACGGCAGGTTCACCTACGTCAGCCCGTCCGTGTACGAGCTGCGCGGTTACACCCCGGATGAAGTGCTGCGGCAATCGATCGAAGAAGCGGTTTGCCCCGGTTCTCTTTCCGCAGTCGCCCAGGGGATGAAACTGGCCGCCGCTGAGATCATGACTGGTGACAGGCAGGGTCCTGCTCCGCTTTATGAGGTTGAACAGCCCCGCAAGGACGGCACGACAGTATGGACGGAGGTTTCGGCATCGCTGGTCTATGACGAAGGACGGCCGTCGCACATCCTCGGCGTCTCCCGCGACATCACCGAACGGAAGCGCACCGAAGACGCGTTGAGGGAACGCGAGGGCAAGCTCGATGCCATATTCAGGACGGCACCGGTCGGCATCGCGGTCGCGGTCAACCGGATCATCAAAGAGGTTAACGATACCATTTGCCGGATGGCCGGCTACACGCGCCAGGAATTGATCGGACAGAGCACCCGCGTGTTGTACGATGACGTGGCCGCTTACGAGAGCATGGGCCAGACCATCCAGGACGAACTAACAGCCCGCGGCCAATTTACCACCGAGATCAACGGACGGCGCAAAGACGGCAGTCATTTCCCGATGATACTGTCCGTGACTCCGCTCGATGCCTCGGATCCCTCAAAAGGGATTGTGTTTACGGCGCTCGACACCTCGGAATCTGCCCGGGTCGAGGCAGCGCTGCGTGAGTCCCTGTCGGAGTTATCAGCCACACTGGAATCAACCGCCGACGGCATCCTGGTAGTTGGCCTCGGCAGAAAGGTCCAACGGTATTCCAGCCGGTTCGCCAAAATGTGGGGCATCCCCAAACAGCTCTTGGAGCAGGGCGACGATCCGGAATTGATCAAATTTGTTCGGGGACAACTCATTGATGATCAAGGGTTCGTCAGGAGAATCGATGAAATTTTAGACCAACCCGAACTTTCAAGCACCGACAGTCTTCTGTTGAAAGACGGTCGTGTTTTCGAGCGTTATTCCCGCCCGTTACGTCTTGAAGGCAAGATTGTCGGCCGGGTATGGAGCTTCAGGGACGAGACGGAACGCAAGCGGATGGAGCTCCGGCTGGTGCGGGCGGCCCAGGAATGGCGGTCCACCTTCAACGCCATCGCGACGCCGATTTCAATCCAGGATGCTAACTTTAAGATTGTTCGTGTTAACAAGGCCTTCGCCGAGGCTTTGAAGACCACGCCTGAGGCGCTCGTGGGGAAAACCTGTTACCAGGTATCCCATGGGTCTTCGGAACCGGTAACGGGGTGCCCGCATGTTCAAACTATTAAAAAGGGTGTGCCCGCTGAAGTTGAGATCCATGACGCCGACAAGGGAACCTACACCCTCGTTTCAACCTACCCGATGTTCGGTCCTTCGGGAGATGTGATAGCTACTGTCCATATTTCCCAGGATATCACTGAGCGCAAGCGGATGCAGGAAAAGTTGATGGTAACGGACAGACTGGCTTCCGTCGGAGAACTGGCGGCCGGAATAGCGCATGAAATCAACAACCCTCTGACCGGCGTACTTGGTTTTTCGGAGTTGGTTCTTTCTTCGGACATACCGGCAGGTATCCGCCAGGACGTCCAAACGATTCACTCCGAAGCCAGGAGGGCTGCGGAGGTTGTCAAGAATCTTCTGGTTTTCGCCAGGAGGCACAGCCAGGTTCGACAGAACCTTCTGGTAAGTGAAGTGATCGATAAAGTGCTGGCCCTTCGCGCCTACGAGCAAAAAACAAACAATATTTCTGTCACAACCGAATATGACGCAAACCTGCCAGAGATTGAAGCGGATTATTTCCAGCTTCAACAAGTGTTTCTTAACATCGTCATCAACGCCGAGTTCTTTATGGCTAAATCTCACGGCAAGGGTAACTTGCTGATAAGCACCAATACTCTTCCTGATATGGGTGGTGTACGCATAACCTTTTCCGACGATGGCCCAGGCATTCCGGCAGAAACATTGTCAAAGCTGTTCGATCCCTTCTTTACAACTAAAGATGTCGGGCAAGGGACCGGATTGGGATTATCTATCAGCCACGGTATTATTCAGGGTCATGGCGGCCGGATATGGGCGGAGAGTGAACTCGGTAAAGGGGCCACCTTTTTTATTGACCTTCCCTTATTTTCCCCCGCTTCATCTTGAATTTGTGAAGTCAGTCATGCCTGAAATTCTTGACCCAAGTTGAGCCTATTTGTTATAGTAACTCTTCAAACAAGGAGGCACTGATGACCCATCCCCAATTCAAAGAGCTGAGGCGCTCTTATGGTTTCGATGAAGTTGCGATCGTTCCAGGCGATGTGACCATTAATCCTGAGCAGACCGATATCGGATTTGCTATCGGTGATGTTAAGTTCAAAATTCCCGTTATCGCAGCGGCGATGGATGCCGTTACCGATGTAAAAATGGCCGTGAAGATGAGTCAACTCGGTGGTTTAGCGGTTCTTCATGGTGAAGGCATTCAGGCTCGTTACCATGACGCTGAAGCCGTTCTGGCCGAAATCGCTGTAACACCACAGGCAGAAGTTACTGCTTTACTGCAAAAGATATACACTGAACCCATTAAAGATGACCTCGTCGCCGAGCGGGTCAAAGCCATTAAAGCCGCGGGCGGTACAGCAGCCGTTGCTTGTATGCCCGCCAATGCCAAGAGGTTGGCTCCGGTAGTCGCCGAGGCCGGCGCCGATATCTTTGTCGTTGCTTCGACAGTTACTACTGCCCGTCATATTTCCAAGAGCTATCGCGGATTGATTTTTTCCGAGCTTTGTTCGTCACTGAAGATCCCGGTAATGGTTGGCAACTGCGTCAGCTACTCCGCGACATTAGAACTGATGCGGCAGGGCGTATCAGCCGTTCTGGTCGGTGTTGGGCCCGGCGCCGCCTGCACCTCCCGTGAGGTACTGGGTTTAGGGGTGCCACAGATCACTGCCACCATGGATTGTGCCGCCGCCCGCGAGACATACCTGGCGGAAACCGGCCGTTATGTGTCCATCATCACCGACGGCGGCTTCAAAAAGGGCGGCGATTTCTGCAAGGCTATCGCTGCCGGCGCAGATGCCGCTATGTTCGGTTCCATTATCGCCCAGGCTAAAGAAGCACCCGGCCACGGCTATCACTGGGGGATGAGCCACCCACATCCGTCGTTGCCTCGGGGTACGCGGATTAAAGTGGGGACCACGGTCCCGCTTGAGCAAATCCTGTTTGGCCCAACTTCAGTTGTGGATGGCAGTCAGAACTTCGTTGGCGCTCTCAAAACTGTGATGGGTGTTTGTGGCGCCGCCACGATCCGAGATATGCAGCGCGCCGAAATGGTCATTGCGCCGGCCATTACTACCGAAGGAAAAAGCTACCAGCTTTCCAAGTGCGTTTAACTACGTAAGGTAATTTGAAGAGGGGCGAAAGCCCCTCTTTTTTTATTTCTCCCTAATATAGACCGAAACTCCTCCATCTTTGTACCCAACAATTATCGATCCCAAAAACTGGCGATCGAACCGATAGCTGTCCGTAAGACCCGGATGGTTCGGTAAATATTAAAGAGGGAGAGCAAACGCTCTCCCTCTCGGTCAAAGACATCCCGGCTAAAGTTTATTACGGGGCTTTTAGAAACTGGGCAATTTGAGTATTTTGATCAGCCGTGAGGTTTTTACCGGTCTGATGACCGGCGATAAATGTGGCGAGGCTGGCTTCAGTGGTGAACTTTGTAATTGTAGGCGAAGTTACCAGAACTGCAGGACCGATGACTGTAGTTCCGGAAGTTACACCTTGGCGGTTCTCACCATGGCACACCGCGCAGCTGGCCTTGTAAAGGGCAGCGCCCGGGCTTGTGGTCGGGGGCGCGGTTGTGGTCGTGGGAGGATTCGTCGTGGTTGTCGATGTCGTGCCGCCGCCACATGCGATCAGTGTGGTAGAGGCTAACACGCTAATAATTACGAGAACGCTGCAAACAACAAACTTCCGAGTAATGCGCATTTACAACTCCCTTAGCTACTCTTTATTTTTAGTAATAATCTACCATAGAGCGTTTGGAAAATAAAATGTAACAACCTTCACGTTGAGGTCAGAAATCACGTGCTGCCGCTATCCCATTTCTGAAGATTTGGAGACCCTGCCCCGGTTCATCGATATCTCGGCGAGTCCATTGAGGGTGTTGAGACGCGCGAACGAATCTTTCTGGATGGGGCATTAAGGCGAAAACTCGTCCCGTGTCATCGGTGAGCCCTGCGATGTTATTCACCGATCCGTTAGGATTGGACGGGTAGGTCGAGGTCGGCTGCCATTTGCTGTTAGCGTAATAGAACACCGGGCGAAGCCTTGAGAGCATTTCCGGCGCGGCAATCAATTTTCCCTCACCATGGGCTATGGGGGCTTCCATCCGATCGATATTATTCGTCCAGACACAACTTGCCGTCGGCTCGGATACTAATTTGATCCATCGGCATTCAAATTTACCGGAGTCGTTATTGGTCAGTGTCACGTGGGGAAGTTTAGGATCCGGGGGCCCTGGAAGTATTCCCGTTTTGATGAGGGCTTGAAACCCGTTGCAGACTCCGAGGATGAGGCTGCCTCTTTCAACAAAGGTTTTAAGATCATCGAAAATTCGAAGGCGCATTTCATTGGCCTGCACCTTCCCCGCTCCTAAATCATCGCCGTAGGAAAAGCCGCCCGGTAGAGCCAGAATGTGATAATCAGCAAGTTTCTGGGAGCCAGAAATGAGTTCATTGATGTGAGTCAGCCGTGCCGTGCCACCGGCAAGTTCAAATGCGAATGCCAATTCGCGATCGGCATTGGTGCCGGGTGCGCGCAAAACCATCACCCTAACGTTTTTTACCATTTGAGCGGTCTTTGCCATGCTTCCTTCAAGTCGGCTATCAGTTGATTGACAATAATGGTACTGTCCAAACCTTCAATCTCGAGTCTATCTGTGTTTGTCACTTCGCCAATGATGTTGATTTTGGTATCGCCCATGACCGTTTCGAAATCGTGCCGATGCTCCGGCGAGATTTCAACGATAAAGCGCGAGTTGGATTCGGAAAACAGCAGATAGTCATCCCGTTTCAGACTTCCATCCTGGGGTATCCGGGAGAGGTGAACCCGCGCTCCCAACCCTCCCGCGAATGCCATTTCCGAAAGGGCAACGCCCAATCCGCCCTCGGACAGGTCATGGCAGGAACTGACGAGTTTGTTTTCGGTAGCCGCCGCTAACCGATCATAAAGGTATTTTGAGATCGACGGGTCAACTCCCGGGGCTTTGTTCCCGATAAATCCTTTTGAAGCGAAATACGCCGAGCCACCCAATTCAGCTTTGGTCTCACCGAGGACATAGATGAGATTTCCCGCAGCCTTAAAGTCCATCGAAACGGCTTTTTCGGCATCCGGCATGACGCCAAAGGCGGATATCAACAGCGTGTGGGGGATGGAAACTATTTTATCTCCCGCACGGAATTGGTTATTCAGAGAATCCTTGCCTGAGATGAAAGGCGTTTCATAGGCTAATGACAGGTCCGCACATGCCTGGGTGGCTCTTACGAGAGCGCCGAGCGACTGCTCATCGGTTGCCGAGCCCCAGCAGAAATTATCCAGCAGCGCCAGGCGCTCCAGGGAGCCGCCCGAAGCGATTACATTCCGGACTGCCTCATCGATGGCCGAGGCGGCCATGTTGTAAGCGTCAATGCCGGAGTAAGATGGGTTGATGCCGCAGGCGACGATAACCCCTCTGTTGGAATCCAGAACAGGACGTATGATAGACGCGTCGCCGGGGCCGTCGCTCTGGTCACCGACGAGCGGTTTGAGAACGCTCGCTCCCTGAACTTCATGGTCATACTGGCGGATGACCCATTCTTTAGAGCAGGTATTCCAGCGCCCGAGCAATCTCAGAAGATCATCGTCGAGGCGCGGCGGACATGGGAATTCGGGTTCCGGATAGCTGGGAGGGTTATAGGTGGCTTTTAAAGTAATCTGCGGTCTACCGCCATGCAGGAACACCATATCGAGATCGCAAACAAGACGATCCCGATAGTAGAGTATGAGATGTTTATCATTAGTGAATTCGCCGATGGAAGTCGCTTCGACGCCCTCACCACGGCAAATCTCGAGTAGCCGATCCAAATTCTGGGGTGGGACAGCCAGAACCATGCGTTCCTGGGATTCGGAGATCCAGATTTCGGAGTATGAAAGGCCTGAATATTTGAGCGGCACCCGGTCGAGATATACCCTGGCGCCGGTGTCCTCGCCCATCTCGCCTACAGCCGATGATAAACCGCCGCCGCCGACGTCGGTGATGCGGACGAACAGCTTTTCGTCGCGGGCCTTTAATATAGCCTCGGCCATCCGCTTTTCAACAATCGGGTTGCCGATTTGGACCGACGAGAAGGACTGCTCGGTGGATTTATCGGATAACGCCTCGGAGGAGAAGGTGACGCCGTGGATACCGTCGCGGCCGGTTCGCCCTCCCATGAGGATGATCAGGTCCCCCGGCGATTGTTTGCCCGGCTTGGCCGCCCAGACCGGCATTATTCCGGCCGTGCCGCAGTACACCAGCGGATTACCGGCGTAGCGCTCATCGAACAGGATCGCACCGTTTATCGTCGGTATGCCGATTCGGTTACCATAATCGGCAACGCCGGCTCTAACCCCTTTGAACACCCGTTTTGGGTGCAGGGCCCCAGCTGGCAGGTCGGCGTAAGGCATGTCCGGCTCGCCAAAACAAAACACATCGGTATTGAATATCGGACGAGCCGCAAGCCCGGTGCCTAAAACATCGCGGATCACCCCTCCCAATCCGGTGGCGGCGCCGCCGTAGGGTTCGACCGCCGAGGGATGGTTGTGAGTCTCCACCTTGAAGCAAACGGCGTTCTCGCCATCAAAGTCGATGACTCCCGAATTGTCCACGAACACAGAAAGGCACCATGGCTTGTCCAGTTGTTTGGTGGCGCGCGCGATCGTCGATTTTAGAAGATTGTCGATGACCTGCCCGTCGAAATCGAATCTGGCTTTGAAGGTCTTATGGACGCAATGTTCGCTCCACGTTTGAGCCAACGTTTCGAGTTCAACATCTGTCGGCTTGCGGCCGATTTTGGCATAGTAACTGGCGGCTGCTTGAATTTCCGAGGGCGAGAGGCAAAAGAGTTTGCCGACATCGCACAATGCCGCAGGGTTCCCAGGTAAATCGATCTCTCGAAGCTTGAAATGGTAAACCGGGTTTTCGCCAAAGATCACGGAATCAGCGGTGACCGCGTGCTGGACGATAGGATTAAGCAGGCGCTGGTTGGTAATGGCATTCAGGGTAGCGGCATCGAATTCACCGCCGAGGAGATATAGCCGCCCGGTTCTCGCCGCCTCGAGGTTAATACCCAGGTCTGAAGCGGCTTTGAGAATCGTTTCTTCGATCGGGTCGGTAACGCCGGCGTTGTGGGCGACAAGCACGGAATGATCGGCTGTCGAATTCTCGGTCGGCTGATCAAGTTGGAAAGTTTCGGTTACCGGGTCGGTCAAAGCCTCTCGTGCCAACCGTTCGACGGAAGGGGAGTCAATCTCACCCTTGAGCCAGTAGACATCGATAACCCGGGCTGAAGCCGGTCCGGAAAAATTCAGGTCCTTGATGTCTTTAAGCAGCGCCGCGCCACGGCGGTCAGGCATGCCCGCGGCGGGAAGAACGTCAATGCGGTAAATCAAGATATCGTAATTATAGCTAAAAAAGTCCGAGGGGGCTAGTATCGCCGTCCCTCGAACCGGTTTTCTTTTATTTGACCGTGGTAGCTACCAACCGCGTTTGGCCAAAAGTTGCTCAGGTTTGATCTGGCCGATCTCGATGCCGGGCATGGCCTCGCCAAGAGCTTCTGAAACCTCGGCGATGACAACCGGGTCCTGGTAGTGAGTGGTGGCTTTGACGATGGCATGAGCGCGCCGGGCCGGATCGGAACTCTTAAAAATACCGGAACCGACAAACACGCCCTCGGCGCCAAGTTGCATCATCAGCGCGGCGTCGGCAGGAGTGGCGATGCCGCCAGCGGCAAAATTGACAACCGGCAGTTTCCCGGTATTATGCAACGCGAGGATTTGCTCAAACGGAGCATTGAGTTCCTTGGCAATCGCCATGAGTTCTTCCATCGGCGCCGCGACAACCCGTCTGATACCATCCTGGACTGCCCGCATATGCCGGACGGCTTCGACAACATTACCGGTTCCGGCTTCACCCTTGGTCCGGATCATGGCGGCGCCTTCGCCGATGCGGCGCAAAGCTTCTCCCAGGTCACGGCAACCGCAGACGAACGGGACTTTGAAATCTTGTTTCCAGACATGATAAGCCTCATCGGCGGGGGTCAGGACTTCTGATTCGTCGATGAAGTCCACTCCCATGGCCTCCAGAACCCGGGCTTCCACGAAATGTCCGATGCGGCATTTGGCCATCACCGGGATGCTGACGGCTTTCATGATGGCCTTGATAACCGTGGGATCAGCCATCCGGGCAACCCCGCCCTCGGCACGGATATCCGACGGCACACGCTCCAAAGCCATGACCGCACAAGCACCTGCCTCTTCGGCGATGCGGGCCTGGTCCGGGGTAGTGACGTCCATGATGACGCCACCCTTGAGCATCTGGGCTAAGCCGCTCTTGACTTTAAACGTACCGACGGTTACTTCCTGTTCCATTTTCCGAACCCCTTCAACAGACGATGAACTATAATTCTACAATCTCGGTGCCTGCGATAGCAATCGAAACGTTTGTCCGGGCGCAGATCATACGATTTTTAGAAACGACACGATTGGATTGTTAGGGTTCCAATCGGGGAGTCGTATGGCATACTTGGGCTGTCAGCAATCAGCTTTCAGCTATCAGACCTCCCTCAAAGTTTACAGTTCACAGTTGACAGTTAACAGTTTGTCCCGGACGAAAACGAATGGAACGAATCCCGCCTTTCAGGAATACCACCAATACTACCGATGCCAAATACGACCAATAAGGCAAAAACAAAGGGAACAATCCGTTCTGATTAACGCGGGGCGGCGGGTGGCATTTGTTTTTCGGCGTTTCGGAAAACCTTTTAATGCGAAACGAATCCCTGAATTTTAGCTTTGACGCAATCGTAGGAATTGTTTTCAAAACCAAATCATTTCGAATCCCGCCCGGAGGGAAAGATACCAATAATACCAATGTCCAATATTCACCGCCCCGCCCGGGTTTGAATTGTTTGGGCGCGGGCGACGAATTTTTGGGAAACGACACGATTGGGTTATGAAGGTTTTAATCGTGGAGTCGTATCGCACGTTCAATTCATTCAATCCTTTCAATTCGAACAAGTCGACAGTTATCAGTTTTCAGTTATCAGTTGACAGTACGAGGCGGGCGAGCGGCCGCTCGCCCTACCCCTGCCCACCCAATAGATTCCGGCATTTCCCGGGATCGGTGGACAATTTCGTGGGGAGGAGATTGCCACCCCCGATTTCATCGGGGGCTCGCAAAGACAGTGAAGGGTAGGATTTGTTGGGCGAGCGATATTATAGCACAAGGGTTCGTTAGGGGTGTCAAGCGTTTCGTGTCGTTTTTGGCTAAATATTTTTGGTACATATCCCTTAGGGACAAGTATTGCGTTTAAATAGCTTAGGGATATAATAAAGGCACGGCGGATTGATCATCCCGCTTTAGTTAGGTGTCGACCGATAGAACGGCGGCACTATCACTTTTTGCCCGTTCACGTATTTTGTATATCCGTGAACATAGACGATCTTTTTATCCCCTTGTGTTTTAGCCATCGTCTTCTCCTTTCTCGGCTATTAGCCGCGCCTTTTCAGCTAAATTGCCAAGTGGATTAGACGTAGGATTCCGCCGTGCCTACCCTTTCGGGTGAGTTTATTCTACTCTCAAAAATAAGTCTGTCAATGAAATAGTTCTATGTAAGTTGGGACGTTTGAAGTATACTACTCTTCAAATTGTAGTTTATTTGGGAGCTTTGATTGTGGCAATAACTGATTGGGGTAGTCCTACTTCAATCGTAACGCTTGCCATTTTGATTTTAACGGCGATCATTTTACCTTTAATCAGATGGGGATATTCAACTAATCTTAAACACAATCCATTCAAGATTGAGCATGGATATAAAAAGGGATCCATTTCAGATCCAACCGATGCTGATATTAGAGGGGGGAGGGCACAAGAAGCACTTCCTCAAAACTGGTTACGCCAAGACCAAATAAGACTGATCAAGCATTCTCAAAAAGACGACAGGCATGTCATATTTTTAGAATTACAACCCAGAAAATCTTGGAGTGTCGATGGAATCTCCTTGAGATTGGTTGGGGATGACAAAAATAAACCCAGGCTGATTAAGATATCGGACTTAAACCAACAATCGTTAAATATAACTAAGACATATGGTAAAAGATTAGGTGATGTTGATATTTGGTACTCGCCCGAATTACATAGCCACAAAAATAAAACCCTTGATTATTTGGTACAATTCTTTACGAACGGGGAATGGAACGGGGATTTAGTAACAACGATTCATCTGTTTAACGAATCGTCACGTCAACTTAAATCCTTCGAGTTGAAGGTTGTAGATGAAACAGCAAAATGAAAGTATTACGCGAGATCAATTTTTCAAGGACTTAAAGAAGGCTTGCTCGCGATCTGACCAAGGAAAGACTGAAACATCGGAGTCTCGTCCTGGCGATGATTGTAACGAAACGCATACTCATTCACATAGTTCTGCAAATACTTGGGTGAAACAGCGTGGTAAACACCCGAAATCCCGCGCTTCATCAAGGACCAAAAACCCTCAATAGTATTCGTGTGAACGTCCTCGCGTACCCATTCGTCATTATCGTGATCTACAGTCTCGTGTTCACCAACGTAGAAATCTAATCCATCATATCCTCGATAATTGTCTGTGTATAGCTTGGTATGCCAGTCAACGTGATTGTTGATAAACGGTTGAAGTGAATTACATTTGCAATCACCGACCACTTTAGCGGCTATCTTTCCTTTGCGCTCCACAATACCGACAACGGGAGTTTTACCCGCAGCACCACGTCCGCGCTTGCCCTTCCTTGCGCCACCGATATATGTCTCGTCAGCCTCTGCTTGCCCCTTAAATACGCCTACATTCTCTTGAAGTAGTGTCCTTATATGGTGAAACATTCGCCACGCTGTTTTATAGGTTACGCCTGTCTCGCGTTGAATTTGCTTGGCAGAGATCCCGCACCTTGTTTGGCTCATCAGGAATATGGCATAAAACCAAGTCTTAAGAGATGTACTGGATTTCTCAAAGATTGTACCAACCATCGGATAGACTTGAGTTCCGCAATTATCACAAACAAAACAGGCGCGGTTGGTAACGCGATGATGCTTAGTTACCTTGCCACAAGCCTTGCAAGTAATCCCTTCAGGATACAGATAACCTCTTAACCATTCGAGACAAGAGGCATCATCGGGAAAGTCCTTGTTGAAGTCTTTGATTGTGTAGCGTTCCATAGTCAACCCCTTTGGAGTAAATTATGAGATCAATCGTTACTGATTCTTGGTACTACCATAATCTGCAAGATAAGAGTGAATGCGCTCAACATCAGACTTCGATTCCACAGAAATATAGGCTGCTATCCAATATCGTTTCTTGTTTTCGTCGATGTATTCGCCGCTTTTACCAAAAATCTCGACACCGCGAGTCGCAATAGGAAGTTCCCTGTTAATGATGTCGCGTTCAAGTTCTTTAAGGTTGTTTATCATCGTGTATCTAAGTTCTGAATCCAGCACTTGAACACCTCTCTAACTTATTAAACCCAGTCTAGCATAGGTGAGTACTTGTTGTCAAGGGATAATTACCATATTTTTTATCGAGAAAATGCCGGTGGAATCCTCCTCTCATGATATAATAATGCACTTTTCTGAGGATGTCGTATGAATACGGGACACGAACCGAGTGAAGATAGTTACCGGATCAAGATCACCAAAAACGGACCCTATGTAGTGAGCGGCGGCCTGCCGCTTGCCGAACAGATCATTTGCCAGGACGCGGAGGGTCATTGCCACGGCTGGCGCCAGGGAAAGGTATTTGAAGTTCCTGAAACATACACCCTGTGCCGGTGCGGCAAGTCGAAGAATAAGCCGTTCTGCGATGGATCACATTACCGGTCGGGTTTCGACGGTACCGAAACTGCCAGCCGTGCGTCTTTTTCCACTCAATCAGTCGAAGTCGTAGGTCCGGATTTGACCTTATCTGAAGTGCCGATTCTATGCGCCGAAGCGCGTTTCTGCCAGCGAGCCGGAGACACCTGGCACCTGGTGAAAAAATCGGACGATCAGGAATGCCGTAAGATCGCCATTGAAGAAGCGTCAGAGTGCCCGTCCGGAAGAATCGTTTTGAAAGACAAGGACGGTAACGTTATCGAGCCCGAGTTAACGCCTTCGATCGGGCTTATCGAGGACGTTCCGGCCGGGTTTTCAGGTCCAATCTGGGTGCGGGGCGGCATCCCCATCGAATCGTCCGATGGCTTCGATTACGAACGGCGTAACAGGGTTACCCTCTGCCGCTGCGGCCATTCCAGCAACATGCCTTTTTGCGACGGCAGCCACCTGGAATTCAAATTCAGATCGAGCGAATAACAGACAGGGCGCCTTTGGGGGCGCCCTGTTCATCAACCAGATACGAAGATCAGCCGCTGAGCAGTTCCTGCTCTTTGTCCTTGCCCAGTTTCTCAGCCCTGGCGGTGTAGGCGTCGGTAACTTTCTGAAGCTGGTCCTGGGACCTTTTGCTCTCATCCTGTGACAACTCTTTGTCTTTTTCCAGTTTCTTGATCTGTTCCAGGGCATCGCGCCGCAAGTTACGGATGGCCACTTTATCTTCCTCGACGCGCTTATGCACCATTTTGGTCAGGTCCAACCGGCGCTCCTGGGATAACGGAGGGATGATGAGGCGAATCACTTGACCGTCACTGGAAGGCGTCAAACCCAGGTCCGACTTCATCAGCGCTTTTTCAACATGACCCACCATGGTCCGGTCCCAGGGCTGAATCAAAATCTGCCGGGCGTCCGGGACCGAAATATTCGCCAGGTGATGGATCGGTGTCGGCGTGCCGGCGTAATCAACCCTGACATGCTCGATAATAGCCGCCGAAGCCCGGCCGGTCCTGATGGCTCCCAATTCCCTGTGGAGCACATCTATCGAGGTGGACATTTTCCTTTCGATCTGCTGCATGATCTCGGCTACAGTCATGGCGTTACACCTTCACTCGAAATTAACGTGCCGACAGCCTCCCCGGCGACGGCCCGCTCCAGATTACCCGGGGCGGTCATGTCGAAAACAATGATGGGAAGTTTGTTTTCAAGGCAAAGGGACAGCGCGGTGGAATCCATCACCATCAGCCTTTTGGACAAAGCCTCGATGTGGGTTAAACGATCGAACTTCACCGCGTCTTTGTGCTTCAGAGGATCGGCCGAATACACGCCGTCAACTCTGTTTTTCGCCATCAGGAGCACCTGGGCCTCTATTTCGATCGCCCGCAGCGCCGCGGCCGTATCCGTGGTCATGTAGGGGTTGCCCGTACCTCCGGCAAAGATGACCACGCGGCCTTTTTCCATATGGCGGATGGCCCGCCGGTAGATGAAGGGCTCAGCGACCTGCTGAACGGTTATGGCAGACTGGGTGCGGGTGGTAACGCCTTCTTTTTCCAGGCTGTCCTGAAGAGCCAGCGCGTTGATGACGGTGGCCAGCATACCGGCGTAGTCAGCGGTGACCCTGTCGATACCGTGCCTGGAAACGGTGGCGCCGCGCCAGATGTTCCCCGCTCCGACAACGATACCAACCTGAACGCCCATCTGAGAAAGGGCCTTTATCTGCCGGGCAATGCCCCTGACGATGGGAATGTCGATGATAGAGTTGCCGGTTCCGGCGAACGCTTCGCCGGAAAGTTTAAGGAGAACCCGACGGTATTTCAGTTCGGTCAAGTCAGTCGGCTCCCGTTTTTTATTACACGTCCCGGAGGACGAAAGGCGCTTATTAACAATCGCGGCGCCGTAGTCCCAGAGGACACGCGCGCCGCGAGATCAAGCCTAGGTTAACCGCCCAGTTCGAACCTGACAAACCTTTTAAGGCGGATATTCTCACCGGTGCGCGCAATACCCTCGGTAATAAGATCTTTGATCGTCCTCGAAGGATCCTTGATGAAAGGTTGAAGCATCAAGCAAGCGCTGCTGGCTTCAACTTCACAGGTCTCCGGACGGTCGGACTCGTTGACGTAGATCGGGCACATAGCGGCCACCTGCATCGCAACGTCATGAGCCAGTTTTTTGAATTCGTCAGTCCTGGCGACAAAGTCGGTTTCGCAATTGAGTTCGATCAGGGAACCAACGCGCCCGCCGGTATGCACGTACGCTTCAACCAGGCCCTGTCCGGTGACCCTCTCGGCTTTTTTGGCAGCCTTTAAAAAGCCCTTGGCCTGAAGGGCCTCGAATGCTTTGTTGACGTCACCCTGCGATTCGACCAGGGCATTCCGGCATTCCATAACGCCCGCGCCGCATTTTTCGCGCAGTTCTTTTACTTGTTCGGCTGATATCTGCAATTTCATAAACCTCTAATTAATTCAGCTTAGGCACCGAGTTCGGCGTCGGCAGCCTGTTTTTCAAGGAGTTCGGCCTCGGCCGGGGCATTGTTCACCTGTTCGACCTCGACCTTGGAAAGCCCTTCTCTGGCGGCGATAGCGGTGTCGGCGACTTTGCCGAGAACCAGCTTGATGGCCCTCATGGCGTCGTCGTTCGAGGGAATCGGATAATCAATACCCTCCGGGCTGCAGTTGGTGTCGACCATGGCGACGATCGGGATACCCATGCGCCGGGCTTCCGCCAGGGCGATCTTCTCTTTAGTCGGGTCAACAATGAGAATGACATCCGGTAAGGCAGTCATTTCTTTGAAGCCGCCCATCATCTTGTTCAGACGGGCCATTTCATCGGCCAGGTTCTGCTGTTCCTTCTTGGGCAGGCGGGCCAATTCGCCCCGGGCCTGCTGGTCTTCCAGCCTGACCAGGTAATCAATCCGGTTTTGAATGGCGGCAAAATTGGTGAGGATACCGCCGATCCATCTCTGGTTAATGTAGTACAGGCCGCCGCGCTTGGCTTCCTCAGCGACGATTTCCTGGGCCTGCTTTTTGGTGCCCACGACGAGGATTTTGCCGCCCTCGGACACAATTTTATCGACAAACGCCAGCGCCTTATCCAGCATGACGACCGTCTTTTCCAGGTCGATAATGTGGATATCGTTACGCTTGGTGAAGATGTACTTCTTCATTTTGGGGTGCCAGCGGCTGGTCTGGTGACCGAAGTGCGCCCCGGACTCTAGTAATTCCTTAATGGTGGTTGTGGTCGGCAAGTGATCTCCTCCTAAATTTAGGCACGCGTATTTAGCCAAGTGGTAAGTATAACACAGCAGTATATCACAACGCCATAAGCCGGGCAACGGAAATAAACCGGTGCTTGCGCCCCGGATCCGCCTTCGGCGGGCAGCAAGAGACTAGCCGCCGTGCGGGGTTCCCGGGGGATTTAGACGGTTTGGTTGATCTTCGCCCGGGAAAGTCTGCCGGGAAGCCCTAGATTCAAACTCCGGTTTGGACAGGGCCATGAAAACCAGGGCGGGAATAGCGGTGGGTAAAAAGACAAACAAGCCAACGATCGAACCCGCCAAACCCAAACCCCATGCCCTACGTTTGAGGGCATAAGCACCTGCCACGATAATGAAAATGGAGAGAAGTATGCCCGCTACAGCCATGAAGGAGAAAACCCCGGTCATCAAATCTGCGGCCGCCTGTATCTCAGCCGGAGTGAGGGTGGTATCAGGTTGAAAAGCCGGATCGGTCATGGTCCGGTGGATCAAAGGAATAAAGGCGAGTAAAGCCAGGGAACCCAGAATCCCGATACTGCCAGTAATTATGGTCAGTATTCCGGCGGGTTGCGATTTATTGGCCATCAGATTTTCTCCAGTGTTTTGGCGGCGTATCTAAGTATACCATTGATAACCGGGGTGAGGCCGTTCAGGTCATAAAACTGACCTGGATCATGGACACCAGGTTCCAGGTGGCGTGGATTACAAGCGGAGCATACAAAGAGCCCGTCCTCAGCCGGACGGTGGCCAGCACCAGTCCGAGGACCATGATCACGCCCCTGTCGAAGCCGCCGTACTGGGCATGCAGCAGCCCCCACCATACGGATGGCAGGATTATGGCGAGCGCGGGACCAAGGCGGGTCCGGAGGAATCCTTGAAACATGAAACCGCGGAACATGACCTCTTCAAAAACCGGCGCAACCGCAACCACGGCAAACCAAACGAAAACCGGCCACACTCCTTCGTAAACCGGACCTGTCTGAGGGTTTGGCGCGTTCCTGAAGGAGTCAACCAGCGCGCTCACACCGATAAGTCCGAGAGTCAGGATGATAAGTTGACCGATCGTTTTCAATGGAATCGGCTTCAGAGCCAGGTATTCCTTAATGGTCGCGCCGCGGCGGGCGAGGATCAACCCGCCGATAACCGCCACCGAAACGATGTCCGAGACGATGACAGAGGTGACCACCACCGCGTTGAACTGGGTGCCGAGGCTGTTGAAAATGTAGTCCGTCCAGTTGAAATTGGGATTGGAAATAAGTTTCAAGTCGATCACGGCGAGCACGGCCAATATCCCGGCGATACCGTTGACGAGACCGATCACCAGGCTGAAACCAAGAGTCGCCCAAAAATGCCAAACGGATAAGCTTGGCGCCTCAGCGAGTTCCGCTGATGATTCCGGGAGAAGGGCCGTATCCTCCCCCGGTTTCGAAGGGGTCTCTTGTGTCGACATCGCTTCAGGATAGCCTCAGGTTGAAGCCATGTCAATCGACAGAAAGTACTTTATGCCTTGACTTTGGATGTCGCCCTGATTAGACTCATACCTCATATGATCGTTATCGGATTAACCGGCGGTATCGGCAGCGGCAAGAGCACCGTCGGCGCCATGCTCAAAGACCTGGGCGCGGCATTTATCGACGCCGACAAGGTCGGCCACCGATTGCTCAGGGAAGACAACGATATCAAATGGGCCATCGTCTCCGCCTTCGGGGAAGGAATCCTCGACGCCAATGAAGCCATTGACCGGAAAACACTGGCGGGGATAGTTTTCTGCGATCCCGAAGCGCTGAAACGGCTCAACGCTATTACCCACCCGGCGATAAGCCAGGCGGTGTCAGAAGAAGTGGCGGAGCTACGTTCCCAAGGATTAAAAGCGGTCGTCGTCGAAGCGGCTTTGCTGGTCGAAGCGGGTTGGATGGAGCAGACCGACGTAATCTGGCTTACCGTCGCTCCCGGCGACGTCATCCTGCAAAGGCTGGTGGACCGGATGGGTTACTCGGATGCCGAGGCCCGGTCCCGGATCGCCTGCCAGACTTCGGACGAAAACCGGAGGCGTCACGCCACCGCGGTGATCGACACCAACACCTCAATTGACGAACTCAAGGCCAAAGTCACCGGCATGTACCGGGCGCTCAAGGTCTGACTTTCAGGTAACCCAGACCTTCTTTCAGAGCCAAGGGTTTAAAGCCGAACTCTTTTTCCACCGAATCAACGCCGGTGATGTTGGGGATCTCCATCGACTTGAATTCAACCATGGTGATCGGAGGGTTCTTTAACAAAGCATCCATCACGGCCACCCCCGGCCGCATCAACCACCGGGGAACATGTATCTTGGCTTTCTTTTCATCAAGAGCCGCCAGGATCGCATCGATAGTCTCCTCATAGGTCAAAATCTCAGGCCCGCCGATCTCGATGCTTCGACCGCTTTTCTCCCCTGATACCAACTTCATCACGCAACTTGTCACATCGCCAACCCAGATGGGTTGCAGCTCGCTCTTGCCGTCTCCCGCGATGGGCACGATAAACGGAGCGATGTGGATCGAACGGACCAGCGAGGCGATAAATCCGGCGCCTTCGCCAAACATTACCGAAGGCTGGAGGATGGAGAAGTCCAAGCCGCTGTTCTTCACGATTTCCATTCCCAGCCATTTGGAATTGAGGTACCGGTAGGCGGGGTCCGGGGTCGCTCCCAAGGCGCCCATGTGGATAAATCGCCGGACACCCGAGGATTTGGCGGCTTCAACCATATTGCTTGTTCCGGTTACATTGATATCTTCAAAAGTGGCATTCTTCGGTTCTCTGATCACCGCCACCAGGTGGATGACCGTATCCACACCCCGGCAAGCCGCCGCAAGGCTGCCGGGATCCGTGACGTTACCGATAGCGAGTTCGGCTCCCGGGGCTTTTATCCTGGCGCCCTCCGCTTCATTGGTGACCAGGCAGCGCAGGGGCTGCCCCGTTGCTCTGAGTTTAGGGATCAGGTGACTGGCAACAAAACCGCTGGCGCCGGTAATGAGGATCATGATCTACCTCCTGCCCGAACTACTTCAAGCATAGCACCTTATATCGGCGCGGGATAGAACTTTCACGAGAATATTTAGTCGGCCTTCCGGATTAAGCCCGATTGAGTGATATAATCGAAATTGAGGCGAATATCATGCATCCAGCACTATTGTGGGAAACACTTCCGGACAAACGGGTCAAATGTCATACCTGCCAGTGGTATTGTGAGATCAACGAGGGTAAACTCGGTGTCTGCCGCATGTATCAGAACCGGGGCGGCGAACTCTTCAACCTGAACTACGCCAGAGTCTCGTCGCTGGCTATCGATCCGATCGAAAAGAAGCCGTTGTATCACTTTCATCCCGGTACCGACGTGTTTTCACTGGGCTCCTGGGGCTGCAATCTCCACTGCCAGGGATGCCAGAACTGGGAGATCGCCTGCCCGGAGACGGATGAAGGTTTAAAGAACTCCCGGGAGGTTTTGCCTGAGCAAGCCGTAGCAACGGCACAAAATTCCGGGAGCGCCGGGATTGCCTGGACCTACAACGAGCCTTCGGTATGGCTTGAATACACCCTTGAATGCGCCAAACTGGCGAAGGAAAAAGGCCTTTATACCGTTTACGTTACTAACGGCTATGCCTCACACGAGCACCTCGACACCATCGGACCCTATCTCGATGCCTGGCGGGTGGATGTTAAGGGATTCAACGACGAAACGTACAAAAAGATCGGCAAAGTGCCCCATTTCGAGGGCATTCTGTCTACCGCGGAGCGGGCAAAATTGAAGTGGGGGATGCACGTTGAGGTGGTGACAAACGTCACCCCCGGCGTCAACGATGATGATGCTCAGATTAAAGGAATAGCGGAATGGATCGCCCGCAAACTGGGAAAGGACACGCCCTGGCACATAACGCGCTTTCACCCTCACCGACTAATGCGAGATTATCCGGCAACGCCGATCGACACCCTCGAACACGCCTACGAACACGCTAAGGCGGCCGGGTTGAACTTTGTTTATCTGGGCAATGTGCCCGGCAATGAACACTCTGATACGATATGTCCTTATTGCGGCAACCGGGCTGTCATAAGGACCGGGTTTTCTTCCCGTGTGATCGGTTTGAACGGGTCGAAATGCGCTAACTGCGGAACCGACCTGAATTTCAGGGTTTAGGAGCTAATTATGGCATCAGTACGTCCCCCAATCGCTTCCGGAAGGTTCTATCCAGGCACCAGCGAGCAAATCAGAGCCCTGATCGATAGTTTCGCGGAAGACATCGAGGGTAAAACCGACGCGGTAGGGGTTGTCGCCCCGCACGCCGGATATATTTATTCGGGTTCGGTGGCTGCCGCGGTTTTTTCCCGCATCGAGACGGCTGACACCTACATCATACTGGGACCGAACCACACCGGCATGGGCAAACCGTTCTCAATAATGACGCTGGGGTCATTTCAAACGCCCCTTGGAAACGTCCCGATAGATTCAGCTTTAGCCCAGAACGTATTGGCTAAATCCAAGAATCTACAGGAAGACCGTACGGCGCACCAGAATGAGCACGCCATAGAGGTTCAGTTGCCGCTGCTGCAGTATTTCAAACCGGATCTCAAGATCGTACCGATCATCCTTTCAGTAGCTACCCTTGAGATCTACCGCGAAATCGGCGGGGCTATCGCCCAGGCAATACAGGAATCAGAAGGGAAAAAAATACTCATCGTCGCTTCGTCGGACATGACGCACTACGAATCACAAGAAACCGCTTCCGCAAAAGACCACCGGGCGATCGAAGAAATCCTCAAGCTGGACGAAGAAGGGCTCCTCAACAGGGTGGTCAAGGAGCGCATTTCGATGTGCGGCTACGCGCCCGTGGTGACGATGCTGACCGCGGCAAAAATTCTCGGCGCAAAAGCCGCCGAACTGGTGCGATACCAAACATCGGGGGACGCATCCGGGGACTATTCGGCGGTAGTTGGTTACGCCGGGGTCATTGTCAGCCGCTACGAGATGTCACCGCTGGTAAAACTTGCCAAGGCAACCGTCGAGGCCTACGTGACAGAACGGAGAGTCACCAAACCGCCCGAAGAGTTAACACCGGAAATGAAAGAACGCGCGGGGGTCTTTGTGTCGATCAAGAAAGACGGTCAACTACGCGGCTGCATAGGCACGTTCGAGCCGACCCGGCCGAATGTCGCTGAAGAGATCATTGCCAACGCTATCTCCGCCGCTACCCGCGACCCGCGATTTTTGCCAATTACGCCGCAGGAACTCGATCGCCTTTCGATCAGCGTGGACGTCCTTACCAAACCCGAACCCGCCGAATTCAGCGAGTTGGATCCCAAGAAGTATGGGGTGATCGCCGAATGCGGCTGGCGGCGCGGCTTACTGTTGCCTGATCTAGAGGGTGTTGACACCGCAAATGAACAGGTAAGCATCTGCTGCCAGAAAGCCGGCATTTCTCCAAACGAGCCGATCACGCTTTCAACGTTCCAGGTGAAGCGGTACCGGTAAAAGGATTATAATCAGCCGGTAATATCAGGCGGAGCCGAATGGCCGTAGAAACTGACACTGAGAATGGAGTGTACCGCGAGGAAATCCCGGTACCTGCCATGGTTTGGTTGGCGATCGGGCTGGTAACTGGGGCAGGCGTTTTGACCGTCCTGGCCTTTATCAATCCATTCGCATCAAGCGGCTCCGATTTAGCCGGTGGTTTATTCATACCTGCCGCCTTATTTTTGATCCTCGCGGCTTTTGCGGCATCTTTCGGTCGGTTCAAGATATTCGCAACTAACCGGCGGTTCACCATTAGCGCCGGCATGAATGCCCAGTCAGTTTCTTGGAGAGACATCGAATCAGCGGCCGAGGATCTTAGTCCCCACCCTGCGGGGAACCCATTGACCGCAACCCTGGGCGAGATCGCCGGGCAACCGGGAATTATCTACGCCATAGGCGCTCTCCGGAGGATCGAACTGGTGCTCAAGAGTGAAAAGCTGCGTTACCTCGTCTTTCCAACACGGCATTCCGATATCCTGCTCGGTCTGATTCGAAAAATGTCCCGGGAGGCCCGCCAGACCGAAGCCAGCAAATCGGAGCTCTCAAGCTTTCTAACCGATGACGACTCCGGCGACTGCGGGCAGCCGGATGGCATCGGAGGCCCTCCCCCGTTCCCGATACCGTTGTGATCTATTCCGGTGGGCCAATGGGGAATTATTAACGAACGTTGCCAACTTAAACCCGAAACAAACCAACAAATCCAGGATTGGGGAAATCTTCGCGAGAGGCTGAAAAATGCCCCGGGATATGTTTGAAGCCCATTTTGAGAAACTACGGGACCAGGCCGCGCCACTGGCCGCCCGGATGCGCCCGAGGACGCTCGACGAATACGTCGGCCAGGAGCACCTGGTAGCCGAGGGTCACGCGCTGAGACGCGCCATCGACGCGGGTGAATTGCCTTCGATAATCCTTTGGGGACCACCGGGATCAGGCAAGACCACCCTGGCTAATCTGATGGCCAAGGCTACCAACGCCCATTTTGCCCAGGTCAGCGCGGTGTCCGCGGGCGTCGCCGATCTGCGAAAAAACATCGACGAAGCCAAACAGCGGCGGCTGGCGCAAAACCAGAAGACCATCCTTTTTATAGATGAAATCCACCGCTTCAACAAGGGCCAGCAGGATACGATACTCCCTTACGTAGAAGACGGCACAGTTACCCTTATCGGCGCAACGACGGAGAATCCATCGTTCGAAGTTATTTCTCCCCTTTTGTCCAGGGCTCGCACCTACGTCCTCAAGGGACTGACCGGGGAGCAAATGCGGACCATCCTCGACCGGACGATTGCCGATACAGAACGCGGCATCGGCGCTTCGAATGTCGTCCTGACCGACGACGCGGCCAACCACATAATAAACCTGGCATCCGGAGACGCGAGAATAGCTCTCAACATCCTGGAACTGTCAGCCCGCACCACGCCACCCGATGAAAAAGGGAAAAGGCAGTTAACTATCGAGGCCATCGAAGACGCCGCGCAGTCAAAGACCCTCCTTTACGACCGGGCAGGGGAGCAGCATTACGATATCATCTCTGCTTTACATAAATCTCTCAGAGGGTCCGACCCGGATGCATCACTATACTGGCTGGGGCGGATGCTGGAGGCGGGGGAAGACCCGCTGTACGTTGTCCGTCGCTTGATCCGGTTTGCCTCGGAAGATATTGGAATGGCCGATCCTCAAGCCCTGGTGATAGCCATGGCCGCTCAGCAGGCGGTTCATTTCGTGGGGATGCCTGAATGCAACGTGGCTTTGGCTCAATGCGTCGTTTACCTGGCTACGGCTCCAAAAAGTAACTCGCTTTACGTTGCATACAAACGAGTGCAGGAAACCATTTCCAAAAACCCGATCGAGCCGGTGCCCCTCCACCTCCGCAACGCTCCCACCGGATTGATGAAGGACCTTGGCTACGGCAAGGGCTACAAGTACGCCCATGACTTCCCCGGCGGGTTTGTGAAGCAGCAGAACCTGCCGGATTCACTCAAGAATAAGCGTTTCTATTTCCCGACCGAAATAGGGCAAGAGAAGGTTATCTCTACCAGGCTTAAGAACTGGTTTCCCGGGAGGGAAGAGAAGAAACCGGAATAAGTCAAATCAATTCGGTCGTCGTGCAGGGGCTGGTATTTCTGGCTCCTGCATTATTTTTTTGCCTGAATCAAAATAGGTAGCGTTTAATCGAATAGTAGGTACTAGTACCTATTGACAGGTACTAGAACAGGACTATATAATTAGCTCACTTCCTCAGACCGGTACTAGTCCTACAGTACAATACCTTTATTGTACCGCGACTGGAGGGGGAATCAAATCGGGAGGCACGGTCAGATGAAGCAGTCCAATTTCAATGTCGCTACCCAGCACTGCGGTCTTTGCCACTACTCCGGCTATTCCAACCGATGTACCTTTTTCGATGACGGGTACTGCCCCTACATTCAGAGCGTGAAAGAGATCAAGCAGACCGGCAAATTGGTCCTGGAACAGGAAACGGTATCAACCATCGCCGCCTAATCAGGGGAACTCCCAAGAATTGAATATTTCTTCATTTAGCTGACGTTTTGAACAGGCGTGTAGACGACCGCTGGATAGCGGTCGTCTTTTTGTTTGCCCCTCCCAATACCTTGTGCTAAGATAGCCCCAATTTGGTTTGGGTGAATGATTGTTCAATGAATGACAAACTGACCGAACTTGAAGCTAAAAAGAAGGAAATTGCCGGGGGAGGAGGGGAGGCGCGGGTCAAAGCGCAGCATGCCCGCGGCAAACTGACGGCGCGTGAACGCATCGAGAAACTGCTTGACGCCGGCTCTTTCGTCGAACTATCAGCGTTTTGCGCTCATCGCGCCTCCGATTTTGGCCTTGGAGACACGGTTCATCCTGGAGACGCGGTGGTTACCGGCGGCGGGACCATCGATGGGCGGAAGGTCTTCATCTATTCGCAGGACTTTACGGTTTTGGGCGGCTCGATTTCCGAAGTTGTAGGGCAGAAAGTACGCCAGATAGTGGAAATGGCTATCGACCAGGACGCTCCGCTGATCGCTATTAATGACTCCGGCGGCGCCCGCATCCAGGAAGGTGTTGCCTCGTTGTGTGGCGTCGGCGACATCTTATTGCTGAACGCCCTGGCCTCAGGCTCGATTCCGCAGATATCAATTATCGTTGGTCCCTCAGCGGGTGGGGCGGTCTATGGTCCGGCACTGACAGACTTCGTTTTTATGGTCAAAGGCATGGGCCAGATGTATATCACCGGCCCAGACGTTGTGAAGGCGGTGACCGGCGAGGATGTTACCCATGAGGCTTTGGGCGGCGCCGACGTTCACGCCAAGAAGAGCGGAGTTTCTCATTTCACATTCAATTCTGAAGTGGATTGCTATGACGCGGTAAGGCGCCTGCTGTCTTTCATTCCATCAAGTTTCAGAGATCCACCGCCTCGCATCGGGACTAAGAAAACCCATGCTCTTCAGATCGATGAGACTCTGAACGCCGTTGTGCCGGATGATCCAAAAAAAGCCTACGACATGAAGAAGATCATCACCGCCGTGGTGGATGGCGGTGATTTCATGGAAACCCACGCGGCGTTTGCTCCCAACATGATCGTCGGTTTTGGCCGATTGGACGGTCAGAGCGTCGGAATCGTGGCGCAGCAGCCCAATTACCTGGCGGGCGTGATCGACATAAACGCCTCGATAAAGGCAGCCAGGTTCGTCCGTTTCTGCGACGCGTTCAATATCCCCTTGATCAGCTTCGTCGACGTTCCCGGTTTCATGCCCGGCGTCGATCAGGAGCACGGCGGCATCATCAGGCACGGCGCCAAGCTGATATTTGCCTATGCCGAGGCGACGGTGCCCAAGATCACGGTAATTACCCGGAAGGCATACGGCGGGGCTTACATAGTCATGAGTTCCCGCCATCTGCGGGGCGATATCAACCTGGCGTGGCCTTGCGCCGAGATCGCAGTCATGGGGGCGGAAGGCGCGGTAGCGGTGATCCATCGCAAGAAGATCACGGAATCGACTGAACCTGAAGCTGAACGGCAGCGCTGCGTCTCGGAGTACCGGGAGAAGTTCGATAATCCGTACCAGGCCGCAGCTCTGGGCTACATTGATGATGTCATTATCCCGGCTGAAACCCGACCGAAACTCATCCAGGCTTTGAAGGTTTTGGCTGGGAAAAAAGGCAAGAATCCGGCGAAGAAGCACGGGAATATCCCGCTCTAAAAGCTTTTGCATTTTATCTGTCGATCGGGATCGGTCTTCTTAACAGCCGAGGGTCAATTGCGCGCTTCAATCCGAGGCTCTTTTCCGCTAGAATAGCATGGGTTTTTATTTTCCGGTATCAAGATGATTGACAGCTCTGAAATCGCTATAATAAGCGCTGCCGTTCTTGCCTACCTCGATTCCGAAGGTATTGATACCTCGGGTCTGGATGAAACCAGGCTGCGTGTCATCATCGGCGCGGCCATCACCCGCTATATCGAAACCGAACACACCGTCACAGTCTAAAGGGGGAAAAAATGCCGGCTCAGCCATTAAAAGTAACCGACCTGACCCTTCGCGACGGCCACCAATCCCTGTTTGCCACCCGGATGCGCACCGATGACATCCTGGGGATCATCGGCGAAATGGATGAGGTTGGGTTTCACTCTATGGAAGTCTGGGGCGGCGCCACCTTCGATGTGCCGATCCGTTTTCTCAACGAGGATCCGTGGGACCGCCTGCGAGAGATGAAGAAGCGGGCGCCGAAGACTCCCCTTCAGATGCTCCTCCGCGGGCAGAACCTGGTGGGCTACCGCAATTATGCGGACGACGTGGTCACCGCTTTTGTCGAGCATGCCGCGGATTGCGGCGTTGATATTTTCCGCGTGTTTGACGCAGTGAACGATGAGCGTAACTTTGAAACCGCCCTCAAAGCTATCAAATCAAAAGGAAAGCACGCCCAACTGGCGATCAGCTATTCCCTGACCGCGCGTGTCATGGGCGGTCCTGTTTACAACCTTGATTATTACATCGAAAAGGCCAAAAAGTTCGAAGCGATGGGCGCCGATTCTTTCTGTATCAAGGATATGGCCGGCATCATCGCGCCGAACGATGCTTACAATTTGGTGAAAGCGCTGAAGAAGGCCATCAAGATCCCGATTCAGTTCCACTCGCACTATACCTCCGGCATGGCCTCTATGAGCATGCTTAAGGCTGTTGAGGCGGGGGCCGATGTTGTCGATGCCTGCCTGGCCCCCTGGGCTTTACGCACATCCCACCCGGCGGTAGAGCCGATGGTTGCCTCATTGACCGCCACATCGCGGGATACCGGCCTCGACCTGCACCAACTCCTGAAGCTCGGCGAATACTTTGAAGCAATATCTCCCAAGTACCGGGACTTCATGGATACCACTAAAACAGCGGTTATCGATACCGCCGTGCTGGAACACCAGGTGCCGGGCGGCATGATCTCGAACCTTGTCTCCCAACTCCGCGAGGCCGGCGCTTTGAACCGTATCGACGAGGTTTACGAGGAAATTCCGCGCGTACGCAAAGAGATGGGTTATCCCCCACTGGTCACCCCGACTTCCCAGATCGTAGGCATTCAGGCAGTCCAGAACGTCCTCTTTGGCCGTTATAAAGTTATATCCGCCCAGGTCAAGGATTATTTCTATGGCCTCTACGGGCGCCCGCCGATGCCGGTTGATCCGGAGATTCAGAAATTGGCGCTCAAAGGCTATGAGCGCGGTGAGACCCCGATCACCGTCCGGCCTGCCGACGTGTTGAAACCGGAACTCGAAGCTGCCAGGGAAGCTACCGAGGGGATTGCCAAAGATATCGGCGACGTGTTGACCTACGCGCTGTACCCGCAAGTCGGCTTGAGGTTTTTGAAGTGGAAGTACGGCCTCGAAACACCTCCGGCTGATACGAGGGCGAGGACACTCGAAGACGTAAACAAAGAAGACGAAATTATTGCCAAGGCCAAAGCCGGCAAACTGGTGGAGAAGGGCTCGGAAAAGCTCGTTGCCCAGGCTTCTGTCTCATCCCCAGCTCCAGTCACCGGCCTACGCCATTTCAATGTTCACCTGGATGGGAAAGTCTATTGCGTTGGTGTTGAGGCCACCGCGGCAGCTGCGCCGGCCGTCGCCTTTGTCGCGCCTCCGCCCGCTCTCGCCCAACCGGCAGCGCCTCCGCCGCCTCCATCGCCCGTCGAACCAAAACCTGCTGCCAAGCAAGTAGAAACGGCTAAGCCTGTCGAGGCTCCAAAGTCTGTTGAAATCCCCGCGGCCAAAGTCGAAGCTAAAGCCGCCGCCGGGCCAGAGCCCTGCGGAGAAGATGTCCTGGCGCCTATGCCCGGCGTCGTTCTGCGCTACGAGGTAAAAGTCGGCGACAAGGTCAAATCCGGTGACACGGTGGTTGTTCTCGAGGCGATGAAGATGGCTATCGATCTGCCGTCTCCCGCCAACGGCACAGTAGCGGCGATCAAGTTCGCAGTAGGCGATAGGGTCTCGCGGGACGACGTGCTGGCGATCATCGCAGCGTAATCGATAACAACCCAGGAGGCTTAAGTCGTAGGCGACTTAGAGTTATGGGCTGTTGATGCGAAAAATTTATTTCGGATTTCGCGCTCCGATATTGGTATTTGAGGTTGTATGGGAAAGACACTAGCAGAAAAAATACTATCAGAAAAAACCAAACAGGACGTCAAACCGGGTGATATCGTTGTGTCTCCGGTGGACTGGGCGCTAGTTCAGGATACTACTGGTCCGCTTACCGTCCGCGAGTTCCTTGGGCTGGGGTTGCCCAAGCTGGCTAACCCGGCTCACACAATACTGTTCATCGACCACGCCGCTCCTTCCCCCCAGAAACAACTTTCCTGCGACCACACTTTTCTGCGGAAATTCGCCAGGGATTACGGCGCGGTGCTATCCGATGTTGGCGAAGGCGTCTGTCATCAGATCATGGCTGAAAAATACGCCCGTCCCGGCGATGTAATCGTCGGAGCTGACTCTCACACGGTGACGGCCGGAGGTCTGGGAGCCTTTGCGACCGGCATGGGATCTTCCGATGTCGCAGCCGCTTTCGGGCTGGGGAAAACCTGGTTCCGCGTCCCGGAAACGTTCTTCATCCGCCTGACCGGCAGGCTTCAAAAATATGTCACCGCCAAAGATATCATTCTTCATCTAATAGGCAGCATCGGCGCGGATGGCGCGACGTATAAAGCTCTTGAATTTGGCGGCGAAGGGTTGAGCAGCCTCCCGGTACCTGACCGATTAACCATCGCCAATATGGCTGTCGAAGCCGGCGCCAAAGTCGGTATCTTCCCTTCCGATGATGCGACACTGGAATACCTGACCTCGCAAGGCCGCGCAGCAGATCACCGCTATGTCGCCGCTGACGCCGACGCCAGGTACGAACGTACTATAGAAATCGACCTGAACAAACTCCAACCGACGATAGCCAAGCCCCATACCGTTGATAACACGGCCACTATCTCCGAAGTCAAGGGTACCAAAGTCGACCAGGTCTTTATCGGTACCTGCACCAACGGCCGTCTTGAAGATCTGAAACTGGCCGCCGACATT
Source organism: Dehalogenimonas formicexedens (assembly GCF_001953175.1). Lineage (NCBI taxonomy): Bacteria > Bacillati > Chloroflexota > Dehalococcoidia > Dehalococcoidales > Dehalococcoidaceae > Dehalogenimonas > Dehalogenimonas formicexedens. Next base: position 1,193,611 of record NZ_CP018258.1, on the reverse strand, counting down.
CTCCGCGGCAAGCGGCGTAACCCGGCCACACGACTGTTAGTCGCTCCGGCGTCACCCCAGATCGTGCTGGCCGGTATGCGCATGGGCTATATCCAGGACCTGGTACAAGCTGGGGCTACTATCCTGCCGCCCGGATGCGCCGGATGCCTCGGCGTCCACCAGGGCGTCCTGGGCGATGGCGAAACCTGCCTGTCCACGGCCAACCGGAATTTCCTGGGGCGGATGGGCAACCCGGAGGGACTGATTTTCCTTTCCAGCACGGCGACCGCCGCGGCGTCCGCCATCACCGGTGTCATCACCGATCCTCGGGAGGTTGCATAAAATGCTCAAAGGTAAAGCTTTTAAATTCGGCGATGATATTTCTACCGACTTGATCGCGCCCGGACGCCTGGTGCACCTCCGAAGCAATCTACCGGAACTCGCCAAGCACGTGATGGAGGATGCCGACCCCACTTTTGCCGCAAGGGTTAAGCCCGGCGATTTCGTTGTCGGCGGTAGCAATTTCGGACTTGGGTCAAGCCGGGAGCACGCGCCCGTAATTCTTAAAATGGCTGGCGTGTCCGCCGTACTGGCTAAGTCAGTTGCCCGGATATTCTTCCGTAACTCCATAAACGTAGGGCTGCCCGTCCTGGTCTGCGATACGGACCGAATCAACGACGGCGACCAGCTTGAAGTGGATTTGGCCGGCGGCGTTATCCATGACCGGACAAACGGCGAAACATTGACGTTCGGCAAGATCCCGGATGCCATGCTGGCTATCCTCAATGAGGGCGGATTGATGCCGTACATCAAGAAACACGGCGATTTTAAGATTTGACGAATTGTCATCCTGAACGCAGCGAAGAATCTCAATTTTCGACAGCACCTGAAGGAGCATAATGATTCACAATGTTACGTTAATCCCAGGTGACGGTATAGGCCCGGAAATCTCCGATGCCACCGTGCGCGTCCTGGAAGCCACCGGAGTCAAGTTCAACTGGGAAATAGTTCACGCCGGCACCGATGTCATCGCCCAATACGGGACCCCTCTACCGGAAAATGTTCTTGAATCTATCCGGAAGAATAAAGTCGCCATCAAAGGCCCCATTACCACTCCCGTGGGCTCCGGCTTCCGCAGCGTCAACGTCGCCATCCGCAAGGCTCTCGACCTTTACACCTGCCTCAGGCCCTGCAAGAGCTACAAGGGCATCCCGTCCCGGTACGATGACGTCGACCTGGTTATCGTCCGGGAAAACATGGAAGACCTGTACGCCGGTATCGAATTCGAGCGCGGCACCGAATGGGCCGAAAAGCTGAAGCAGATGCTGAAGGACAAGGGCGAAAAGCAGATCCGGGAAGACGCCGGCTTTTCGATCAAGATGATCTCGGAAACCGGCACCCGGCGCATCGTAAAATACGCCTTCGATTACGCGCGACGCTATAACCGGAAAAAAGTCACCGCGGTCCACAAGGCCAATATTCTGAAATTCTCGGACGGCCTGTTCCTGGCTGTCGCCCGCGACGTTGCGGCCTCTTATCCGGAAATCGAATTCGAAGACCGCATCGTCGATAATATGACAATGCAACTGGTTAAAAACCCGCTGCAGTTCGATGTACTCGTCTGTCCCAATCTCTACGGCGATATCCTGTCCGATCTTTGCGCCGGGCTTGTCGGCGGACTGGGTGTCGCTCCGGGAGGCAATATCGGAGACGAGTACGCCGTTTTCGAGCCCACCCACGGCAGCGCCCCCAAGTACAAGGGTTTGAACAAGGTCAATCCCATGGCGATGATGCTTTCCGGTGTTTTGATGCTGCGCCATCTCAATGAACCCGAGGCTGCCGACCGGCTGGAAAAGGCGATTGCCGCCGTTATCGCCGAAGGGAAGCATGTAACCTATGATCTGTTGCCTCCAGAGAAGCAATGCCTGGCGGTGGGGACGTCCCAGGTAGCAGATGCTATAATAGCCCGATTGTAAGCCATAATTCCCCGTAGATCGGGCAAGATTTGGGGGACCCAATGAAATACACCGTCATTATCGAGAAAGGCCGGGAATCGGGCTTCATCGCCAAAGTTCCGGCACTCAAGGGGTGTATATCGCAGGGTAAAACCAGGGTTGAAGCCATGAAAAACGTCCAGGAAGCGGCCGAGGCATATATCGAATCTCTTTTGGAAGAAGGTTATGTCGTTCCAATCGAAGTCGGCCGGGACTATCTGCAGATCGAGGTCAAGGCAACAAAATGACCCTGAACGCCAGAGGGCTCACCGGCAACGCCATGTCCCGGCTGATGCAAAAAGCCGGGTTCAATGTTACCCATAAAAAGGGCCATCACCTGGCGCTATTACGGACCGAACCCTTCGCGACCATGGTAATCCAGGACAATCAGACATTGGATCCCGGCACCATCGACGCCCTGCTGGATGATGCCTGCATCTCCGACGAAGAATTCAAAAAATTATTACAAAGAAAGTAACGTATGAAGATCACTGTTGTCGGCGCCGGGAATGTAGGCGCAACACTGGCTCAACGCCTTATTGAAAAAAACTTCGCCGATGTTGCCCTCGTGGACGTCGTCGAGGGGATCCCGCAAGGTAAAGCCCTGGATATGAGGCAGTCAGCCAACACGTTGGGATTCACCCATAAGATAACCGGCTCAAATTCGTACGATATAACTGCCGGATCTGATATTGTAGTTGTAACTGCCGGTATTGCCCGCAAACCGGGCATGACCAGAGACGAACTGGTGGGCATCAATGCCAAGATACTACGAGAAGTGATCGAGAAATCCCTTGCGGTGTCCCCCCATGCGATATTCGTCATAGTTACCAATCCGGTGGATACCATGACCTACCTGACGCTCAAGGTGAGCAAATTGCCGCGAAACCGGGTTTTCGGTCTTTCCGGGGTGCTCGACGGCGGCAGGTTGGCGGCCTTCATCGCTGAAGAATTAAATGTGAATGCCTCCGATGTGACGCCGTGCGTCATGGGCGAACACGGCGGTTCCATGGTGATTTATCCCCGTTTTACTATCGTGAACGGCAAGCCGCTGTCCGAACTGGTTGATGAACCGAAACAAAAAGCACTGGCGGAACGAACCGTCAACGGCGGTGCCGAGATTGTCGCCATCATGAAAACCAGTTCCGCATTCTACGCCCCGTCAGCTTCGGTAGCCCACATGGTCAACGCCGTCGCCACGGATTCGGGGGCGATGATGAACTGCGCCGCCTACCTGGAAAGCGAATACGGCCTTTCTGACGTGGTCATCGGCGTTCCGGTGAAGCTGGGAAGAGGCGGTATCAAGAATATCGTTGAACTCCCTCTTAACGCTGAGGAGCTGGCGGCTTTGAAGGCATCCGCTGAGGCCGTCCGCAAAACCATCGCCGCATTGCCAGCCCAATAATCGATCACACACGTTCAGCCAATGACACGATAGCCGCTCCTGCCATATAATATCGGCATGCGCGAAATCAATTCATCCGTAGTCACAGCTACTGTGGCCAGGCTTGCCGAAAAAGCTAACTACGAGCTTTCTTCCGATGTGCTGGGCGCCCTCAATAATGCTCGGGTGGCCGAGAAATCGATGCTCGGTCGCGAAATTTTAGACCTTGTTATCGAAAACGCCAGCCACGCTCCTGAGATAAGAAAGCCACTGTGCCAGGACTGCGGAGTGGCGGTTGTGTTCATCGATATCGGCCAGGAAGTCCATATCTCAGGGGGCGATCTCGAGTCCGCAGTCAAAGAGGGTGTCCGCAAGGGCTACGGAGAAGGTTTCCTGCGGAAATCGATGGTGGCCTCGCCATTCACCGGCAGGAATAACACCGGAGACAACTCACCACCGGTGATCTATTACCGCATCGTACCCGGTGATCGGCTCAAGATTAGCGTGATGGCCAAGGGGTCCGGCGCCGAGAACATGAGCCGCCTTTTCATGCTTAAGCCGGCGGAAGGCCGGAGCGGAGTCATCGAAGCCGCAGTTCGCGCCGTTGAGGAAGCCGGGGGCAAACCATGCCCGCCGATTATCATTGGCATTGGTATCGGGGGGACGGCCGAGGAGTCGATGCTGATGGCCAAACGCTCGCTGCTCCGAAAGGTAGGTCAACCGAGCGAGGATGTTGATTCCGCCGCTCTTGAAAGGGATATCCTGGATAGAGTTAACAAGCTCGGCATTGGACCTCTTGGCCTTGGGGGCAGCGTCACCGCCCTCGCTGTACATGTCGAGAGTATGCCATGCCATATCGCCAGTTTACCGGTGGCGATCAATCTCCAATGTCACAGCGCCCGGCACAAAGAGGCCGAGATATGAGCGAATGGCGCGAAATTTGTTTGCCCATATCGGCAGAGAATATCGCCGAGTTAAGAGCCGGGGACAAATTGCTGCTGAATGGAACCATTTACGCCGCCCGGGATGCCGCCCACAAGCGGTTTATCGACGCTTTGGACCGGGAAGAAAAGCTACCTATCGATCTGTCGGGAGCAGTTATATATTACATGGGGCCGTCGCCGACCCGGCCGGGAGAAATCATCGGTTCCTGCGGACCCACGACCTCAGCCCGGATGGACAGGTACACCCCCAGGCTTCTGGATGAGGGATTGCGAGTGATGATGGGCAAGGGCGACCGGTCACCGCAGGTAGTTGATTCCATCAAAAAACACAAAGGCGTTTATCTGATCACAATCGGGGGGGCTGGGGCGCTTCTTTCTCTCAAGGTGAAATCATGTGAAGCTGTGGCTTACCCTGATCTCGGCGCCGAGGCGGTACTCAAGATAGAAATTCAGGATTTCCCGGCGGTAGTTGCCGTCGATTCGCAGGGCAACGATTTGTGCAAAATCGGCCCAGCCCAATATCGCGCCATGGATAAGGAGACCAAATGAGTTGCATCTTTTGTCAGATCGCCGAGGGTATAATTCCAGCAACCGTATTATTCAAAGATGACAAAGTAATCGCTTTCCGAGATATCCATCCCCAGGCTCCGGTACATATAGTGATTATTCCAGTGAAGCATTTCACAAATCTTAACGACATCCGAGGTGATGATTTTGCTCTAATCTCCTATATTTTCAGTGTCGCCACCGATCTAGCACGATCTGAGGGAATTGCCGAAAGCGGCTATCGCATCGCCGTGAATTCCGGAAAAGAGGGCGGACAGGTGGTCCAGCACCTGCACTTCCATCTGCTGGGCGGACGCCAGTTGTCAGGAGAACTCGGTTAAATTGCCTTCTTCCGAAATTGTACTCGAAGAGGGTTTCAAGCCCGGCTACATAGGCCGGATGATCCAGATGCAGGGCGAGTACTACGACGTTGCCTGGGAGAGGCCCGGCGTATCATTCGAGGTGATGATGGCGCGCCAGATGTGCGATTTTCACGATCAATATTTACCCGGAACGGACCTTCTGATTACTGCCCACGTTGATGGAATTATGGCGGGAAACATTGCCGTTCTCGGTTCGCAAAATGAGCGCCCCGGTGCCCGGCTCCGGTGGTTTCACGTCGATCCGGCATGCCAAAATCGCGGCATCGGGCGGATACTTTTGATTCGGGCGATAGAGTTTTGCCGCCAGGCAGGGTTTAAATCGGTTTGGCTCTGGACCATGGAAGGACTCGATGCCGCACGACATCTGTATGACAGCCTGGGCTTCAAGCAAATAGCTGACTTTTCGTCGGGCTTGCCGTTCCTCGGGGTCACCATGGAGCTGCTGCTTGAGTAAGGAAATCCGCCAGGGCGTCAAGGCGGCTCTGCCGATTGTCCTGGGTTACCTTCCGGTAGGCATGGCTTACGGCGTCCTCGCCAGGGCTGCCGGGCTATCGACTCTGGAGACCGGCGCCATGAGCCTCATGGTGTTCGCGGGCGCCTCACAATTCATCGCCGTGGGGATGTTATCCGCCGGAATCGCGGCTGTTCCGATAATAATAACCACTCTCGCAGTTAACTCCCGCCATCTTCTTATGAGTTCGGCAATCGCTCCATATTTTAAGGGTTTGTCGCTGAAAAGGGTTGTTGTTCTAGCTTCGCAGTTGACCGACGAATCATTCGCCGTGGCCATGGCTGATACTTCCAAGATCGCCGGCCGGCCGAGCTATCAAATGGGACTTCAGATAACCGCCTGGCTGGCCTGGTTCACCGGTTCGCTCACCGGCGCTGTGTTTGGCTCGGTCATCGATAGCGCTTCTTTTGGAATCCCCTTCGCCATGACAGCCCTGTTTATATGTTTGCTGGTAATTCAGATAAAGAGTAGAACCCACCTTCTGGTCGCAATGGCTGCCGGGATGCTTGCACTCTCGTTAAAGGGGGTCTTGCCTAACAACCTCTTTATCGTCGCCGCCGCCATAATTGCCCCAATTTGTGGATTGCTGCTGAGCCAAAGACGAACAGCCGCTGTCCCCGCTAGTTTGGAAGTGGAAAACTGATGCGCCTGGAAATGTTTCTATTGTTCACGGGAATGGCAGCGGTCACGTTCCTGCCGCGATTTTTACCGATGGCTCTAGTCAGCCGGATCGTCATCCCGGAAAAGGCAAAAGCCTTCTTAGAATATATCCCGGTGGCAGTTTTGTCGGCGCTTGTTGTACCAGCCGTTTTTGCAGTTGATGGAGGTGGAGTTGGACTTGATGCCCGGCTGCTGGTTTCAGCTCTGGTTGTCTTTGTCTTTGCATGGAAGATGAGAAACTTGTTTGGATCCGTCATTATAGGGATGGCAACCTACTGGCTGATGGGGGTTATCGGAGTATAGGTTAAGCAGACCCGATTACATTAAAATAATAGAGCAGACCCGCTATGCTTTTGCCGTCGCGAATAGCGCCGTTCCTTATAGATTTCACTACTTCTGCTCTGGACATCCGCACCAGCGTGATCTCATCGGAGTCCTCGGCTGTCAACCGACTTTCAACCAGGTTATTTACCAGGTAAACATGAAGAATTTCGGTTGAATATCCTGGCGCCGAATAAAAACTGGTGAGGTGTTCAACCGTCTTTGGCAGGTATCCGGTCTCTTCCTGCGTCTCGCGGCACACTGCCTGTTCGGGGGTTTCTCCAGAGTCTATCCCACCCGCCGGGATTTCCAAGAGTTCGCGCCCGGCCGCATGACGGTACTGTTTCTCCAGGATGAAATTGCCGCCGTTATCTACAGCCACCATCGCGACCGCTTCAGGGTACTCGACTATATCCCGGGTTTTGATCTCGCCTGTTGAACTGGCGAAAGTGTCCTGCCGAACGCGAAAATGGCCGGCGAACTTGATTTCACTTAAAACGTTGTGATCAGACATCGGCTGTCGCCCCGATGGCGAATGTCATCGCCGATTCGTCACAGTCAGGGAACTTGGGACAGCGATAGCATTCGCCCCAGACCTTGTGAGGCAGTTCCTTTTTTTCTACTTCTTTGAAACCGCATTTACCGAAGAACACCGGCTGATATGTCAGGCAGAAAACGGTAGTGATGCCTAATTCCGCTGCTTCATCAATACATGCTGACACTAATGCGTCGCCGATTCCCTGGCGGTGATGAGAAGCCTCGACCGCAAGAGATTTCACTTCTGCCAGGTCAGACCAGCTGATGTGCAGGGCGGCGCAGGCTATAACATTGCCTGCTTCCCGAACGACGAAAAAGTCCCTTAGGTTTTCATAGATCTCAACCAGCGGCCGGGCCAGCATCTGACCGCGTTCGGCAAAAGAATTCACCAGTTTTTGGATCTGGGGGGCATCTTTAATAGTGGCTTTTTCGACGTTCAATTAATTTAGACTACCTTTCAACTTTTTGTCGAGTTCAGCGTAAAAGGATTCCGGGGGACGAAGGCGAAGGAAACGCAATTTTCGATGACTTACCCTGGCGCGGACGATGTCCCCGGTAGACAGGCTGCGGTTGATGTGGCCGTCGACACACAATGTCGCTTCGTGGAACGTGCTGATTTTAAACGCGATCGTCTTTTCGGCGGGAACCACCAGGCTGTAGCTGCGTCCCAGGTGGGGCAGGATCGGGGTCAACAGCATATCGGAAGAGTCGGGATGGAGCACCGGACCGCCCCCGGCGAAATTGTAACCCGTCGATCCGGTGGCGGTTGAAATTATTGCCCCGTCACCTTTATAGGTGGTGTAATGCTGCCCGTCGATGTGGCACTCCACCGTAATTATCCGGGCGATGCCGCCACGGGCGGCGACGACGTCGTTGACCGCCATAAAATTCGATATCGAGCCGGACTGATGTTCGCTCAGCTCGACATCGAGAGTTGCCCGGGTGTCGATCCATCCCTCTCCTGCCAGGATCCGGGGAATCTGGACCATCGCCTCGGCTGCCGGGACTTCGGTCATAAACCCCAATTTACCAAGATTGACGCTGAAAATGGGGATGTCCAACGGCAAAATCGCCTGGGCGGCCCGAAGAATGGTTCCGTCTCCCCCGGTGGTAATAACCAGGTCCGTACCCGCTATTTGACTCATGAGGTTCTCGTTGTCCCACGCGGAACCGAGCCAATTCGGGCAACCGGAGACGTCAAGAAATGCCGAAATCTCGGTAGCCAGCTGGTGAGCGGCCTTGTTAAGAGGGTGATAGATAATGCCGATGCGTTGGTATGTCATAGCGGTTGCCCGTACATCAACGACCCGGTCCTACCGGCGGCGCGCCAAAATAATGAAAGCGATGCCGACAATCAGAACGCCGATACCGGCAAGTGAAAGTGTGCCAAGTAATTGCTGCTCATCCAGGTAAGCTAGAACCGCCATGGTTGCGCCGGCCAGCATGACAAGGACGCCCAAAAGCTGTAATTGCGGGTGTTTGATCGGCGCTTTGTCGGGAACCGCCTTCATTTTCGCCTGTCGATCGGCTTCCGCCTTAGCCCTGGCTTCATCGGCGGCTTTCCTGGAGCGGGAAATCAGCACCATGACAATGATGATGATCGCAACGATCAGGAGTTCGCTGGGGCCAATTCTCATATATCGGCAAGCCTCGCTAATTTACGTAATGATAGCACACTGTTCTGCAGCGGTAAACGTTCAAGCGCTACCGGAACAGTTCCCTTGCCAACGTGTTAAGGGCGGGCTCCCCGTTTGCGCCCGTTCGATGACGGGTGTTAGAATGGCTTTCACAATGGATTACATGGAACAAGCTCTTAAATTGGCCCGACTAGCTTTGGGCGAGGTCTCACCCAATCCGGCTGTAGGCGCGGTTATAGTACGCGGCGATGAGATTGTCGGGGAAGGTTTTACCCAACCGCCGGGCCAGGACCACGCCGAGATCGTGGCGCTCAAGCAAGCTGGTGAACAAAGTCACGGGGCGACGATGTACGTCACTTTAGAACCGTGCTGTCATTTTGGACGCACTCCGCCATGCACCCGGGCGATAATAGCTGCCGGCATTAAAGCGGTCCATATAGCGACACTCGATGATAACCCAAGAGTTTTCGGGTGTGGCAAAGCGGAATTGGAAAGCGCCGGTATCGAAGTCCACATTGGCGAGCGTCGCGAGGAAGCTCGAGAACTCAACGAAGCTTACTTTAAATACATAAACACGGGTTTGCCTTTCGTGACCGCCAAGTATTCGATGAGCCTCGACGGGAAGATCGCCACACGCACCATGGATTCAAAATGGATATCCAATGACGATTCTCGCTTGTTCTCCCATACGCTACGGCACGCTTCTGATGCCATTATGGCCGGAGTGGGCACTGTTTTGGCCGATAACCCGAGGCTGACCGCAAGGGGTTGCGCCGGGCGCGGAGGGACTTCACATAAACAACCGATGCGAGTCATTGTCGATAGCAACGGCAGGACACCGCTCGACGCTTGCGTGTTCACCGAGCCCGGAAAAACGTTGATTGCACTGGGAAGAGCCGTCCCCGAAAGCCGTCTGGACGCCTATCGTAAAGTGGGCGCCGAGGTTGTGCAGTTACCTGGCAGAGACGGGCGGGTAGGTCTCGAACCACTCCTGAGGTATCTCGGCGAACGTCAGATCACCAGCCTCCTGGTGGAGGGCGGCGGCACGCTCCTGGGCAGCCTGTTCGACGAACGCCTGGTGGATAAGGTGGTGGCCATTGTTGCCCCGATAATTATCGGCGGGGCGGGCGCTAAAACCCCCGTGGCGGGGGTGGGCGTTGAGAAGATCGCGCAGGCTCTCAGCCTGGAGAATGTCCGCGTCACCCGGTCCGGTGACGACACAGTCATCTCCGGGTACGTGGTTAAGGAGTAGAGCCGTGTTCAGCGGCATTGTCGAAGAAACAGGCGTAATTGCATCCGTTTCCCCGTCATTCCTTTCGATTAAGGCTGGAATTATTTTTGACGACCTGAAACTTGGTGACTCTGTTGCAGTTGACGGCGTGTGTCTCACCGTCACCAAAATCAGTAACCGGACTTTCAGTGTCGATGTCATGCCTGAAACACTGAAACGTTCGACACTGGGAGGCTTGAGGGCAGGAGATTCGGTAAACCTTGAACGCGCTCTGACCCTCTCGGGCAGGCTCGGTGGCCACCTGGTCGAGGGGCATGTCGATGCGACAGGCACGGTCGAAAGAATCGATTGGGAAGGCGAAAGCGAAATACTCACAGTTAGTGCGCCTTTTGAAATACTGCGTTACATTGTGGAGAAGGGCTTTATCGCGGTGGACGGTCTCAGCCTGACGGTTACCACAAAATTCAAAACGAATTTCAAAGTCTCGCTGGTTGCGTTTACAAGGTCTCATACCACGATTGGACACAAGAGAGTCGGCGACAGGGTCAATCTTGAAGTCGACATAATCGCCAAATACGTCGAGAGTTTTGTCGCGAAGAGCGAACCTAGGGTTACCGAAGGATTCCTCGCCGAGCATGGTTTCATATCATAGGAGAAGAAGCAAATGGTAATGGCGCCGATATCCGGGCTGATTGAAGATATTAAGGCCGGTAAGTTCGTGATCATCGTCGATGACGACGACCGGGAAAACGAGGGCGACCTCTTCATAGCAGCCGAAAAGATCTCACCGGAAGCCATCAACTTCATGGCTAAAAACGCCCGCGGCTTGATCTGTGTGTCCCTCACCGGAGAGCGGCTGGACGCATTGAACATTCCTCTGATGGTTCAGGAGAACTCCTCCAAGCACTGTACCGCGTTTACGGTGTCCGTCGAGGCGCGGCACCGCGTCAGCACCGGGATCTCCGCGGCCGACAGGGCGGAAACGGTCAAAACACTCATCGACCCGCGGTCCCGGCCGGAAGATCTGATCAAACCAGGTCACACTTTCCCCCTTAGAGCTCGTGAAGGCGGGGTTTTGGTGCGAGCCGGCCACACTGAAGCCTCGGTTGATATGTCCAGAATGGCCGGGCTTTATCCTGCCGGCGTCATCTGCGAAATCATGGACGACGACGGCACGATGGCGCGCCTTCCCAAGCTTGAGAAACTGGCGGCGGAATGGGGGCTAAAAATCGGCAGCGTTGCCGATCTCATCGCATACCGGCGCCGAACTGAAAAGTTAGTGCGTCGTGTCGCCGAGGCGAAATTGCCAACCCGTTACGGTGAGTTCACCGCCATTGGATTCAAGAGTTCGGTGGATCCCGGGGAGCACTTGGCGCTGGTCTATGGCGCCGCCTCCAGCTTGCCTGGCGACCAACCGGTTTTAACTAGGGTTCATTCCGAATGCCTGACCGGCGACGTCCTCGGCAGCCTGCGCTGTGATTGCGGCGAACAGTTGGATTTTGCCCTGAAACAGATCGCCGCCGCCGGAGCGGGCGTGCTCCTTTATATGCGGCAGGAGGGGCGGGGAATAGGTTTTCACAACAAGATCTGCGCCTATGCCCTTCAGGACCAGGGATTGGACACTGTCGAGGCGAATGAGAGCCTTGGATTTGATGCCGATCTTCGGGATTACGGTATCGGGGCTCAAATTTTGGCCGACCTGGGGCTTAAAGAGATCAAGCTGTTGACCAATAACCCCAAAAAAGTTGTCGGGCTTGAAGGCTATGGGCTGAAAGTGGTAGAAACTGTACCAATACAGATTCCGGCCAACCCGCACAACGCTAAATATCTTGAAACCAAACGCCAAAAAATGGGGCATATATTGAGCCCGAACGGTAATGGCGCTGAAGGAGCGAAAAATGGCTAATTTCGAAGGTTCTCTAATCGGCCAGGGGCTTAAATTCGCGGTGGTAGTTTCCAGGTTCAACGAGTTCATGACCGGCAAGCTGGTTTCGGGCGCTAAAGATGCCTTTGTCCGCCATGGCGTCGCCGAATCCGACGTCGATTTTGCCTGGGTTCCGGGCGCTTTTGAAATTCCCCTGGTAGCCAAGAAACTGGCGAAACGCGGTAAATATAACGCCGTCGTCTGCCTCGGCGCAGTCATCAAGGGCAATACTCCTCACTTCGAATATATCGCCAACGAAGTCGCCAAAGGTGTGGCCGCGGTCAATCTCGACTCAGGGGTTCCGGTAATCTTTGGTGTCATTACGGCGGAAACACTGGAACAAGCTATCGAAAGAGCCGGTTCCAAGATGGGTAACAAGGGTTTCGATGCCGCCGTCCAGGCTATTGAAATGGCGAACCTGATTAAATCTCTTGCCTGACAAGATCGGCCAGTAATTTCGAAAAGGGGTTTTCACTCTCACCACCGCAACGGTGGGCTGATTCCCTGACCCGAAGTTTTTGACACTCTTCAGTCTTAATACCTATAATGTGGCATCTATTTCCCCGGAGCTTATCTTGGCAGACAAACCTAAAGTCCATTTACACGGACAGTTAACAGAATTGACTCTTGAGAATCTGGCTCAACAGCTCTCGATGATGGACGAACGCCTGGACAATATCGATTCCATCGTGACCAATGTCGCCGAGCGGGTAATGAACCAGCCCATCACGATTTCGGTTACTTGCTCCGGGTGTGGCAAGACCAGCACCTACACCCTTTTGGCCAGTGAAAAACCCACCGTTCGTAAGTAAAATCCGGAGTGCTCAATGGAATTAACCGCCCGTTTCGACCGCGTAAAAACTGATGTCTTTCGCCGCCGAGCTGCCCTGTCTGTCCCGGCGAAGATTATTTTAGCCTTATCGTTCGCCGCTCTGACCGGATTGCTGGCCCAGGTAAAGATTTACCTGCCGTTTACGCCGGTGCCGGTGACTCTTCAGACGTTCGCCGTGCTGCTGGCGGGTGTCGCGCTCGGCCGCTGGTGGGGTGGAATATCGATGGCTGCCTACGGCGGCCTGGGAATCCTCGGTGTGCCCTGGCTGGCTAACGGCGCTTCTGGTTTCGGCGCCACCTTTGGTTACCTGGTCGGGTTTGTGCTGGCTGCCATGTTCGTCGGTTATATGGCAGAGACCTTTGTCAGATCACGGGGTTTCACCCCGATGTTCGGCATTATGGCGGCCGCTGGCCTATTGTTGGTCTATGTTCCGGGCGCTATCTGGCTGGCTATCTGGCTGGGCATGGCGGGAAAGATGGTCACGCTCGCTTCAGTCATCAGTATGGGGGTGGTTCCGTTTATCGCCGGCGACATTATCAAAACCATGGGCGCCGCGGCGATTTCCAAGATCATTACCCCTAGGTCCGATTACCGGGGCACCTAGCTCAGCTTGCCATTCATCCTGACTTCAGCTAAAATCTTTAAGCTTTTCGGGCGGTTAGCTCAGTTGGTTAGAGCACTGCGTTGACATCGCAGAGGTCAGTGGTTCGAGACCACTACCGCCCACCATTAAGCCCTGCCCAATTCCCTACCCTCATACTCTGCAATATATTCATTAAATCACCATAGCATCGCCCGGTCATCCCGATTAGGATCGGGATACCGCCACCATTAAACCTTGCCCGATTATCTGTCCTCATACTCTTCGGACCGGGACACTGGCCTCCCATCAACCCTATCGCAAAAGTACAAGAAGAGATTTTAAATTCGATTACCCTAATAAACGGTGCTGCGTTCCGATTGCAGCAGTTGCTGTAACCGGGCTTGAGAAGAACTGTAAAGCATGCCCTCGTCCCGGGTAATCACTTTGCGCTTGATCAGGTCGGCCAGGGCCTGGTCCATAGTCTGCATGCCCTCTTTGTGGCTGACCTCGATGTTGGCCTGCAGGTCGAAGATCTTTTCCTCGCGTATCAAGCGTGAGATAACCGGATTGTTCAACATGATCTCGAAAGCGGCGATGCGCCCGCCCTTGGCGCGGTGGGGCAGCCTTTGAGACACCACCCCGATAAGCACCTGTGAAAGCTGATAGCGGATCTGGCGCTGCTGCTCCGGCGGGAAGATGTCGACGACGCGATCGATTGTCTGCGCGGCGTCCAGGGTATGCAGTGTCGAAAGGACAAGGTGTCCCGTTTCGGCGGCGGTCAGCGCTGTTTTCATGGTGTCGAGGTCGCGCATTTCGCCGATGACCAGCACGTCCGGGTCATGGCGTAAACTGTGGACCAGAGCATCGGAAAAATTATGGGCATCGTCACCCATATCCCTTTGGCGTATCAGGCACTTCACGTTCGGGAACAGGTATTCTATCGGATCTTCGATAGTGATGATATTGCGTTTCACGGTCTCGTTTAGATGGTTGATCATGGCGGCCAGAGTGGTCGACTTGCCAGCCCCGGCGGCTCCGGTAATCAGAATCAGGCCGCGAGACTTGGACACGAGTGTCTTGAATATCTGGGGCAATTCGAGCTCATCGATGCTAGGGATCTTGAACGGCACCGGCCTGATCGCCAGCGAGATCGAGTTCCGCTGAGAAATGGCGCTTACCCGGAACCGGGAAAGGCCGTCCATGCTGTAGGAGAAGTCCAATTCCCGATCCAGCTTGAAAGCGGCGCGCTGTTCCTCGGTGGTGATCAGGTTGAACATAGTCTCGATGTCCTGGGGGGTAAAGGGAGGCACCTCGGTCAAGGGGATAAGCTCACCGTCAACACGAAGCACCGGTACGCTCGGCACCGTGATATGGAGGTCAGTGGCATCTCGGAGGACGATAAATTCCAGCAGTTTTTCAATGGGTACAGTCATACGCCAATCCTATGTGTCGAATATTGCCTTAAACGTATCAGATGGGACACGGGTTTACAATGGTACTTAGGTATGTTTAACCATAGTAAATGGTACTAAAGACTTCTGTTCCACGGACCGCCAGCATGTCCCTGCCTCATTCTTTGCAGGCCGACTCAGCGCTTTCCCTAACCGTAATATATACGAAAACGAATGGAACGAATCTCGCCCGCTAGAAATACTGCCAATACTCCCAATAAGGCGATAGGCATGAAAAACAAACGGAACAATTCGTTCTGATTAGCGCAGGCGGCGGGTGGCATTTGTTTTTCGGCGTTCCGAAAAACCTTTTTTGCGAAACGAATCCCTGAAAAACAGCTTTGGCTCAATCGTAAGATTCGTTTTAGATGGCGAACCATTACGAATCCCGGTCCAGACGCCGGAGCCGTCATCCACGATCCCAAAAAGGACATAGAAACGTGCCGTTATGTTCATCACAGGCACCGTCGGCTGGTAGGCGGGATCAGATTCCCGCGGCAGGAAGGTACAAGCGTGCTAATATACATACTGGTATTATAGCACCAGTGTTCCTATGACCTGTCAAGCGTCTCGTGACGTTTTAGGGGCCTTCTTCAAAATATTTCCAAGTCGATGACCACCGCGCCGTTGTTGCCGCGCTTTTCTCCAGGGTAATTGAAGAGTAGGTGAGATCTGAAACGCGGTTATGATCGGGTGGTTACCCTGAAGGTGACATAAAGACGGCTTTATGGTAAATTAACTACCACCCAGAATTCTTGGGAATCACTGCTCGATGCTGATGTTGCGTATTGACATTTAACCATTGCAAGATATAATAGAAGTTATTCAAAATGGACAGTGCCTTTCGCCCTGTCCCCGGTCCAAAATTTTAGAAGGAGGAACCTAGTAATGGCCGAACATGGCATGGAATTCACCCGAAGGGACTTCGTCAAAGGCGCCACGGTTATCACCGGCGGCATTCTGGTCTTCGGCGCGGAAGCCTGTGGTAACAACAACCCGGCAACCTCAACCGTCCCGCCAACTACCACTGTTCCACTGCAGAAGCTGCCAGAACTCAAATTCCAGTTCTCTAACACCGGCACTAACCCGAACATCGCCGCCTTCCTTCAAGGGCAACTGAAACAGAATCTAAACATCGATCTTACTCTCGAACCCATGGAATCCGCCGCCTTCCAGAACCTGGTCAATGCCAAGAACCACACCTGGTCATTTTACGGCTGGGGCGCCGACTACCCGGATCCAGAAAACTTCCTCCAGACCATTTACGGGACTAACCAGGGCAACAACAAATCCGGTTATTCAAACGCTACTGTCGATGCGAACATCGCCAGCGCCATGAAAGAACTGGACAATACCAAACGCCTGGCATTGTGGGACTCAGTCCACAAGCAGGTCGTTGACGACTGCCCCGCGATTTATGTTTTTAACCGCGAGCGCTTCAATCTTGTCGCTCCAACCTTGAAACCAACCTTGAAGCCCACCGGTCAAGACGGCCAGATCATGGGCGATCGCCTATTGCGCAATGTCAGCATGCCGAATGGAAAGCTTCGCCTGAACCTCGGCGGCGATTGTAATACCCTGGACACAAACATCGCCTCATGGGCGAGCAGTCTGTCAATTCTTTTTAATATCTATGATGGTCTGTTGGGTTTTGATCAGAATTTGAACCTCGTGAACGTGGTAGCTGCTGAGATTCCTAGCATAGCCAACGGTGGCATCTCGGCTGACGGGAAGACCTATACCTTCAAACTAAAGAGTAATGTTACCTGGAGCGATGGCAAACCGGTAACCGCTAGTGATTTTGAGTATAGCATTAAGCGAATGTTAGCTAAAGATACAGCCGCTGAATATGCCTCAATGTACTTCGCCATCGTAGGTGGTGAAGCTTACAACGCAGGCACAGGTTCGGCAAGCGGTGTTGGGGTCACGGCATTGAACGCTACCACTCTGGAGATCAAGATCGTCGCTGCTCAACCTACCTTCCCGCAGGTAATGGCTTTATGGCCCGTTTACCCGGTCCGAAAGGACATCATTGATGCTAAGGGTCCGACAGCCGCTTTCCAGCCTCCGAATCTCGTCAGCAATGGGCCATTCATGTTGACGGAATGGGTTCCTCTGGATCATATGACCCTCAAAGCAAATCCGAATTACTGGGGCACAAAACCCTCATTAACGGAAATCACCTACAAGCAGATCACGGATATTCAGGCTTCGCTCGCCGCCTACAAGAATGGCGAACTTGATATGACCGGCGTTCCAGCCGGCACGGAAAAAGCCACTATAGCGGATCCTACTTACGGATCTCAGATCGTTCGGGGAGCTGATCTCACGACTTACGCTTTCCAGTTCAACATCACCAAGTCACCGCTTACAAATAAGACCCTACGGCAGGCTCTGGCAACCGCCATTGACCGCGATGCCTATATCAACAACATTCGCGGCGGCGTCGGACATGCAACCACCAGCTGGATTCCGCCCGGGATGCCGGGTTACGATGCCACGATTGGCGCTGCCTACAAGTTTGATGCCGCCAAGGCTAAGCAACTGCTGACTCAGGCTGGTTACACGCCGTAGTGAGCCCCTGGTTTACTTTTACAGATTCGAGCAGGGGATTGGGATCATCCCAATCCCCTGCTTCTTATCCAGGAACAGTGAATGGCTAAATTTATTGCCCGTCGCCTGTTATGGATGCTGGTCGTCCTGTTCGCAGTCGCGACAATCACCTTTATTCTTATGCACCTGGTACCCGGCGGACCATGGGACCGGGCGAAAGCATTGGCTCCTCAGGTTATCGAAAACCTGAATGAGAAATATGGTCTCGATAAACCCCTGATCGTTCAATTTGGCACCTACATCTGGAATGCGCTTCACGGTAACCTTGGGGTATCCTATATTTTTCAGGACCGTGGAGTTACCGATATTATCCTGGGGGGTCTTCCGGTCAGCGCCGCCCTTGGGCTGACTGCCTTCGCTCTGGCGATTATCATGGGAATCACGCTTGGAGTCGCAGCAGCCCTAAAACAGAACTCCTGGATCGATTATTTTTCCGTTGGTTACGCGACCATATTCGCGAGTGTTCCAGGGTTTGTCCTTGGTATTTTCCTGATGTATCTACTTTCAATTCAATTACACTGGCTGCCTACAGGTGGTTGGGGGGGTGTAAATCATGTCATAATGCCGGCAATCGCATTGGCGGCGTTACCGGGAGCGTATATCGCCAGAATCACCCGCGCTTCCATGCTTGATGTAATACGTCAAGATTACGTTCGAACGGCTAGAGCCAAGGGTTTACCAGAGCGTTGGGTGTTGATTCGCCATATCGGACGGAACGCGATGATCCCGGTGGTGACGGTAGCCGGTCCGGAACTTGCTGCTCTTATCACGGGTTCATTCATCATTGAGACGCTCTTTTCGGTGCCGGGTATCGGCAGGCTATTTGTAGCCGGAGTTTTCCAGCGTGATTACGGGTTAATCATGGGATCAATACTTTTTTATGCGTTTGCAGTAGCCATTGTTAACCTCGCGGCGGACGTAATTTACGCTGCTATAGATCCAAGGATTCGATATGACTAAGGAAGTTACCAATGGCCGTTGATGTAGCCGCGGCCGCACCTTTAAGCATGCGCCAACATCGATCGTTATGGGCCGATGCGTGGATCAGGCTGCGTCGAAATAAACTGGCGGTGGCTGGGGGCATAACCATCATTGTAGTCGCGTTGGCTGCGATTTTTGCTCCATGGATCACCCATTATAATTATGCCTTCCAGGATTATTCCGCGGTGATGCAGCCGCCGAGCGCGGCCCACTGGTTCGGAACCGATGAGCTGGGGCGTGACGTATTCGCCAGGATGCTCTACGGCGCCAGAACTTCTCTAATGGTCGGTGTTTTCACCCAATTCATCGTGATTCTTATTGGTATGCCTATCGGCGCTTTTGCCGGATTTATCGGGGGCAAGGTTGACAACGTACTGATGCGCTTTGTCGATATCATGTACGCTTTCCCAGACATCTTGTTGATCATCCTGTTAAGCGCGGTCATGAGAGATACGAGTTTCGCCAAATTCGGCGGCGGTATTTTCGTGATCTTCCTTGCCATCGGCTTTGTAAATTGGGTAGGGATCTCGCGTTTGATCCGCGGGCAGGTCCTTTCTCTTAAACAGCGAGATTTCGTCGCCGCAGCCCGTTCTCTGGGCGGGGGCAGCGGTTATATCACCCTGAGGCACGTGCTACCTAATGCTTTGGGTCCTGTCATCGTGGCGATAACCTTTGGCATACCGAGAGCTATTTTCGCCGAGGCGGCGCTAAGCTACATCGGCATAGGTATCAAACCGCCGACACCGAGCTGGGGCGCCATGATAAGAGACGGCTTCGCCGTCCTGAATGCTTACCCGCATTTGGTCATCATTCCGGCGGCAGCTATCGCGATTCTGATGCTGGCATTTACTTTCCTCGGCGATGGCTTACGGGATGCGCTCGACCCCAGGATGAGAAGATAACATGGCTCTACTTGACGTAAAACACCTCGTTACCGAATTCCACACTCAGGACGGCGTCGTTCACGCGGTCAATGATGTTTCTTTCACCGTCAACAGCGGTGAATTGGTAGCACTCGTCGGGGAGAGCGGCTGCGGCAAGACGGTAAGCTCCCTTTCAGTCATGCGCCTGATACCCGAACCGCCCGGCAAGATTGCCAGCGGCGAGATTATGTTTGACGGGGTTAATCTGCTGCGTCTTCCAAAAGACGAAATGCGCAAGATCCGGGGCTGCAAGATTTCGATGATCTTCCAGGAACCGATGACATCGCTTAATCCTGTCTTGACCATCGGCAGGCAGCTTACTGAATCGATAATGCTGCATAAAGGCATGAAAAAGAAAGATGCCATGGACGAGGCGGCTAACCTGCTGCAAAAGGTCGGCATTCCGCAGGCTGACAAACGCCTGAAAAGCTATCCTCACCATTTCTCCGGCGGCATGAGGCAGAGGGTGATGATCGCCATGGCGATTTCATGCCAGCCAAAGCTGATCATCGCTGACGAGCCGACCACAGCCGTCGATGTCACAATTCAGGCCCAGTTGCTCGAACTTCTAAAAGGCATCGTCAAAGACCTGAACAGCGCCCTCATACTCATTACCCATAATCTCGGAGTCGTCGCCAGATACGCGCACCGCGTATATGTCATGTATGCCGGACGGGTAGTGGAATACGGGACATCGGTCGATATTTTCCACAACCCATTGCATCCTTACACTGTCGGACTTCTCGGTTCGGTCCCCCGCTTGGATGAACCACGGAAAATGCGCCTGCGTTCCATCGAAGGTCAACCGCCGGACCTGATCTGTCCGCCTTCGGGTTGCGCATTTGCCGCCCGGTGCAATTATTTCATCAAGGGTGAATGCGACGTCATGAAATTCCGCATGGTAGAGATGACGCCCGGGCATTTCACCAGTTGTTTGGTCGCTATCAACGGAGAAAAACCTTGGCAAAAGACAACGTCCTAGTCGAAGTCAACAACCTGACTAAATATTTCCCGATTGGGTCGGGAGGATTTTTACGCAAAAAAGTCACCGAACTTAAAGCGGTTGATGGTGTGACTTTTGCCGTTCACCATGGGGAAACGCTCGGCCTGGTAGGGGAATCCGGATCCGGCAAGACCACCGTAGGCAAATGTGTGCTCCAACTCCACCGTCCTACCTCCGGTGAAGTCAGTTTCAAGGGTAAGAACCTGGTCGATCTGACCGACAAGCAATTGCGGCCGTTTAGACCGAAACTCCAGGTCATCTTCCAGGATCCCTATGAATCCTTGAATCCCCGCTTCACCGCCTACGACATCATCACCGAGCCCCTCAGGCTGCACCATGCCACGAAAACGGAATGCCGCAACAGGGTAAAAGAACTCCTGGACATTGTGGGCTTGGCTCCCTATATGGCCGAACGGTATCCGCACGAATTTTCCGGGGGACAGCGGCAGAGGCTCGGTGTGGCACGGGCGCTCGCGCTGCAGCCTGAATTCATCGTCTGCGACGAACCATTATCCGCCCTCGACGTTTCTATCCAGGCGCAGGTTCTGAACCTGCTCGATGACCTCCAGCGGCAATTCGGCGTCGCCTACCTGTTTATTTCGCATGACCTGTCCGTGGTCAGGCATATCAGCCACCGGGTTGCGGTGATGTACCTGGGCAAGATCATGGAGATCGCGCCCCGCGACGCGCTGTACGATCGGCCCCTTCACCCATACACCCAGGCATTGTTGTCCGCCGTACCGGTGCCCGACCCCAAGGTGTAGGCAAAGCGCAAGGTCATCCTCTTACAGGGCGAACCGCCCAGCCCGTTGAACCCGCCTTCCGGATGCGTTTTTCATCCCCGCTGCCCCAAGGCGTTCGAGGAGTGTAAAAGCGTGGTGCCGCTGCTGAACGACGCCGGGGACGGCCATTTCGTCGCCTGCCTGCTGCACAAGACGTCCTGGCCGTAGACCAGGTTGGCGAACCAGGCAGGGGCGTTACGTCCGGCTTGTTGAAGGCGCGGTTTCTTTACTGGCAGGGAACATTTCCCCAAGCGATTTTTCGATGCGGTCCAATCGCGAGGTTCCCCATGACACTATTTTTCCATCGATAAAGACAACCGGCAAAGACCAGATCGAGTGTGAATCAAACAGTTTAACAACCGGGGCGTAGTTTTCATCTTCAGTGTCTATCGATTCGATATCGACGACCTCGGAAACCGTCCCCGTTTTGGAGTCAACCAATTTCTTGATAGCTTCAATCGTCTCCGACGATTGTCCCACCGGGCTTCAACCGCCGCCGCAGCCATCCTGTGGAAGTACCACGATCTTCACCTTGAGTTCAGCCATCATTACTCCCTTACCCTATATGGTGATTTGATATACTCTCTAGTATGCGCAACCACGCAACTAGTATACGTTAAATGCCCTCTATGGTCAAGACTTGGCTTGAACGGCACCGCGTGTTATCCTTTATAGAATGCCGACCCACCTGAAACCGTTGACTCTTACCGAGTTAAAAGACAACTGGCCGAAATATCAGAAAAATTTCCATGTGCCAATTCCTTTCATCACCCCCGGGTGGCTCGAGGCGTGGTGGGCGAACTTCCGGGGCGGCGATGATCTATTCCTGACTGAGATCTCTTCCGGTAACGATGTTATCGGTATCGCGCCGCTACGCACCGGCGGGGACACCACGCGTTTCATCGGCAGCGCCGATGTCTGCGACTACCTTGATTTCATGGTAAAAGAGGGCTCCGAGAACGAATTCTTCCAGGCTCTCCTGGAAAGCCTCGATCACGCGAACACTAAAACGGTCGAATTGGAATCACTCCGCCCGGACTCCACGGCGTTGAAACACCTGTTACCCATGGCAAAATCCAGAGGCCTGAGAGTCGATGTGGCAGATACCGATGTGTCGCTGGATATGCCCTTAGCTCCAACCTGGGACGCCTACCGGTCTTCATTGACCACTCATCAGCGGCACGAAATCGGCCGCAAGATGAGGCGCCTGGAAGAGGCGGGCGATATCCGGTTTGACATAACGGTACCCGTCGACACCGATACGGAGCTGGCGACGTTTATCAGGTTGTTGCGTGCCAGCAGGGCGGACAAAGCCGGTTTCATGACCGCGGCGATGGAGTCGTATTTCAAGAACCTGGCCGAATCGATGAACCGCTCAGGGTACCTGCGGTTCGGGCATCTCCGAATGGGCCGGGAAATTGTAGCCAGTATTATGTGTTTTGATTATAATGGAACCCGTTATCTCTACAACAGCGGGTATGATCCGCAATATTCATCGCTTTCGGTCGGTTTGCTGTCGAAAATTTATTCGATCAAAGACGCCATCGAACAGAAAATGAACCGCTACGATTTTCTGAAAGGCACCGAAACGTACAAATACCATCTCGGTGGAGTCGAAATGCCGATTTCACGCCTGCGAATCGAGCTCAAATGATAGCCCAACAGCTTCGTATCGCCATGTTGTCGGTCCATTCCTGCCCCATCGGGCAGTTGGGCGGGCGGGATACCGGCGGGATGAATGTTTACATTCGGGAACTGGCGGCAGCCCTGGGGCGTCGCGGCCACCTTGTAGATGTATACACCCGCGCCCATGACCCCAGAGACGCTGAGTTGGAATACCTGGCGCCCGGGGCCAGGCTCATCCATATCAGGGCGGGCGCCGTCGAGGAGATGGGTAAACTGACCCAGTACAATCACCTGCGGGAATTTCACGACAACCTTGAGAAATTCCGCTTTGGCGACGGCGCTTCTTACGACCTTGTCCACAGCCACTACTGGCTTTCCGGGGAGGTTGGCCTGAGGCTTGCTCAAGAATGGCGCGTACCGCAGATTTTTGCCTTCCATACTATCGGCGCCGCCAAGGATGAGCTTGACCTGGGAGAAAACGAACCGGCCATCAGGCTCATCACTGAAAAAGAGGTGGCCACCGGTTGTCAGCACATCACCGCCGGGACGGCGGCTGAAAAAGATGCCATACTGCGGCATCACGGATGTGATGGTGCTAACATATCCGTCGTTCCCTGCGGGGTCAATCCGGCGCTTTTCAAACCGGTCGACAAACGACAGGCGCGGACGGCGCTGGGTTTTTCGGATGAACCGCTGGTCCTGTTTGTAGGCCGGCTGGATAAACTGAAGGGCATCGACCGGTTGATCGAAGCCATCAGCCTGATTGAGGCACCGGCATGCCGGCTGGCGATCATCGGCGGCGACGAATACTCAAAGCCCGCCCTGGAACGCCTCAAAGACCTGGCCGCCAGGCTGAACATCTCCGGGCGGGTGGAGTTCATCAGGGCCGTCCCCCAGCCGAAACTGCCGTTGTACTATAGCTCGGCTGACGTGGTGGCCGTGCCCTCATATTCCGAAACTTTCGGCATGGTGGCGCTTGAAGCCGTTTCGTGCGGCACTCCGGTTGTCTCAACCGATGTCGGCGCCGCCAGGATCATTATTAAAGAAGGACTGTCCGGCTCCGTCGTTCCGGGTAACGAGCCATCCGTGCTGGCAAGGGCGCTGGCGCCGTGGCTGGAAAACCGGGACATGGATAGGATGAAACTCCACGGTTCCGTGGCGGGTTTCGGCTGGGACGCGGTAGCCGGGAGAATGGAGCATGTTTATAGAAACGTTTTGTCGAAGACCCCAGTTGGAGTCAAATGAAATGAGTGCCGCGGATGTGCTGGTGATCATGGCTCACCCCGACGACCCGGAGTTCGGGGCGGGCGCGACTATCGCCCGGCTGACCCGCGAGGGGAAGAGGGTGGTTTACGTTATCTGTACCACCGGGGACAAGGGATCCGCTGACCGGAATATGACACCGGCCCGGCTGGTGAAAATCAGGATGGGGGAACAGAGGGCCGCGGCGAAAACCCTGGGGGTTGATGACGTTATCTTTTTGGGACATCCTGACCAGGCGCTGGAGGCTGACGCCGAACTTAGAAAAGAGCTGGTCGAAATTATCCGAACCTACCGGCCGAACCTGGTTATCACCCACTCTCCGTACACCCGTTACATCTGGTGGCACCGGGACCACCGGAAATGCGGCGAGGCGGTCATGGACGCGATCTTCCCGCTGGCCCGCGACCACATGGCTTTTCCCGACCTGCTGGCCAAAGGTTTGGAGCCGCACAAAGTGAACGAAATCTGGCTGACCGGCGCAGATGACGCCAACTACAAATCAGATATCACGCAGACTTTTGCCCAGAAGATAGATGCCATCAAGTGCCACAAAAGCCAGGTCGAGGAAGATTTCTTTCAACGGCTGGACCGTATCAAGGCCAGGGCTTCGGCGGCGGCTGAGGGCGAGGAATTCCTGATGGCAGAAGCCTTCCGCCGGGTAGAAATACCCTGGTAATCATGCAAATACCAAATCGCAAACAAATCCGAAATCTCAAAACGCACCTGTCTCAAAACACCGATTGTTTGGGATTGGGGTATTAAAGCTCAAAGTCTTGACTTGACCTTGTCAAGTTACGTATAATATCTTTCTGTTTGAATGCAGGAACTGGTGCTTTACCAGAGTAACCAGCTTTCTGCCCGAGTGGCGCAATGGCAGCGCAACCGACTTGTAATCGGTAGGTTAGTGGGTTCGACTCCCCTCTCGGGCTTGCCTCAACACATGGAGAGGTGCCGGAGTGGCTAATCGGAGCAGTCTGTAAAACTGCCGCTCGAAAGGGCTTCACTGGTTCGAATCCAGTCCTCTCCAGATTTTGGCTTTACTTGCTGGACAACTTGAAACGGAAAACCTATAATAGCAGGGTTGCCCACATAGCTCAGTAGGTAGAGCACGTTCTTGGTAAGAACGGGGTCATCGGTTCGAATCCGATTGTGGGCTCCAGTAAAGAAAATTAAAGAGGGAGATAAAAGGATACCATGGCTAAACAGAAATTTGACCGCTCTAAACCGCACGTAAACGTCGGTACCATCGGGCACGTCGACCACGGCAAGACGACGCTCACCGCCGCCATCACCACGGTGCTGGCCGCGGCCGGCCTCGCCGAGAAGCGCAGTTTCGATTCTATCGATAACGCGCCGGAAGAAAAAGCCCGTGGCATGACGATCTCTATCTCTCATGTAGAGTATCAGACTGCGGTCAGGCATTACGCCCACATCGACTGCCCCGGACACGCCGACTTCGTTAAAAATATGATCACCGGCGCTGCCCAGATGGACGGCGCCATTCTGGTCGTTTCGGCTCCGGACGGCCCGATGCCCCAGACCCGCGAGCATGTCCTGCTGGCCCGCCAGGTACGGGTTCCGGCCATCGTCGTCGCCCTGAACAAGGTCGACGTCATGGAAGACGAAGAGCTGCTGGAACTCGTCGAAATGGAAGTCCGCGAACTTCTGAACAAATATAAATTCCCGGGTGACGATACCCCGGTTGTCCGCGTCGCGGCGGTTAAGGCTCTGGAATGCGCCTGCGGCAAGAGAGAGTGCGAATGGTGCGGCAAGATCATGAAGCTCATGGACGCCGTCGATTCATTCGTTCCCTTACCGGAGCGCCCGAAGGACAAGCCGTTCCTGATGCAGGTTGAAGATGTCTTCTCCATCAAGGGCCGCGGCACCGTGGCTACCGGCCGCGTCGATCGCGGTACTGTCAAGGTCGGTGAAGAAGTCGAGATCGTCGGTTTGCACCATGACATCCGCAAGGTTGTCGTCACCGGCGTCGAAATGTTCCACAAGCTGCTTGATTTCGCCGAACCCGGCGATGCCGTCGGTCTGCTGCTGCGCGGCGTTGAGCGCGAAGATATCGAGCGCGGCCAGGTGTTGGCCAAGCCCGGTTCGATCAAGCCTCACACAAAGGCTGAAGCCGAGGTCTACGTCCTGTCCAAGGACGAGGGCGGCCGCCACACCCCGTTCTTCAACGGTTACAAACCGCAGTTCTACATCGGCACCACCGATGTCACCGGCAATATCGAGTTGCCCGAGGGCGTAGAAATGGTCATGCCGGGCGACAATATCAAAATGAAGATCAGCTTGATCTACCCGGTAGCCATGGAAGCCGGTCTCCGCTTCGCCATCCGCGAGGGTGGACGCACCGTCGGCGCCGGAGCCATCTCAAGCATTCTGGAGTAATATGCCTAAATCGGAAAACCGGATTGTAGTGACCTTTGCCTGCACCGAGTGCAGCGAGCGGGTTTATACTTCTTCCAAGAACAAGCGTAATGACGCCCGGCGCCTGGAGATCAAGAAGTATTGTCCCCGTTGCCAGACCCATCGTCAATTCAAGGAGACGAAGTAACGCCGCGGGGGCACACTGACACTATGCAAAACACGGCTTCAAAGTCGCCGGCTGCCAAGCCGGTGACTCCCGCCAGACCCAGTTTTTTCGGCGACATAATCGCCGAGCTGAAGAAAGTTAACTGGCCCACCCGCGACGAGATCCGCAAACTGACCGTCATGGTCCTTGTGGTGTCTTTCGGTGTCGGCGCCGTTTTGGGCGCGCTGGATTACGGGCTTTCTTTCCTGGTTGACCACTTCCTGTTGAAATAACAGGCTTAACGGCATCTTAAAGGTATTGTAAATTGACTGAAAACAACATGAAGTGGTATGTCGTTCATACCTATTCCGGGCATGAGGAACGGGTCAAGAAGAACCTTGGCGAACGGATCCAGACGCTTGACCTGGGAAGCGAAATCGGCCGCGTAGAAGTTCCCACCGAAGAAGAGGTGGAGGTCAAAAACGGCCAGCGGCGCAGCGTCCGGCGCAAGATCCTTCCCGGTTACGTTATCGTCCAGATGAACATGAGCGATCGCAACTGGCAGATCGTCCGCAATACGCCCGGTGTCACCGGCTTTGTCGGCACCGCGGGTAAGCCGACACCTCTTCAAGACCACGAGGTACAACGCATCATAACTCAGATGGAAGCCGAAGCCCCGAGGGTCAAAGTGGGATTCAAGAAAGGCCAAAGCGTCAGGGTTATCGATGGTCCGTTTATCGATTTTATCGGTGTGATCGACGAGGTCAACACCGAAAAAGGCAAGATCAAGGTGCTCTTGTCCTTATTCGGCCGGGAAACTCCGGTGGAATTAGACTTTTTACAGGTAGAGAAGCTCTAGCGCTTCACCTGGGGGAGACATAGTTGGCTAAGAAAATCAAGGCAATTGTAAAACTTCAGATTCCGGCTGGTAAGGCCAATCCGGCGCCGCCAATCGGCCCGGCCCTGGGTCAGCACGGCGTCAACATCATGGGTTTCTGCAAAGAATACAACGAGCGTACCGCCTCTATGGCCGGAACGGTCGTACCCGTCGAGATTACCATTTTCGATGACCGGTCGTTCACTTTCGTTACCAAGACGCCCCCGGCTACCGACCTTTTGAAAAAGGCTCTCGCCCTGGATAAAGGCGCGGGTAATCCGGGCCATAACACCGCTCCGGTGTTGAGCCGGGCAAAACTCAAAGAGATCGCCGCGTTGAAGATGAAGGATCTGAATGCCGCCGATTTGGCCGGGGCGGAACGCATTATCGAAGGTTCAGCCCGAAGTATGGGGATAAAGGTAGAATAATATGGTTGATCACGGCAAACGTTTTGACGCAGTTGAAAAATTGGTAGAGGCGGGCAAAGAGTACACTCCCGCAGAGGCCATCGCCCTTGCCAAAAAGGCCGCCACCGCTAAATTCGATGAAACGGTCGAGGTTCATCTTCGAATGGGTCTGGACCCGCGCAATTCGGCGCAGGTGGTCCGCGGGGTTGCCCTGATGCCCGCCGGTTTGGGCAAGCAGGTGCGAGTCCTGGTTTTCGCCCAGGGTGATGCCGAAAAAATCGCCCGCGATGCCGGAGCCGATTTTGTTGGCGCCGATGACTTGATCGCCAAGATCAACGAAGGTTGGACAGAATTCGACATGGCCATCGCCACTCCGGACATGATGGGTAAAGTCGGCAAACTGGGTAAGGTGCTCGGCCGCAAAGGCCTGATGCCCAATCCCAAGGCGGGTACCGTTGTGGCCGCCGGCGACCTGCCCCAAACCATCAAAGAAGCCAGGATGGGACGCGTTGAGTTCAAACTGGATCGCAGCGCCATCATTCACACTGTCCTGGGCAAGGCCAGTTTCGACGAAGCCGGCCTGATGCAGAACCTGACCTCCCTGATGGAAGCCATTGTGCGCGCCAAGCCTTCAGGGGCTAAAGGGCAGTATGTCAAAAGCGTTTACGTGACCACGACCATGGGGCCCGGATTCAAACTGGACTTGAGGCCGACCATGGCCCTCGGCGGCGCCTAAACCCTGAGTTGTACCCGGCAGCGCCGGGTGCTATTATAGCCACTGGAAAATTGAATATCCTGAGACAGCCGGTGTCCCGCTTGTTCGGGACTTAATGAACGCCAGCCGAGGAAAAAATCAGACTCATAAGAGTTGATTCTAAGTCCTTGTGCATGGCACAGGGACTTTTTTATTGAAAGGGGTGATATTAGAATGCCAAATGCCAAGGTAAGGCTTAAGAAGAGCCAGGCTATCGACGAGCTGCAAAAGATTATCGGCGAGTCAAGCGTTGCCATCATCACCAACTATCGCGGCATCAAGACAGCCGAACTGACCGCCCTCAGAGTAAAACTCCGCAATGCCAAGATGGGCTTCAAGGTAGTCAAGAATACGCTGGCCCGGAACGCCGCCGGAGGAGCCAAGAAAGCGGCGCTGAAAAGCGTTTTTGACGGACCGATCGCGATGGCTTACGGCTATGGTGAAGATGTCGCCGCGCCCGCCAAGCTGATACTTGACCACATCACCAGCGCCAAGTCCACCATGACTGTCGCCGGCGGTTTCCTGGGAGACCAGCCGATCACGGTACCCCAGGTGACGGAATTGTCAAAAATGCCGCCCAAGAAGGTGGTCATCGGTCAGGTCCTGGGCGCTTTACAGGGGCCTCTGTATGGGCTGGTCGGCGTGCTCAACGCTCCGGCTGCCGGTCTGGTAGGTGTCCTGGAAGCCAGAATCAAGCAATTAGAAGCAAAATAAATGACTGAAAAAGAAATAAGGAGAAACATGTCGAACGTAACCGAAGCCCTGGCACTAATTGAAAAAATGACCCTTTTCGAAGTCGCTGAACTTAAAAAGGGTATTGAAGAGAAATTCGGGGTTAGCGCCGCCGTCCCGATGATGGCCGCCGCCGCTCCCGCCGCCGCCGCCGAAGCTGCTCCCGCCGCGGAAGAGAAAACCGAGTTTGATGTTGTTCTGAAAGACGTCGGCGCCAACAAGATCAACGTTATCCGCGTCGTTCGCGAACTCACCAACCTGGGTCTGAAAGAGTCCAAGGACCTGGTTGAGGCCGCTCCGAAAGCGGTTAAAGAAGCGGTCAGCAAGGATGAGGCGGCCGCCGCCAAAACCAAGTTGGAAGCCGTCGGCGCTACCGTCGAAGTCAAATAACACAACAATCGAAATCCGAGTCAACTGGAAGCCCCGTTCGGGGCTTCCAGTTTGTGTTTCAAGACGTTGAGCGGGAGATTACCCGCCAGGTCCCGGTTGAGATGATTCTTGATAACCGGCAGACGACGAACTATAATTCTGAAAATCACCAAATTGGATTCCTACCCGAAAAACACAAAGGAGGCTGAACGTGTCGGGACAAAGCGTTATCGTCCTCGTCTTGGGCTTTTTGTTCCTGGCGGTCGGCCTCGTCATGATTCTCAGCGGAATTGCCGAGGAACGCGGCTACTACAACGCGCTGTCGCGAAAGCGGGACCTGAGGGAGTTTGTCACCCACAATCCGGAACGTCCCGAACCCGGGTCACTGCGAATGGGCGGCTGGATCGCTATCGCCGTTGGCGTGCTGATCCTGGGGCTCTGGATCTGGCTTCACTAGGAAATTTCCGGTTCTTTTACCCTGGCCCCCAGTTCCGGCGGTGAGGCGATTCCCCCCGAAATAACCATTTTCATAGCCGTATCCACAGAGATATCGGTACGGATCAACTGGTCATCGGTGACCAGGATCAACCATCCGGAAGTCGGCACCGGGGTTGTCGGCAGGTAAACGGCCGTCAATTTTCGGCCGCCGGAGTCGATAATTTCGTTGGTGACGAATCCGATCGATCTCAGGCCTTTTCTGGGATATTCGATCAGGACGACCTCCCGGAAAGCCGCTTTAGTCCGGGACAGGCCGGAAATACTGGACATTGCCTGCTTGGCGGCATTGTACAACTGTCCGAGCACCGGCAGTTTACAAACGAGCCATTCTCCAAACTGGATGATCCGCCGCCCGACGATGTTGGATGCCAGTACGCCGACGAGATAAATCAATACGAAAGTGATCGCAAATCCCAGGCCGGTAATGGTGTGTCCGAAAAGGAGCCTTATCACCGGTTGGAGTATGCCGTCGATGGCGTGAAAGAACCAGAGGATGACGAAAATGACAATGGTCACGGGCACCAGGACAAGGAGTCCGGCCAGAAAATTACGCCGCAGATTCTTCCCGAACCAATTCTGCCGGGGTCTGTCTTCTATTGAGATAGGCTTATCCATGGGGCTCCTACGGGCTGAGCCGAGGCCGGTATTGCAGCGCCTCAGCCATATGATGGGCTTTTATTATCTCGCTTGATTCAAGATCAGCGATGGTGCGGCTTAGCCGCAGCGTCCGGTGAAAGGCCCGGGCGGATAACGAAAGCTGGCGCATGGCGGTGCGCAGCAGGCTTTCAGCCGCCGGATCAAGGACACAATACTTTTTAATCTCGGGGGCGGTCATATCATTATTGGCATTGAGGCGGGTGCCCCGGAAACGGCCGGTCTGGACCTGGCGGGCGGCCATGACCCGCCCGGCGATGACCGCTGAGGCTTCACCGTTGTGTCCGCCCGACAGTTTGTCAAAATCGACCCTCGGCACGTCGATGAAAATATCGACGCGGTCAATAAAAGGTCCCGATAGCCGGGCCTGGTAGCGGGTGATAGCGGAAGGCTGGCAGCGGCACTCTTTCAGGCTGTCGCCGTAATAGCCGCACGGGCAGGGATTCATGGCGCCGACCATCATGAAATTAGCCGGGAAAGTCACCGAGCCCTGGGACCGGGATATGGTCACCACCCGGTCTTCAAGCGGGGCGCGGAGCACTTCAAGCATATTATGGCCGAATTCCGGCAGCTCATCCAGGAAGAGCACGCCGCGGTGCGACAGGGTGATTTCACCCGGCCGGGGCCAATGTCCCCCGCCGACCAGGCCCGCCGCTGAAGTGGTGTAATGCGGCGTCCGGAAGGGGCGTTCCTTGACCAGGGCGGTACCCGGTCTGAGACAGCCGGCGACGCTCAATATTTTGGTAACTTCAAGGGCTTCTTCATTGGTCAATGGCGGCAGGATGGTGGTCAGCGCCCGGGCGAGCATGGTTTTGCCTGAGCCGGGCGGTCCCGACATGACGACGTTATGAGCGCCGGCTGCCGCCACCTCCAGGGCCCGCTTGACATGCTCCTGGCCTTTGATAAAAGTCATGTCGACGCCCTTGGCGGTTTGGACAGTCCCTTCCTCCAAGGGGCGGGCAGGGCAGGCGGGGGCTTCAATCTCTCCTGACAAAAAAGCGGCGAGTTGGGCCAGGCTTTCGATGGGTATGATCTCGACGCCGTCAACCAGGCAAGCCTCCAGTGCGTCTTCAGCCGGTACCACGACCCTTTTAAAGCCCTTTTGATACGCCAGGGCAACCATGGGCAGGATACCGGTCGTGTGGCGCAATTTGCCTTCCAGTGAGAGTTCGCCGAGCAGAATCAGGTCAGACACGTCAGCCGAAAGCTGCCCGGAGCTCATGACTATGCCCAGGGCAATAGGCAGATCATAAGCGGGACCGGTTTTCTTGAAGTCGGCGGGCGCCAGGCTGGCCACCACCCGCTTGTTTGGAAAAAAGAAACCGGAGTTACGGACGGCATAGCGGACTCGTTCCCGGGCTTCCTGGATGGCGGTGTCCGGCAGTCCGACGACGGTGAAGTTGGGCAAGCCGGGGGCGGTATCGACTTCGACCTCGACGATGGTGCCTTCCAGACCGAGGAGAGCGCAGGTCAGGACTTTGGCTAACATAGATGTGTCCCCTATGTTAACCAGACGTTCTTTCGGTGTCAAACGGGAAATTCATCTCCGGTTTAACGTCCTTGTATTTGATGGTTTCAAAGGTTATCAGAACTTACGTCTATTGCATTCGTATGAAAATCGTGTTATACTCCAAAGCTAGTTGAAGAGAACCTGTGAAGTGGGTTAAATCCCACTTTTTTATTGTAAGAGATAAGGAGTGCAAATACGAGATGAAAAGCGACTTCATGCTCGCTATCACTCAACTCTCCGCCGAGAAAAACCTTTCCAAAGAGGTGGTACTGGCGGCGGTTGAGGCGGCGCTCGTTTCCGCCTACCGCAAAGAGAGTTTTGCCCCCAATCAAAATATCCAGGCCAAGATCGATCCCGCCACCGGGCGGGTTAAGGTCTGGGCTGAAAAAACAGTCGTCGAAAAAGTCGAGGATCCCCGCAAGGAGATAACCCTCGCCGAAGCCAAGCGCGTTCAACCGGGCATCCAGCTGGGCGAACCAGTCGTGGTCGAAGCCACCCCCGCCGACGCCGGACGCATCGCGGCTCAAACTGCCAAGCAGGTAATCCTGCAGAGGCTTCATGAAGCGGAAAATACCGCTATTGTCGATGAATACGCCGGAAAAGCCGGAGATATCGTTTCGGGCGTCATTCAGCGGATCGAACCCAAGCAGATCATCGTCGATCTGGGACGCGCTGAAGCGGTCATGCCCCTCCAGGAACAGGTACATACCGAGCGTTACAGGCCGGGACAGCGCATCCGCGCTTACCTTGTTGAAGTCGCCAAGGGTATCAAAGGCCCCACCGTGGTGCTGTCCAGATCGCACCCGGGGCTGCTGCGGCGTTTGTTCGAGATGGAGATCCCGGAGATTTTCAGCGGCATGGTGGAAATCAAATCTGTCGCCCGGGAAGCCGGCGCTAGAAGCAAGGTCGCCGTCGCCGCCCGGCAGACAGGGATCGACCCCGTCGGTTGCTGCGTGGGACTTCGCGGGATCCGCATCCAGAATATTGTCTCCGAGCTAAGCGGGGAAAAGATCGATGTCGTCGCCTGGAGCCCGGACCCGGCGGTGTTTATCGCCAGCGCCTTATCTCCGGCCCAGGTGGTCAGGGTCATCCTGTCCGAATCCGATAAGTCGGCCACCGCCGTCATCCCCGACCGGCAGCAAAGCCTGGCTATCGGCAAGGAAGGCCAGAATGTCCGGCTGGCGGTCAAACTGACCGGCTGGCGCATAGATATCAAGAGCGTCTCGGATTATGAAGCGGCTCACCCGGTGGTCACGCCTGAAGCTGTGGTCAGGACACCTGAGGTCGTAACCCCGGCGGCCGTGGAAAAAGCGCCGGAAAAACCGGTCGAAAAGGCAGCCGAGAAGACCCCGGTCAAGCATATTGAAAAGCCTGAAAAGCCCGTTGAGGCAGCGCCCGCGGCTCCGGCCGCCGAACCGGTGATACCGGAACCTGTGGCTGCGGCTGCGCCGGTGGCGCCTGGCCCGGTCGAAGAAGAAGTCGGCCTTAAACTATCGCTCAACGCGCCCGAACGCGCGCCTGTCGGCGCCGGCAGCAAGTCCGGGGTACGCTTTGCCGAGGATATCCTGGGACGTTCAGGTGACCGTGGCGCCGAGAAGAAGAAGCGAAAAGGTAAGGATGACGAAGGCGGCCGCGGCAAGAAGAAACGCTCCGGCGGCGCCGGCGAGTTCGACACCGATGAATACGATTAAAAAGACGCCCCAGCGTACCTGCGTTATCTGCCGGACCGTGGGCAGCAAACGCGGGTTACTAAGGGTGGTCAGGACTCCCGAGGGTCATGTCCAGGTCGATCCTTCGGGACGCCTTTCCGGCCGGGGAGCGTATCTGTGCCGTGAAGGCAGATGCCTCAACATGGCTTTGAAAGATAACAAGATAGAGCATATATTGAAGGTAAAGATCAGCCCGGAAGACCGGGAAAGTTTGAAAACCGCTATCGGCGAATATATTAAGGAGCAGGCCGTTGTCTGAGGAACGTAAAGATGTTTCCACGCGGGCGCCTCAGTCCAAGGCGGTCGAATTACCGGCCGCGATAAGCGTGCGTCAACTGTCCCAAACTATTCGCCAGAACCCCATTGAAGTCATCAAACAGTTGATGCGCAACGGCCTTATGGCCAATATCAACGAAGTCATCGATTACGAAGCAGCCGCCCGGATCGCCGCGGATTTTGGCATCGAGGCGCGGCCTCAGACCGTACGCGCCGCCACCAAGCGCAAGAAGCCGGAACATGAAGAAACCAAAAACCTGCCGCTGAGGCCACCGGTGGTCACTATCATGGGCCATGTAGACCATGGCAAAACGCGCCTTTTGGACGCCATCCGCCAGACCCATGTTATGGAGAGCGAGGCCGGAGGCATTACCCAGCATATCGGCGCCTACCAGGTCGAGGTCAAGGGCCAGAAGATAACCTTCCTCGATACACCCGGCCATGAGGCTTTCACCGCGATGCGGGCCCGGGGCGCCCGTTCTACAGACATTACCGTACTGGTGGTCGCTGCGGATGATGGCATCATGCCTCAGACGCTGGAAGCCATAGATCACGCCCGTGCCGCCGGCGTGCCCATTGTCGTGGCGATAAACAAAATTGATAAACCAACCGCCAATCCCGACCGGGTCAAGCAGCAACTCGCTGACCACGGCCTGGTAGTGGAGGACTGGGGAGGCGATACCATCGCCGTCGGGACCTCCGCCAAGGAGCGCAAGGGTATCGACGACCTGCTGGAAAACCTCCTGCTGGTAGCCGAGATGGAAGACCTGCACGCCGATCCGAACGCGCCGGCGACCGGCGTGGTGATCGAAGCGGAAATGGACAAGAGCCGCGGCGCCATGGCTACCGTCCTGGTACAAAACGGTTCTCTGAAGATCGGCGACACCATCGTCGTCGGCGATACCTTCGGCAAGGTCAAGGCGATGTTCAGCGACCAGGGTAAACACCTTCGCAAGGCCGACCCTTCGACCCCGGTGGCTATCTTGGGTTTGCCGTCCGTCCCCGGCGTGGGTGACAGCTTCTCCGCTGTCGAATCGGAACGCCAGGCCCGGCAGATTATTTCAGAGCGGACGGTCAAAAAACCGGCCACTGTCAGCCTGGCCAGCCTGCACGACCAGATCGCCGCGGGCAAGGTCAAGGAGCTAAATATCGTCCTCAAGACCGATGTCCAGGGCTCAATCGAACCCATCCGCACCTCATTGGAGAAACTGGCCACCGAAAACCTGACGGTGCACATTATTCACGCCGGCACCGGTAACGTTACCGAAAATGACGTCATGCTGGCTATTGCCTCTCACGGCCTGGTTATCGGCTTCTCGACCGGTGTCGAGGCCGGCGCACTGAAGCTGGCCGAAACTGAAAAGATCGATATCAAGCGCTATGACATTATTTACAACCTGATCGAAGACGTCGACAAGGCTCTAAAAGGCTTGATCGAACCGGAACTTGTCGAAGTGGTGGAAGGCCGGGCTGAAGTCCGGGCCGTTTTCCCGGCTGGTAAGAAAGCCAAAGTCGCCGGGGTTTACGTCACCGAAGGCAAGGCCTCACGCGGCGCCCGGGTCCGGGTTATGCGGGGAGCTGCCCAGCTCGCTGAAAGCGCCATTATTTCACTCAGGCGGTTCAAGGACGATGTCCGCGAGGTTGCCGCGGGGTTTGAATGCGGCGTGGGACTGGAAACGTTCAATGATTTTCAGCCGGGCGACGTGCTGGAGTTCGTGCGTAAGGAAAAGAGCGGGTGAGCCACCGCATCGAGCGGGTCAACCAATTGATCCGCAAAGAGATAAGCGAGTCTCTCCAGCGTGAAGTGAATGATCCCCGTTTGTCCGGGGTTATCTCGGTCACCGCCGTGGAGACCGCCCCCGACCTCAAATTCGCCAAAGTCTACGTGAGCCACCTGGCCGGCGCCGAGCGCCGGGATGAAATCCTGAGCGCTTTAAATTCCGCCGCCGGGTTTTTTCGCGGCGAATTAGGCAGAGTCCTTACAATGCGTTACGTCCCGGAGATCCATTTCTATTGGGACGAGTCCATTGAGCGCGGCGCCCGTCTGAGCCAGCTCATAGACCAGGCCAAGGCCGCCGATGCCCGGCTGGACAACCAATAACCACGGTACAAACACCCGCCCAATTCCAAGATCCAGTCACCAATCCCCGGAATTTGTAGGTAGCATATGTTGCTCGACGGCTGGTTGAACATCGATAAACCCCCGGGTATGACCTCTTACGGGGTAATCGCCCGGCTGAAACGGCTGACAGGCCAAAGACATATCGGCCATGCAGGGACCCTTGACCCCTTGGCTACCGGCATCCTTCCGGTAGCTTTCGGCCAGGCAGCCCGCACTATCGAGTTTCTTCACCAGGTCTCCAAAACATATCGCGCCGTGATTGAACTCGGGGTCGAGACCGATACACTGGACGCCGAGGGCAACATCCTGTTCAGGCGCGATGCCTCAAGCGTAAGCCATGAGATGGTGAACTCAGCCCTGGAGAGTTTCACCGGCACCATCCAGCAAGTACCGCCGATGTTTTCCGCGCTCAAGCGAAACGGCGTTCCCTTATATGAAATCGCCCGCCGGGGCGAGACGGTCGAACTTAAACCCAGGACGGTGACCGTCTATAATATCCAGCTATTGGCCTTCGATCCGCCTTTTGTAACGCTCGAGGTCGATTGCGGCTCCGGCACTTATATCAGGTCTATCGCCCGAGACCTGGGACAGGTTCTGGGGGTGGGGGCTTGCCTGAAATCCTTGAGGCGTACCAGGTATGGTGTATTTGACATAAAAGGAAGCATTGAACTTGCAAGTTTGGAAACGGCGGGCATGGTTGCAGCGCGGCTTTTACCGCCAGGGTATCCCTTGGCGCACTGTCCGGCGGTGTACGCCGGTTTTGAATCAACCGAAAGGATTACCCACGGAGTAATACCCGCGGAGGTGCAGTCCCAGATCACCGAAGCCAGGACGTACCGCCTTTGCAGCCAGGACGGGGCGCTGCTGGCGATAATCGATGCTACCGGCGCGGATTTACGGTTAAAGGTGTTCAATCTGACGGCCGGTGATACCTAAATAGCTTGACAACGTCACTCCAATAGATAATGATATGGGGCTGAAATTACGGTTACTGTGAGCAACCCTGGTCAAGCAAGGGAATGACCATCGGCAAATTTAGAAAGGAGTTCTCATCACTTGGGTAAGATTAATGTCGCCATTATCGGCGTCGGCAACTGCGCCTCATCTTTCGTTCAGGGAGTCTATTACTATCGCAAAGCTAAAGAAACCGAATTTGTTCCGGGCTTGATGCACGTCAACCTGGGCGGCTACCACGTCTCGGATATCGAATTCGTGGCGGCGTTCGATGTCGATAAGAATAAAGTCGGCAAGGATCTTTCGGAAGCGATTTTTACCGCTCCCAACAATACCTTTAAATTTACCGATGTCCCGCTGTCCGGGGTCAAGGTCGAACGTGGCATGACCCATGACGGCCTTGGCAAGTACCTTTCCCAGGTCATCGAAAAAGCCCCCGGACCGACGGCGGATATTGTCGGTATCCTGAAAGCCAAGAAAGTCGACGTGGTGATCAACTACCTTCCGGTCGGCTCCGAAGAAGCCACCAAGTGGTATGTTGAGCAGGTGCTTGAGGCCGGCTGCGCCCTGATCAACTGCATCCCGGTATTTATCGCCCGGGAAAAATACTGGCAGGACCGCTTCATCAACAAAGGACTTCCGGTTATCGGCGACGATATCAAAAGCCAGGTCGGCGCCACTATCGTCCACCGCGTCTTGACCCACCTTTTCCGCGAGCGCGGCGTCAAACTGGAACGAACCTACCAGTTGAACTTCGGCGGCAACACCGATTTCATGAATATGCTGGAACGCGAACGCCTGGAAAGCAAGAAGATCTCCAAGACCAACGCCGTGTCTTCTCAACTTGATTACAAGATGAGTCCCGGCGACATCCATGTCGGTCCTTCCGATTACGTACCGTGGCTGCTCGACCGCAAGTTCTGCCACATCCGCATGGAAGGCCGCACCTTCGGTGATGTCCCGCTGCTGCTTGAATGCAAACTGGAAGTCTGGGATAGCCCCAACTCCGCCGGTGTCGTTATCGATGCCGTCCGGTGCGCCAAGCTGGCTCTGGAGCGTGGCTTGAAAGGCGCGCTGTTTGCCCCGTCTTCCTATTTCATGAAATCACCGCCTGAACAATATTCTGATTCCGAAGCCCATGAGGCCACGGAGTGCTTTATCGCCGAGAGCGTGGCTGAACTTCAATCCGCCAAGAAGCCAGCCAAAGAAGGCAAGTAAGGCCGGTCTATTGAACGGCGGGGGAAGCGGACGATGAAAATCGCCCTGGTGGTGCCTTATGATTTTGCCTACCCGGGAGGGGTGGCAAATCACGTCACCTCCCTGGAGAAACAGCTCACCGCTTTCGGGCACCAGGTCAAGATCATCGCGCCGACTTCACGTCCGGTCAGCCAGTATGGCAACCGGTTCATCCACATCGGCACGCCGAGGCCGGTACCCGGTTCCGGTTCGGTGGCCAGGATAACCCTTTCGGTCAGGCTGGCGAATAAAATAAAAGCCGTCCTGGCCAAGGAACAATTTGACGTCATCCACCTGCATGAGCCGTTCATGATCATGCTGTGCTCCGCCATTCTCCGGTTTTCAAATACGGTCAATATCGGGACCTTTCACTCTTTCGAAGCTAAACCGGGGTACAATTTTGCCTGGCCGATCAGCCGCTGGATGCTGAACCGCCGGTCCCGGAAATTATACGGGCATATCGCCGTATCCCGGGCTGCCGAGAGCTTTCATTCCAGGTTCGTCAAGGCGGACTACACAATCATTCCTAACGGCATCGACCTGTCCCATTTTAAGCCTTCGGTAGAGCCGGTATACGAGTACCGCGATGGCAAGACTAACATCGTTTTCGTCGGCCGGCTGGAAAAACGCAAAGGCGTGAATTACCTGATTGACGCCTTCAAGAAAGTGCACAAGGCGCACCCCGACACCAGGCTGCTTATTGTCGGCCCCGGGACCCGCCTAAGGCCGAAATATGAAAAGATGGTTCGCCGGGCGCATCTTGAGGACAGCGTCGTTTTCACCGGCGGGGTATCCTACGCCGATTTACCGCGTTATTATCAGACCGCAGACATCTGCTGCGCCCCGGCTACCGGAAAGGAAAGTTTCGGCATCGTGCTGTTGGAAGCCATGGCCCTGGGGAAACCGCTGGTGGCATCAAATATCCCCGGTTATGCCTGCGTGGTCAACCATGAAAAAGAAGGTTTGCTGGTCAAACCCTCAAGCGCCCACCACCTGGCCGACGGCATCAACAGGCTGATCGAAGATAAAGCGTTACGCACCAGACTGGGAGAACAGGGGTTGGTTACGGTTCAGGAATATTCCTGGGAGAAAGTCGCCCGCCGCGTGGAACAGTACTACCATCAGGTGCTTCTTAAAATGGGAAAAACCCCTGCGGATGTTTCCGGGCGGATTCCCGAATTGACCGCAATTTCGGCATGACCTTGGAAGACAAGATGACGCTGAACGATACCCGCCGGCGGATTGGCCGGGGCTTGACCGGCGGATTGTCCCGTATTTTAGCAAAATCCGGGATTACTCCGAACGCGGTTACCGTGATCGGATTCTTGATCACCCTTATTGCCGCCTATATGATCTCCACCGGTTCACTGCTTGCGGGCGGCTTGGTATTTCTGTTCTCCAGTTTTTTCGACATGCTGGACGGCGCCGTTGCCCGGGCGACCGGGAAGATCACCAAATTTGGCGGTATCCTCGACGCAGCCCTCGACCGTTTGTCTGAAGCCGCCGTTTTTATCGCGATCATGGTCTATTACGCCCCGCAAGCCAACTCCTGGGCTTTGCTTTTGGTAGGGCTGACCCTGGCCGGTTCCCAGGTTGTCAGCTACCTTCGCGCCCGCTCCGAGGCCAGCGGGTTGGAAGGCAAGGAAGGGATTTTTACTCGGCCTGAGCGGGTTATCGTTCTGGGCATCGGGCTGATCACCGGCTGGCTGATTCCGGCTCTGGCGGTTATTTGCGTATTGTCGTTCTTCACCATCGGCCAGCGTCTGGCATCGGCCTACCGGCAGCTCGGTGGCAAGTGACTTCTACCTCTCCACTCTGATACAATAACTCCTTGGTTTGTTTGCCGCGCCGGTTTGGGTAGTTCATCCGGCCAGGGCGGATCAAGGGGGGATTGACATGGCAGTAACCATTATCGTCGGCGCCCAATGGGGTGACGAAGGCAAAGGCAAAGTTATCGATATGCTGGCCGAACGGGCGGACGCTGTTGTCCGTTTTTCCGGCGGCGATAATGCCGGCCACACCGTTATCAACCCCCAAGGCACTTTTAAACTGCACCTCATACCCTCGGGCGTTTTCTATCCCCATTGCACCTGCGTCATCGGTAACGGTGTCGTTGTCAATCCTGAAATTTTTGTAAGCGAAAGACGCGAGCTCAACACGAGGGGCGTCAGCACCGATAATGTCTTCATCAGCGACCGGGCCCACCTGGTGATGCCTTACCATATTCAACTTGACGGGCTGGAAGAGCAGGCCCGAGGCAAGAAATCTTTGGGGACTACTCTCAGAGGCATCGGGCCGGCGTTTGCCGACAAGGTGGCGCGCATGGGTATCCGGGCGGGTGACCTCCTTGATCCGGGCATTCTCCGGAACCGGCTGGAGTATGTCCTGGAATACAAAAATCAGATCCTGACCCGTTTGTACGGCGAAAAGCCCATCGACATCAACGACCTTTATGAACGGTGCCGCGGCTACGCCGAAGCGCTCAAGAGCAATATCCGGGAAACCTC
The DNA here is from genome assembly GCF_001953175.1 of Dehalogenimonas formicexedens. NCBI lineage: Bacteria > Bacillati > Chloroflexota > Dehalococcoidia > Dehalococcoidales > Dehalococcoidaceae > Dehalogenimonas > Dehalogenimonas formicexedens. The sequence goes on along the minus strand of NZ_CP018258.1, from coordinate 1,152,377 downwards.
CACCATGTTAAACGACATGGTGGATGAGGGTAAGGCGGTGCTGCTGGAAGGCGCCCAGGGGGCGCTCCTGGACACCGATTTCGGTACCTATCCATACGCTACTTCATCCTCACCGCTGTCAGCCGGCGGTTGCCTGGGCGCGGGAATCGGACCGACCAGGGTCAACGATGTCCTGGGAGTGTTTAAAGCATATTGTTCCCGGGTGGGCGCCGGACCGTTCCCGACCGAACTGCTGGATGCCACCGGCGACCGCATTCGCGACCTGGCTCACGAGTACGGCACCACCACGGGGCGGCCGCGGCGAATCGGGTGGTTCGATGGAGTTGCCGCACGTTTTTCTACACGGATAAACGGCATGACCGGTATGGCTATCACCCGATTGGACATCCTGGACTCATTCGATGAAATCAAGGTATGTACTGCCTACCAACTCGACGGACAAACCCTCAACGATTTCCCCGCCGAACCGGCGCTGCTCAATAAGTGCAAACCTGTTTACGAGACCCTACAGGGCTGGAAGAAATCGACAACGGGGCTGACGCGACTGGAAAGCTTGCCGCGGGAAGCCCGGGCGTTTATAGCCCGCCTCGAGGAACTGGCCGGTTGCCCCGCCTGTTATGTCTGCATAGGACCCGTCAGGGAACAGACTATCGAATTGAAAAAGCTGATTTAGCTTTTTCTTCCGTCTCCGTTACCCTTGCCGCCCGAATCGGTCGCGCCGCTTTATTCTCCGGAGCTTCAGATAGTCAACCGGTTACAAAAGCCATAACTATTTAATTGCCGACCGGCATTCTTGTTAGGGATTCAAAATGCCCGGTGTTACAATTAAGTTATGAATAAACCCAGGGTTTCACCGGTCAGAGAATACGATATCATCATCGTCGGTTCGGGAGCCGGATTGGATATTCTCGATATGGCGGTCGAACACGGGCATACTGTAGCCCTGATCGATCGCGGCCCTATCGGCGGCACCTGCCTTAACGTTGGCTGCATCCCCTCCAAAATGCTCATCTTTCCCGCCGACCGCATCATGGAGATACGTGAGTCGGCCAAGCTTGGCATCGACACCGCAATACCGGCTATCGATTTCAAGGCCATCATGAACCGCATGCGCCATTTGGTAAACAGTGACAGCGCAAAGATCGAAAAATACCTGAAGGAATCCAAGGCGTTAGATTTTTATCACGGCGAAGCGGAATTCATCGACGATTTTACCCTCGCGGTGGGCGACGAAACAATCAAGGGGAAACAGATATATTTGGTCTCCGGATCCCGGCCTCTTATCCCCCCTATACCAGGCTTGGACACGGTAGAATATTTAACTAACGAGACCTTGCTGGACCTGGAAGAGGTTCCAAAAAGCATGGTAGTCCTGGGTGGGGGATACATCGGCGTAGAGTACGCCCATTTCTTCGAGGCGATGGGCACGGATGTCACGATAATTGAGATGAGATCCCGCCTCCTGCCTAACGAGGAACCGGAAGTTTCGGCTTATTTGCAGATGGCCCTGTCCCGACGGATGACCGTTCAAACCGAGTGTACCGCTGAATCCGTGGAAAAAGCTCCGGGCGGCGGGGTAATAATCCATACCGGTCATTCCAGGACGGGGATGAAGGCGGAAATTCGAGCCCAGAGGCTACTGATGGCTACCGGGCGCCGTTCCAACGCCGACCTGTTGAAAGTAAGCCGCAGCGGTATCGCCATCGCTAAAAACGGCTATATCAAAGTCAATTCGCGTTTGGAGACCAACGTCAAAGGTATCTATGCCCTGGGCGATGCCATCGGCAGAGAAATGTTCACCCACACCGCTCATGCGGAAGCGGAAATAGCCGGCGCCAACGGCATTCACGGGCAACACCTGAGAATGGACTTTACCGCTTCACCGCATGCCGTATTCACCCACCCCCAGATCGCCTCGGTGGGTTTGCTGGAAGAGCAGGCGGCGCAAAAATTCAAGATTAAAGTTGGGCGGGCCGATTACGGGGATATCGCCCTGGGTTCAGCGATGATGCAGGACGAAGGCTTTGCCAAGATCATAATGGAGGCGCGGAACAACCGGATCTTAGGTTGCCACATTATCGGTCCCTGGGCCTCGGTGCTGATACAAGAAGTGATCAATGCGATGGCTCGAAGAGGTACCATGGATGACATCGCGGCCGGAATTCATATCCATCCTGCTCTTTCGGAATTGATAGTCAAGGCGTTGTTCAATGCTGCGGAGGCGGAATAAACGTTCGGTTGAATTATTTTTGTTTGACCGCCGATTAGTTGTTCACAACACGCCAATTATTGAATGTAATCGAGAAGTAATAATGAATAGTCCGCCCCGGAACGCTCGGGAAACGCCGCAAGAGCATTCTTTAATGAATGAAGAATTAAACAGGCTCAGAAACCAGAATGCGATCCTGGAACAGCGGGTAAAAAACCTTGAAGATTACATCAAGCAACTGGCTCATGATCTGAAAACACCACTGACCCCTATAGCCGGCGCCAGTGAATTGTTGGCATCGGGGTTTAATGAGCAACCATGGTCCGACCTGGCGTTGAGCATCAAGATAAGCGCCGAAAAGCTGCTCCGGATGGTCAATGATCTAATGGATCTTGAACTCTGTGAATGCGGGAAAATCAAATTCAATCTATGTCGGTTCGATCCGGTCAAGCCGGTCAGTGAAGAGGCAAGAAGGATTGAGGCCGAATTGCCTACAAAGAGCGTAATTCTCACCATGAATTCACCTGATGTCCCGGTTTACGTTTGGGCCGACGAAAAGCGGTTGCGACAGGTGATATCAATATTTATCTATAGCGCGTTGAAAGCAAGCCGTAGCGGCGGCAAAATCTCGGTGACCATCTCCGGGGGCGGAAGCACCACAACCTTCGAGATAGAAGACGACGGCAACTCCGTCCCTGAATCAGACTGGCCTTATCTCTTCGAGCCCTATCGTTCGCCTGAAGCGCAAAGACGGCGGGCAGCCAATAACAGCCTGGTGCTGGCCAAACGGCTGGTTGAACTTCAGGGGGGTTCCATCGGCGCCAGGAATTTCCGCAACCAGGGTAATACCTTCTGGTTTGGTCTTCCGGCAGCAGAATCGGTTGTCGCGACGGGGGTGACATGAGCAAGATCCTTATTATCGAAGATGATCCGGCGATCGTTGACTACCTGCGAACGGCGTTCCAGGTGAACTGGCCGGAGATTGAGTTTGCCAGCGCCGGATTCGGTATCGAAGGAATAGCCAGGGCGCAAGCCGAAAGCCCGGATCTGGTAATCCTTGATCTGGGGCTCCCTGACATCGATGGCTTCGAAGTTTTGAAAACGCTGCGAAAATTTCCCAGGATCCTGATTGTCATTCTCACAGCCAGGAGCGACGAGAAAGATATCGTCAAGGGTCTTGAACTGGGGGCGGATGATTACGTGGTTAAGCCGTTCCGGCAACTTGAACTGATCGCCAGGGTGAGGACATTGCTCAGGCGTCAGCCGGGCGTACCGGAGCAGGAAGTTCTCCATTGCGGAAAATTGACTTTGGACACCGGAAGAAACGACATCTCTACCTCATCGGGGAGTCGGATCGAACTTACCCGAACGGAGAGTATAATCCTTGCCCAACTGATAAGGAATTGCGGTCGGGTGGTTGACCACAGTAAATTAGCCGAAATTATCTGGGGCGAGGATTATCCCGGTTCAGTCAATGCCTTGCGCGTTTATATCGGCCGGCTGCGGCGCAAACTTGAAACTGACGCCGCCAGCCCCGCGTTTATTCTGTCAAAAGCCGGGCAGGGATATTATGTTCCGGCCGGAGGTCCTCCCGGTTAGGGGGCAGTTTCCGGATTCGGCCGTCAACTTGACGTAACCCGTCAAAATACGATACCCTTCCTTATATTTGCTAACCTTGGAGTCTTAATGGATATTCCTTTCGGCCGTTCCGCCATTGCCGAGATAGAAGAAATTCTGAAATGGCACCGGCCGCCTCCCTTGAGAATCGGCCAGCACACGGCGCGTCTGCCCATTGTTCAAGGCGGCATGGCCGTCGGCATTTCACTATCCGGACTGGCGTCAGCCGTAGCGAACGCTGGTGGTATCGGCGTCATTGCCGCGCCGGGCATCGGGCTTTTCGAGGCCGACTATTTTACCAATTTCTTCGAAGCCAATATCCGCGGACTGCGTAAAGAAATCCGTTTAGCCCGTTCCAAAACCAGGGGCGTACTGGGCGTGAACATCATGGTCGCTCTTACCGATTTTGCCGAGTTGGCGAAAGCCGCTATCGAAGAGGGTATCGACATCATTTTCGCCGGCGCCGGGCTGCCTCTGCGCCTCCCTGAAATTCTTGGGAAGAACCGGCACACCAAACTAGTGCCGATTGTTTCATCCGGCCGCGCGGCCAGGATTTTGTGCAAAAAGTGGCAGGATGATTTCAACTATACTCCCGACGCCTTCGTCGTCGAAGGCCCCCTGGCGGGCGGGCACCTCGGATTTAAAGCCGAAGAATTGGGCCTGCCCCAAAATCGTCTTGAGCACCTGGTTCCCGAAGTGCTGGAGGCGGTGAAACCTTTTGAACAAGCCGCCGGACGCCCCATCCCGGTGATCGGCGGCGGAGGAGTCTTCACGGGTGAGGACATTTACGACCTTTTGAAACTCGGCGCCAGCGGCGTTCAGATGGCTACCAGATTTGTAGCTACCGAGGAATGTGACGCTTCACCTGCTTTCAAACAAACCTACGTTGATTCCCAAGAAGGTGATGCCGTCATCATCAAGAGTCCGGTTGGCATGCCGGGCCGGGCTATCCGAAACGCTTTTATCGAAAGCGTGGCTGCCGGGAATAAAAAGCCTTTCAAATGTCCCCAACACTGCGTCAAGACCTGCGATATCGCCCAGAGCCCGTATTGCATATTCCTCGCGCTGATCAACGCACAGCGGGGGCGTCTATCCGGAGGGTTTGCTTTCTGCGGCGCGAACGTACACCGGGTCAAGGAGATAACAACGGTTAAGAAACTGATAGGCTCACTGGTCAAGGAATACAAGACCAAAGCTGTCCAGGAACTTATCGAGGCTATGACGCGTTATATGAATGGGCTGATGATCTCGCCCGCCAATGGAATGAGCCTGGCCTGATGAGGATTGCCGTCTACCAAATCGCCGATGCCGGTGATCCCGATCTCAACATCGCCAAGGCTTACGATAAAATAATCAACACCGACGCCGATTTTTTTGCTTTGCCCGAGTTTTTCACTATCCCCGGGGGCGATAACCGGCGGCCTTATACGCTCCAGAGCAGCCTTGAGCTTACGGCTTTGCCCGCATTGGAGATGTTCAAAAAAGCAAGCACGATTTTCCACGGCTATATCATCGGCGGCAGCATCGTGGAGCGCGAAGGCGATTGTTATTACAACACCTGCTACGTTTTCAAGGGCGGCGAACAGGTCGCCAAATACCGCAAGATCAACCTGACCCACGAAGAGGTAGCCTTAAACCTTTGCCGGGGCAATGAACCGGTGAAATTCGAAACATCGTTCGGCACAGTGGGGCTGATGATCTGCGCCGACTGTATCTCATGGGACGTGGTTGACGCCGCCTGCGCCGGTTCGAGATTGGTGTTCTTACCGGTGTCGTTAACCGATCCTAATCACCCCCCTTTTACAGGCCATCCCGTTTCCGACATTATCGCAAAAAAATACGGCTCAACGGTGATCAAGATTACCCGGGTCGGCACCTTCGGCGGGAAGATTCTTTCCTCCCGCAGCGCGATTACCAACCCGTCCGGGACGATTTGGGAAGCCCCCGATGCCCAGGAATACTTCGAAGTCGTCGAAGTTCCCTAAAAATTGGACTCATAAGAACGATTGCCGAAACCTTAGATCCGCCAGTGGGGTCTTCAGGCGTTGCCGGTTTTTGCTGGGACGTTAACACCAGGGAGAGGCGGTTCGAGAATCGCTAAACCGGGAATGCGGTGACTTCATCTATCGTACCGGCATCACACAACAGCATCACCAATCGGTCCATCCCCAACGCCCCACCCGCCGCTTCCGGAAGTTTTGCTAGAGATTCAAGGAAATCCTCGGGCATTTTGGCGTCTTTTCTCCGCGAACGGGCGACATCAAGTTCATTTTCGAACCGCCGGCGCTGTTCTTCGGGATCGGTTAATTCCGAAAAAATATTCGCAAGTTCCAGCCCGCCGATGAATATCTCGGTTCTTTCCGCTAATTTCGAGTCGCTTGGTTTAAGGCGGGCCAATGAAGCCATCCTGGATGGAAAATCGTAAAGGATCAGGGGGCGCTCATTCGACATGGCGGCGACCCTGGTCGCCAGTTCGAAGTCGAATTTTTCGTCGTCGTGGACGTTCACAGGATCCCAGCCACAGGTGGACATAAAAGAATCACTGACGGTAACACGGGGCCACGGCGGCGTCAGGTCGATCTCCTTACCCTGGTACTGGATCTTGGCTGACCCGATAAGACATTCTGCCAAATTAATGATTAACGATTCCGTTTCGATTGCGAGATCGAGATAGGTTCTACCGATCCGGTAATATTCGAGAAGTGTGAACTCTTCACGGTGCCGGGCACCTTTTTCTCCCCTGCGAAAGGCGTGGCATATTTGAAAAATGTCGCCATAACCGGCTGACAGCAGGGGTTTCATATAGAGTTCGGGGGAAGGGAGGAGGCAGCCACATTCGCTGGTAATGGGTTCGATGAAGGCTTCAGGGATCGGACAGGGCGCTAATGAAGGCGTTTCAACTTCAAGATAACCCCGTTCGATGAAAAAACGCCGGGTGAGATTCAAGATCTCAGCCCGGCGTTTCAGATTTCCTTTTTTACCTGAAAGAACACCCAGGTCCACGGGATTCTAGCCGCCGACACGCTCGACGTATGATCCGGTAATGGTGCTGATCCGGATAACATCGCCTTCCTTGACGAAGGCGGGAACGCCTATGGACATACCGGTTTCAAGCTTTGCCATTTTCTGCTGTGCCGTAACCGTGGCGCCTTTGAGGGCGGATTCGGTCTCTATTACCTTAAGTTCGACAGCTTTGGGCAGGATGAGGTCGATAGGGCGGTCTTCCCACATCATCACCTGGACACCGAGGCTGTCTTTAAGGTAAAGCTTTTTGTCGCCGACATTTTCTTCGCCCATGACGTGCTGTTCGTAGCTCTCGGCATCCATGAAGGTGTAATGGCCATGCTCCTCGTAGAGGTATTGCATATCTCTGACGGTGATCGTGGCTTCATCAAACTTGTCGCCGGAATGGTAAGTCGGCTCGGATAATGTCCCGTTGATCAAATTGCGCAATTTGAGATGGTAAATGGCCCGGCCTTTACCGGGTTTAACGAAATCGACGCCTTCAACGTTGAATGGGACACCGTCGATGAGCAGTTTTTTGTTCTTTGAAACCTCAGAGACTTCCACAGATTTTGGGACATCCTCCAGTTATATTATTCATTAGTTCTAAAACCGGACGTTATTATAGGGCGTTCAAATAGGCGGCGCAAATATCCGAATGTTCAGACAGGTTTCGAAAAATACTGCTTCACAAAGCAGATACCACCATAGCGACTCCTAAGGGCAGGGTCAATATTTCCTCCATCAGTTCCATTATAAGTACCATCAGGTTTGGAACCAAAACTGTTTTAAGTATTTTATAAGTCGCTGCTTGTATAGCTCACCGCCTTGAAGGTACAATGCCACCCATGAAAATTGCTCGTTTTTCTACGCCCGATGGGTCGGAATCCTATGGTGTCATTGATGGTAAAAATATTCTTGGGATAAATGGCACGCCGTACAAAAGCCTTGATTATTCCGGCGCGGTATATCCGTTACATTCGGTGAAATTGCTGGCGCCATGCGCACCTTCAAAGATTGTCTGCCTGGGAGTTAATTATCACGGCCATGCCAGAGAGATGGGGCACACGCTGCCTACCGCGCCGTTGATTTTCCTCAAACCATCAACGACGGTAATAGGTCCGGAGGAGGGTATCATTTATCCTCCGATGTCGCAGCGAGTCGACTATGAGGCGGAACTGGCGGTGGTCATCAAGAAATCCGGTTGGCGAATCAGCCGGGAAAACGCCCTTAGCCACGTGCTGGGCTATACCTGCTTTAACGATATCACCGCCCGTGATCTTCAAAAGATCGATGGACAATGGACGCGGGCTAAGGGCTTTGATTCATTTGCCTCGATAGGGCCATGGATTGAAACTGAAGCGGACCCGGGTAATCTGATTGTCGAGACCTATCTGAACGATGAACGTAAACAGCAGGGTAACACTTCAGATCTAATCTATCCCGTGGATTATCTAATTCATTTTATTTCGCATGTGATGACCTTGTTGCCGGGGGATGTGATCGCCACCGGAACCCCTTCAGGGATAGGACCGATGCAGGTGGGAGACACGGTAGAAATCAGGATTTCAGGAATCGGGTCCCTCAAAAACCGGGTGATTCGGCGAGACTAAAAAACGGACTAGACCGTCGTTAATGGACTTCATTGAAAATACGCCCTGACATCGGACCGGGTTAGATAAACAATCTGCAGCACTCCGATGACCGTGCCGACCGGGAAAACAAGGAGGCTGAACCCGCCGTGAATGAGCGACATGATACGGCCGTATTCTTTTCCCGAAAGAAGCCCGATACCCGCGGCCAGGGCTAACACGGCATAGATCAAGCAGATCACGCCGCCGACGATAAGACCGAAGTGAATCCATGGGCTGTAAAGATCAAAGTCGACATTCTGACGCATCCACCAGGTTCTCGTTTGTAAGCCGACCACGATGATTGCGCCCAAACCTACAATAGACATTAGAGAGGTCAGGAATTCCCAGACGGCTATTAATACGAGCAGGTCAGGTTTTTTCATATACCCTCCGTTGCAGGCTTAATTTCAATTCTATGGTCGAAATCGCCGGGTGTCAAAATGGTACGGTCGGCGGTTCATATTTTTATCTTGACACTGCCAATCACCCTTGTTAAACTTCACCGGATATTCGCAAGCTACCCAAGCGCCGCATATTCCCCGGAGGTTCTGTTGACCCACACCGAAGAACACGCCGATGCCTTCAGGCTGGAAAAAGGACTGGTTTCCGTTTTTACCGGACACGGCAAAGGCAAGACCTCCGCGGCCATCGGAATTGCCGTCAGGGGGGCCGGGTGGGGCGCCCGGGTGTTTATGCTGGGGATGATGAAAGGCGGAGACTACGCCGGGGAACACGGCGAATATTTTATTCTGAAGAACCTGCCCAATGTCACCGTCCGATATGTCGGCGATCGCAGTTGGTTGAGAGCAAGCCCATCGAAATCGGCCTATCGCGCCGCGGCCAAAGAAGAACTGGCTGCAGCGAAAAACGCTATGGTTTCCGGCGACTACGACATTGTCATTATTGACGAGATCAATCAGGCGACAGCTAAGGGTCTGGTGGATGTGGCCGACGTGCTTGACCTGATAAATAACCGGCCGGAGCACGTTGAACTCATTCTCACCGGACGGGACGCCGCCCCAGAGGTGGTGCAAGCCGCTGACCTTGTTTCCGAGATTTTGATGATCAAACATCCTTTTACCGAAGGCATCCGCGCCCGCAAGGGCATAGACTATTAACTAACAGGAGGAGTTACCATGAAGCTTACCCTTAGCGTCATCAAGGCGGACATCGGCGGGTATGTCGGTCATTCCGATTCGCATCCCGAGTGCCTTTGCGAGGCCGACAATAAGCTCGCCAAGGCCAAGGAAAGCGGCCTGCTGATCGATTACCATGTCACCAAGTGCGGCGACGACCTGCAACTTATCATGACCCATCAGAAGGGCGAGAACAGTCCCGACGTTCATGAAATGGCGTGGGATACGTTCGTCGCTTGCACCAACGTGGCCAAGAGACTGAAACTTTACGGTGCCGGGCAGGACCTCCTGACCGATGCCTTCTCCGGAAACATCAAGGGCATGGGTCCGGGGGCCGCGGAGATGGAATTCGAGGAGCGAACCTCTGAACCGGTGGTCATCTTCATGGCTGACAAAACCTCCTCCGGCGCGTGGAATATGCCTCTATACAAAATGTTCGCCGATCCGTTCAATACCATCGGCCTCGTAATCGCCGAGAACATGCACCAGGGTTTCAATTTCGAAGTCCATGACGTTAAAGAAAGCAAGAAGATCACCTTTTCAACTCCTGAGGAAATCTACGACCTGCTGGTCTTCATCGGCGCACCCAACCGCTACCCCGTTAAAGCGGTCTACACCAAGTCCGGCGAAATCGCGGCTTCATCATCCACCCAGAAACTGGCTTTCCTTGCCGGCCGCTACGTCGGCAAAGATGATCCGGTCTGCATCGTCCGCTGTCAGGGAGCCTTTCCCGCCGTCGGCGAGGTCCTGGAACCCTTTGCCCAGCCGTACCTGGTAGAAGGCTGGATGAGGGGCTCTCACTGGGGACCGATTATGCCCGTGGGCGTAGCCGACAGCCTCCCCACCCGGTTCGACGGCCCGCCCCGGGTCATCGCCCAGGGCTTCCAGTTGTCCCAGGGACGTCTGGTGGGTCCCCGCGATTTCTTCGCCGATGTCTCCTATGACAAAGCCCGCGAAAAGGCGAACGAAATGGCATATATGATGCGCAAGCATGGTCCATTCGAACCCCACCGCCTGCCGCTGGATGAGATGGAGTACACCACCATGCCGCAGGTCTCACGCAAACTGGAATCCCGTTTCAAACCAATCTAGTCATCATAGGGTCCGATTATTATGTGGGGACACGGCATGCCGTGTCCCCACTTTAGGTTAAGGGCAATGGAAGCTGAATTACTCCTGGCGACCAATAACAAGGGCAAATTAAATGAATACCGGGAACTCCTGGCGGGCTGCGGTTTCCGCCTGGTGACCCCGTCAGACAAAGGCATTGTCACCGAAGTCGCCGAGACAGGCAACTCCTTCGCTGATAACGCCGCGTTAAAAGCCCGCGCCCTGGCCAAGGCATCCGGTCTATTGACCCTGGCTGACGATTCCGGCCTCGAGGTCGATGCCCTTGGCGGTGAGCCCGGTGTCCGTTCAGCCCGTTACGCGGGAGACAATGCCACTGATACCGGAAGAATCGACCTGCTTCTTCGGCGGCTGGAAACAGTACCGGTCGGCAAGCGGACAGCCCGTTTCCGCTGTGTCATCGCCATTGCAACTCCAACCGGTCAGGTTAAATTTGCCGAAGGCAAGATTGAGGGTTTGATCTCTTTAGCCCCTCAGGGAAGACACGGGTTTGGGTACGACCCGGTATTTTTTTTACAGGAACTCGGCAAAACGATGGCAGAAATTGCGCCGAAAGAAAAAAATCACATCAGCCACCGGGCTTTGGCCGCGGCTGATGCTTGCCTCATTTTGAAGGATCTAAAGTAGCCTATAGTCAGTAAAAGACTATAAAAAGTAAAAAAGAGATAAAAATTCCCGTAACAAACGCGGCTTGATTTCGAGGTACTAGTTCCTATAAGATAAGCTAGCCGCGGTATTAAAACTGGAACCCATCGTCTCCAACAAAATTGAAGGGTGAGTACCGGTATTTATTTATGAAAGCGCTCATTTTAGTTGGCGGCCTGGGCACCCGATTGAGACCCCTGACTATCAACACCCCCAAGGCCATGATGCCGGTGCTCAATAAACCTTTCATGGCTCACGTCGTGGATCATCTTATGGGGCACGGCGTCGATGAGGTTATTTTTACCCGGGGGCATCTTGCCGGGCAGATGGAAAGATATTTCGGAGAAAATTACCGCAGCTGTAAGGTGACTTTTATTGACGAGGAAAAGCCGCTCGGCACCGCCGGGGGCATCAAGAATTGTGAACGTTTTCTGGACAGCACTTTTTTTGCTTTGAACGGCGACGTCTTTTCCACCATAGATTTATCGGCGATGCTGGCTCAGCATCGCTCCAATAACGCCGTGGCGACTATCGCCTTGACGCCGGTTGAAAATCCTTCGGCATTCGGCCTGGTAGAGACTGAAAAGGACAACCAGATCAGGCGTTTCATTGAAAAGCCCAGGGCCGAAGAGATAACCACCGATTTGATCAACGCAGGATGTTACATCCTGGAGCCTGAGATATTCGGGTATATCGAACCGGGCAAAAATACCAGCATCGAGCGGGAGACTTTTCAGTTCCTGTTAACAGATCACCGCCCGTTTTACGCCTTTGTTGACCGCAATTCCTATTGGATAGATATGGGCAATTGCGAAAAATACTTTCAATTCAACATGGATATGCTGAACGGCCGTTGCCAATGTCCGCTTACCCCGCCGGCCGGCACCAGTATAGGGGACGGGACTTTCGTGGATCCTTCAGCCGTGTTTGCCGGTAATGTGATGGTAGGCCGCGGTTGCAGTATTGGCCCAGGCGTCAGGATCGAAGGGCCGGTAATTATTGGCGATCGATGCGCCGTTGGGAACAACACGGTGCTGCGGAATTCCATTGTCTGGGAGAATGTTGAGTTCAGCCCAGATGACGTTGTGACCGGATCTATTATCGCCGGTCGCAGCCGGCTCGGTGGGCAGAATCGAATTTCAGACTCAACCCTGGCTGATGGCGTTTACACCCCTTCCGATTATTCCCTGTCCGGGTCTCAAATTTGGCCCGGAACGGCGCTCAGTAATTAAAAGAGGAGAGAGAAAGATGACACAAGCAGCCGATTCCCGCGTCGCTCACTTGCCTACTACTCAGTACTTTTGCCCGTCGGGTGACTACGACGAAATGTGGCGCCGCGCCGATCAGGACCCGGAAGGCTTCTGGGGCGAGCAGGCGATGGACCTCGATTGGTTCAAGCGCTGGGACAAGGTGCTCGACTGGAAAGTCCCGTATGCCCGCTGGTTTGTCGGCGGCAAGCTGAATTTGTCGTATCAGTGCCTCGACCGCCACATGAAAACAGAGGTCAAAAACAAAGTCGCCTTCCATTGGGAAGGAGAACTTGGCGATACCCAGGTTTTGACCTACGCCGAACTTTACCGCCTTACTAACAACTACGCCGCGGCTTTAAAGAGACTCGGCGTCAAGCGCGGAGACCGGGTTGCCCTTTACCTGCCTATGATTCCAGCCCTCCCGATTTTTATGCTGGCCTGTGCCCGGATCGGCGCTATTTTCACCGTGGTCTTCTCCGCCTTCTCCGGTCAGGCGCTGGCTGACCGCGTTGAAGACGTGGAAGCCAAAATTATCGTGACCTCCTCCGGCATGCATCGGCGCGGCAAAATTCTGCCCCTTAAGGATAACGCCGTCGAAGCTGCCAAAAAATGTCCCTGCGTGGAGAAGATAGTAGTCGTCAAGCATACGGGACATAACGTCGAAATGGACCCCGCACGAGATGTGTGGCTAAACGATCTCCTGGCCGGGTGCGATGAGTACGTTGAGCCGGAGCATATGGACTCAAACGATCCGCTGTTTGTCCTTTACACATCCGGCAGCACCGGCAAGCCCAAGGGCATTCTTCACGGCACCGGCGGCTACTCTTTATGGATCGCCAAGACGATGCAATGGGCGTTCAATACCGATAAGAAAACCGTGTGGTGGTGCACCGCCGACATCGGCTGGATCACCGGGCATAGCTACGTTGTCTTTGCCCCTCTTGAACTTGGCCTGACCTCAGTTATGTATGAGGGCGCGCCTGACTACCCAACCCTCGACCGCTGGTGGCAAATTATCGCCAAATACGGCGTAACTATTCTGTATACTTCACCCACGGCTATCAGGATGTTCATGCGCCATGGCGAAGAATGGCCGGCCAAACACGACCTTTCCAGCCTCAGGATCCTCGGTTCGGTCGGCGAGCCGATCAATCCCGAGGCCTGGCTGTGGTATTACCGCAATATCGGTCACGAGCGCATCGGCATTTCGGATACCTGGTGGCAGACCGAGACCGGCGGCTTCATGATCTCCCCAACCCCCGGCATCCAGCCCCATTTCCTGAAACCCGGTTCGGCCACCAAGCCCATGCCCGGTATCGTTCCGGCTGTTCTCGATGCCGAGGGCAAGGAACTACCTAACGGCGAGACCGGCTTCATCGTGATCAAGAAACCATGGCCGGGGATGCTCCTGGACATCTACCATAACCCGGAACTCTACCAGAAGACCTACTGGTCGCGCTTCCCCGGTTACTATCTGCCGGGTGACTATTGCATGAAGGACCAGGACAACTTCCTTTGGCTCCTCGGCCGCGCCGACGAGGTCATCAAGGTTGCGGGACACCGCATCTCCACCGCCGAACTGGAAAGCGCCATCGTCGGCCATTCCGCGGTCGCCGAAGCCGCCGCGACCTCACGGCCCGATGAGATCAAGGGCGAGGCGATCATTATGTTCGTGACCCTGCGCAAGGGCACGCCGCCGTCGGTCGAGATCAAGAACGAACTGACCCGGCACCTCAGGGCGACCATCGGTACCCTGGCCACCCCTGAAGAGATTTTCTTCGTCAACCTGCTGCCCAAAACCCGCAGCGGCAAAATCATGCGCCGCCTGCTCAAGGCTGTGGCGACGGGCGCCACCATCGGTGACACTTCCACCCTCGATGACGGCGCCTCGGTGGATGAGGCCAAGGCTGCCTTTGCCGAATTAAGCGCTGGGTCCCACCACTACAAATCGGGCGAGCGGAACCCCGAAACCAAGCCGATGCCATAATATCACGATCGAAGTTCAATAAAGGGGCGGGTTACAAACCCGCCCCTTTTCATTTTTTAATCGGGTAATGGGAACCGTTCGCCTGATCCGGTCGGAGGATGAACAATTAAGAGACGTTCGCTGATTTTGGCTGCCTGAGCATCAAGAATAGTTTCAGGCCTGTGTCCGGCAGCGCTTCCTCTTTTATGAGGTCAAATCCCCACCCACGGTACATCCCCACGTTCCTCAGGTTTTGGGTCTCGAGGTAAGCCGGCATTTTATTTCGGTCAAGGTATTCCAGCATCGGCCGCAACAGTTTTGAGGCAAATCCCTGTCCCTGGCAGGCCGGGTCGACAGCCAGGACTCCCAGATACACGTGCCGCGTTGGCGCCAGTTCCCGACGCAGTCGGGAGAAATGGAGGTCGAGGCGGGATTCCCTGAGCAGATAACCCCAGCCTGCCCTCAGGGGCAACAGCGGGAAGCCTGCGCGGAGGTGATCAATCAGCGATTCTTTGTGTGGCGATTCGAACCATATCGCCACGCCTTCGCATCTGGGCGATGTCACGTAGGTTCCCTGGCCGGTAACGAGCGTCAAATTGAGGTAATACTCGAACGAGAATCGCAGGTTATCCCGCTTAGAGGCATCGGGTATCAGGAAATGCGTCGTCTCATCGTCGGCAAAAGCTCGGGCGCAGGTCAACGACGCGGGTTTTACCAGCGCCTGCGTCAGCGGTACGAGATCTCCAAGCTTATCAGGTAACATTGCCCTCAACCCAACGATGGGCTTAAGAAGACATGAAATTAAGCAGCTTTTTCAGGCAAGGGGTAAATCGATGTGATAGCCCTTGAGGGTATCGCGAATAAATGCCGCCGTCCTTTCGTCCGGGTCGGTCAACGGCAAACGCGGTTGGCCGACTTTGAAACCGATGTAATTCAACGCGTACTTGATCGGGATCGGGTTAGCCACCACGAACAGATTATTGAAAATAGGCGTCAGGTGGCGGTGCAGTGCCGCGGCTTCAGCCAGATTGCCGGCAACGAAGCTTTCCATCATCCTCTTTATTTGGAGGCCGACGAGGTGAGAAGCGACTGAAATAACGCCGTGGGCGCCTATGGCCATCATCGGCAGGGTGTCCGAGTCATTGCCGCTCCAGACGGTGAAATCCGGGCGGTCTGACTGGGTTCCGTCGATGATCCGGGCGATCTCGCCGAGATTGCCGGAGGCTTCCTTGGTTCCGACGATATTCTGGATCTTCGACAATCGGATCGTTGTCTCGGCCGACATCGAAGTGATGGTACGGGACGGAACGTTGTACAGGATTATGGGAAGGGTGGTCGAATCTGCAACCGCCTTGAAATGGCGGTACAGGCCCTCCTGCGTAGGTTTATTGTAGTAGGGCACCACCAGGAGAGCGGCATCGACGCCGAGTTTCTCGGCTTTAATGGTGTTTTCGATGGCTTCGGCAGTGGAGTTGGAACCGGTGCCGGCGATAACCTTGGCGTTTTCACCCACGGCTTCCCTGACGGCCATGAACAGGGCATGCTCCTCTTCCCAGGTGACAGTAGGAGATTCGCCTGTCGTGCCGGCGACCACAATACCGTCGCTGCCGGAAGCAACCAGGGCTTTGGCCAGCTTTCTCGTCTGGATAAAATCAATTGAGCCGTCTTCCTTGAACGGCGTTACCATGGCGGTGATCAATCGTCCCAGTTCTTTCATCACTTGCCTCCGAGCCAGCCCCGTTTAAGCATTTCCTCGGCGATCTGGACGGCATTGAGTGCGGCGCCTTTTCTGACATTGTCGGCGACGATCCACATCACCAGACCGCCCGCCAGGGAGGAATCGGACCGTATCCGGCCGACGAAGGTATCGTCGGTGCCTGCCGCCATCCAAGGATGGGGGTAGAGACTGACGGTGGGATCATCGAGGACCTTGACGCCAGGAGCCTTCGCCAGAATATCGCGGGCTTCATCCGGCGACATCGGGCGCTCAAACTCGACATTGACCGCCTCGCTGTGACCGATGAAAACCGGCACCCGGACGCAGGTGGCGGACAGAGCGACGTGGGGGGCATGCATGATCTTGCGGGTTTCCACCAGCATCTTCCATTCTTCCTTGGTGTAACCCGTATCGAAGAACACGTCGATCTCTGGAATAAGATTGAAAGCGATCTGGTGCGGATAAACGTGAGGAGTGACGGGTTGGCCGGCTAAAACCGTTTGACTTTGAGTTGTGAGAACGTCCATGGCCGCGGTTCCCGTGCCTGATACCGCCTGATAAGTGGAAACAATGATACGCTTGATCGGGTTGACCCTGTGCAGCGGGTAGAGCGCCGTCACCATCTGGATAGTGGAACAGTTCGGATTGGCAATGATGCCTTTATGGCTCTTGGCATCCTCGATGTTAACCTCCGGTACAACCAGGGGCACATCAGGTTCATAACGGAAAGCGGCGCTGTTATCGATGACGACCACGCCTTTTTCGGCCGCGACGGGAGAAAAATGACGTGATATGTCAGCCCCGGCGGAAAAAAGAGCCACGTCAAGATCGTTGAAGCTGTCAGGACTGGTTTCCTTGACCTCGATTTCCTGGCCCTTAACCAGCAGTCTTTTCCCCGCGCTGCGGTCTGAAGCAAGCAGAGTCAGTGATTTCATGGGGAAATTCCGCTGGGTCAAAACGCGGATAAATTCTTGGCCGACCAGGCCCGTTGCCCCGACAATGCCGACTCGTAAACCGTCCAATTTCAACCCTCTCACGGAATATTCAGGACCGCCAAACCCCAAGCGTGAAATGATTCTAAAGCATTAACTGGCAAAAATCCAAAACGTCATGGCTTCGAATTTGGATCTTCGAAATTTAGAATCCCAGCAACTTGTCCAAACCAAAAATGAATTCGCCTTTCCGGCCAGCCATTTCCTTGATAGCAAGAAGCACACCCGGCATAAAACTCTCGCGGCTGGTCGTATCGTGCCTGATGGTCAAAGTCTGGCCCAGCGCGCCGAAGATAACCTCCTGGTGCGCCACCAGGCCGGGCAACCGGACGCTGTGAACCGGCACGCCGTAAAACTTCTCGCCGCGGCTCTTATGCTCGGCCTCGCCGGGTATGGAGGCGAACGGTTTTTCGCGGGCCGCATTCATTTCCCTGGCGGTGGCGATAGCCGTCCCCGACGGAGCGTCAATCTTTTTTTCATGGTGAGATTCGATGATCTCAGCCCAATCGAAATATCTGGCGGCGATCCTTGAGAGTTGCATCATTACGACCGCTCCCAGCGCAAAGTTGGGCGCCACCATCACGCTGATGTTGAACTCCTTGGTCAGGGCCTCCAGACGGCCTAGAACTTGCGGGTTTACGCCAGTGGTGCCTATCACCAGGTTTGCCCCAACCCGCGCCGCTGTCTCAGCGGTTTGAGGCACGGCGGCCGCCAGGCTGAAATCAACCAGGATTTCCGGCCTTGTGTTAACCAGGCATGAATTGAGATCGGAGGTCAGGAAGATTTGCTTGCCATTGACTTCAATGAATTCCCCCGACGCCCTGGCGTCACAGGCGCCAACCAGCGTCAGGTCCGGCGAATTGGAGACGGTTTTCATGACCTCCCGCCCCATCTGTCCCAAGGCGCCCTGAACCGCTACCCTGATTGCCATTATGTTGCCTCCTTAAAACACAGGGACACGGCTTGCCGTGTCCCTGCAACCTCAAAACCCTTCGGTTCCGATCATTTTACCTGGGTTCTCGTTGGTTTGTTGCGAATTTCGAAATCCGGATCTTGTGTTTACCGCCTGAAAGGTGGTCTTCCGCCTCTGTCCATCGGCGCGCCGGGAGCCGAGCGGGGGAAGCCTCCGGGAGGTGGGCCCTGCCGCTTCATCGCTTCCTGTTCCTCCGCGGTAGGCGGGGGCAGCAAAGCGCGGCGGGAAAGGTTGATCCGGCCCTGGGAATCGATCTCGGTGACCTTCACCTGGATAACGTCGCCTAGTTTGACCACGTCTTCAACTTTGTCGACCCGGCGGTTGGCGAGCTCGGAGATATGGACCATTCCTTCCTTGCCGGGCAAAATTTCCACGAAAGCGCCAAAGCTCATGATGCGGGTGACCTTGCCGGTGTAAACGCTTCCGGGCTCGACGTCCTTGGTCAAGCCTTCGACAATGGCGATGGCCTTGTTGGCGGCGGCAGCGTCGGTTGCTCCAATGATCACCGTACCGTCGTCTTCGATATCGATAGTGGTCTTGGTCTCATCAATGATCGACCGGATTACCCGTCCGCCGGGGCCGATGACGGTACCTATCTTACCGGGATCGATCTTCAGCTTGTACATTCGTGGCGCGAAGGGCGAAAGCTCGGCGCGAGGTTGCGAAATAGACTTGTCCATGACATCAAGTATAACCATGCGGGCTTCTCTGGCCTGCGACAGCGTTTTTTCGATGATAGCGAAGCTGATGCCCTTGAGCTTGATATCCAGTTGAATGGCGGTGATGCCGTCACGCGTCCCGGCTACCTTGAAGTCCATGTCGCCGTAATTGTCTTCGAGCCCTTCGATATCGGTCAGGGTCACGAACCTGTCCCGGTTTTCGTCGTCGGTTATAAGCCCAATAGAGATACCGGCCACGGCTTTCTTGATAGGCACCCCGGCATCCATCAGCGAAAGGCTTGAGGCGCAGGTTGAGGCCATGGAGGTCGAACCGTTGGAAGATACCGCTTCCGAAACAAGGCGCATGGCGTAGGGGAACTCAGACTCCGATGGGATGACCGGCAGTAATGCCCGCTCAGCCAAGGCGCCATGACCTATTTCACGGCGGCCCTGACCGCCGAGACGCTTGGTCTCACCGGTGGAGTAGGGCGGGAAATTGTAATGGTGGATATACCGCTTGGTTTCTTCCGGAGAGATGTTGTCCAGTTTCTGTTCCATCTGGAGTGAACCAAGGGTTATGACGTTCAGGATCTGGGTCATACCTCGAGAAAAAAGGGCGGACCCGTGAACGCGGGGCAGGATGCTCACGTCGGCGGATAGTTCCCGGATCTCGGTAATGCCGCGGCCTGAGACACGTTCATTCTTGTCAAGGGCGGTCGAACGTACCAACTTGCGAATCTTCTTGTCGTAGGCGGCCATTATGGCGGCGGTTTCAAATTCTTCACCCAGGTCGGCGATCAGTTCCTGCGACAGTTTTTCAAGGTTTTCGGTCCGCTGAGCCTTGTCTGCCTGGTAGAAAGCCCCGGGTAGCCTGTCGTCGATGGCGATCGATATCTTCTGCACCAGAGCCTCGTCCACGACGGGGGGATCTACATGCCACTTAGTCTTGCCGACGGCGGCGATCACTTCTTCCTGAAGGGCGATTATCTCCTGGTTGGCGGCATGGCCAAACCGGATAGCCTCCAGCATCAGCGCTTCTGGCGTCTCCCGAGCGCCGGCTTCCAGCATTGTAACGGCATGCTTGGTGCTGGCAACGACCACATCAAGCTTGCTTTCGGGTAACTGGGAAAAGGTTGGGTTGAGCACAAATTCGCCGTTGATATAGCCGACATGAACTGCTGAAATAGGCCCTTCGAAAGGCATTTCGGATATGCCCAGGGCGCAGGAGGCACCGATAACGCCCAGGACGTCCGGGTCGTTCTCCTGATCCGCGGCGAGCACGGTCAGGATAACCTGGATTTCGCGCCGCCAGTACTTGGGCAGCAGCGGACGGATGGGGCGATCGGCTAAGCGGCTGGCGAGGGTGGCGGCTTCGGTGGCCCGGCCTTCACGGCGGATAAAGCCCCCGGGGATCTTGCCCGCGGCATACATTCGTTCCTCGACGTCGATGGTCAACGGCAGGAAGTCGGTTCCGGGTTTGGCTTCTTTAGCGACGACCGCCGTGGCCAAAATTTCGGTATCGCCGTAACGCAAGGTCACGGCGCCGTTGGCCTGCCAGGCTAGTTTGCCGTGTTCGATAACGAGCTTGCGCCCGCCGATGGTTCTTTCAAAAGTGTGGATCGATGCCAATGGATTCTCCTTATGCGAAAATAGAGCTTTGCCCTTGGGCTTGCCCTGGAGGGAACGCCGGTAAGCTGGAGCCGTTTTTCAGCCCTATCCGGATACGGGCAGAGCGCTAAATTATTATTTGCGCAAGCCGATCTTGGCGATAAGGTCCTGGTAACGGGTGGCGTCCTCGCGACGGAGGTAAGCCAGCATGCGCCTGCGCTGACCAACGAGCCTCAACAGGTTCCGCTTGGTATGAGAGTCCTGTTTGTTGGCGGCCATGTGCGCGGTAAGCTGGTTGATGCGCGCCGAAAGAATGGCAACCTGCACCTCGGCGGAGCCGGTATCCTTCGGATGGCGCTTGAAGGCATCGATAACGTTGATCTTTTCCTGTTTTTCCAAATTCTTCCTCTTATTCTTTTATCAAAGCAGAAGTATAACATAAATCCAAAATCTAATAAAAATGCGGTCCCTTGTCAGGGTAAGGGGGTTCTTTGAAGCCTGGTGTTGGCAGATGTAAGATTAATCGATGTTCAAAACGATTGCCAGCATCTCAAGACGGTACAAATGGCTGATCGCCGTCGTTTGGACCGGCGCGGCCATCGCCTCGTTCCTTTTTGCTCCGAAACTGTCCGATGTCGGGATCAATGACGACAGCCAGTTTTTGCCTTCGGACACCGAATCCACCCTGGCTCGGGATATCATCAAAAACCGCTTTTATACAGCCCCGGATGCACCTGCCAGTTCCCTTGAGATAGTCATCGAGAACACCCTGGGCCTCTCGGAGGCTGACAACGTTTTCGCCCGCGCCTTACGCGACTGGTTGCTTTCCGACAGCGGCCCGGATAACATCAAAACGGTGACCTCCGTCTTCGATAACCCGGCGCTAGAGCCGGTTCTCATCAGCGCGGATAACACCGTCATGCTGATAAACGTCGGACTTGGCCAACCTTCTCTGGTACCTTCGTCTCAAGCTGCGGTCGACACTATCCGGAATTACATATCCGGGAACCCGCATCCGGGGAATGTCTATGTCACGGGTCAGGTAGCTATTTCCAAGGACCTGTTTCAATCAATAAACAGTACCATAGATCGGACAACCCTGGTCACCATTGTCCTGGTGGCTGTTTTGTTGTTGATCGCTTACCGCTCCCCGGTCGCTTCGATGGTTCCGCTCATCGCCATCGGGTGGAGTTTCCTTATCGCGCGGGGACTGGTAGGTTTCATGGCCGAATCCGGACTAAAAGTATCTACCCTCGCCGATGCCTACCTGGTGGTTATCATTTTCGGGATAGGAACTGACTATTGCTTGTTCATCATTTCCCGTTTAAGGGAAGAATTGGCTGCCCGGCGTCATGATGCCGTTGGATACACGATGGCGAAAATTGGTCCTGTGATCTCGGCCAGCGCACTGACGGTGATTATCGCTTTCCTGTGCCTCTGGGTGTCTCAGTTCGGTATGACCAAATCGGTCGGCGTCGCCCTGGCCACCGGGGTTGCCATCACTCTTTTAGCCGGAATCACGTTGGTGCCGGCTCTCATGGTCATTTTTGGCAGTAAACTGTTCTGGCCTGGGGAGGCAGCCCGGGTTGCCGGTAAAAATATCGGATGGAGCAGGATTTCCGCTTTCGTAGTATCCAAACCATGGCTCATCATCTTGCCGGTTATTGTCGTCCTGGCGGTGCCGTACGTGTTCTTGCCTTCGCTGAAGCGTTCGGCAGATGTCATCGCCCAGATGCCCGCAGAAGTCGAGGCGGCCGCCGGATTCCAGGTGATCCAATCCCATTTTTCCAAGGGTGAACTCCAGCCTCTCTATCTGCTGGTCAGCTCGACCGGATCAGATTTCACCGATATTGCGCCGCGGCAGGATGTCGACGAACTAGCGGCCTACGTTTCCACGCTGCCGGGAGTGATGCGGGTGGAATATTTTAACGCTCCGTCGACCGCTTTGAGCGCCTTGGCAGAACAGATTCAGGCGGTCGCCGATAATATTGCCACCGGTCGTTTCGATAGTTCGATGACTGTTCCTCTCGAGCAGGCGGGGGAAATGCTTGGCTCATTGCCACTGAGATACCCCGGAATCATTAGCAGCCCTGCGTTTCAGCAGGCGGCAACAGCCGCTCAAACCGCAGCTCAGCTTCTGGCAACAATTCAGAAAGCCCCGCAAACCGAACTTCCCCCTCTGCTATCCCAGCTCGTTCCAGCCGCTGACGGGTTGAGTGCCGGGCTGGGCCAGATGATTCAGGAATTCAACCTGGAAGTATCGACTCCGTTCACTGCATGGTTGTATCAAACCTTCTTTTCCACCGACAAGACCTATTCCCGGATCAACATTATCTTGGATTTGGACCCGTATTCCGATGAAGCGGTGGCTTTGATTCCAGGGTTTCGAGAAGATATCGCCGTCAAAGAAGCCCAATTGGCTACCATCAACAAGACTTATGTTGGCGGGGAAACTGCCCGATACGCGGACACCATTTCCGTAACGACGGCTGATTTTGGCCGCGTGGCAATACCGTCGGTAGCCGCCATTTTCGTGATCCTGGTGATCGTGTTGCGGAGCCTGGTAGCGCCGCTTTACATGGTGGCCACGGTTCTATTCAATTTCGGAGCCACCCTGGGGTTTACCACTTTTTTCGTCCAAAACATATCCAGAGAACCGATCATATATGTACTGCCGCTTTTCATTTTTATCATGCTGGTAGCTGTCGGAGCTGACTATAACCTTTTCCTGATGTCCAGGATCAGGGAAGAAGCCTCTTCAGTCCCGAACAAACAGGCTGTGGCTGCTGCCGTAAGCCACACCGGCGGCGTCATCAGCACCTGCGGAATCATACTGGCGGGCACCTTCAGCGTGCTCATTCTTTCGCCGCTCCAGATGGTTCATCAGATAGGCATGGCCATAGCCCTCGGCATCATCCTCGATACCTTCATCGTACGGGCTTTGCTGGTGCCGGCTGTGGCGCGGGTGTTAGGGAGGTTTAACTGGTGGCCGGGGGGCGGCAACCTGACGAGACAATAGGCAATTTACCAAAGTTTGGCGAATTCAGAAGAAAATGCGCCAAAATAGTACCAACGTAGGGCTGTTATTATCGTGTTTGACGGGTATAATCTCTCTTCAAGAGCCAGAGGGATTATGGAACAAGATCAAAACAGCCCGGCTGCCGAGCCGTTAGCCACCGAGGAAGCCCGTTTACAGCTTATCAGGCTAACCAGCGAATATTATTCGCTCAGGGCTCAGTGCAATAGCCTGGCACCCGACCAGAACTCTCAGGGCGATGCCCGGGATGCCAGGAGCGTTCTTATTATTGACCGGTTGGAAGAGATCACCCAGGAAACCAAGCAGCTTTTACCTTCAATCTATCCGCAACTGGACATAAAGATCAAACCGACAACCCGGCAAAGGCGTTCCCGCCAGACCGCCGAAAAATAGTCCTTGCCGGATTTCCACGCTTTGCCACCGAATCGGTCATCTAGCCGCGCCTTCGCGCGCGGCTTAATTCAGATATCCCTGTGCCAATCACCTGGCAAATAGCAATCAGGCGCTTTGACAGGATGAGCCCAACAAATTAGAATCGATAAATGCGTCTTTTCGGTACTTCAGGGATCAGAAAAGTGTTCGATCAGGAATTGGTCGATGTCGTTTTCAAGACCTCAGCAGCGATCGGAACCCGATACCGCAGGGTAATTCTGGGGCGGGACGCCCGGACAACCTCCGACCTGCTCAGGCACGTTTCTGCCGCCGGTCTCAGCCTTTCTGGCGCAAAGGTTTTCGACGCCGGACTGGTTCCGACACCGACCCTTGCCATGTCTGGAAGGGATTTCGACTGCGCCGTGATGGTGACCGCATCTCACAATCCGCCTGAGTACAACGGGCTTAAGCTTCTCAATCCTGATGGGTCTGCTTTCAGCCCGCTGCAACAACGTGAAATCGAAGAAGCGGTGTCCCGGCAATCCGCGCCGAGAGTCTCTTGGGATGAAATATGTGAAAGCGAGACTTACAGCGGCGCGATTGAACGCCACATCGAATTTATCCGGGACCGGTTCCCGAAAAAATACAGCCTCAAGGTTGTCGTCGATTGCGCTTCAGGGGCGGCTTCCATGATTACGCCGAGCTTACTGGAGTCCATCGGTTGCAGGGTGCATGCGATCAATTCGAACCCCAGCGGTTTTCCCACGCACCCGGTGGAACCCCTTAAAAAAAATTTGACCGAGCTTAAAAGTACCGTACTGAGGGTCGGAGCTGATTTGGGTTTAGCGCACGACGGCGATGCGGACCGGATGATGGCCGTAGATGACCAGGGTAAGTACATTAGCGGCGATAAAATGTTGTGCTTGCTCGCCGGACACTTGGAGGCCAAAAACATTGTTACCACCATCGATGCTTCGATGGCAATCGATAAGCAAAAATTCAACGTTCGCCGTACCAGAGTGGGCGATAATTATGTTTCAGAAGAATTGAAACAAGGCGGGGATTTCGGCGGTGAACCCTGCGGCGCCTGGATATTTCCTGCTAACACGCTATGTCCGGATGGGATTTTCGCCGCGGCCTGTTTGGTCGATATCGCAAGTAAAGGAAATCTATCGACCTTTAACCGTTCTTTCAAATCCCTCCCGATCATGCGGGGAAGCCATGACCTGGGTAATTTAGGGTTTGAGGATCTTGTTACCGTTCTTGTTTCGGGGTTGAAGCCGTATTCCATCGACAAGACGGATGGAATCAAGCTGGTTTTCCCAGAAGGCTGGGTACTGGTACGACCTTCCGGCACCGAACCGAAGATCCGTTTGACCGTTGAGGGAATCGCTGAGGAATGGGTTTCTACCCGGTACTCCCAAGTTGTCGATGTGATCGAAAGGGCGCTTAATTGAAGGCGGTAATCCTCACCGCGGGAGAAGGCAGGCGCATGAGGCCTTTGACCTTTGCCCGTCCTAAACCAATGATTCCGGTGGCCAATAAGCCCATTCTTGAGCGACTCTTGCTTGAGTGCGTCAACGCTGGAATAAGTGAGTTTGTTTTCATCGTCGGTTA
Organism: Dehalogenimonas formicexedens; assembly: GCF_001953175.1. Lineage (NCBI taxonomy): Bacteria > Bacillati > Chloroflexota > Dehalococcoidia > Dehalococcoidales > Dehalococcoidaceae > Dehalogenimonas > Dehalogenimonas formicexedens. The sequence continues at coordinate 1,126,814 of NZ_CP018258.1, read as the reverse complement.
CAAAGACGCCTCGATCAGGAACTACTTCGGAGACGGTTCCCGGTGGAAGATTCGGATTTCTTATCTCGTGCAGAATGAGGCGACTGGCACTGCCAGTGCCGTAAAACTGGCACAGCGAATTGTCGGCGATCGCTTCATCGTTCTTAACGGGGATGCTATTTTCGCTAAAGAGGACATCGAACGGTTGGCGAGTTCCCAGTCGACCGCCATTGCCGTGCAAGAGGTTAACGATCCCGCCGGGCTCGGAATCATCGAGGTCGAAAATGGCATGGTCAAACGCATTGTAGAAAAGCCTGAATTGCCTGCCTCTAAACTAGCCAACGCCGGCGCCTATTTATTTACCCACACCATATTCCAGGCTATTGACCGCACCGAAAAATCCCCTCGAGGCCAATACGAAATCACACGATCGCTGGAAATTCTGATCGAAGATGGATTTGGTATCAGCTGTCAACCGGTAGAAAATTGGTTGACCGTGAGTTATCCTTGGGAACTTTTGAGTACAAATGAAAAGATACTGTCCGGGATGGAATCACGTTGTGATGGCGTGATCGAACCGGGAGCTCACATTGAAAGCCTTTGCATTGTTGGAAAAGACAGCATAATTAGATCTGGCTCTTATATTGTCGGCCCTGTGATCATTGGCGACGACTGCGATATCGGTCCTAACTGTTATATACGAGGCTCGACCGCCATCGGCAACCGGTCCCGAATCGGCGCCTCAGTCGAAATAAAAAATTCGATAATCATGTCTGGAAGTAAAATCCCGCACCTCAGTTACATCGGCGATACCGTAATCGGCGAAAACTGTAACTTCGGCGCCGGCACCAAGGTAGCCAATCTTCGTTTTGATCACCGCAATATCAGATGCGGCCACGTTGATACCGGTTTGCGCAAATTTGGAGCGATTATCGGTGATAACGTTCAGAGCGGTGTCAACGTCTCTCTAAATCCGGGCACGCTTATCGGCGACAATGTTTTGATTTGGCCGGGATGTGTTGTTGGAGGTGAAATTGAATGCGGCGCGGTCGTCCGCGGAATGAATCAACCCTGAATGTGAATGGGTGGAGCGGGTGACGGGACTCGAACCCGCGACAACCTGCTTGGGAAGCAGGCACTCTACCAACTGAGTTACACCCGCAGAATCCGGACTATTTTAACCTTCAACTTCAAGACTTGTAAAGGCAGGCGCTTTCGACCCTTCAATCTGCTAACGCTTCCGCAAATTCTGGACTAAAATAATATGGGACGGAATCATGAGAAGGGAAGGTAACATGGCTGAAGCGACTAAACTTTACGGCACCTCATGGTGCCCCCACACCTCCCGTTCCAGGTCTATCCTGGACCGACAAAAAGTTCCATACACCTGGTTTGATATCGAACGCGATCCTTCCGCGTGCGCTTTCGTGGAACGGACTAACAGGGGAAATCGAAGCGTGCCGACCATCGTTTTTCCGGATGGTTCCATCCTGGTTGAACCGGCGGACTTCGACTTGATTCAAAAATGCCAAGAAGTCAACAAGTAATCCCCAATTCTGGCTCAATAAGTTTTTCAGCGGACAATAAGTCCGGCCGGATCATCCTTGGATTGATCAGTCCGCTACCGGGCGGCGTTTTATCGGCGCTATCGGAGCATCTTCAAAAGGAATTCAGTGTACCGGTAGAGACGTTGGAACTTAACTGGAACGTCTCGTTCGCTTTCAACCGGAGGCGAAACCAGTATTCATCGCCGAAGATATTGAATAGACTTAAAGCCGTCCCACAAAGGACTGGTGATAAGCTTTTAGCGATCGTCGATGTCGATTTGTATTGCCCTGATTATGATTTTATATTTGGGGAAGCGGATGCAGAGGAAGGTATTGCTACGCTATCCACCCATCGTCTGGAAGAAGGTACAAACGACACAAAGTTGATTTCTAAGCGGATTGTTAAAGAGGCTACTCACGAAATTGGTCACCTATTTAACCTGGGTCACTGTGAAGACCCAAAATGCGTAATGAGTTTTTCGGTAGGAGACCTCTCGCAGATAGACGCCAAATCGGCTTCCGTCTGTCTCCCTTGCAAATCTCCCGCCCCGGCATCCAGGTCCAACACTACGGCAAACTAGGTTCCCCTTCTCGTTCAAAAAATTGGGGCTGAATCCGTAGACAATTCGTACTTTAGCGATAAGAATCAGGTAAAAATACCGATGTCCCCAGACAGAGTTTCAGTTATTGTTAGACAGGGATCATGCCGGAGGGAATTGCGATGGGGCCATTATTATCTGTCTTCGTAGCGCTAGCCATGCTCGGCGTCTATATGCTGATTACAAATGGAAATAAAAAGTAAGAACCGTCCTTGTCGGTTTCTTATTTACGGTGAACTATGAGCATGGAAGTTGCACCCGTATTCAGAATCTTACGGGAAATGCTGTTTTCTGCCCATTCGGTAACTCTTGAATTAGTCACCATGGTCACCATATCGGATTTGGTCTGAAAGGCCGCCCAGTCTATCGCAGTCGTAAAATCGTTGGCCTCCGAGATTATGGTCGTTACATTCAACCCGTACAACATCGCGGCGACACCGTCCAGATATTTGGAAGCTTCTTTCTTTTGATTTTCGATATCTGCTGCAGTGCGGCCGGCGGATTTGACCGCGGAAAACAAAACAATATCCGCTTTGAAATTTTCGCCGATTCGGCGCGCTACGGAAAGAATTTGCTGGGCGTAAGGCGTGCCGTCCAAAGGCACAAGTATCCTCTTGATGATGCCGCGGTTGCTCTCGGGTTGCCTCTCGTGTCTCACCAGCATCGTGGGCATTTAGCCAAGCGAGCCACGTCATCAACGACGCTTTTGGCCGATGGGCTGGTGAAGCCGTGAGCGACCAGTATCACTAAATTGATGTCGTTATTTTCAATATACTCGCATAAGCTGGAGGTGAACTCGCCCATTCTCTGTTCCACCAGAACGTTGGTCCGTTGACCGCTTTGGTTTATCTCCTGGGTGATTATTTCCGCCAATTTGTCCATGTAAAGCTTGTGCATTCCGCGCGCCTGTCTATGCGAGGCTTCACATGCGTGAAACAACACTAGGCTTGAGCCCATCCTTTTCGCCATTTCCTCTGCGTACGGAATTACTGCTTCGGCAGCTTCAGAACCATCAAGTGGTAGCAGAATATTATTGAACATATTTGGACTCCCAGTAATCGTTATCTACCGACGCGTTATCTTACATCAACGAATATAAAATCTTAAACTTGATTTGTTGTCCTTGATTTATGATATTGTTAATGGGGTGTAATCTCTCGCGCTATCCATCGTATATGCGAATAATCCAAGTAGGCAAGCCGGCGTGAAATATAGTTGTCAGAGGTACGCATGAGTACGATCCTTCTCATAGCTATTGGCCTGTTGGTGATCTGGATAATCGCCAGGCTCTTTTTCAAATCACTCGGGTGCCTCATCCACCTGGCTTTGATAGCCGCGGTGGTCCTGGCAGTTATCTGGCTCCTGAAAACCGTCTTCTAGCAAAAAGCGATGTTTTACCGGTGCGTTCGATATTGACTAGTCCGATAAGCCGGTCACTCTACGCTGGATGATTCCCGTTTTCCGGTGCTACCTTTGCCTTCGGAAACGTGTTCCGGTGTTTTTGCTTCTGGTTTGGCTTCGCCCTTTTCAGCTTTTTCTGCCGTTTCTTTTTCTTTCTTGCGATGCTCCAGTTCTGGGTCGACTTCAGTGCGGCTGTCGGTGACGTAAAAGCCCGGACCTTTAAACACCAGGAAAGGCGGACAGTAAACCCTCCGGCCTTCCATTCCGCAGTCAGGGCATGAGTTGCCTCCGGTTTCGTTGAATTTCCGAGTCACTTCGAAATTAGTTTTACAATTGGGGCATTCATACTCATAGACCGGCATTTATCCCTCACCGCCAATCTGGGCCACAACTTCAATCTCGACAAGAGCGTTTTTGGCCAGTCCGGAAACTTCGACGGTGCTCCGTGCAGGCGGTGACGTTTTGAAGTAACTGGAATAAACGGAATTCATCGCCCCGAAATTCGAAAGATCGGTGATGAACACCGTGGCCTTGATAACATCGTCAATCGATCCTCCGGCCGCATTCAGTATAGCCGTTAGATTTTCAAGCACCCGTCGTGTTTGAACAGATATATCTCCCGACACCTCCCCCGTTACCGGATCAATGGGAAGCTGACCGGAGGTGAACAACAGGTTTGAAGTCTTTATCGCTTGAGAATATGGCCCGATTGCCTTCGGTGCCCGGGGGGTGTGAATGATTTCCTTTTTCAAAGTTATCCTTTCATTTCTCAAAGTTTGAGGTGATTAGTTTTAGTAATTAATCCCGTAAACGCGCAGAGCTAAGGTGGCGTGGATTACCACCGAGGTCCAAAACACCCACCACAAGTAACAGTGATATTTGAAAAATGTCTTGTACCACGGGTGAAGCATCAGGCCTTTGAATATGCGCATCGCCGGCACGCACCTGCAGCTGAAGAGTAAAAGAGCCCCGGTAACTGCGTTTAAGATACCAAGCCAGAAGATTATCCTGATGGTAAGGGCAACCGATCCAATGATCATTTATCCTCTCCCTGGGAACAGAATGGGTGTATTTTATGGTATCGGGGTAAACCATGCCACTTCCCCTTGAGAGAAGACGCGAAATGGCGTGGCATTTCATTGGCTGATGATTTGAAAAAGGTAGCTGATCCCCCTGAAAGCAAGTAAAATACGTGCTAGAATAATCGGCAATTCGCCGTAGAGGAATTAAATGATCGCGTCCCTGAAAGGCAAAATAGAACTACTCGGTGCTGATTGGGCGGTGGTGAACGTCGGCGGTATCGGTTATAAAGTGTTTATATCCACCGCTACCATCTCTCAGATCCAGAGTGTCTCTGAGGTTAAGCTTTTTACGCATTTACAGGTTCGTGAGGATGCGCTAACCCTTTTCGGTTTTATCACTATTGAAGAATTGGGTATTTTCGAGACCATGCTTGGTGTTTCAGGTATCGGCCCCAGGCTTGCCCTGGCCCTGTTGTCATCATTCAAAGCCGATGAACTTGCCGCCATCATTGCCACCGGCAATGACGCGATGTTATGTACCGTGCCCGGTATCGGGAAAAAGACTGCATCACGGATCGTGCTCGAACTCAAAGACAAGGTAGCCAAAAGCTGGGCAGCAACTCCGATGACCGCCGGAGCCGTAGATGCCGATGTTTTGGCTGCCCTCGGCGCGTTAGGCTATTCCCCCACCGAAGCAGCGAAAGCGGTGGTCGCCATTCCCAAGGATCCTGCTATGTCTCTTGAAGAAAAAATTAAACTGGCGTTGGCTGGATTAAGCCAGACATAGGCCGACGGGAGAAATGAATGAGTCATCCCGAAACCTGCGCCCGCTGTGAAGGCAGCGGACAAATAGCCTGCCCTGTTTGCCGTGGCGCCGGGGAGATCACCCGGGAAGGCGATTTCGAGGACGAAAAGAAGCCGTGTACTTCTTGCAAGGGTTCCGGGACTGTCAGATGCCATACTTGCGCAGGAAGCGGAACGGTTAAGATCGACGACTAACCCGGAACCAGCCGGATCTGGCTTCAACGGGAGCCTTAGGGATTGGTGGATCGACCTACGGAAACGATAGACCTGAAGAAACAACTTAAACATCTCTACAACCCGCCGGTTGGTAAAGCGGTCTTTGTCGAAGTACCTGAGTTTAGTTATCTGATGGTTGACGGACGCGGCTTGCCAGACGGTCCCGACGCCATCGCAGCGATCGAAGCCCTGTATTCTGTGGCTTATGCTCTCAAATTCTCCGTCAAAAAGGAACAGGCCATTGATTTCAGCGTCATGCCGCTTGAAGGCTTGTGGTGGTCTAACAACATGGACGATTTTGTCCATACCAACAAGGCCGGCTGGCTGTGGACTTATATGATAATGCAGCCGGAATTCATCACCCATGCGTTGGTCGAAAAAGTCATTGACGAAGTTCGAAAGAAAAAGAACCCACCCGCCTTGGGAAAGGTCAGATTCGCCTCCCTCGCTGAAGGCATGTCGGCACAGATAATGCATATCGGTCCGTATTCCGAAGAGGGGCCTAATATTGAGAAGATACACCGTTTGATTAAGGAGTCCGGGCACACTTTTGAGGGCGCCAGGCAGAAACATCACGAGATCTACCTGTCCGATCCCAGGCGGACCGCTCCGGAAAAATGGAAAACGGTAGTACGCCAACCGTACGTTTAATTATAGCGACCCCACCCGTGCTATATCGTAAGGTATAGGACAATTCAACGTATTGATATTGGCCTTTAGATATATTACAATGGCCGGAAAGAACCTTAACCGGCCAAAGCGAGGATTATATGGCTAAGACGCGTGTCATGATCGCCGACGACCATGCCGTACTCCGCGAAGGCATGAGACGCCTGCTGGAACAGGAAAAAGATATGGAGGTGGTCGGTGAAGCCTCCGACGGCGAAGAAGCCGTCCGTCTTGTCGATGAGCAAAAACCAGATGTGGTCCTCATGGACATCGTCATGCCTAAACTTACGGGTGTCGAAGCCACCAAGTTGATCAAGAAGGCTAATCCCTCCACGGCAATTCTGATCCTCACCGCTTATTCCGATATCAGGTATATCCTTGGACTCCTGGAGGCCGGCGCCAGCGGTTACCTGCTGAAGAGCGCCCGTGCCGATGAGATCGTCGGCGCTATTCGCGCCGTACGTTCCGGCGAATCCGTCCTGGATTCGATGGCGACTCGCAAACTTCTCGAGCGGGTGGTCAACCTGTCCAAAGAGACTCCTGAAGACAAGAGCCGGGGGCAGTTATCTCCCCGCGAGATCGAGATCCTCAGGCTTGCCGCCCGGGGTATGAGCAATCGCGATATCGCTGAAAAACTTGAGCTTTCTATGCGTACCGTCAAAGCGCATTTATCCAATATATTCAACAAGATGCGCTGTTCCAGCCGCACCGAGGCCATCGTAAAGGGCTTCCGTGAAGGCTATGTTACATTGGATGATGTACCCCAGGGCATAGAGAGCTATGAAAAAGAAAAAATCTAGCCTGCCCGACCAGGACTACCGCTATCTCTTCGAGAACGCCTCGGATGCCATCTGGGTGCAGGACCTGGAAGGTCAGATCCTGTATGCCAATAAAGCCGCTGAACGGTTGACCGGATACGGGCATGACGAACTGGTCAATCACGATGTCATTAAATTTCTTCCCGATGTCCGCTCCCACGACATAGCCCGCGAAGTCCGCCGGCGTTTGACAGCAGGCGAGGATTTCCACCAGCCGTACGAACAGCGGATCGTCCGAAGCGATGGGACGCTGGCGATCTGGCGCATGGCCACCAGCCTGGTAATCGTCGACGGCGAGGTCAAGGGTTTCCAGCATATCGCCCGGGACATTACCGCTGAAAAGCAGCTCCAGGACAACATGCGCTTCTACGTCCAGGAGGTTATCCGGGCCCAGGAGGACGAGCGCAAGCGGGTCGCCAGGGAACTGCATGACGAGGTGTCGCCTTCTTTGCTGCTGCTCATCCAGCGAATAGACGCCATCACCTCCAACAACCGCCTCAAGCTCTCCGAGGTGATGAAGGAGAAGATGGAAGACCTCCGGGTCCAAACCGTCGAAGCCCTGGAGAGCACCCGGCGTATCGCCCAGGATCTGCGTCCGCGCATCCTTGACGACCTCGGCCTGATCCCTGCCCTCGAGTGGATGGCGGACAACCTGATCAAGAAGCATGGCATCGAAGCCAAGGTAACGGTCGCCGGGCGGGAACAACTACTGTCCAGCGAGGTCCAGCTTTTGCTGTTCCGCATCGCCCAGGAGGCTTTAAACAACATCCGGAAGCATTCCGAAGCTTCGCAGGTCGAGATCACGGTCACCTTCGGAGATGAGAAAACCGTTGTCTCTATCGCCGACAATGGCAAGGGTTTCGCGATACCGCATCGTGTATCGGACCTGGCTGCCGGGGGCAAACTTGGGCTTGCCGGTATGCAGGAACGGGCTCAGCTGATTGGCGGGCATGTGGCGCTGAAGAGCGATCCAGGGCATGGCACGGTGGTCACCGTCGAGGTGCCGAACCAGGGCAACCTGTGCGAGATACCGACACCGGCTCAGGAACTTGAGCGGCGGTTGAGAACCTAGCCTCCGACCACATTTAACCTAATCGGAGCCTATCCCCTGCCCCTTCCCACGCCGAGCTATGCGAGGCGAAGGGAAGGGGAGTGTTTTTTAAGAGGTTTTAGCTCGCATGCCCCGCTCGCTAAAACCTCTAGAATGGGAGCCCCACCCAAGGACGAACGTAGGAATTGTCAGCTTCCAGTTATCTACTCCAAGTTGGAAGCAGTCCGATGAACTACCCCTCTCCTTTAATTCCTCTCCCACAAGGGGCGAGGAAAATAATTGTGCAGATGCTGCCATTGGATCCATTCGGCGGAGCACCGTGTTTCTGGATTGATCCAGCGAAGTTGGTTTGAGATTGTTCCATGGGAGGACGAGACTACCCCTCTCCACATTCGACAGGCTCAGTGCAGCCTTTAATTCCTCTCCCTCCTTCGCCTTCGCGTAGGATGGGGGCGAGGAAAACCTGAGTTAACCTTTAAGTCTCCTCAGTTTGTCTTCCAACGCTTCGAGGCGGGATTGTTCCTTGGCGACGACCTGGGGCGGGGCTTTGGAGGCGAAGCCGCTGGCGAGTAAGGCGCGAAGGCGTTCCACTTGAGCCGTTGTTTCGGCGAGTTCAGTGGCCTGGCGCTTTGATTCGGCTTCAAGGTCAATCATGCCCGAAAGCGGGAGGACGACCTCCAGGTTTTTCAGCACCAGCACCAGCCGCTCCGAATCGCTCTCACCTTTGAAACGATCAGCGAGAATGGACAGCGGGCGAACACGGGCAAGCGCCTCGATGGCTGATTTATACTGAGATAACTCTGCCTGTGTCTCGCCGGAGTGCAGCTCGGCGGTGATCCAGCGGCCGGCTTCGACCTTGTGCTCGGCGCGGACGTTGCGGATTGAGCGGACCACCTCGATCAAGCCCTCGATGACCTCTTCCGAGATGGGATCGACCAGGTCCGGATGGGCCACCGGGTAGCGCGCGACCATGATCGATTCCGGTTCTCCCACCAGGTAGTCGCGCAGGTGCTGCCACAACTCCTCGGTGACGAAGGGCATGAAGGGATGCAGCAGCCTTAGCGACTCGTCGAGGACTTTCAACAGGACCGGCAGAGGCGAAGGCTCGGAACCGGATTGCAGTCGGATCTTGGCCAGTTCGATATACCAGTCGCAGAACTCGCCCCAGATGAAATCGTGAAGCTCGCGCTCGGCCTCGCCGAACTGGAAGTCGTTCATGAAGGAAGCGACTTGAGCCTCGGTGCGCGACAGCCTCGATAGGATCCAGCGGTCCTCGACGGGCAAGTGAGTGTAATCGATCGGTTTAATATCGGATTTAGAGAGGAAGCCGATGACGAAGCGGGCGGCGTTAAAGAGCTTGTTGGCGAAATTGCGGCCGGCCTCGAGGCGGTTCTCCGACAGCTTGATATCGTTGCCGGGAGAATTGCCGGTGGTGATACCGAAGCGCAGGGCGTCGGTGCCGAACTTGTCGATCAGGGTCAAGGGATTCATGACGTTGCCCTTGACCTTGGACATCTTCTCGCCCTTTTCGTCGCGGATGAGGCCGTGCAGGTAGACGGTGTCGAAGGGTATCTTGCCGGTGTTCTCCAGACCCATGGTGATCATCCGGGCGACCCAGAAGAAGAGGATGTCGTAGCCAGTCTCCATGACGCTGGTGGGATAGAAATACTTCATGTCTTCGGTCTGTTTCGGCCAGCCGAGAGTGGAGTGAGGCCAGAGCCCCGAGGAGAACCAGGTATCCAGGACGTCCGGGTCCTGCTCGATGTCCTTATTGTGGCAGGCGGGACATTCTGTTGGTGTATCGACTGAAACGACTACCTCGCCGCATTTGCAATACCACACCGGGATGCGGTGGCCCCACCACAGCTGCCGGGAGATGCACCAGTCGCGGATGTTCTCCATCCAGTTCACGTAGACTTTCTCGAACCGCTCCGGAAGAATCTTGATCTGCCCGGACTTCACCACCTCGAGCGCCGGCTTAGCCAGGGGTTCCATCTTGACGAACCACTGGCGGGAGGCGATGGGCTCGGCGACGGTTGAGCAGCGCTGGCAATGCCCCACGGAATGGGCATAATCCTGCACCAAGGCCAGCAAACCCATCTGCGCCAGTTCCTCGGCGATGAGCTTGCGGGCGGCGTAGCGGTCCATGCCGGCAAAGCGACCCGCATTCTGGTTCAATGTCGCATCGTCGTTGAAAATGTTGATCAGGGGCAAATTGTGCCGCTGGGCGATTTCGAAATCGGTCGGGTCATGGGCGGGAGTCGTCTTAACCGCGCCGGTGCCGAAAGTCATGTCGACAACGGAGTCGGCGACGATGGGGATCTCGCGGTCCATAAGCGGCAGCATCAGCTTCTTGCCCACCAGCCCCTTGTACCGCTCGTCGTCGGGATTGACTGCCACGGCCACATCGCCGAGCATAGTCTCCGGCCGAGTCGTCGCCACGGTCACGAAACGGGTGGGGTCGTCGGCCAGAGGATACTTGATGTGCCACAAATGGCCGGACAGGTCCTTGTGATCGACCTCCAGATCCGAGATGGCGGTATGGCAGCGGGGGCACCAGTTGATGATGCGCTCGCCGCGGTAGATGAGACCCTTGTCATAGAGGTTCTTGAAGGTGGTGCGCACAGCCAGGCTGGGTCCGGCGTCCAGGGTGAAGACCTCACGGTCCCAATCGCAGGAGGCGCCGAGCCGCATGTGCTGTTTGCGGATGGTGGAACGGCAGGAATTGGCCCAGTCCCACATGCGCTTGGTGAAAGCCTCGCGGCCGAGGTCGTACTTGGTGCGATGTTCTTTGGCCAGGGCGCGCTCGACGACCACCTGGGCGGCGATGCCGGCATGGTCGACGCCGGGCAGCCACAGAGTCGGTTCGCCTTTCATGCGGTGCCAGCGGGTCATGATGTCTTCCAGGGTGGCGGTCAGGGCATGCCCGAGGTGCAGCTCGCCGGTGACATTTGGCGGGGGCATGATGATAACGAAGGGCTTCCGGTTTGGATCAATGGCGGGCTTAAAGTAGCCCTTGTCCATCCAGAACTTGTACCACTTGTCCTCGACCTGAGCCGGTTCATAGGCTTTGGGAAGTTCATTCATGGGAGTATCGGTCATGTGAATTGTCCTTGTTTGCGATGTTTCTGGTAATTGTAGCATGTTAAGTTAACAGTTTTCAGTTGTCAGTTGTCAGTGGTTGCTACCAGCGAATATTGCATCACCGAACCTGAGAGAGAAGGTTGGGTTCCCGCCGGATTTATTTCAGCGAAGATTTTCAAAAACCTTTTATGCGAAACGAATCCGGAAAATTTACGTTTGCCCCAAACGTGGGATTTGATTTTCATATCAAATGGTTTCAAAGCTATTTGTTTTGGGAAGAGGTGAGTAGCCCCGCACCGGGGATGGGTGATACAAGGTACATCTGTTCTATTATTAGACATGACGAGATTATAGCACGAGTGTTCAGCGTTCTGTCAAGCGTTTCGTGTCGTTTTTGAGGGGTGATTGAAAGAATATTATTACGGTATATATTAGTACTAAGACGATGCTTGACAGCAGTGGATCACAGAGGTATATTAGTAAGCGATTACTTACTATGGACACAAAACCTAAAACCATCCGGAGCGAACGGCTCAAATACGAAGAGCGAAGGTACCTGATCCTCCAGGCAGCTCTCGATGTTTTTGCGGAAAAAGGATTCCAGGGCGCAAAAACCAGGGAGATCGCGAAGCGGGCGGGCGTCAGCGAAACGCTGATTTTCCGGTATTTTGCAACAAAAGAAGAACTTTACCGTACCGGATTGAAAGAATTGATGGACCAGCATCCGGTGGCCGACGTTTTGAAGGAGTTCATCCAGAAAAAAGACGACGAAGGCCTCCTCATGGCGGTCACCAGGCACATCATGTCTCATGGAGAGGAAGACCCGAGGTTCTTGCGACTGGCCGCCTTCAGCGCCCTGGAAAAGGTTTCTCCTGGCAGTGAGGAAACCGACACCGGAAGATTGACAGTGCGACTGGCCCAATATATCAGGCAGCGAACCCTCGACGGGGATTTTATCGAGCTTAACGCCGATATTGCCGCTAAGTCGTTCGTCGGATCCATCCTCATGTACATTCTTGAAAAACAAACGCCGTTTACCGGCCCCAGGTTAAAAGCAGGGGACGAAGAGGTAGCCCGAACGCTGGTAAAGCTTTTTCTGGGCGGTATCTGCAAGTGATCTAAACAGGCTCCCTTTTTTTATCGATGATATTTAATAAGTGATTACTAAATAGGAGAACGTTTCATGCCGCAAACGATCAAAGTATCCAAATCCAACCATCGAACGGTTTACATCGAACTGGACACCCAATTATGCAAAGCGTGCTGGGATTGTGTCGAAGCCTGCCCGGAACATGTCATCGGAAAAGTGAACGTTTTTTTCCACAAGCATTCGCGCATCGATAACTCTGAGAATTGCAAGGGTTGTTTCAAGTGCGTAAAAGCCTGTCCCCACGGAGCGATCACGGGGGAAATTTCAAAGGATAAGCAGGAACCGGCCGCGTTACCCGGAATTTAGACGAAATCCGACGAGGCAACTATCAAAAGAGGTTGAAATGAGAAAGACAGCAGTAGTTTTGGTAACAACGGCAATGGCGCTCATTTTGGGCGGCCTGGCAACATCATGCACCCCTAAAACCATTTCACCCACCGATTTATCCGATGCATCCCAGATCTTTTCCAATGATTGCGCCAGTTGTCACGGGCAGGACCGGACGGGAGGCCACGGGCCAGATATCACGCCTTCATCGTTAGTGGATCTCAGCCAAAGCAGCCTGGCGGCATTCCTTACGGACCATAAAACCGCCGGTAAGCTCACGGCAGAGCAGCAATCAATCCTGGCGGCATGGCTCAAGAACAGTTAACGGCAGCCAAATTTAGGTTTTTGATTGCGCAGTGAACAAGGTAATATCGATATTTCGAGGTACTGATGAAAATCAACAACGGTAAATGGATCGCGCTTGGTTTTTTGAGTCTATCCCTTTTCGCCATTTCAATCGACAATACCATTTTGAACCTGGCACTGCCTTCGATCGCCAATGGTCTCGGAGCGAGCGCCACGGCGCTGCAATGGATCGTCGACTCATACCTGCTGGTCTTTGCCGCCTGCCTGCTGACCTTCGGAGCCATAGGGGACAGGATCGGGCGCAAAAGGATGCTGATCGGCGGTCTGGCTGTTTTTGGCATCTTTTCGCTGGGGGCAGGATTAGCCAGCAGCAGCAATATGCTCATCACCATGAGGGCGCTGATGGGAGTGGGCGGGGCGGCTATCATGCCTTCGACTCTTTCAATTCTCACCGATATCTTTCGCCAGCCGAAAGAAAGGGCGTTGTCGATCGCTATCTGGTCGGCTGTCTTCGGTCTGGGGGTCGGCGTCGGGCCGCTGGTGGGCGGCTGGTTATTGGAACATTACGCCTGGAGTTCCATTTTCTACATCAACATACCGGTGGTACTTATCAGCATAACCGGAATCATTCTGGTTGTCCGCGCATCTAGATCATCTCAGCCGAAACGCCTTGATATCTTAGGATCACTGCTTTCCGCCGGAGGTCTGTTCTTATTCATCCACGGCATCATCCAAGCCGGACGAGTGGGCTGGTCTGATAGCGGGGTGGTAGCCTTCATCACCGGCGGGCTGGTCATATTTGCCCTTTTCGGTCTATGGGAACGGCGTACAAAGAACCCGATGCTGCCTCTCAGTTTTTTCAAAAACATGTCCTTTTCAGGGGCAATCATCTCACTCACCCTGATATCGTTTGTAGTAATGGGCGCGTTATTCATCCTGGGCCAGTACCTGCAGACAATTTTGGGAAATACGCCGCTGCAAACCGGGGTGAAACTCATGCCCCTGGTGGCTGCGCTATTCTTGACCTCTGTTCTGTCAGCCAAACTGGCACAACGCATGGGGACGAAAGTTACTGTCAGCGCGGGAATAATGCTGTCGGCTCTCGGGTTCTTCTATTTTTACTCAATTGCCGCCGTGGATACTGCCTATAGCTCCATCGCCTTTGGAATGGTCATCATCGGCCTTGGGATGGGCTTGACGATGAGCCCGGCAACCAACTCGGTGATGGGTTCAATACCCGTTGACGAAGCCGGCGTGGGCTCGGCGATGAACGACACCACCCGACAGATCGGCGGAGCCATCGGTGTGGCAGTCATAGGTTCAACGATCAACACCAATTATCTTGGTAACATCAATGGCAGTGGCTGGATACAGGCTCTGCCTCCGCAACTTGCCGATCCGATCAGAAGCAGCATCCAGGCTGCCCATGGGGTGGCGTCAGCGATACCAGACCCGCAGACTTCGGCGCTGATCGTGACTAAAACAAACGAAGCTTTCGTGTCCGGAATGTCCGAAGCCCTGCTGGTGACGGCCATCGTCATGGTTGTGGCTGCTGTGACGGCGTTTATTCTGATGCCGAATCAAATTATTTCGGCCGCGGAGATAAATGCAGAAGTTTTGGTTCCGGCGACAGAATAAAATATACGGTACCAAAAGAATGGCGCTCAGTAGATGGAGAATCGCAGATCATCCAAACATAGACCCGCAGGTCTCAAAAGATTGGGAGTGTGATAATCTGGGCGCCACCACCAAGATCAGTTAGGAAGCTATTTCAGTCAAATCCCTGGCATAAGCATCGTAAGTCTTTGTGTCATAAAGAACGAACCGGACTTCTTTTAGGCTGGTTTCGTTCGATCTCAAATAATCGGCAACGGTTTCCAATGCTATTTTCGAAGCCTGGTCAACCGGATAATGATAAGCCCCCGTGCTCAGGGACGGGAAGGCGACGCTTTCTAGGTTGTTAGCGGTTGCTAGCTTCAAGCTCTCAATATAAGCGCTGGCCAGCGTCTCGGCCTCGCTGTTCTTGCCGCCATACCAGATCGGTCCCACTGTGTGGATGACGCATTTGGCGGGAAGGTTGCCAGCGGTTGTTATAACGGCCTTGCCGGGGGGAAGAGGTCCCTGCTTTTGAAAGATCTCGTGGCAGGCGACGTGAATATCGGGTCCGCCTGCCCGGTGGATGGCGCCGTCGACGCCTCCGTCGCCGGCCAGTTCCGAATTGGCGGCGTTCACAATGGCGTCAACTTTGGCGGCGACGATGTCGCCCATCGTCAGGTTGATGGTGGTGGATTTGATGGTGATGCTGTCCATGTATTAATCATAGCCCTGAAGGTGAATAGGTCAAAATGGGTTGGTGATTTACGGAGCTAATACTGCGAGGCGAATGCCTCGCACGTTTTGATCGGTGTACTATTCAGGGACGATTGCCACGGACTGCCATTCAAGCAGTCCACGCGAAGGATTTAGAGGTTAATCGACAACCACTACGCCCTGAGAACGCCTCCGCGAACATCATCCATGGCAGTTTCAACGGCTTTGCGGTCGAGGGGCTTCATTATGCAGGGAACGCCTCGGGTTTTGAGAAATTCCCGTATCATGAAATCCGACGAATCTCCGGTAACAAATACGACTCTTTTAGCCTGTTCGGGCGATGTCTCACGCATCTCATTATAAATTTCAATGCCGCTCTTGCCGGGCATCCGGATATCGAGGAATACAACATCGAAATTCCTGCTTTTCAATATGTCGGTAGCCCGGAGAGGATTATCACACGTTTCGACGAGGTGGCCGCTCCTCGTGAGCAGCGTCTTAATAAGAGACCTCACGTGGGGCTCGTCGTCTATCACTAAAACTTTGGCCGAGGCTGTCTTGCATTCCCGAGATGTAACGGGCTGGGTCGCCGGTGGAATTTCTGCCCCGGCAGTAATCGGCAGTTCGATGATAAAAGTGGCTCCATCACCGAGGACGCTTTCAACGCGAATGTCGCCTCCATGCTCCTGAATGATTCCCAGCGACAGGGATAAACCCAGGCCAGTACCTTCGCCGGGGTCTTTTGTGGTGAAGAAAGGCTGGAACAGCTTGGACACCACATCTTCGTTCATGCCGAGCCCGTTGTCCTGGATAGAGATCCTGACACAATCACCATACGGGGCGGCACCGATGCGGAGGATGCCTTTATCGTGAGCCTTTTTCATCGAATATTCGGCGTTGACGATGATGTTCAAAAACACCTGCTGAAGCTGGCCGGCATCGGCAATCACCGATGGCAGGTCGTAATCGTAATCCCTGACCACTTCGATGTTGGAAGTTCTCAGGACGTAACTCCGCAGCTCCAGGGTGTTGTCAAGCAGTTCGGCGATGTTGACGCTGCTCTTCCGGGGTTTGTTCTGCCGCGCGAAGGTTAGCATGCGGCCGACGATCTCCTTGACCCTGACGCTGCCCTGGTTGATTATCTGTAATTGGTCGATCACATCGGCCGGCAGGTCGGTTCTGCCCAGTAAAAGCTCCGAGAAACCGACAACCCCGGTCAGGGGATTGTTTATTTCGTGGGCGATGCCGGCGGCCATTTCTCCGACGGTCGACAGCCGGCTGGCATTCTCCGCTTTTTCACGGAGCTTGCGGTTTTCTTCCTCGGCCCGCCTCGCCTCGGTCACGTCCTGGATGACGCCGAAGACCACGTTCCGGGATCTGTCGAATTCAGCTATCGAATGAATATCGAGGACGAGGGCGTCGGACGGGCGCTTGATCTTGAACTCTACCTCATAGGGACTGTTCCGAGTGACGAGATCCGCGAGAGCCTTATCGAGCATGCTACGGTATTCGGGGAGGGGAATCTGCTGGACCTCCGGAATGGTCAGAGTTTCTTTCAACAGGCCGTAGATCCGGCGGGCGCCCTGTGAGGCGAAAACGAGGTTGTCGTTGAGGTTAAACTCCCAATTGCCGAATCTGGAAACACGCTCCGCCGCCGAAAGACGGTTAATGCTCGTTTTCAGGCGATCTTCCGCCTGCTTGCGCTCGGCAATGTCCCGGACGACCGAAAGTATCTGGACGGAACCGTTCCGTTCGATCGACCTGGCGTGCACCTCGATCGGGAAGGTCGAACCGTCTTTCCGGCGGTGGGAAGACTGGTAAGTTATCTCCCCTTTTTCGATAATCTGCTTTCTCGTCTCATCCCAGTCAGGAACATCCACAACAGGCCGGAGGACCCTGATATCAGCCCCGATGAGCTCTTCCCGGGCATAACCTCTTGTCTTAAAAGCATTCTCATTACAATCTAAAATTGTGCCTCCAACCTCGGAGAGAAACACCGAATCAGATACGGAATCCAGGAGTTGAACGCGGAGCTGCATACCTTCTTCCGCTTTTTTCAGCGCCGTGATGTCATAGACAAAATGCAGGTAGTGGTCTTTGTCGGCCGGGATCCAATGGGCTTCCCACCACCGGCCTTTCCAGAAGACTTCTCTCTGCTGGGCCATCCCGCTCTTCCATAAAACCGGCGCCAGGCACCAGGCACAGGGTGTGTCCTCACCAGCCCATGTTTTGTAACAATGCCCTCCCCTGGCGACCCCGGATTCAGAAGCCGCTCTGTTGGCGGCGACGATCTCAAAGGTGTTCGGCTTGATGAGCATGATGGGGTGGGGAAGCGAATCCAGGATCACCTGATTGAGCTCGGCCTGCTGGTGGGCCTTGCTCTCGGCCTCCCAGTGTTTCTGCCGGATTACCCGGTTTGCAATGGCGCGGTGCACCGCCGGAAGCAACCGGTCAACGTCATCGATGATGAAATAATCGTCGCCGCTTGCCAGTACCGAGGAGGGGACACTCTTTGCCAGAGCCTTATCAAGTGCGAAAATTATCGAGGTCTGGGGCGTAAACCTGTCGCGCAGGGAGACGATGTCCGAGACGGTCATCCCGGAAAAGGGGTATTCGAGGATCAGCAGGTCCCAGGGATTGTCATGCAGCAACAGGCGCAGTTCCTGGTGACCGATGGCGTCACGTACCTGAAACGAGAACTCTAAGGATTTTAAAAAAGCAACGATCCTGGGGTGTTGCGGCCCGATGACGAGTACCTGAAAGTTACTTTGCATTGCGATATTCAGACTTTCAGAGACGCCGTTTGTCCAGGTATTAAGCCCTAGTGCCAAAGTCTTAATACTGTATCTCATGACCCTGCCGGTGTCAAATTAAGGACAATGGGGAAAACAACGAGGGCAAAATGTAATGCGTCCCCTGCGGCAGGATGGCTTGATATACCTTTAGAAATCGAAGCGACCAGTACTAAAGAGGGATATTGCCGGCCACGCGGGTATGGTAGAGTGTGTCAACTATCGTAATTGGAGGCAAATATGCCTGTGACTATTAAGGGGACAAATTACTTCAGGACCGCCGAAGTCTGCCGCATGGTAGGCATCAGCAGGAACACGCTTTACCGCTGGTGCGAGGAGGCAGAACTTCCGGGGGACATGCACCGGGATTTTCGGGGATGGCGGCTGTTTACCGAGGAGCAGCTCGACAGCCTGTTGACCAAGACGGGTTCGGTGATCACGGTGTCCAAACAGGCATCCCGTTAATCGGCAAATGTAGAAATGGATAAAACCG
Organism: Dehalogenimonas formicexedens; assembly: GCF_001953175.1. NCBI lineage: Bacteria > Bacillati > Chloroflexota > Dehalococcoidia > Dehalococcoidales > Dehalococcoidaceae > Dehalogenimonas > Dehalogenimonas formicexedens. The sequence goes on along the minus strand of NZ_CP018258.1, from coordinate 1,108,246 downwards.
TATGTCGCTAAGGGTAAAAGTGTTCTCCATGGCCGCGGCTTCGACGCTGATAGCCATCGCCCTGATACTGGTGATATCGGACACCATCCTGCTGCGTAATTACGATGCTTTGGACCATGAGCATATGTCGCAGCACCTGGACCTCATAGCCAATACCATGGACGATCATATGGCAAACCTGAATAAGGTTAACCTGGATTGGGCGGAATGGGATGACACCTATGAATTCATGCAAAACCGGAATCCCGGTTACGTCGAATCCAACCTGGTGGCTTCGATTTTTGAGAATTTGGGGATCGACCTGATCATGTATGTGGATGTTGCGGGGAACGTCGTCTGGCAAGGGAGCCGGGCTCCGTCCGGCATGGCCGATATTCCAGCGGAATCTATAAACACGCTGAAAACAACGGGGGCTTCCCTTTTTGTTGTGGCGGGGGAACAGTCCAATACGGGTTTTGTTACCCTCGGAGGGCGACCGTTGATGGTAGTTTCCAGTCCGGTTCTGACCAGCAACGGGCTTGGTCCGTCCAGGGGATTCCTGGTGTGGGGCAGGTATATTACCCCGGACTACGGCACGGTTTTGACTCAGAGGATGTTGACCGAAGTCGGCCTGAATTTCCCAGACGCCTGGAACAGCGACGAAAACGCAAAGACGGCATTGGACAATCTAAAAAGCAGCGACCGGTGGATCTCACCGGTAAACGGCAACCAAATCACGGCTTATGAGGCGATAGACGATTTACAGGGTAATCCCGCATTCTTGATCAAGGTGACCGCCTCCCGCGAGTACCTTCTTCAGGGAACCTCGACGGTCAGATCCATGACGCTGGCGCTTGGGACAGCGATGGCCGCCCTGGGCGTCGTCCTGTTTCTGATGATGGGCCGCATAGTGGTCGTTCCGTTATCATTACTGAATGGGGCGGTGGCCAGGATCAGGACCGATGGCGATGAAAAGCAACGGGTGCCGGATGCGGGCAATGACGAAGTCGCGTCGCTCGGCAAAGCCATCAACAACACGCTCGAGCGGTTGGAAGAATCCCAAAAAGCGTTGAAAAAAGCCGCCGAAGAATGGCGGATCACCTTCGATTCCATCGATGATCCAATTTCTATCCAGGACAACAACTATCGTTTCGTGAGGGTGAATCGGGCCTTCGGCAGAGCATACGGCATGGAACCCGCCGATCTGGTTGGGAAAAAATGCTATGAAATCATCCATAAAACCGCGGCGCCGCCCGCCGATTGCCCCCACCGGGAAATAATGAAAGCGCCCCGGCCGATGACCGAGGAATATTACGACCCGGTCAAGGAAATGCATCTCGAAATTTCGATGGCGCCGATTATCTCCGGCAACGGGGAGATGGCGGGGGTGGTCCAGATAACCAAAGACGTAACCGAGCGGAAAAAATTGGAAAGCCACTTGATCGTTACCGACAGGCTGGCATCGCTTGGCGAAATGGCGGCGGGTATCGCCCATGAAATCAATAACCCGCTCACCGGAATGATCGGCTTCACCGATATGCTGCTGGAGAGCGACCTTCCCGAGGTGGTGAAGGGAGATATCAAGCTTGTAGCCGAAGGTTCCGCCAGGGTAGCCGAGATAGTGAAAAGGATGCTAACGTTCGCGCGGCAGACCCAGCCGGTACGGACCCGCATCGATATAAATGAAATTATCAATTCCACGCTGGCGCTGCAGACTTATTCCCTCCAGATTTCTAACATCGAGATCATCAAACGGTTGGATCCCGGCCTGCCATGGCTGGTAGTTGACCCGGGGCAGATGCAGCAGGTCTTTTTGAACCTGATAATCAACGCCCATTACGCCATGAAGAAAGCCCATAACCGCGGCATCCTGACCATCGGGACCGAAAGAACGGGCGAAACTGTCCGCATCACCGTCTCCGACGACGGGCCAGGCATCCCGCCGGAGATAATGACCAAGCTCTTCCAGCCGTTTTTCACAACTAAAGCGCCGGGAGAGGGGACCGGCCTGGGACTGGCCTTGGCAAGGTCCATCATCCTGGAGCATGCCGGCACCCTGAACGTGAAGAGCGAACCGGGAGAGGGCGCTACCTTTGTCATCGAACTCCCGATAATTGCTAAAGAGGACCTGGCCGCCGCGCCGGATGATTCTAACGTCGCGGATTAGGAATTACGGCGGTGGCCTCGAGACTGACCAACCGTGCGGCGGCGACCGTGAAAAGCTATAATCACGACATGTCAAAGATGGACTTTACCATCAGGCGGGAACAGGAAGATGATCATCGCGCCGTCGAGAACCTGGTCAGGGATGCCTTTTGGAACGTGCACGTTCCCGGCTGCAGCGAACATCTGGTGATTCACAACCTGAGAAAGAGCGACGATTTTATCCCGGAACTCGATTTCGTCGCCGACTTGGATGGCATGATAGTCGGCCAGATAGCCTATGCTCGCGGAATTGTTAAGGGCGAAAAGGGGCAAAACCACGAAGTCATCACCTTCGGTCCGGTGGGCGTGCTGCCGGAATTGCAGAAAAGGGGAATCGGCGGCGCCTTGATAAGGGGCACCATCGACACCGCTCGCGCCATGGGCTATCCGGCAATTGTGATCTACGGAGACCCAAGGTATTACAGCCGCTTTGGTTTCAGGTGCGCCGAAAAATATGACATCAGGACCGCCGATGGGAAATTCGCCGCTGCGCTCCTGGCGCTGGAACTGAAACCGGGCGCCCTGGAGGGCATGGCCGGAAATTTCATCGAGAGCCCGGCTTACACCGTCGATAAAAACGAGCTGGCAAATTTCGACGCCGGATTTCCGTTCAAAGCAAGAAGGAAACCGAATCTCAGCGTGAATTCAGGTTCATGGTGAGCCTGAATTATTAAAGGAGTAAGTTGCTTTTCCGGTGACACTGGAGAATCAATAACACTGAGATTCTTCGCAAGGCTCAGAATGACAGCGAGCGTAATATGCCTGTAACAATATTCTTGTACAATCTCGAATAGTAATCGGCGAAGAGGCCGATCCGGGCCAGAAGTTAAATAATAACGGCGTATAAGGAGCGACGATGACGCAACACACGACAAGGAGAGAATGCATGAATCTTACCGAAATCTACGGCAACAACGTGTTCAACGACCAGGTGATGCGCCAAACCCTGCCGAAGGAAATCTACAAATCTTTGAGGCAGACGATCGAAGAAGGCCTGCCGCTCGACCCGCAGGTCGCCGAGGTGGTAGCCTCGGTGATGAAGGATTGGGCGATCGACAAAGGGGCGACTCACTTCACCCACTGGTTCCAGCCGCTGACCGGAATCACCGCGGAGAAGCATGATTCATTCATCTCGCCTACCCCTGACGGCCGCGTCATCCTGGAATTCTCCGGCAAAGAGCTTATCAAGGGCGAACCTGACGCCTCTTCCTTTCCTTCCGGAGGACTTCGCGCCACCTTCGAAGCCCGGGGCTACACTGCCTGGGACTACACCTCCCCGGCCTTCGTCAAGGACGGTACCCTGTATATTCCTACCGCCTTCGCGTCATACACCGGCGAGGCGCTGGATAAGAAAACCCCGCTGCTGCGGTCGATGGACGCCCTAAACCGGCAGGCGCTCAGGGTACTCCGGGCGCTGGGCAACAAGACGGTCAAGCGGGTTACGACTACGGTAGGGCCCGAGCAGGAATATTTCCTGATCGATAAAAAATTGTTCGACGAGCGCCAGGACCTTATCCTGACCGGCCGGACCCTTTTCGGCGCCAAACCCCCCAAGGGGCAGGAACTGGAAGACCACTATTTCGGCCAGATCAAGGACCGGGTGGCTGCTTTCATGGCGGATGTCGATACCGAGTTGTGGAAACTGGGCGTGGCCGCCAAAACAGAGCACAACGAAGTGGCGCCGTCCCAGCACGAACTGGCACCTATTTTCTCCACGACCAACATCGCCACCGACCACAACCAGCTGACCATGGAGACGATGAGGAAAGTCGCCCTGCGGCACGGCCTGGTATGCCTGCTGCACGAAAAACCGTTCGCCGGCATCAATGGAAGCGGCAAGCATAACAACTGGTCGATGGGCACCAACGAGGGGCAGAACCTGCTGGATCCGGGCAAGGATCCCCATCAGAATGCCCAGTTCCTGCTGTTTCTCTCCGCCGTCATCAAGGCAGTCGATGAATATGCCGAAATCCTCCGCATGTCGGCCGCCAGCCCGGGCAACGACCACCGGTTGGGCGCCAACGAGGCACCGCCGGCAATCATCTCTATCTTCCTCGGTGAACAATTGACCGATATCCTGACTCAAATAGAAGCCGGCGGGGCTACCAAGAGCAAGTCTGGCGGCACGATGAACCTGGGCGCCACGGCATTGCCGTCATGGGCTAAAGATTCGACCGATCGAAACCGGACTTCACCCTTTGCTTTTACCGGTAACAAATTTGAATTCCGCATGGTCGGCTCGATGCAGTCTATCGCCCAGGCTAACTTCACCTTGAACACCATTGTGGCCGAAAGCCTGAGTTTGTTTGCCGATCGCCTGGAGAAAGCCGCCGACGTACAGAAAGAGTCCGCCTCGATTGTCCTGGAAGTCATCAGGAAAAACAAAAGAGTTATTTTCAACGGCAACAACTACTCCGAGGACTGGGTTGTGGAGGCTAAGAAGCGCGGCTTACCGAACATCGGCAATATGGTCGACGCTATCGCGGCGATTACCGCCGAGAAGAACGTCGCCGTCATGGGCAAGCATGGCGTGCTGTCACCGGTCGAGATGGAATCCCGCGCTGAGATCCAATATGAAATCTATATCAAGACGATCAACATCGAAGCCTTGACGATGGTGGAGATGGCCAAGCGCCGGATTCTGCCGGCGGTCCTGAACTACAAAGGCGACCTGGCTTCCTCTATCACCGCCATCATGGCGGTGGACGGCAACACCGAAGTCGAAACCGCCCTGTTTGCCCAGATCAGCCAGCTGGTGAGGTCTTTCAGCAATAACCTTACGGCCCTGGAAGAGGCCGTTAAGACCGCGGCTCACCTTCACGGCGACGCCAAGAAGCAGGCTGAGGCTTACCGCGACCTGGTGTTCAAGGCGATGGCCGAACTGCGCAAGGACGCCGACATGCTGGAGACGATGGTCGACGAAGACTACTGGCCGATGCCGACCTACGCCAAATTGCTGTTCAACCTCTAAAACCAGGGGCAGTATAGTAATCGAAGAGGGGGGAGCGCTGCGCTCCCCCCTCTTTAGTTTGCCGGTGAAAGGCTCGATTTCAACAGTCAGCCTCGAACCTTTTCAGAATGCGCCAGGATAACAGCGTCAGCCACCGTGAGGGCGCCTTTTTCTGGCCGAATTCCCAGGGACTCCAGGCGGTCCAAACGGACTCGGCAGTGAATCTTCCTTCGGTGTCCGCTTTGGCGCTCAATATCGAAACCATCTGTCCCAGGCGAGGATCGTTTTTCAGCCATGGAAAACGGGACAACACCTCCAGGACGTGGAGCAGGTCGTACCAAACAAATGGCGCTTTGAGCTTGCGGAAATCGGTACCCATGTAGAACATGTAGGGATGCCGGCCAAGGCTTTCTGCCCATAGGGATAAAAGCGATTCGGCACCCTGGCGACTGGCGGTACTGTCTCGAAATCCATCCAACTCACAAAGCAATTTCAGCATGACCAGGGTGGCGTAGGGGCATGGGTCACTCTTGCGTCCCGGTCCCCGGAAATCTCCAAGTTCCCGGGATACGGCACACGGCCAACCATTTTCACGAGCCAGGCCCGTAAGAAAGCTAATGCCAGACTGTACCGCGGGTTCTCCAGCAAGTCCGAATTTCACCAACGCATTTACCAGCACGGGAGCATCACATAACGCCCATGCCCACGTTTCTTGGCCCGTTCCGCCATGGTTTTCCGGGATGTTCAAAGGGATAAGGAAAGGGCCTTCAGGCGATTGGTGCGCCATTATTTTCGACGTGAGGGACGCGATGCCAGGATCGCTGGCTCTTAGGCCGAGATCGGCGAGGAAGGTGAGCTTATGAAAGGGCTGACTTGAACTTTTGTGGCTGGCGATAACTCTGCCGGGCCAACCCGCCACTTCATCGATGAGGTTTTTTACACCCGGGTCCTCAAGCATGAGCGCCCTGGACGTTTGGACTTCGGGATCGGCCTCAGGCTGTCCCAAGAGGTCACGCCTGGTGAGGTACTCTATCCACGGTTCTCCCGCAAGCAGCCAGTCGATCGGGGGTTTCATCATGCGTGGTTATGATGCGACATATTTTGCGTTGGTTGACGTTGCGTACCCAAGAGTTTATAACTCAGCGGCGGAAACCGCAACAAAACTTAGAAAAAAGAGATCACGGCCGTCACCGTCGAATGATCTCCTGTGTATCAGGAAAGGCTGTCGACGGTTTCCCGGCGGCTGGATTCCAGGCGGCGGAAGCGTTCCTGTTCCGCCACGATAACCGGCCAGGCGGCCTTGAAAGCGGCGAACACGGTGGGATCGAATTGGACGCCGACGCTTTGTTCGATGATCCGGAAGGTCTCCTCCGGCGTAAAGTCATCGGTGCGGTAGACTCTTTTGGAAGTCAGGGAATCGAAAACGTCGGCGATGGCGGCGATCCGGCCGGAGAGGGGGATATCCTCCCCCTTGAAACCGAAGGGGTAACCTGTTCCGTTCCATTTTTCATGGTGGCTGAGGGCGATAATCCCGCCCAGTCTGACCACCTCCGCCTCAGCGCCGTCCAGGATCTTGGCTCCGATGATGGTGTGGCGCTTCATCACTTCCCATTCGTCCGGGGTCAACTTTCCTGATTTGAGCAGAATGCTATCCGGGATGCCGATCTTGCCGATGTCGTGCATCGATGAAGCGTACAACATGGATTCGACGTACGGGTCCGGCAACCCCATCCGGTCGGCGACGATTGCCGTGTAACGGCTCATCCGCTCGATATGACTTCCGGTATCTTCATCCTTGAATTCCGCCGCACGGGACAGGCGCATGATGGTATCTATAGAAGCGGATTTGATCTTGGCCAGGTTCTGAGAGAGTTCCCGGGTCCGTTCGGCCACTTTGGAGTCAAGAGAACGCTTACTCTCCGCCGCCATGAATTCAAGACGGCGCGTCTCCAGCGCCCGGCGGAGGCAAAAGCCAAGCAGGACCGGGTTTAGCGGCCTGGTCACGAAATCATACGCGCCGGAACGAACGCTCTGGATGGCGAATTCAACGTCTCTGGAGTCCGCCACCATAATGACAGACGTATCGGTGCCCCGGGATTTTATCTCCCGTAGAAGTTGAAAACCTGATTTGCCGCAAAGGTTGGTGGCCAGGAAAGCGAGCGCGATCTCGTGAGTTTCGACGAACTCCATCGCCTGAGCGGCGGTGGAACTAACCAGGCAATGGAACCCCTCCGATATCAGCATCGAGGACAGCACCTTGCGCTGCCCGTCGTCGCCATCGACGATAAGTAGAATTTCGCCCCTGCCGGTTGGTGCCATGGTTCCTCCGCCGGGTTACCGATCCCGTCTCCAACTACCGGTATGATATTGAACCTTTTAACCCGGGAGGACAATCCCAAAAAAGTACTTGTTTGATGACACATAAGTAATAAATCGAATGGCTGAGCTAACGAAGATGCAACATCCGGAAAGACGGACCCTAAATGAGAGCATGGGTTTTAGGGGGTGACGATCCAGATCAGGGATTGGAATTTCGGTTGATAACAGCGGACGTCTGCATTTCCTGGAGATGGCATAAGGCGCAGGCGAGGGCGTCGGAGGCGTCGGCGGGACTTGGAGCCTGGGACAATCCCAGCTGAAGGACGACCATGCGCGATACTTGGTCCTTGTCGGAGGCTCCGAAGCCGGAGATATGGGCTTTGATCTTGGCTGGGGGATATTCAAAAACCGGAAGGCCGGCATTGGCGGCGGCTAAGATGGCTACGGCCTGGGCTTTACCCACGGCTAGCGCCGAGCGGGCGTTTTCTGAAAAGAACGGGGTTTCGACGGCGGCGCAATCGGGGCGGGTTTCGGCGATAATCCGGGAGAGTTCAGCGTAGAGACGGACCAACCTGCCGGTCATCGGGAGTTTGTCGGAACAGGTGACGGCGCCGGCGCTTACGTAAACGGCTTCGCTACCCGATGTGTCGATAATGCCATAGCCGAGGCAGCGGGTGCCGGGATCGATGCCGATTATTCTCATGATTCTGACAGTCCGATCTCGATCACGCTCTCGTTCGTTCCCTCAATCATCGAGGGCAAAGAAAGCCGGAGCTTAACCCGAGGCAAATTTATCGACGACCGCCGGATCGAAATCGGCGTTGGAGTAGACGTTCTGGACGTCATCCATGTCTTCAAGGTTGGAGAGGAGCTTGAGCACCTGAATCGCCGTTTCTTCGTTGAGTTCGACCTGGGTCCGGGGGTGCTTTTCGATGCTGGCCGATTCGACATGCAGCTTCTTGGCTTCCAGAGCCTTACGCACCTTCTCCAGTTGATCGGGCGCGGTGATGACTTCCAGTACGTCTTCTTCCTGCTTCACGTCATCGGCGCCGGCGTCGATCGCCTCCAGGGTCAACTCATCCGGATCCCCGCCGTCGGTTTTGAGGATGATCGAACCCTTTGAGTCGAAAATCCAGGAGACACAACCGGCCTCGCCCATGGCCCCGCCGCTGCGGGTAAACTGGTGCCGGACGTCAGAAACGGTGCGGTTGCGGTTATCCGACACCGCCTGGACGAGCACGGCGACGCCTCCCGGGCCGTAACCCTCGAGGGTCAGTTCAACCATGACTTCGCCTTCAAGCTGCCCGGAGCCTTTCTTGATGGCCCGATCGATATTGTCGGCGGGCATGCGGGCGTCCTTGGCCTTCTGTATCGCCAGCCGCAACCGGGCGTTCATATCTGGTTCGGGGCCGCCTTCCTTGGAAGCCATGATGATCTCACGGGAAAGCTTGGTGAAGACCTGGCCGCGCTTGGCATCGGCGGCGCCTTTTTCATGCTGGATGTTGGCCCACTTGGAATGTCCGGACATGCCTTCAAAACTCCTGATCAGAAACAGTTTCAGTCAATTGATATTCTAGCATTTCATGGAATTGAAAGAAACGGCAGAGCGTCTTCGGATAGCCGGAGCAATTGCCAATGCTTCAAACATGCACACAATACCGAATTTCACTACCGCCCGGACCCAGGCTCTTTGACATAAAGCTATGGCGCCGATAGAATTGGGCGCTCATGTTTTCCGAAGATGTTGCTTTAGCTCAAAGCAGAAGCCATAACAAATGGCTGATACTGGCAGTCCTGTCGGCGGCGCTGTTCATGATCAACCTCGACGTGACGATCGTCAACATTGCCTTGCCGGACATCATGGACAAGTTGTCCGCCTCACTGGCGGACGCCGAATGGATTCTGAACGCCTACGTCCTTGTTTTTGCCGTCCTTCTTATCACCATGGGACGGTTAGGCGACATGTTCGGGAGAAAAAAACTCTTCACCCTCGGCCTCGGTCTTTTCACCGGCGCATCCCTGCTGTGCGGGCTGGCGCCGGGCATCGAATGGCTGGTAACCGCCAGGGTCCTTCAGGCTGCCGGCGGCGCGGCGATGATGCCGGCAACGCTTTCTATTTTGAACGTAACATTCCACGGTGGCCAGCGCGGGCTGGCGATGGGCATCTGGGGTGCTTCCGCCGGAGCCGCCGCCGCCCTGGGGCCGCTCATCGGGGGCTTGCTGGTGGGCAGCCTTGGCTGGCAATGGATTTTCCTGGTCAACCTGCCGATAGGGCTGGCGGCGCTGGTTGCGGCCAGAAAGATCATACCCGAATCCAGAGATCCCGGCTCCGGAAAGAGTATCGATTACCCCGGAATCGTCACCGCTTCCATTGGTTTGGGTACCCTGACTTATGCGCTTGTCGAAGGCCAGTCTTTTGGTTGGACGTCGCCGGTGACGCTGACTCTGGTTGGCATCAGCCTGCTGGCCGGAGCTGTTTTCATCACAGTTGAAGCCAGGAGCGCCGCGCCGCTGATCGAACTTTCACTGTTCCGCAACCTGTCGTTCACCGCCGGCAATATCCTGGGTCTGCTACTCATGTTCTGCCTGGTGGGAGGGATCTTTCTGTCCGTGATGTATCTCCAGATGGTAAGGCAGTTCACGCCGATGCATGCGGGACTACTGGTGCTGCCCCTGCCGCTGGCATTGATGATCGTCTCGCCTCTTGCCGGACGATTGGCCGACCATATACCTATGAGATGGGCGATGTCCGCCGGCATGTTGATCGTGGCCGGGGCTTTTTATTTCCTGAAACAACTGGGGATGAATACGGGTTGGGTGGAAATAGCGTTACCCATGGCGGGCGCCGGGGTCGGACTGGGATTGGTAATGGCTCCTCTTGGTACGGTGGTTATGGGTTCGGCACCTGTGGCCAGTTCCGGCGCGGCGTCCGGGGTTTTAACGACAATGCGCCAGGTGGGGGCGACCCTTGGAATATCGGCGTTAGGGGCGGTGCTGCAGTTTCAATTAGTGGCGAATTTGAAATATTTTTTCGGTTATATTCCCTTCATGCCGCAATCCGCCAAGGACGCCATGCTGGAAGCAGTGAGCAAGGGGGGGATGACCGGCCCGTCATTTTCCGATGCGCCCTCGTTTCTCCAGGATCTGATAGGCCAGATCATGCGGGAACAGTTCAATGGCGCAATATCCACCGCGATGACGGTGGCCATGTTCGTCGCGGTGGCGGGGGCTGTGTCGGCTTTGTTAATCAAGTATCGGCCTTCAAGACGCGATATTCCCGCCACGCGGGAATAATGTCGGTTTGTCTCGGCGATTGGTCTCTCCCTTGAATAATATTGAACGATAGTTCATTAAATCTATTGACAGCGAGACATATTAGCCCTATGATGGTCGCCATTATATTATATTGAACAGCCATTCAATCTGTTCAATGAGGAAAGGGGTCGTCGATGCGTCGAGCACTGGTAGCCCTTGGCGTCCTGGTTGTCGCGTTTGCGATGGTCTGGCTCTACCTCATTTTCCCGGGGATGGCGAAAATGCCGGCGGATTATTCGGTCGTGTACCATTTCGAAGGCCAGGTTCAGGTATTCAATCAAGCAGCTAATGCAATGGTTCCAATCGCAACGAAAATGGACCGCGTGCTTACCGGTACCGAGGTTAATTCTGCTGATGCCCTTGTGCTCAAGCAAGACATCACGTTTTTCCTCGCCGCAAATGGCGCACCTTTATCGTCAGCACCAGGTGCTGCATCACTTGCTGCGCTAGATTCTCACGAGACTTATGCGATTGATCGTACTACGAGAGTTAACCTGCCCGGAGGCGACAAAACTCGAAGTGGTCAATTCACTTTCCCTTTAGATGTTCAAAAAGAAACTTATCAGTACTGGGTAGCGACCACCAATTCCACTCTTCCTGCCACTTTTGTGGGTGAAGAGACCGTTAATGGTCTAAAAGTCTACGTGTTCAAGATTGATTCAAAAGGCAATACAAGTCCTACTAATGCTACACAAAAAATCGATGTCGCGGCTACAATCAAAGTTGAACCCGTGTCCGGTACTCCCATTGATTCAAAACTCACCACCACTGTAAATCAGTTGTTAGCCAATGGGTCATCAATGGCGGTTCTCATCAACGAAAGCCATTTCACCCAGGCTACTATCGATGAAATGGTCACCGACGGCAAAGCCAATATGAACAAAATCGTATGGGCCAGCGTTTATGGTTTCTGGGGCGCCATCGCCCTCGGTGCCGTGTTGATCGTCCTTGGGTTGGTCCTGAAATCCAAACCCAAAGCGGCCTAGTACTCATCTTTCGGAAAAAACAAGAGGGAGGCCAAACGGCCTCCCTCTTTATTATTTCTGCGGGCGAATTTGGTTAACTGAATCCTGAGACAACAGCAACCGCATAATCCCGGCTGTGGGAGAGGCTGACCGCTAAATTGGCGATGCCCAAATCGCGGGCGAAAACCTCCGCGCGGCCTGTCAAACTTATCTCGGGGCGCTTCCCGGCATCGGCAACGATTTCGATATCCCGATAGATTATCTCGTTGCAGCCCAGGGCTTTGACCGCGGCTTCCTTGGCGGCAAAACGCGCGGCCAGCGACTCCGGCCGGTTACGGTACTTTTCTTTCTCGGCGGGAGTGAAAATACGGTCGAGAAAGGCGTCACCCCAACGGTCGATGGCCTTTTCGATGCGGCTGATCTCGATGATATCGACGCCGAGATACTGTTTCACGCGGCTATTATACCTTCTCGATTTTGACAGCCGCCACCTTGAGTTCCGGTATCTTGGCGACTGGGTCGCGCGCCGGATTGGTGAGGATGTTGGTGGCGGTTTCGGGGAAGTGGAAGGTCATGAATATCGTACCCGGTTTCGGCCGCTTACTGACCACGGCGTTAGCGGTAACCGAACCGCGCCGGGAAGTCACCCTCACCGACTCACCATCGCTGATGCCTAGGTTTGAGGCATCAACGCCTGAAATCTCAAGCGTTTCGGTTGGTTGAAGAGCATTCAAACCCTTGACCCGGCGGGTCATGGTCCCGGTATGGAAATGGTACAGGCTGCGGCCGGTGGTCAGGATGAATGGATATGTATCGTCCGGCAATTCCGCCGGGGGCACGAATTTAACAGCTTTGAAGACGCCTTTGCCGCGGGTGAAACTCCCGACGTAGAGGATCGGGGTGCCGGGATGGGACGGGGAGGGGCAAGGCCACTGAAGGCCGCCCTGGTCCAACCGGTCGTAGCTGATTCCGGCATATGACGGGGTCAGTGTGGTTATTTCCTCAAAGATGCCCTCAGGGCCGGAAAAACCGAAACCCTTGCCGCAGAGGCGTTTTCCGAGCTGGGCGGTGATCCACCAGTCCGGTTTTGAGAATCCAACCGGGTTAACCGCTTTCCTGAGGCGTTGTACCCGGCGTTCAGTGTTGGTGAAAGTACCTTCTTTCTCGGCGAAAGTCGTCGACGGCAGAACCGCGTGGGCCATTTCAGCCGTTTCGTTCATGAAAATATCCTGGACTACCAAGAGTTCCAGCTTCTCCAAAGCTCTTTTCAAGCGGTTGATGTCGGGGTCGGAGAGCATCAGGTTTTCGCCGACTACATAAAGAGCCTTGATCTTTTTGCGGTCGATGGCGTCGATGATTTCAAGAAGCGTAAGTCCCGGTTCCGATGGCAAAGACACTCCCCACGCGGCTTCGAATTTGGTTTTGGCAACTTCATCGGAGACCTTCTGGTAACCCGTGAAGACGTCCGGCAGGGCGCCCATGTCGCAAGCCCCCTGGACGTTGTTCTGTCCCCGGAGCGGGTTCACCCCGCCCCCGGGTTTGCCCAGGTTCCCGGTGAGCATGGCCAGGTTGGCAACAGAAGAAACATTGTCGGTGCCGTGGCGGTGCTGCGTAATGCCCATGGCGTAGAGGATCGAAGCAGTCTTGCTGCCGGCGTAAAGGCGGGCGGCCATTCGGATGTCCTCTAACGCGACGCCGGTGACGGCGGCGGCGTGGTCGAGATCAAATTTTCTCAGAGATTTTGCGAGGGACTCGTAGCCTTCGGTCCGGGAATCGATGAAATTCCGGTCGAGCAACTCCTCGTCGATAATGATCTTGCACATCGCCGAGAGTAGCATGACATCGGTTCCTGGATGATGCTGCAGGAAAATATCGGCGTAGCGGACGAGGGGGATCCTCACGGGGTTGGCAACAATGAGTTTTGCTCCGTTCTTCACCGCCTGCTTGATACCGAAGCCGATAACCGGGTGGGTTTCCGAGGTATTGGCGCCGAGGACGAAAAAGCACCCGGATTGGTTCAAATCGCCTATCGAATTGGTCATGGCTCCCGAACCAAAGGCGGCGGCGAGGCCGGCCACGGTGGGGGCGTGGCACAGGCGGGCGGAATGGTCCACGTTGTTTGTTTTCAAAACCGCCCGGGCGAACTTTTGAATGAGGTAATTCTCCTCATTGGTGGCTTTGGCAGAGGCGATGACAGCCACTTCGCCGGGTTTGAACTGGTACAGCCGGGAACAGGCGTATTCCAGCGCCTCATCCCAGGCGGACTCGACGAATTGTCCATCACGTTTCAGGAGCGGCGTGGTTAACCGGTCGGCATGATGCACGAAGTCTTTTATGCCGAATCGGCCTTTGACGCACAGCCGGCCTCTCGACGATGGATTACCGGTGTCGCCTGAAACGGAGACGATCTTTCCGCCGGACAGCTCAAGCTTTATGCCGCAACCGACGCCGCAATAGGGGCAAACCGTGGATACCACACCGTCAGGCTTTACATGATCCTTGGGAACCAGGGCGGCGACCGGACACTGCGTGACGCATTCGCCGCAGGAGGCGCAGTTGGTCCCGGTGAGGGGACGATCGACGACGGTGCCGACTTTGCTTCCGTAACCCCGGTCGACAATCTCGATGGCATTGTTGCCGGTGATCTCGTCGCAGGCGCGGGTGCAGCGGGCGCACAGGATGCACTTGTTGCGGTCCAGTTTGAAGAACGGGTTGGAATCGTCGATCGCCTGGATTCGGGCGCTGACAGGCAGCCTGCTTACGGTAATCCCCATGTGCTTGGCCGCGTCCTGGAGTTCGCACCGTCCGTCTTTGACGCAGGAAGCGCAATCGAGCGGATGTTCGGCCAGGAGCAAATCCAGGACGGTTCTGCGGGCATCGGTCAAAGCGGGCGTTTCGGTCCGGATTACCATGCCGGCGGCTACCGGGGTAGTGCAGGCGGTGGGCAGTCCCCGCATTTTTTCGATCTCGACGATGCACATGCGGCAACCGCCGTAGGGTTTGAGATCGGGGGAATAACACAGGCTGGGGATGTAGATCCCGGCCTGGCGGGCGGCTTCCAGGACAGTCTGGCCTTCCGCCGCTTCGATAACCTGATCGTTGATGCGGAGTTCGATCATTTTACCGCCACCGCGTCCAGCTTGCAGACGTCGCGGCAGATGCCGCAGCGATTGCATAATGTTTCGTCGAGGATGACAGGCTTACGCTTGCCGACGAAAGTGATCGCCTTCGCCGGACAGGCTTTTTCGCACAGGCGGCAGCCGTTGCATTTATCGTTGACAATCGCATACTTGATCAGAGTTTTGCACACGCCGGCGGGGCAGCGTTTTTCATTGATGTGGGCTTCGTACTCGTCCCGGAAATATTTCAGGGTTGTCAGTACCGGGTTGGGGGAAGTGCCGCCCAGGGCGCAGAGTGAGGAAACCTTGATCTGTTTCGCCAGTTCCTCGAGCGCCGGGATATCTTCTGATTTGCCCTCGCCTTTAGTTATCCGGGTGAGGATATCAAGCATCTGCTTGGTGCCCAGCCGGCAGGGGGTGCATTTGCCGCAGGACTCGGCCTGGATGAAAGACAGGAAATAGCGGGCCACGTCCACCATGCAGTTGCCTTCATCCATGACGATGAGGCCGCCGCTGCCCATTATGGCCCCGGATTTGATGAGCGATTCGTAATCGAGCCCCGTGGCCGATAGATCAGCCGGCAGGCAACCGCCCGAAGGGCCGCCTATCTGAACGGCTTTGAGCTTCCTGCCCCTGGGAATGCCGCCGCCGATTTTGAAGATAACGTCATCAAGCGGCGTCCCCATGGGCACTTCGATCAAGCCCATGTGGTTGATATTCCCGGCCAAGGCGAATACGCAGGTACCCTGGCTCTTGTCGGTGCCGAGACCAGCGAACCGGTAAGCGCCCTCGGCAAGGATGTACGAGACCATTGCCAGTGTCTTGACGTTATTGATCGTCGTCGGTTTGCCCCAGAGGCCGGATTGGGCGGGGAAGGGCGGGCGGGAACGGGGCATGCCGCGCCGGCCTTCGATGCTGGCCATGAGAGCGGTCTCTTCACCGCAGACGAACGCTCCGGCGCCTTCTTTTATCCTGACATCGAAATCGAAGCCGGAACCCATGATGTTTGTGCCCAGGAAACCGCGCTCCCTGGCCTGTTCGACCGCATGCCTGACCGTTGAAACCGCCAGGGGATACTCCGCCCTGACATAGATGAACCCCTCGGACGCGCCGATAGCGTAAGCGGCGATAATGAGCCCCTCGATTACCGAATGAGGATCGCCTTCCAGGATGGAACGGTCCATGAACGCCCCGGGATCGCCTTCGTCAGCATTGCAGATCATGTACTTGGGCGAGCCCTGGGCATTCCGGCAGAACTGCCACTTCTGGCCGGTGGCAAAACCGGCGCCGCCCCTCCCCCGGAGGCCAGACTTCGAGACCTCGTCGATAACCTCCTGCGGCGTCATGGAAGACAGAGCCCGATAAAGACCCGCATAGCCGCCACGGGCGATGTAATGGCTGATTCGCAGCGGATTGATATGGCCGCCGTTGCGCAGGGCGATGCGGTGCTGGTCTTTCAGCATCGGCATCTCGTCGAAAGGAGTAATGCCTTCGATGAGGCCCGGGCCGATGGTGCACAGCGCCAGGTCCGGCCTGGGGTTCCCGTTGATGATGAAATCCTCGATGATCCGGCCGGCTTTCTCAGGGGTCATAAAGCCATAACTGACCCGCGGCAATCCGGGAAGAACGATGTCCATCGTCGGTTCGGCGTAACACATGCCGAAACAGCCGACCTGGGTTACGGTAGCCTTGATGCCCAGCCTTTCAAGGGCGGCGAGGATGGCGTCGTAGACGCTCATGGCGCCGGAAACCTTGCCGCAGGTGGCGGTGCCGATGAGGATATGTGGGGTGGGACTATCGATCAGCGCCTGCCATGACGCTTTGGCTTCTGCCTGGAGCGTTGCGAAATCCGACGTCACGGGCATCGGCAGTACGCCACGTCTTTCTTCTCCGCCACGGCTTCGAGGATCTTGTTCACCGAAGCGCGGCCGTGAATGTTCTCGTTGACGATGACCACCGGCGAAAGGGCGCAGGCGCCGATACAGGCGACGGTATCGATGGTGAACTGGAGATCAGGGGTGGTTTCGCCGGGTTTGATGCCCAGTTGTCGTTCGATCTCGGCCAGAATGCGCTCGCCGCCGCCTACGTGGCAGGCGGTACCGCGGCAGACCTTGATAACGTTCTTGCCGGAGGGTTTGAATTTGAACTGGGTATAGAAGGAGGCGACGCTGTGGACGGTCGTCTCCGATAACCCCAGGTATTCGGCTACGGAGGAAACGGCGTCGACCGATAGGTAACCAATATGCTGTTGAACCGCTTGCAGAACCGGGATGAGGTTCGCGCGATCGCGCCCGAATCCGCCCAAAACGGCGTCGATATCAAAATGAGTTTGCGTCACGTCGTCTGGCATAGCGGCAAAGGATTATCTGGTCAACGGCAGAAAGATAGATGACATAACATTGGAGACGAATAATTATAAACTAAAGCCGGGATCGTGGCAACCGGGTTATATTGCAGAGCGCGGCTGCTCTCACATTGACAGCGCTGCGCTGAAATGGGATAATTAAGAGTTTTCCGTCGCGGGGTGGAGCAGTGGCAGCTCGTCGGGCTCATAACCCGAAGGTCATAGGTTCGAATCCTATCCCCGCTACCAATTTGTAAACGTAAGAGCCCTCTTTTTAAGAGGGCTCTTTGATTTTTGCACTCTTTTTTGCACGCTTTCTTAGATTGCGCCAGCTTTAGCGATTGCCTCGGCAATGGCCTGGTCGAGTTGGAAAGCGGCGACCTTACCCATGCTCTGGGTAACGTGAGAGTAAGTGTCCAGAGTGAGGCTCACAGAAGAATGGCCGAGCCTTTCCGCGACAACTTTCGGATGTACTCCCTGTTTTAACATTATAGTCGCCATGGTATGACGTGCATCATGGAGCCGGACATCGAAACCGAGCTTTTTACAGACCCGAGCCCAATGCTGAGTTATTGAGTCTGGTAACACTGGTGAGCCATCGGCATGGCAGAAGACGAGCGAGTCCTGATTGAAAGGTCGCTCCAGTTTGTCAGCCAGGGCGCGCTGCTCCTCAAAGTGGCGTGTGAGAATCTCAATGAGAGTAGGAGTGAGCACTATTAGGCGCCGCGATTTGGCCGTCTTCGTTTCGGTAAACACGATTTTGCCACCAACATAATGCATCGACCTGGATATGCTCATCGAAGCAAACTTGAAATCGATATCACCCCAGCGCAATGCCAAATATTCGCTCCGGCGAGCTCCGGAAAATATTGCCGTAGCATAGATTGGATGATACATCGACCCCAGAACGGCAGCTAGAACATGACCGATTTGTTCTTCGGATAAAGTGTTCATTTCAGGCCGCTTGAATCGTGGCGGGTCGATGATTGAAGCAGGATTCCGGGTTATCATTCCCCAGCGTGTTGCCAATTCAAGAGCCCTGTGAATCAGGGCGTAATGATGGCGAACTGTCCTGGCACTTAAGCCCGCTTTGAGTTTAGAGTTGATGTAAGCTTGAACTGCGTTCGGGTCAATATCACCCAGCGCCATTGTGCCTAGTGCAGATGGTGTGATGTGGGCTGAAAGCATGGATGAATAATTCTGGAATGTCTTGGGGCTTGCTGTTGCCTTAAGGTTATCGTTGAGCCAGGAAGCCATGAATACTGCGAGAGTGCCCCTAGAAGGTTTAACTACTTCTTTTCGCTGAATCTCAGATTGGAGACTCTGAAGGGCTTTCTCGGCTTGACGGCGATTCCCACGAACCGTCCGCCATACTTGGCTACGTTTACCTTCTGGGGTCTTGGGTAGTTCGGCGGCTACCGCCCAGACTTTGTTCCCGTGCTTGTCG
This sequence comes from Dehalogenimonas formicexedens, assembly GCF_001953175.1. Taxonomy (NCBI): domain Bacteria; kingdom Bacillati; phylum Chloroflexota; class Dehalococcoidia; order Dehalococcoidales; family Dehalococcoidaceae; genus Dehalogenimonas; species Dehalogenimonas formicexedens. The sequence continues at coordinate 1,089,603 of NZ_CP018258.1, read as the reverse complement.
GTACCTCGGTCGATAACGCGGCCCGCGCCCTTACTTCTTTGTGCCATCTTTTTTATCCTCCTCTTCGGTTGCCTTAACCCTCTTCAGTCCTTTCCATCTTGGCTTTTGCCAATATGGTGAATTACATCGTGGGCACCTTTGTGGGACTCGGTCTGACCTTGGTACCCACCTATGTCGACAGCGCTGGCACAAATAGATTGGGAGTCGCACATAATTATCTTCCATGTCTAGATTATATAGACATACATATATAATATCAAAGTAATAATCCCGCGGGCATTTTAATGGGACTTGAATCCGAACTTCGGGCAATTACAATGACATCAATAATCAAAGTCAACCGCCTTTTGCTGGGTGAGTGACTCATCGATTGTGAGAGTTCGAAAATATTTTAGAGTCATGACTGCCGAACGGTGTCGAAGCTGATGTTGCACGGCCGTTGGATTCCTTGTCACACGGAGTCTTTCGATGGCTCCACTGTGGCGTAATGCATGGACCGCACCAACACGGTCTTTCTCCTTGGACGGTTTATAAAGTTCAGGGCAGCCGTCGTAAGCTGCGCAGATTATCTGGTATGCCCGGGACCTAGAAAATGGGAAAAGTCTGTCATCCGGGTTGAGCTTCTGACGGTACGCGAAGGCCTGGAGCCGGGCAGCAAGTGATGGAGAAATGGCGGCCACACCGGCCTTGTGGCCCTTGCCCAGAATCCTGACAACCCAGCCGTCATCGTTGCGGTCGATGTCGCGCACCCTGAGACCGATGGTCTCGCTACAACGTAAGCAACCATCGAAAGTGATTAGAACTAAGAGTTCGTTGCGGTCGCCGTAGTGGCCCTCTCCGAGATGTGCGGCGGAGGCCGCCAGCATCTTGACCTGGGGGAGGCTGAGGTGTGGGACGTAAGTTGCCGTTCCGGCCTCTCCCTTTTGAATGGCTAACACTTTTGAAGTTTTGTTTAGTCCTTGTGGCGAAACAACCATCGCTGAACCTTCATTCATTTTCATCCTCCTTTATAGGGCTAATCAAATTGGTCACTTTTGTTTAATTGGTGAGAAAGTTCGGATTCGGCAAATTTCACACCAAGTGGTCGTTGTGCCGTTCGCACATTTTTTTTCAGGTGGTTTGTGCGGGCACAACCCACCCCCGACTTTCGCCCGGCCTAAAATCTGCGGGCTTGAAAAAAAACTCAACTTACCACAACCGGCACAATGGCTGTGCCATTTGCAATCCCCATCGTTTAAAATGACCGCCTTTGCGCCGCACTCGCAGTTTAAGAACAATCCTGTGTTAACGTGGCGCCTTGTCATTATTGTTGTCTCTCCTCCTTCTATCTATAAAATCTATCTATGTTCGCCTTATGTTTACCATTTCGATACAAATGGACTCTTTTCTTCTGCTTGAATCATCGACCCAGTAACTGCAAGGCGATAGCGACTTTTTTTTCAAGGGGTTCTTCAGGGTATTTCTGACAAACCTGCTTAGCAACTGGAGCCGCCTCAGCTTTGGGAAATCCTAATGCAGCCAAGGTGCCCATCAGGTCAACATAGCCGTTGTCACAGACATCTTCTGATTTTACGAAAACTGGGAGATAAGATGATTGAGCCACAAGTGCCTTCAATCGCTCAAGCTCGACCTTGATAAGCTGGGCTGTTTGAACGTCGCATATCCCCATATTTAGAAGCGCTTTATCAAGGGATGCCTTTTTCGTCGCTTCCTGGAGGAGACGCGCAAAATCGTCATGTACGCTGAATTCACGGCCCGTACTTTCAATCTCATACCTGGTCCAAGGGGTGACACGTCTAACGACATCTACGCCGGGCATCTTTTCTTTCCCCCAGGCGAGCTTGGCTAAGAGCAAGACAGGAGTGATGAATGCTTTTTGATAGCTCCAAAATTCGGGTCCAGCGTACATCTCACCCAAGCATTCTGGAACGCACCGAATTTGTTGTGTAAAGTCATATCTTGGAACTCGAATGACCCCTGGAGTTTCATGGAAATCTATGGTCGAAATAATATGCACACCAACTTCCCAGACTAAAGAAGGAATCCGGCTTTTTGAACTATGGTGACCGGTCGAACTGGGAGTGGCTAGGGATACCGCCTCATAAAATGCCCTGGGTATGTAAAATGCCTTGTGAGAAACGCGATGGTTTACGTATTTTCCGTATTCGCTTGGTAGGGTTGCTTTTTTCAGAGCGATTTTGATTTTAGTCTCATCAGTCATCCAATCTTTTGGTGGAAATGGTATGTTGCCCCAAATGTCGAGGGAATATGGCCGTAACCATTGCGGGGTTGTTACTTCCGGTTCCTTTTCTTTGGCCAGAATGACCTTAAAGTTGTCCGAAGCTTTTTTGATATTCGCAAAATACGCTGCGGCCTCCTTTTCCGCAGCCAAGCGAGCCATATGCTCGGACCGTTCTTGTTGCCCGTGGTCGTCATTGATATCGATTAATGGTGCCATATCTCCCCCCCGGTGTTGGCGACAGCCATTGCATCAGATAACTAGCGGAGAACCCCGAACTATCATGTGTCCCGGCGTCGCGCCTTGTCGTACTAGCCATTTGATTAGCCCAGCGTTTTAATAGCATGCTACAAACATCGAGTAGCACAGCTTATAGCATTATTAGCATTAGCATTAGCATTAGCACCACCCCCTTTAAGGGGTGTGCTAATGTGTGTTGCTATTCGATATGCTGCAACGGGTCTATTAATCCCCATAGGCCTTCCATGTTTTTGTCGAAAGTTCCTTTTTGGCGGTACAATTCGGCGCGGACCGATGCTTCAGCTTTGCCGATTGCAGCGGCCAATTTCTCGATAGAAATTCGTTTGTTGCCGGTCTTGGTGAAATAGTCGATGGCAAGCCTTCGGATACCGACGGTCCTTTGGGCCAATTCTGGGGAGTCGTTCAGCAAATTTAGATGCTCAAACTCGACCTTCTGAAGTACCCGAGACGGAATGGGAGTATTGTAAAACCGAGCCCGGATGCCTATGGTATGGAATAGCTGACTATCGTTGTTCTTGACGTTCTTTAGGGAGAGGTCATAGAACTCATCACCCTCGGTATGGGTTCCTCGGACTTCCCAAACAGCCCTTGCCCGATTGTACTTGACGACCGAGCCAAACGGCCCTGAACTTTCGAGCGTATCGCCCCTCGCGTCGGCCTTGGTACTGTGGTCTACTACCCATGCAGTGCAGCCGAGCGTACGAACTGCATTGAAGAACTCCCCCGCGAGCTGGTCTGGGTTGGTGCCGCTCCTGGACGCGGCCATCTGACTGTCAATGACAACGAACGTGATATCGCGGGATTCAATCACCCGGCGAATCCTATCCATCTCGTATAGCAGCGGCTTGTCGCAGGACAGGTATTCAAAACACTCGTCATCGCTGTCGTTTGTGATACCCCAACCCGCCTTTATCGCCCAACACCGCCGGTCCATCGACTCCTTTGAAGACTCCCAATCTAGGTACAGCCCATTAGCTTGCATAGGAATTAGACCGAGAGAGCTGAAGTAGTCACTGATTTTGGGGTAGAACGGTAACAGTTGGCATCCCAACATGTTGTAAATAGCGAGATAGGTTTTCAGGCCACCGCCGGCTCCGTAGACCTCGGTGATTTGCCCTCGTTCAGAAATCGGATAAACCTGCCAAGTCTGAGACATACCCTCCGGTTTCCGGCCTACTTTCTGAGAAGGGGTTCCTTCCTTAAAATGCTGCATGGCCATTGCAAATGCCTTGGTGAGTCCCTCTCTCCATGGAAAGGTTACCCTAGAGCCTTCCAAAGCTTTTATAAGGTTGAAGAACTCGTTTTGTCGGAGCAGGTTATGCGATGCCACCACCAGGGTTTTGGAGTGACCGTTGACCCCGTGGATGACCTCGATTTCGACATTGCCACTTGGCTGAAGGCGTGAAAGCTCGATAGTGACAGATGGTCCTTGCCAGTGAGCCCTAAAGGAATCGTTGCCTAAAACCGAAAATTCGGGGTGGTCGATGAATGACGGACCAACCTGCTGTTCGATACCGGCAATGAGCATTTTTGCTTTATTCACCGCGGTACCGAGGTCCACGGTGCACCCTTCGTCATAGGCGAGGTTTGTAATTTGGGTGCCAGCAACCACCAACGAGCGGGCTATTGAACTGTTACGCACGATTTTGCCGTAGTGGCCGGCGTCCAATGAGGTAGGTACGACGCCTAGCAGGTGAACCAGGTAGGCGGCCCCACCAACGCGCTCTAACCGTTGCTGGCGTTCCAGTTCCTGCGCCATCGTAACTTGGTCAATTGGTTCCCCCCGCTGAAACAAATCTAAGGCGGCTTCGTAGACAAACCTTCCGGGTTCTGAAAAGAAGTCTTCTGGCTTTAAGAATGGGGCAACTTCGTGGATTGCGTTATCATTGATGAGCAGCGAGCCGTTGACGGCTTCTTCCGCAGCAAGGTCGTGGGGTGGAAGGCGGTTATCCTGAAGGGACATCTTCTGACCTTCCTTGGTTACCTTCGATTAGACGCAATAATTTTGACCGGGAAACTAGCCATCTTTTTCCGAACCGAATGGCGGTACCATGCAAAGCGTTTTTCTCGCAGAGTTCGTAGGTTAACGAGCGCCCGAGGCGAAGTAGCTTGGCAGCTTCTGTGACCGTTAAAACCAAAGAACAATCGTTATTCATTCAGCCCAACAACATTGCCAGGTTCAACAATGGTTTCCCTTTTCCTCGATGTCATCGCTGATTCCCAAAACAGCCAATACCCGTTTTTGTCTGGCGGGTAGAACAAAACGGCCCTTTTCAAGTCGCGTGATATCGATGCAATCTACCCGAGCAGCTGCGGCTACGTCTATCTGACGCAGACCCTTAGCAATTCGCGTTAGTTTGATTTTTAGGCCTTCATTCACACCGGTTAGAACCAGTACATCGTTCATGCTGAAATACTGCCATATTCAATTAGAAATGTATGTATTACTTTTTTGTACAAATAGAAAACCGCCCATTAAGGCGGTTTTACTGATATGCTGATGGGAATCAGGGATTACTTACGCCATTTACGAGGGTATCCTGTGGCCTGGTCATACGGCGCAATCATGGTTTCAACATTACTACGTTCTAGGGCTTTACCTATTTTGGATACATCATTCAGATAGGCCTCAATCGTGCCTGGGTTTACGCGGCATTTAAACCATGTGTCGGCACCTTCTTGAATCTTGCTTCTATGTTTGATACGGTACCCTTCATGCCGAATCCTATTCCGAATTGCCCGTTGCCTCCGTGTGGCAGAAGAGCCTGCTCGAACGTCTTGGGAAAAATGTACAAATCCACTCAATGATTCGCTGGACCATACCTTGGGACCCCCTGTCGGGACTTTGGCCAAATAATCCAACAGCGAGCTGATTAGGACAGCCATGAAAAGGTATGGTTCTTGACCGGGAATGAAAGGTTTCACTTTGGGTTTATTGTTAGCCAAGTCCTCTTTACGATTGAATGCCATTATTACGAAGTACTGAGCCTGCTCTGATAACGCCTCAAAGCCTGAATTATCTTTGACTTTCGCAAAGACGTCCACCCAGGACGTTGGCCAGTCAGGAAGTAAGGTACCGAACTTCGTAGCTTTGTCAAGGCTCTTTTGCCACGTATTGAAATCCTCGGTTGGGGTTGCCATCTCTTCAATTAACGATTGGCACCCAGGTAAATCCCAAGTCTGTACAATTCCAGCATATACGACTCGGGATTCTTCTGAGTATTTTAAGGCTCTTTCAACACACGCAAATGCGTAACCGGCGATTTTTACTCCCGGTAGCTGATGAAACGGTAAATATATCGCATCTGGGAGTTCTAGAGGTTCGTTCTCAGAGTCGTCCGACATGCTCGTTAATCTTCAGATATAGATTGTGAGGGCTAAAAGACGGGTTTAGTGCTCCTGGACCCATTTTATCAGGTCTGCTTTTATAAATACCCTTTTGTTACCAACTTTGTGTGATGGAAGCCCCTTTTGCATAAGCCTATAAATAGTCTGGTGGCTGACTTTTAGGAATTGCTGGGCTTCGGTGAAAGTATAAAATGGCGATTCTACGTTTTCTTCGTTGGCGGTTATCTTTTTTCGTGCCACTTGTTGTTTCACTCCTACTTTCCTCTGATAATAATCAGAGGTTAACAATGTGGCACTTTGGTACTATTTGGAACACTTATTGACACTTCTCAAACATGGACATAGAATATCGCGGAAAGTCAACCTATTAGGATGTCGTCATGGTTCAAGAAAATCACAACTTAGATACACTAATCGACATTGTGCAGAATTCCAATGTTGAAAGTGAAATATTGCATGCCATTCATGCACTTGGCGAATTGAAAGATGGCAAAGCTGTGGAACCATTATTAATGGCTTTAAAACCCCAACCGTTATCCTCCGACGCCGATTACCGAATCCAGTGTGAGTTGTTGTTCGCACTCGGAGAAATTGAGGACAAGCGGGCTACAAAAAAACTCTTGGAGTTGCTCATTAACAAATCGCAAGAATTACGAATAAGAATAACTGCTGCCATGGCATTGGGCAGAATCAATGATGATACTGCTGTGAAGTCAATGGCTTATGTTTTGGCGGATGGTCGTGAGGATGAAAGTGTCAGAAGATATGTATTCAATGCCCTCATCAAATACCCAGGCAATGTGGCAGCCCGACAAATAATAGAATACATTAAAACTCATCCCGAGGTATTGGCGGACGGCTAAAACTAAAATCTACTTTGGTCTAAAATATCGAACATCTTGGTGAAAAGAAGATGTCACCCGAACGCACAAGCTCACACAAATTGGCTTTGCGTTTCCACCTGTAAAACACGGTCAATTTCTGGGTCGGAGAGTTCGATATCTTTCGCTTTCCTTATTTTCTCAAGTAAGTTAAATGTTCTTGCATGAGCGAACCTCAAAATGACGCTATATGAATATGGGGTGATTCGGGTATTTTGCTCTGGCCAATTGACTTCAGTACAATCTCCGGACACTCTACTACCCAATACCACCGCGACTAATTCAGTAGTTGGTTGAATTTTTCCACTTTTCCTCAATTCTAATACGTAATCTTCAGCTTGGCGCCTTTCCTTTACAGTAATTTCAGAACCACCTTTTTTTAGCTCGATAATTAATACTTTGGCAAAACCATTGACTTCGCCCTTTCGATTGAAATCGTCGCTCGCATAAACGCCAATCGTGGAATTGGGTAATATAACGAAATCTGGCCTTCTCTTCGGATTATCCAACTTAACTGTTTGATTATCTTGGAATAAATCTTGAATCACTCGAAGTAACGTGACATTTGAAATGAATTGAATGGACTCATATTCTGGTCCAAAAATCCAAAGGCCTTGACTAAACAGGGGATGAATTTGATGTAGCTCGTCGGCGGCTGGGTTATCGACCAACCCAGTTAAAGATTCAATTAACTTTAGTCTGTTTTGGAGCTCATTTAGCACAATCCTAGCTTCTTGGACTGACCAATTTGAAAGAATGTCATTTAAATTGTCGATATCATCTGGATTCAGTTTCATTAATTGGTCCAGCAATGCGTACTTTGAACGAGATTGTTCCAATTTTGAAAGGATTTCTACAGTGGTGGAAAGCACCTTTTGGTTGATAGTGGGGATTCTTGCTTGAACAGTGTCAATGAATTGACCTACATGAAGTCTTGAATCGGGTGAAAGGCTTTGCATTTCCCTTCTGTTTTCGCGAACAGCGGCCATTTTGGCAGATTTGTGCTCATCAACCATAAGTTCGCGAAGTTTTTTAAGAACTGCATTCCTAACAGCGCGGTTAGCTTGCCTAAACCTTTCTGTATCCTTAAATTCGCCCCAATCCTCTCTTACATCATCGATTAAAATGTCTGCTTCCACAACGAAAGTATAACGTTTGGCTTCAGTGGAGCGAGCGTCCAGATATGCATCATCATCAAAACCTCTCCACGAAGGTTCACCCACGAGCCTTTTTTGTACCCACCAAGCGACTCCATGTTGTTTGCTCGTTCTTCCGACTTTATGGCTATCAATGCATGAGATTATAATTTCTCCAACATCCGCGACGAATATTGTCTGCCTGTCAAATAAATGTTCAAGGTCTGTAAGTTTTACCAATTCTTCATTGACATAAATATTGAAAGTCGGGTCGGTAATGAACTTAGACCCAATCAAATCACGGATTGTGTCAATCGAGAGGTGGTTCCTGACGAGTTCTCCAGATATTTCTGTACCATGTCCGGGTTTATCAATTTCTTTGACATGAGTGATATTAAAAGGCAGAGCGGATAAACCGTTATTTCGCTTCACGCAAAACGTATTCGATTTTCCGTCTTTCCAGGTTTCGATAAAATATTCATTTGAAAAACAAAACATGCTAAAACGGCCTTTGCCATTCCTACCGAAAGCTCTCCTATGGCTAGCTATATTTCCCACGGGAAATATGACTTGTTCTCCCTGTTCTCTTTTCCTGTCGTAGTTAAACCTCAGCCAACGTCGTTCAAATTCTGAACGGCTCATCCCTATCCCATCGTCTTTAATTTTAAGATTATCCGGCGCAGGGTCAGGCCAAACGATATCAATTCGGTTTGCACCCGCATCCCAGCAATTTGCAATTAACTCAACCAAAGCCGTCTTTGCATCCGTCATGATGAGACGAGCGTGGTCTTCCAAAAAAGAGCCATCAAACGTAAGGGTAAGATTCGTGTCATTGTTCATTTGCTTCTCCTCGCATATAGGTCTTTGCAGGAATCACCATTTGCATGGCAAGGCCCGTGGAATCAAGAGTTGGGTCGTCGGGCAAAGTTGTGAGTTGTCCTTGAGTAAGGAGACCCACCATAGCGCCAACAAGAGCATCGACGATATCATCTTTTGCGATTTTCCAGTTGGGCTGAGCTAGGGCGCAGGTAAGAATGTCATCGACTTTAGGTTGGTGTTTCTTTAAAATATTTAAGCGTTCTTTGAATCCAGGCTCCGTTTTCTTGTTGTGTTCCATGGGTTTGGAATTGTTTAATGCCCAGAAGCACAGCTCGGGATGGATTTCCAAAATCTTTTTTCGAGCCTCAACGGTGGCTTGAAGGAACTCATCGACTTCTCGAATTTTCGGCATAATGGCATAAGTTTGTTTGGACATTCGCCGCCCGGTTTTACTACGGTTGATTTCACAAGCCTCCCCCCAGGAGTCGGCCATCAAAGCTGCCCTACAAGGGACCTGAAACACCGAGAATTGACGGTCCCCCAGGAGAGAGCGAGCCATCGTATCACAAGCCCGCTGCGCTCCTTCATCGATTAAACCGATGGGGATATCAACAAGAATCCATTTCGCTTCTTGGTAATTTTTCCAGAGTTCTGTGAAGGTAGGGAACAGGTCGACGTCCCAAGATGCATCGTCGAAAAGTTGAACTGCCAACCAACGGCCTTTACTGACATCGACTCCAACCGAACTGTTCATGTGCTATTTTCTTCTACGTCTTTGGTATTCTACTGTATGCATGTTCGAGCATCGATTCCATCCCAAGGTTCAGGAATATATCGAGGAAGCTGAAGGATGCCCAAAGATAATAATATGCCTCGCACAGGCACATCGCGCATTCATCACCTTGCGGTTCACGGTTAAGCCGGACACCTGATTCGCTGAATTTCAGATATTTATTGGACGAGATAATATTCGAGTGACTGACGTCTGAGTAGGTTTTGTATAAAAAATCGTATCGTTCTAGCCATCCAATCTCTTTACACATGGTTTTTAGGCTCAGACCCGACCAGTGTTCATAAGACTTGAAGCCGAATTCGTCTCCGATTTGTTTTGCTTCTTTTTTAAGCTGTTCAAACTCTTGCTCGATTCGCTGCCGGTATTTGGCGCTCAGATGAGACATGGCGTCCCATTTTTGTGAGGCATCCCGATATTTCTGTGAGTCAAACGCGAGAAAGGCTACGAATCTGGTGAGTCGCGGTGCCGGGTCTTTGGATATCCAGAGTATGTTGGCTGCCGCTTCAAACATACTTCTGAGGATTATTCCACCCTCGCTACCAAAATCCCTCAAAGCGAGGACTTCGAGAGCTTCTTGGTGTCGAGCTATTTTCACAGCCAAATACAACAACGGCCAACAATGAGGAGGAAATGGGCTGGCTCGTTCCAATCCAGTTTCAAGCAATTTACGGAAGTCTCGATTTAGATATATTAAGTCATGGACTGTCGGCATGGCGTTTTACTTTATCCAAATCCAAACTTCTTGATTGGGTTCAACTCGACCCGGCCAATATATTCGTGAGACTGCAACTACTCATTGTGTACATCAGCACTATTCAATCGGGGTTCCGTGACACAAACCGATTTTCAAAAAAGGATAATCCTTTAAGGCACTGCTGTCTAGTGGTAGAATTGCGCGAAACAACCATCAATACCGGCTTTAGGGGGATGATGCCCCTCCAACTCAGACTGGGACTCGCAAACGGGCATTTCGGAGCGGAGCTACATGGACAGACTTTCCAGCTTTCAGGTTCCCCCTCCTGCGAACTGGCAGGATTTTGAATCACTTTGTTGTGACCTTTGGAGAGCGATTTGGAAAGACCCTGATACTCAAAAGAACGGTAGGCAGGGACAACCACAACATGGTGTTGACATTTTCGGCAGACCAAACCAGGGAACATCTTGGGCTGGGGTTCAATGCAAAGGAAAAGACAACTACGCTGAGAAATCTCTAACCGAAGAAGAAGTTGAAAGTGAAGTAGAGAAGGCGAAATCGTTTAAGCCTTCTCTAAAATCTTTTGCGATTGCGACGTCAGGCAAAAGAGATGCAAAAATCCAACAACTAGGCCGAAACATTACCGATAAACATCTTTTACAAGGTCTTTTTCCGTTCCGTGTATGGAGCTGGGACGATATCTTAGAGAAATTAGACGAGTACCCCGATATCGTTGAGAAATATTATAGTGGCTTTTGTCCAGAATCACCCCTTAGAGAGGCGATTAACGAAGTCAAAGAAGACCTTCAGAGAGTTTTGGAAGATACGGGCGAAATTAAATCAAAGGCATTCACACAGCCCAAAACCGAATTAATTAGCGGCATTTCATATGTGGATATTTCATCAGCAATACTGGTTCCGGAATACCAGGCCGAGATAGACCATTCAAGGGCTTTGTTGAAGGCATTTGGCGCAGTCGAAGCTATCAGTTATCTCTCTACGTTGAAAGACAGGATTTGGGCAAATTCTCCCCCGATTGTGAAATATCGAATTCTCACCAATATTGGTTCGGCGAAAGGAATGCTTAACGAACGTCAGGAAAGTGCTAGATTACTTATCGAAGCATTGCAATACAATCCGACCGATGAGAAAGCTCTCACTAACGCTGCGCTTGGGCAGATTTTGTTGGACTCACCGGAACAGGCGTTGCCTCTCTTACAAAGAGCGTTGGAACTGAACCCATCCAACACAATTGCACATTCACTTCTAATTCAATGTGCTCCAGATGCCGAACATCCCGAAGAAACGTTAAAAAGGGTACCAGAACCCTTGCGGAAAGTTTCAGAAATCGCCAATGCCATTGGTTACCTATTTTACAAGAAAGGCGATATTTGGGAGTCGAAAAAGTGGATTGAAATCGCAGTCAACAATGATTCGAGTGATTCGCCTGACCTGAAAGCTGGACTCGGCACCATTATAATTAAAACAATATTAGACGACCAAGTGTCATTTTCCGGAGTTCAGGTCAACGAATCGAAACGGGTCGAGATACAACGGGCAATTCAATTACTCACCTCAGCTTGGGATAAGGTTGCAACAACGAGTATTAGACATTGTCGTACCGACTGGCTTGTCAACAGAGGTCTTGGTAAAGCGCAAATAGGAGACATTGACGGGGCAATTGCCGATGTGAAGCTTGCTATTGAAATCGTTCCTTCTGACAATTCGTGCAAAAAAGTTTTAGCAATGCTTCTTCATGAAAACAATGAAAACCGGAAAGCCATAACTCTCCTAAAAGAATTAGTAGGGACCGACGAATTGCCCGAGGCTTCTCTTTTATTGGGAATAATTCTACGCGGAGAAGGCGAAATCGCTCAGGCTGTTGATGTTATTAATAAGCTCATCGCGAGAGATTCTGATGAGGTCACCAAAGAGGAAGGGTACAGACTGCTTCTTCGACTGTATATTGACCAAAGAGACGTAAAAAATGCGGGAGAAGTGTCTTCCATTCTCTTAGCCCAGAATCCCTCCAAAATAGCATATTTAGTTGACTCCGCCGCAATCGAGAGTGCCTCTAACAAAAAAGGTGATGCCATCTCCATATTGATGAACGCGAAAGGCCGGATAAATGCGGCCACTCCGCCGGCGCAAATACTCGAAGTAGCCGATGGACTGTATGAAATTCAAGAGTTTGAAGAAGCTGTTTTGTTATACGAACGTGTTGTTGATACGTCATTGAATACCCCACTTTCCCGACGTCTCTTGAACGCATACTACCGGGCTGGGATGCTCGGCAAAGCACTAAATATCTGTCAAACGTTGCATCGGAAATTTGGTGTTACCGAGTATACCGCAGAAATGGAATCAGCGATTTATGAAGAAATAGGAGACCTACCAAACGCGAAAGCGATATGTGAGGAATACCTTGAAAAATTCCCAGCCAATTCAATCGTCCAGTTACGTCTGGCGGTCACCTATTTAAGGTCGAATGATTTTGAGAAACTCGACAAGTATTTAGATTCTGAATTCAATTTGAAAACCGTTACATTGGAACATGGTCTCCAGTATGCTGCCTTGTTGGCGGCTCGCAATAGGGGGTACCATGCTCTTTCTGTTTCTTACGAATTAAGAAGGACATTTTTTAATGCCCCAATGGCGCATCAGAAATACATGGGCATGTTCTTACAAAGGGAAAAGGACGAGGGTGACTGGCTAAAGATATCTGTTGTAGGGGTTGATACTGCGGTCTGCATCGAAGAAGATGGTCATAAAAAATGGTACCTAATAGTAGACCGCGAGGACGCTGATGCAAACCGGAGTGAGTTAAATCTCAACCACCAACTAATCAAGAATATGCTTGGGAAGTCTGTGGGTGATTCGGTTATTTTAGTTGATAGCCCATACTCGAAGATATTCGGCAAAATTATCGAAATCAAGAGCAAGTACGTTTACGCGTTTCAAGAGAGTTTGGCTTCTTTTGAGACTTGGTTTCCGGATGCAACGGGTGTGTGGAAAGTCAAAATTGATACCCCACAAAAAGACGAAGCAACCCCTGAGGGATTTCAGGCAGTATTAGATAGTATCGGCCAGCAGCATGAAAGAGGTCTGTTGGTTGAAAAGCTATATAAAGCGGGGCAGGTGACTATCGGAGCTTTCGCAAATTTAGCTGGTAGAAACACCCTAGAGGTTTGGAATAGATTGACAAGCAATCCTGAGCCTGGAATCATTGCCTCCGTTGGCAGTTATGAAGAACTAAGCCTCGCTAATTCCGCTATAACCCCTGAAATGAAGTTAATTGCGGATGTTGTATCGATAATGACCATCCACGCCATCGGTGCCGCAGATTTTATTGTCACAAGATTCGGTAAAATTGGTCTAGCTCAGTCAACTGTTGACCTACTTTCTGAGGTTATTAACGAACGTAAAGGAATACAGGCAAAAGGATTTCTAGTAATAGGCAAAGAGGGAGACAAATTCATAAGTCAGGATATCAGCGCTGAAGACATCAAGCGTAATCTTGAATACCTTGAAGGTATTGTCAAATGGATTGGGGAACGTTGCGAGATTATTCCCTGCAAAGCTGCATTGACAGTTAAAAGAGAAAAACGTCGACAATTCGCAAAATTGATAGGTGCTTCCTCCACAGAAACTTTGCTTATTGCTTCGGAATCGGGGTCGGTATTGTTCACAGATGACGAACGTTTACGTTCTTTGGGAAGAATTGAATATAAGACCCTGGGTGTGTGGACACAGGCACTATTGATTAAATGTTTGACAGACGGAACGCTGGACCGAAATAGATATAATGACTATGTCATACAATTGGCAAGCCTGAACTATCGCAACCTTAGCATAGATGCTCACATATTAATCGAAGCAGCGAAGCGCTCGGGTTGGACACCAAAAACACCTTTCACTTCGGTTCTTAAAATGCTAGGTGGTGCGTATTCGGAAGAGAACTCAGCTTTGATAGTCGGAACAACGTTCATATACGGGTTATTCAAGCAAGCTATGCTAACGCACCAGCGAGACCAATTGATTTTGTCGCTTTTGGATACTTTAACGTCCACAAGGAAACCTGGGGTTATTATCCCTCGACTAAAGAAAAATCTAGACCGGCAGTTTACTCTGATACCTTTAGCTCTGCCACAAGTGTTCAAGGTGATTGACGCCTGGCAACGAATGCACATAACGTAAATGGCAGGAATAACGAAATAAATCAACAGCTTAGAGTATGAAGTTAGTAGTTCTATTATGCGGTCCGCCCTGGTGCCCCTGAATAATTTGAACACTGGGAGGTATGCCTTACCTAAATTGGCACGCAAACGGTAGAAAATCCCCTTAACAGTTGACCAACTGACTGTCGGTTCACCCGGTTTCCGCTGACCAGCTCAGTAAGCCAATCTTTAAGGGCGGTATGACTGAGCAAGTACTCGCTTGGGGATTCAAAAACGTTCCCGTGTATTGTTGAGAAACGCGATAAATCAGCCGGGAAAGGGTTTGAATATATAATAACCCCCGGAGGGTTGGTCGAAGCATATACTTCGTGCCTACCTTGGGAATTTCCAGCTTTCTGGAGGCTTTTGGTTGCGGCAACTTGTAGTGCCCAGGTGTCCTGAAGAAGATTGGGCGAATTATTCCTTAACTTCTGGAACGTATTGTACATGGGGAAAACATAATAGACAGCATTTGGCCGGTTTATTGCTAATCTGAGAAGGTTGCCGTTCTGCCTATCATTTATCGTATATCGGTACGGAATTTGGTTGGGTGGAGTGGCTTTCGGAGCCTTAAACTGGAGTGCCAGGTGAAACCCCCTCGGGACATTTTGAATTAGTTCGTCGATACCATTCTTCGCCTCTTGGTCCTGTTTCATACCAACCCAAAAAGCACAGGCACAACCAGGCCAACTGCGAACCATTTGCAGGATTTCTGCACTAATATTGAGTTCAAGAGTTTTCTCTGACACTTTTAATCGGCTCGTCATTCACCCTCCACAGTTCGTTTGCGCCGGTTTACAAGGCACCATTAGAACGAGGACTGTTCGGTCGGTTCTCTATCGTTCCCTCTTGAATCCGGCGGCCTTCGTTCTTCCTCCGTTGGAAAAGGAAGTTCGGTTGCTTGAATTATTTCGCTCTGTAGCACTGCATCAAGGAATGCGGATAGACTCGGTGACATATTTACCGTTTGTTCAAGAACCCACAACAATTCTAGTAGTTCTTCATTAAATTCTGCGGGCCATTCCAAAGGGTGAATTTCATCTAATGGCGATGAGGTTCGGCCAGAGGGTTCTCTCTTTCTGTAACCTAACCATGACCGAACAGGCCGCAACCCCGACACTTCATATTCCCAAACTTCTCGCGTGACAGGAGCAAAGGTTCCATCCCCGACATGCAAAGTCTCGGTAGCTTCATCCCAATGAAAGTCATTCGGGTAACCATCCGGCGTAGATGAAATAGGCCGCAGGGCACGGGCACGTCCTGAGGGAACCCGATGAATTCTCTCCCCAATAGGCACAAGGCGTTCGCCATAGGTATGTAGCCAAATCAATCGCCGACCTAAATCGACACCGTTACGAAATAGCGTCACATCGGTAGTGATTGGTATGCGTGCAGCAGAAGTTGCCAGGTCTTCTGCAAAATGTTGAGTGAAGTCTGAATTTGCAAGGATGGAATAAGTGTAGGCAAAAATATCTTCTGGTTGGATGTGCGTCCCATATATTCGTTCAAGGTACTGAATGAATCCGTGGGTAATATTCGGTTCGGTTCCCGAGGGGTCGCGCCAAAGTGGAATGACATCTTTACCCCCAAAAGAACCTCGGAAAAAATGGAGGTCAGGAATTAGGGCACTTACCACCGCGGCTGGACCATGCCCCAATACCCCGGTTAATAAACTTGTCATATATATTTGTTTGGGTGATTGTGTAAACCAAAGAGGTTGGCTTGGGGTACGAAAAAGCCTGCCATCGGCAATAATCCATTTTCTATCGAAAGACCGATGACCATAACGGATTATTGGAGGAGCTGCGCTATTAGGATTAAGGTCACGAATCGAATGCGTTGAAGCTGGAGGTGGTAGAAGGCCAATTGATGGTCGCGTAGAGGTTCCGCGTCCGAAACTCCTGTCAGCAAACAATTCGCTCCTTTCACTTAAAGAGCTAGAAACTAGACGCTGCCAACGTCTTACTCCGGTGTCGTTTGTGACAGAAATGGGCCAAGTCCTCCCTACTTTCACTCCTGGGTGCTGCCATGGGAAAAGGTCAGTTACCAATGGCCACTTAAAGAAGTCGCTTTGGCCCTCCGGAATAAATGACGCTGTCCACTCATTTGAACACTCTGTCCACTGCAAATCAGCAAACGAATGAATCGTGTCCAGTGTGGTTAGTTTGTCTTCCCTACGGCCAGTAATTTTCACATAGTGTACATTTGCTGGTGAACCAGGATTTGGCCTGGCGTTCCGAACGCCAATCGCGATTGCAACCGGGGTTTGAATCGAAAATACATTTTCTGTTCTCCGTGCCCCTGAAGAACCGCCTTCAAGGTCAATTATCCAGAGGTCATCGAATGTTTTTCGCATCACCTCCCGCATTCCAAGGAACCCCGGTCCTTTCAAGTAACTTGATGAGGTAATAAAAGAGACTATACCGGGACCGTCAGTCGTATCGAACACCTTCCATAAAGCCCAACGCCAGAAATAGACATAAGAGTTATATAAAGATGCTATATGACTAAACATCGTTCTGCCGCGAGCGAGACGAATGAAATCTCCTAATAAACGTTCAAGTCTGGCTTCTCGGTCATCAGTTCCTTCGCTCGCTTCAAACGATTGTCGAGAATATGGAGGATTACCCATGCAAACGAGGACACGGGTCTCTCTTTTCACCCTGCCAGCACGCCGATGTTCATCCACCAGAGGTCGTAACGATAATGGAAGGCGCCCTGAGGGTGCCGGTTCAGGTGATTCCAAGGTATCAGTGAGGTAAACATGAATTCCATCATCCGGGAGTACGGCACCTGATTCTTGAAGTTTCTGAGTTATTCTCAAGTGGGCGACTGCATAAGGACCAACGAGGAGTTCAAATGCGTGAATGTTTCTCGCAAGCATTGTAGCCCGATGTGGTACAGCCCCGGCACCAAATCTTTCACGAACACATTCCACCCCTTCTGTTATTGCTGCAAGAGGATATGTACCTGTACCGGTGGCCGGGTCCAGGAGCACAACATCTGTATCAGCGTAAGCGAGGGGCTTGCCAAATCTTTCCCTAAGAAGTTCAGCTACAAGTCTGGTTTGGCATTGGACCACCTGCACCGGCGTATAGTACACACCGCGTTCCTCACGCAATTCTGGGTCATACTCTGCCAAAAAGTCCTCGTAAAAATATAACCATGGGTCGGGGTCCTGTTCTACAAGTAAGTTTGGGGCGACGGCACCTATAACCCTCACCAGAACGTCAACCGCCGTACCGATTTCCTGATAAGCTTGAGGGTCAGTTAAAACATTAAGAACTTGTCCAAGTAGTTGATGATTATGACTGAGCGTTTCGGCTGCCCTACTCGGACGAAGGTCACCCGCTCCATCGAATCGGGCTAGAAGTAAGGCATACGTCAATGTCTGAGCATAAGCATCAGCAAATTCTCGTTCGCCCGCGTCGGGAAACAGAGTTGTACTCCAGTCTGTTCTTAATTGAGACAATGCTGAATCTTCATTCAGCAATGCTCCCAAAACGTCATCTCTAAGAAAACGACAAAGGGGTGCCAATAATACAGCGAGTGCCCTGGGGGAATTAGGTGTAATCGGTTGCCACGACAGGTATTGTGTTAATAGAGATTGAAAAGCATCTATTGCATCAGGTCTGATTCCCAACGAGCCTCTCGCTGCAATATCACCGAGGTGGATTATTTCTCCTACTCGCTGTCCGCTACGAAATAGTGCCCAATTATTTCCATCAGAATAGACCAAATTAGGAAGCTGTTTGAACTTTTTCCATTGGTCCAAGTTGTGTCCGGTGAAGACCGATGGATTCACTCCAATACCTGGCTGCTTGAGTTCTATGTGGCCTACCAGGAGACTATCTATTGCAACCGCCATATCCGGCCGACCTATTTCAGGAGTATTGACTTCGGTAACGGCAATGGCAATATGGTTAAGCAACTCACCAAAAGCCCGAATTAGATTCTCCGTGGGATTCTTCAGCTGGTCTTCCGGTTGACCGCCCAATCCTGATGTCAACTTCTCGCGAACGGCATTGGCATAGTCTCTAAGTATCGTACGAATCTCTGTAGGCATAATTACCCATCACTCGGATTTGATGGTTGGTCTAGTTCCCCAACCAACTGATGTATATTAACACCAAGGTACCGAAGATTGAAGTTGTTTGTGAACCGGTTTAGCATCACGCTACAATAGTCCCACAGGCGAAAATCAGGACGCAGGAAATTGACCTGACCCCCTAAAACGAGTCCAGTTTCATGTTAGACTGGAAAATAAGAAAGGGGGAAGCAGATGCCCAGGAAATCTTTCACGCCAGAGCAGATCATCAACAAGCTCCGAGAGGCTGAGGTCCTTATCAGCCAAGGTACTACCCTCTCCGTAATGCTCAAGAAGATCGGAGTCAGCGACTGCACCTATTATCGCTGGCGCCAGGAGTTCGGTGGCATGCGCATCGAGCAGGCAAAACGACTTAAGGAACTCGAACAAGAGAACGCACGCCTGAAGCGCCTGGTGGCTGATCTATCTCTCGATAAGGCCATCCTGGCCGAAGCCGCCCGGGGAAACTCCTAAGCCCGTCCAGGAGAAGGAAGGTGATTATCCGAATATCGGATGCACTTCATATCTCCCAGAGGCGGGCATGTATGGTATTAGGTCAGACGAGATCTACTCAACGGCGGAGTCACAACTCAAGTGCCGAAGAGGAGAGTCTGACGGACGATATCATTTCCCTGGCCACCAAGTTTGGCCGGTATGGCTACCGGCGTATTACGGCTATGCTCAAATCGGAAGGCTGGATGGTAAATCACAAGAGGGTGGAAAGAATATGGCGGCAGGAAGGTTTAAAGGTGCCCCAGAAGCAACCAAGGCGTAAAAGACTATGGCTTAACGACAACTCGTGCATCCGTTTGAGGCCGGAACACAAGGACCACGTTTGGAGCTACGACTTTGTTAAACGTAGGACAGAGAACGGCAAGGCTTTCAGGATACTGACCATTATCGATGAGTTCACTAGGGAGTGCCCGGCGCTGCTGGTGGCCCGCAGTATCCCTTCTCATGATGTCATAGACCAGCTTTTCCAACTCTTTGTGCTCCGGGGAATACCTGAGTACATCCGCTCCGACAATGGAACCGAATTCACCGCCAGGCAGATACGCAAATGGCTGGCCAGGATTGGAGTTAAAACGCTATTCATCGAGCCAGGGAGCCCATGGGAAAACGGCTACATTGAGTCCTTCAATGGCAAGCTCAGTGATGAACTCCTGGACCGGGAAATATTCAGTACGTTAACTGAGGCGAAGGTATTGATTGAGCAGTGGAGGAGGGACTACAATCAGATCCGGCCCCACAGCTCACTCGGCTACCGTCCACCGGCGCCAGAGGCCAAGATAGCTGCAATAACTACTTAAGAAGTGGTATCGCTATCGGGGGCAGGTCAATTATGTTTTCCGTCTTCAAGACCGAAATAGAGAGATACTACCGATTTTGCCTGGAAGCGAAACTTGGGCGTGTTTGTGGGAGTCCAAGATGCGAGCTCATCAAACAATAGCATTATCGCCTGGTTGAGAGTCAATCCAGCAACACCCTCAGCGATTTGTTCATTTGAAAATATGACGCACGCCGGTTGAAAAATAGCAGACATAAAAAGAATCTCAGGCTTTGACATAGTTTTGGCCGAAAGACTCCTGTCAGCCTCAGTGTCCTTGGCAACTTTTGCTTTTCTCAGTCGTGTCGAAGTTAGTTGAGCCTGAGTCGGTGTTTTGCGTGGTCTACCGCGCGGCCTTTTCACGGCGAGAGGGATTACAACTGGCTCATCTTTAATGTATTTTCTGAGTACCTCTGTGCAAACTGGGAGGCGGAAATATCTCATTGCCACTTGGAAGACGTGGTAAGTGCTGTGGTAACCCAGCCCTATAGCCTTACCTATTTCTCCAAACGAACTGGGGACACCATTATCAAGCCCGTACCTTGATAAAGCCACAAACTTCACGTGCTCGGAAAATCGTGGTTGCCGTCTGCTTGTGCTTGATGCGAGTTCATCGAGAATTCTCACGATTGCCTGCTTGAGAGTGGTCCCATCGAGATTGTCCAAAATGACGCCATCCGGGAAAATCCGGCATTCGGGTTTCATCACCTTTGAAAGAAAAAGTGTTTCTGGTTTCCTAATCATCGCTGGCATTATAATCGGTATTGAGATATTTTCCCTATTCCTATTGCAATACACGAAGCTATAATAGGTTTATGCAAGAGCACGTTATGCCCCGAATTTCCCGAGACGCTTAAAAATAGCGCCATAATAATCAAAGACAAGGACAACCGGTCTCAGTACGCTTGGCGCTATCAGGACGCCAAAAAAGTCTTGTTGCACGTCAAAGAATCTGTGCTGTTAGTTTGCTCGATTCAGATTTATGACCAAAATACTCCTTGTGGGTTTGTTAAAGGATGGTCGGTTAAGCCTCAAGCAGATTCAAATGGGGCATACATTGACTCTATTGACTTCCTAACCGGTTACAACGATTTATCGGGTAAAGGATTTTTGTGTGTAATTAAATGCCTACATGATAAATGTCGAAAAAGATAGCTATGCACCAATTAACAGTGATGCCAATGTTCGTGTTTAGCCATGATGGCGTCAGAGGTACTACTCATAGAAGCTAAGGTCAGCTATGAGTCTATCAGCAATGTAAATGTTCCCTTTGGCTCTTGCCTCAGCAGCCACTTTTCGAAGCCGGCTTTTGAATTTATCACCATGGTCAACCTGCCTTTGTTCACGAACGACAGCATGGGTGATTTCATGGATTAGCAAAACACTTAAACCGATGTGGTCGCCACGCTTAACACAGTTACTCCATTTTTTGGTGTTCACCAGGATTGCCTTCTTAGAACGGTCGCAATAGCCAACAAGAATCTCATTATCAAAGAGTGAAGCCTTCCATTCTTCTTTAGCATCCCAAGAAGGAAAATAGGAGTGCTTCACTTCTTGAAATAACCTGTCAAGTTCTTCGGGCATCGTACTCGACCTTTAACAGTACCTATCTATTCACTGACTTTTTAGTGTTCATCGTCTAAACCGTTTAGAAAGCAGCTAAAGACCGTTTTCCGGTGTCGACAAAGTTTAAGCTGTTATCGTTTATTGTACCTCGGACGAAGCGAAAAATCAGCGGGGATTGCACGCTTTTTTGCACGCTTTCCAGCCCGCTGTTATTGGTACCTGTTCTTCTGTTATGTTCAAAATAAGGTTGGATTGTGCGGCATTAAAAGGAAGGATTACGAGTGGATGACATGGTTAATACGCCCTTGACATAACTCATAACCCGAAGGTCATAGGTTCGAATCCTATCCCCGCTACCAAATGAACTACAACCCGTCTGAAGAGGCGGGTTTTCGTTTTCTTGAGTTTTCATTTTCGTTACTTCTGACGGTATAATCCCCTTATCCGCAGCACACTCGGGGGGACTATGTTCAAACGGTTTCGATTGACGCTTGGTTCCGTGATTTTGGCGGTCATCATTCTGCTGGCTCCTCAAACCGCCGCGGCGATGGCCCCGGTCGCACAGCAGACAGGTACCAGCCAATCGCAGGGCTCAATTTCAATCACCTCGACCTCGGTCCAGCCTTCTTTCCCCCTGACCATCAAATTCAACATCGTCGCCCAGGGGACTTCCAATATTGTCGATGCCCGGCTCCACTACCGGATCGAACGGACTTCTTTCGCCCAGGTGACCAGCGAGGCTATCGCCACAATCACGCCTTCCAAATCGATCAACTCAAGCTATACCCTTGATCTCCGCTACATCGGCGGCGTGCCGACGGGAACGAAGATAGATTACTGGTGGACGCTCAAGGACGCCGACAACAACGTCACCCAAAGCGGCACCACCATTTTCAGCTTCGAGGATACCCGGTATTCCTGGCAGACCATCACCCAGGGACTGGTGACCCTGAAATGGTACCAGGGCAACTCCCAGTTCGCCCAGACCCTGATGACCACCGCCCAGCAGGCGCTGGTGAAGCTGGCCGCCGATACCGGGGCGCAACTGAAGAAACCGGTCACCATCTACATCTACAACGGGCCGACCGATCTCCAGGGGGCGATGGTATTCCCCCAGGAGTGGACCGGCGGCGTAGCTTTTACCGATTTCAACATCATCACCATCGGTGTCGCCACGGACAACCTGGCGTGGGGCACCGGGGCGGTGATACACGAACTCGCCCACCTGGTGACCAACCAGATGACCGACAACCCGTACGCCGGCATCCCGGTGTGGTTGAACGAGGGCCTTTCGATGTATGCCGAGGGTCCGCTGGACGCGACCTTCGTCACCGTTTTCAACCTGGCCGTTCTGAGCAAGACACTCATCTCTGTCCGGACACTGGACAGCCCGTTCTCCGCGGATTCGAACAAGGCTTACCTTTCCTACGCCGAAAGCTATTACCTGGTCAAATTCCTGGTGGACAGCTACGGTCAGTCAAAGCTTGCCTCGCTGCTGACAACCTTCGCCCAGGGCTCGACCTACGACAACGCTTTCAAGACCGTTTACGGCTTCGACATCGCCGGTCTGAACACCCTCTGGCAGAATTCGGTCTACGGCAAATAACCGGCGAAGAGGCGATTGATGATGAATGAGATGAATTTCAAAAAGCTTTTGGCGATACCCCTGGCCCTGGTTTTGCTGCTTGGCCTGATCGCCGGCTGCACCGGTAACGGCCAGACGACGCCGCCCCCCGGCTCGACCACCGCGCCCCCCGGTTCGACCACGGCGGCGCCGGTAACCACGGCGCCTGCCTCCAATACCGTCCTGAACCTGGAGGCTTCCGAACCTTACACCCTGGATCCGGCCCTGGCGGCGGAATCGGGTTCGATCCTGTTCGTGAACCAGATCTTCAGCGGCCTGGTCAAGACGGGCACTACCGGCGTTCTGCCGGACATTGCCACCGGCTGGGACATCAGCGCCGACGGTAAGACCTACACTTTCCACCTGCGGAACGATGTGGCCTTCCAGAACGGGCACCGGCTGACGGCGGCGGACTTCAAGTACTCCTGGGAACGCGCCTGCACGCTTTCGGTCGGTTCTACCACCGCGGCGACTTATCTTTCCGATATCGCCGGGGCAATAGAGATGCTCACCGGGCGGGCCACAAGCCTTTCTGGCGTCAAGGTCGTCGACGATTACACGCTGCAGGTTACACTTGTAAAACCGGCATCTTATTTCATCTACAAGCTGGCATTTGTCACCGCTTTCGCCGTCGATAAGCAGAATGTGGCCTCGGGCGCCAACTGGTGGGAGACGCCCAGCGGCACCGGGCCGTTCAAGCTCGGGAGCTGGGTCAAGACCACCTCCATCACCCTGACCCAGAACCGCAACTATTACGGCGGCGCGGTCAAACTCGGGTCGGCGGTCTTCAAGTTCCTGGCGGGCCGCTCGATGGACCTTTACGAGACTGGCCAGATCGACGTCGCCGGCATTGGCGGCGATGACCTCGACCGGGCGACGGACCCCGCAGGGACTTTCGCCTCCCAGCTTAAATCGGTCCCTGAACTCAGCCTGTCGTACATCGGCTTCAATGTCGAAAAGGCCCCGTTCGACGACCCGCTGGTAAGGAAGGCCTTTTCTATGGCGGTCGATCTCAAGAAGATCATCAGCCTGACCTTCAATGACGCAATCAAGCAGGCCAACGGCATTTTACCGGCGGGCATCCCCGGATATGATTCGACATCGGCGGCGCTCAGTTTCAATATCACCCAGGCTAAAGCGCTCATCGCCCAGTCGAAGTACGGGTCTGTTTCCAACCTGCCCCCGATCACCATCACCACCTCCGGTTACGGCGGGCTGATCGACGGCGGCCTGCAGGCTATCATCAACGAATGGCAGGTCAACCTTGGCGTGACGGTCAACGTCCGTCAGCTTGAGCCGAGCGTTTTTCTGTACAACCTGAAGCAGGAAAAGGACCAGATGTTTTATTCCGGCTGGATCGCCGATTATCCCAACCCCCAGGACTTCCTGGACATCCTGTTCCGTACCGGTGCGGACTTCAATTCCGGCGGATACTCGAATACTGCCGTCGACGCCTTGCTCGACCAGGCCGCCGCGGCGACCGATACCAACACCAGTTTCACTCTCTACCAGCAAGCCCAGAAGCTGATCCTCGGTGATGCCGCGGTCTTGCCGTTGTTCTTCGGTCAGGAATATGTTCTGGTAAAACCCTACGTTACCGGTTTTCAGATCAATCCCATGGGGATGCTGGTGTTGGACCAGGTTGTAGTGGCTTCGCATTAGGTCTGTGGATCAACGAAAGAAAAAGCCCCCATAGAACGAGGGCTTTTTCTTTAACTCGCCGGTGTCGTTATCTGTTGGTGTACTTCAGCTTTGCCTCGGGTCTGCGTGATCTCCAGAAAATGAAAACGGCGACACCTGCCGCGGCAACAAAGAATAAAATTGGAATTAACCAACCGGGCTTGGTTTGGTCGGGTGTTGGAGGCGTTGTGATTATCGGCGACTCTGACGTCGGTATAGGAACAGTCGTGGTCGGCGGCGCGATCACGGCTGCCTTGATTGTGACGCTGACTGTGGCGAAGAGGGGCGGACTGAAGGGGGTGTGGTCGTTCTGAACCAGCTGAACCCCCAGGATATGGATGCCGGGCGCCAGGCCGGTCCAGCCGTTGGTGGTCGATTCGCTTTCCTTATAAGTCCCCGCCGCGCTGAACGCACTCGCTCCTGGTGTCGTGGGGATCGGCACGTCGAGGTAGTAGACAACCCTGCCTTCGCCAGGCGCGTTAGGCCGGTTATCGCCCACCAGGTTGATGTTGCCCGCGTTTATGGAGATGGTCACGTCGCCGGAATCGAACGAGGTCCCGGTCAGCGGGCCGGCGATCTTGAGGGTGGGAGTGAGGACCGGGGGCGCTGCCGGGATCAGCAGGGCATAGCTGGTGAAATGGGTTACCTGGACGGAAACGGTGTTGGCTGAAGCATTCACCGTGCCGAGGAGCTTGACCCACTGCGTGCCGTCCCACCAGGCGATGTAGAGATCGGCTTCGCGGGCGCCGGAGGGAAGGTCGCTGTCTTTATAATTGAAGGTGAGGGTGACAGCCGGGTTGAAAGTGACCCCGTTAGGGCCCATTTCAATGGCCATCACCAGGCTGTTTTCCGGCGGGGCAGGCGGCGGATTGGCGAGCGGCTGGGCTGAAAGGAAGGGCTGGGCAGCTCCGGCGGCGTTCCAGATGTAGACTCCGACGGGGACAGAGAGAGACACTTTGCCGTCAGCCGTCTTGATCTCACCGGCGGTAATCGCCCTGCCGTTGCCGTCCATGAACGGCGACGTCCCGGAAAGCCCGATGCCGATAAGCTGGCTGCCGAAGCCGCCACCGCCACCGCCGCCTCCGCCGCCGCCCGAGGCGGAAGTCGCGAAGGTGCCGTCATCTGAAATAGTCGAAAAAACGGTATCCGGGATCTCCGACTTCACCCGGTAATGGTAGGTTGTTCCGGCGGTTAGCCCGGAGAGCGTCACGCTGTGAGCGGAAACCAGCGTCAGGTCGATCTCGGTGCTGTGAGCGTAATCATTGATGTCCGCATGGGATGAAGTGTCGTAATAGACCTGGGAGGTAGCGCCGCCGTTGGTTTCCCACGTTATAACCGCGCCGGACGCCGTGAGCCCCGAGGAGTTGATGTTGGAGGTCTCCAGCGGGATAGTGCCGGTGATGTCGGTGCCGCCCTGGGCGGCGACCGCGACCGGACAGGCGGAAAGCAGTCCCGCTACGAAAACCCCCAGGATCACTCTCGATTGTTTCATCTGGCTGCTTTTTTATTACCCGCGGCGAACATGGCGATGACGATAAGTAATGCTCCGGCGGCGATCCCGGCGAGGAGCGTTACCGATATCCCTTTCGAGGCGGATGTTGGAGAGGAGGAGGGAACTATTTCGGTTGACGCGGGTGAGGTAGTTGGAATCGAAGTAGGTGTCGCGTAGGGACCGATGACTTCAAAACTGCCATTCCCAGAAACCAAGTAGGTTCCATCTTCCAAAACCAACCTGGTATTAATTGAATAAACACCCTGGGAGAGGGTGATTTTAGGGAAATAAAGCGCGCTAATCTGGCGTATGCTCCCGGGAATTATCGATGAGGACGAGAGAGGAATTTGAATGGTATCGATCACCAGTCCCTGTGAATTTGAGATCGCTATTTCGCCGGTCACCTTGTAATGATGGTTTCCTGTGTTCCGAAAGGTAGTGGAAATTTCGATCGGCTGACCGCTTGCAACTTTCCCTGCTTTGACCTCGGTTACGGTTGCCGTGTGGGTAAGGGTGCTGCCTTTAATCGTGAGAAGAACAGGGATATTGAAGGCAGAAAGACTTCCTGTTCCTCCTGCAGGAGGCAGTTCATGGATATAAATAACGGCGTATCTTCCGCCGCTGCCTATATCGGAAGGAATCGATATTGTGGCCACAATATCCTGAGACCCGCCCGGATCCAGATGGAATGTTGGCTTGTCGATCCTGATAAAAGCGCGCGCCGAGTAAGGGCTCACATCCTGAACAGGCGTAATTGTTTGAACTGAACCGTCTGGAGAGCTGCCGTATCCCATGATATCAACTGCCACGTCCATTGCCCGATTTTCGGTGCCAAGTTGCAGTGTCATCCGATGGGTAACAGTACTCCCGGGCGATACATCGATTTTTATAGATTCGAAAGGTGTTAGAGAGATACCTGTGCTTGCACGAACTATTCCAGGCGCAACAAAGAGACTCAACATTGATACTATTACGGTGACCAACAAAAACCTGAAGTGTCTATTAATCATTGATCTGAGCAGTACACAATCCTTACTCGAACCGAAAAGAACTTTCCAAGTCTAGTTTAGTCGTTGCTATATCTAGACTTGGCGGCGGCTTGAAAGCCGCCGCCAAGCAGGTTACTAGGATGCAGGCGTCGCTGTGTAGGTCAATGTGATTGAATATGCCCCAGGAAGGTCTCCTGTACCTACCAACTGGCTAACGTATAGTGGGATCGTGAACGTACCCGCAGCACCATATCCATGAGCAGTATCAGCCACTAGCTGGGCCTGATAAAGAGAGATAGTCGTCACGCTTCCAGATGTCATACCGACCTGAATCAGAGCGGAAAGATTATTACCATCCGCTCTTGTCATATATCCTTTACTTTCTACTTTTGCATCCGTGACTTCAAGGGACCATCCAGATGCATTCGCTACAACCGAACCTGGAGTTGTCGATGAGCCTGTATTAGTACCTACAACGAAGTTTGTAAAGGTTATGTTTGATGGCGCCGTCAAAACCGCGGTGTTAGCAATAGTGCCTGAAATGACAGTGGTTTCAGCAGAGACACTGAGCGGAGAAGCAGTCACCATTGCTAAAGAAAGAATAGTCCCGATTACAAGGATTCTTTTTTTCAATTTTGTTCTCCTTCGTCGATTATTTGTAACCTATTCTGCTATTTTATTGACGCCCAGGACCGACCGGCACCTACCCAAATTGGAGGTGTCCCTTGGGCATAAAAAAACCAGCGGTTTTCGCTGGCCTGTTTTTTGGAGCTTGATCGATGGGAGTCCCAGATGCTATCTCGGATTGGTCAAGATTTGAGAGGATCATGATCCGTCGTCGGCCTCTTCCCATCAAGTAGTTTCGGAAAGTTACTGGAAACTGGCAAATTATGTTCCAAATTTACCGGCCTGTCAATGAAAATTGTAAGTTAAGATGAGGTTAACGCAGGGCCAGGCCACTAAATTGCCGCGGAGTGACTATGTCGCTCAGAGGAGACACCCGACAACACGAGATGAGTGTGAGTTATTCGGTCAGCTTGACGGCTTCGGTAATGACGCGGCGGGCATTTTTGAAGGCGTTAACCACAGCGGGATCGAATTGGGTTCCGGCGCATCGTTCGATCTCGTTAGTGGCGAAATCCACCGTCATCGCGGTCCGGTACGGCCGCGCTGAGGTCATGGCATCGAAGGTGTCAGCCAGCGCCAGGATGCGGGCGCCCAGCGGTATGCCTTCCCCCGCCAGCATATCCGGGTAACCCTGACCGTCCCACCGCTCGTGGTGGTTGCGCACCATGGCAAGAACCGCCTCGTCCTCAACCACGGGCTGGAGGATGCGCTCCCCGAGGGCGGGGTGGCGTTCCATTTCAGCCCTCTCTTCAGGGTCCAAAGCGCCAGGTTTATGCAGTATAGTACCGTCGATGCCTATATTGCCGATGTCGTGGACCTTGCCGGCCAGCCTCAACCGTTCCATTTCAACCTGAGGCAGATCCAGTTCGATACCGATACCCACCGCAATTTCCGAAACCCGCTCGGAGTGGCCGGCGGTGTAGCCGTCCTTGGCGTCGAGAGCGTAGGCCAGGGAGGTGATGGCGTTAAAGAATGAGGACCGGATTTTCTGCGCCTGGTATTCCACCTTGGTTTCAAGGTTTTGGCGGTATTCCCGGTTTTCCAGTTGGAGGCGGCGTTTGTCCAGGGCTCGCCAGATGGAGAACAGGACTTCGTCGAGCTTGAACGGCTTCGTCAGGTAGTCGTAGGCGCCCTGTTTCATACATTCGATAGCTGTAGCCGTTTCGGTAACCGCGGTGGCGATGATCATGGCCGTATCCGGATACAACACCCTGACCTCTGCCAGCAGTTCCATGCCGGTTTTACCGGGCATTTTCATATCCGACACGATAAGTGCGATGTCGGCATTTCGCTTGAGAACTTCCAGGGCCTCATCGGCGCAGCCGGCCTCAAGGCAGGCATAGCCTTCAATAGCCAGTTTCTGGTGCAGCAACCGCCTGACTATCGGTTCGTCATCGACAACCAGGATTGTTTCCTTGGCTTTGGCGTTTTCCATCCTACAATCCTGCTACCATTTCCTGGATTTTTTCTAAAAGTTCGGACGGGGAGAAGGGCTTGGGCAGGGCCGGCCGTCCGGAGCTTGCCAGAAACCTGGCCGTTTCCCCGGAGGCCACGTCACCCGTGGTGAATATCACACCTTTGGCCAACGGCAGATCATGTTCGAGGATCCAGGAGTAAAGCTGTTCGCCGTTCATGTTCGGCGTCCTGACGTCTATCAGGCACAGGTTGAACTTTTCTGAGGACAATCGGCTGATGGCTGCCATGCCATCTTCAGCCAGGGCGACATCGAAACCCCTGGGGGTGAGGACCCGCAGACACACCTGCCGATAGCGGGCTCATCTTCAACCACCAGCACCTTGATCGCCGGTTTCTGGTTTTGGGCTATGGGGGATTGTTCCAACTATCCTGCCCTACTAAGATTCGTATTAAGATAACATAACCTGACATAACAAATCAATGAATCCGGCTGGGAAAATAGTACTGGATCAATCAATTCTGATCTGTAATAACCTGCCCAGCAGTACGAATGACGCCAGCCAGTCTTCCCTACCGGGCTTGTCTTTGCGCCCGATATAGATGTTCTGGAACATGGCGAAGTAAAGGTTTTGGACCCGCCAGAGGTTGGGGAACAGGATGGTATCTTTGAACAGCTGGAGCGACCCGATTGCCGTGGACATGGCGGCGTGATCATCGGGGGCATCGATCAGCGAGAGCAAAATGTTTTCCAGCTGCCCGGACAGGTAATAGGACACCGCCTCTTTTTCAGGCGGAATCTCCCAAAGTTTCATCTCATTCAACAGGGTTTCGACATTTTCCAGATCAAGGGTGTCAGCTTTAAGCATGTCCTTAAGATCGGTGGAAAGCACGAATTCAGCCGCCGTTTTGAACTGGGACGGGATGGCCTGACCCAGGGAGCGGAGGAACCGCATGGTCTCGCGATGCCCGGAATAGATCGTCCGGTACGCCGCTTCGGCCTCTTTCAAGGTCCCGCCGATAATACCCTCGACGACCACCGTCCGTTCATCGCCGAACAGGTGCCGCAGATCAAAAACGCTTCCAGCGAACCTGGCCTCCAGGAATTCCCGGCAGCCGGCGCCATCAGCCGGGCCGGCGAACGACCCAAGTTTAGACTTCAAGCCCGCGTAGTCTTCGGGCGATTTATAGGCCTCCAGACCGGCGATAACCTCATGGCTTCCCCGGAGCATGGCCGCGAAAACGAACCTCTGTTTTTCTAAAGTCACCGTTGAAGATATTTCGATATCCCCCGATGACAGGCGCAAGCCGTCATCGCCGTACCGGTTCAGGTCGCTGATGTTAATTGAATAGGTGTACAGGTCGGGTTCCGATGCCGGCTCCGGGAAGAGTGACTGGATGGCGATATTGGCCGCGGCTTGTTTAAGGCCGGCGATCAGGGGCCGCACTTCCCGCTCGAAAATATCCCAACCGCTGCCTTTAGCCCGGTCGTTGCTTTGAGCCGTCTCCAAAATGTTCAAAAATTCTCTTTCGGGGCTTTGGCCGAAAAGTTGATCAGCAAGCTGCAGCGCTCTGCCTGCCTGCTTCATTACCAGGACAGACTCCAGGCCGCCGATATCGTCGAAAAACCAGCCGCAGCTGGTGTAGATTGCCATCAGGTGGCGCTGGAGTTCCAGCAACTTCAACGCGCGGACTTTTTCACCGAAAGTCAGCTGCCTTGAGCCGTGTCGCTTCAAAAAGGCCTCGACCACGTCCGGGCTGCGGTCCCCGATAACTTCCTCGTAGTCGTTTCGGGCGGCCCAGGGGTCGGTCAGGAGTTCTTTGGCCGCCTGTTCGAACAATGGATTTAAGTTATCGCGAAGAAGGTCCATGGCCTGTCTCAGCGGCGCGCGCCAGCGCTGGTTCCAGCCCGGATGGGATCCGGTAGAACAGCAACAACCGCTGCGCCAGCGCTCCACGTCATGGTCGCAACTCCATGAGGAGTTTTCAACGATTTCCACTTCCGCCGCCGGGGGATGGTTCGCCAGGTATTCGGCCATGTTGGTGATCCTGACGCCACGGCGGTCGAGCTTATCGAAGGCATAAGCCAGGGCCATTTCGCCGAAACGCCGGTGATGGCCGTATGTTTCGCCATCGGTGGCGATGGTGATTATGGACGGGCCAGCCGTCCTGGCGTAGGCGGCCAGGACGCTGTCGGCGAGCTGGTCTCCGTTCTGGAGCAAAGACCCGAAGGCCACCCCTTTGGATAGCCCCGGATGATAAAAGAAAATCGATATGGAGCGGCCCGAAGGCAGGCGGCAGGCATAAGGCTGACTGGTGTCGATAGCGCCTCCGGCAGGATGCCATGATCCGTCCGGGGATTTCACACGGGCGGCCTGATGCGGCGCCAGTAAGGTAAACTTGATACCCCGGCCGGCCATAATATCGAGCGTCTCAAGGTCTACCGCGGTTTCCGGGAGCCACATGCCCTCAGGCGGGCGACCGAAACGGCGCCGGAAATCAGAAACACCCCAGGCAACCTGGGTCTCCTTGTCGCGGCGGTTAGCCAGGGGCATGATGAGGTGGTTATAGGCCTGTGCCAAAGCCGAGCCGTGACCTGAGTATTCAGGGGCGTTCTCACGGTCGGAATCGATAATCGCCGTGTAGACCTCCGGGTGGTTGACTTCCAGCCAGGTCAACAGCGTCGGTCCGAAGTTGAAGGAGAACCTGGCGTAGTTGTTGACTATCGACACGATCTGATTGGACCCATCGAGAATCCTGGCCGCGAGGTTGACGGCGTAGCACTCGTCGGTAATGCGCTCGTTCCAATCATGATACGGGGAAGCCGATTTTTCGGTCTCCACGGCTTCCAGCCAGGGGTTTTCCCTGGGCGGCTGATAGAAATGACCGTGCACGCAAAGAAATCTGGCAGGCGAATCAACCACGGCCGCTCCCTGCCTGACACGCTGTTGATTTTTTCCGGGTTAAGAAGTATGTCATGGCCTCATTTCCTGAGTTTATCGATGTCTTTCAGGAAGGAACAGATTTGCTGGTCATTTTTGAGCCGCTCCAGTGACAGCGGCGTCCGACGCCGCCAGTTGGGATGCTCGGTGTACGTGCCCGGGATGTTCTGGGCTTTGGTTGAGCCGCCCAGGTCATCAAGGCTGATCAGCATCATCTCGACATCGCTGGACGCCATCACCCGGCAAATGCTTTCATAGAGCTCCTTTGGGGAAGAAGCCCGGGATGAAATCAAGCCCCGGCGGAGAAGACAGCCGGTCAGAACCTCTTTACCGGTGCTCCGGCGCGCCGATTCCGTGCAGGCCCGTTGCCCGCTGAGAACGCCGCAGGCAACTCTTTCCGGGATGTCTGTCCCCTGCCAGAAAGCGGCGAAAGGATGCATATCGTGGGTGTTGACAGCGGCAACAGCCTGGACGGGTATGGTGTCGAGGCAGGTGTCGTTGCCGGCCAGCATCTCGTACTGGGCTACATAACTGCGTTTGATGTTGTGCCGCCTCATTGCCCGCCGCACGGCGCCCGGCACCAGCCCCAGGTCTTCGCCCACAATCACCGCCTTTGCCTTGAAGGCCTCCAGGCAGAGGATAGCATACATCTCCTCGGCGGCATAACGGACATAGACCCCGTCGGCGGCGTCCGACCCTTCCGGAATCCAATAGAGGCGGTGCAGCCCCATGATGTGATCGAGCCTCAATATCCCGGCCATCTCCAGGTGGTGCCGGACCACGCTGATGAGATAGCGATATTCGGTCTCCCTCTGCCGTTCCGGGTGGGGCGGGGGGAAACCCCAGTCCTGGCCGCCGGGAAATGCGTCATCGGGCGGCGCGCCGACGCTCGAACCCGTGACGAAGATTTCCCGGTGTTTCCAGGTGTCAAAACCATCCGGATTGGAACCCAGCGGCAGGTCAAGGTAGATAGCCTGGCCGTCTGTTTTTGACTTTTCTACGATGCCCGCAAGCTGCTCCCGGGCGATAAACTGGACATATAGATGATAACGTTCAATGTTTAAGTCGACACCCTGAATTTGGGTTGAGCCGTCCCGCATCTCCTCCGGCCATTGCCGCCAGCAGCATTTGGACCGTTCCGAATACGCCCGGAACCGGGCATATTCCTTCACCTCGGGGTGCTTTTCAACGAAGGTGTTGAACAACTCCCGTCTTAATTCCGATCCATGCCCGTTGAAAAAGCATTCGGCCAAAAGCTCAAGAACTTTTCGTTTCAGGTTGGCTAGGCCGGCATAATCCACCAGCGGCGCCGCGCGCAGAGCTGAGAGTTCATCCCGGAGTTCCTTCGAGGCCAGCAGCGCCGCGGCCGCGGGACAAAAAGTCAGTTCCAGGGTGTTCGGGACGTCGATAAATAGTTCGTTCCAGAACAGGCGGCTGACCGGGGAGTAGGGACTGGGGTTGAAATGTTCGCGGTAAAATGCCGGCAACAGCGGCAGTGTGGCGGTCAGGCCGCTGCCCAGCGTGGCGCTCCATTTAGCCAACTCGGTGAATTCGGAAAATCCGCCGGCGCCCCAGTCATTCCCTGAACGAAGAGCGTAAACCGGGCTGAAAAGGCCCCACCGGCGCGGCGGTCCCTGAAGTTCGGGAGCTTTCCGGGGCGCGGAGATAATGAATGCGCTGACCGTTTTGCCGGGGAAGATGAGACTGAGGCGGTGGTAACCGAATGGCAGGCGACATTTGAACGGTAGCCGCAGCACACGGATGAGCCCCGCATTTACAGTTACCGTCGGTAGCTCAAATCGGGCTGGGTCCGGCCAGAGGAATAAGCGGGTTTCGCCGCAGTCCAGTTCCAGAAACGCCTCGATCGTCGATGGCAGAGGCTGGGGAAGCCGGATATTTACACTCCCCAGCCTGCCTTCCCAGGCCAGCAGCACCGGCTCGATTACTCGTGTGGATTTTCTTATTTGAAGTTCATCGAGGGCCGCTCGACAGTCAGCCGCACCGGCCACATTTACACCCAATGCCCGCACCGCCGCCAGCAGCGTCTTGGCGGGTGCCCGCTTTATCCGCCCGTCCATGTCCCGGTAAGACAGCTGGATACCGCATGCTACGGCCAATTCGTTAAGCTTGTTATCTTGCCGGCTGTTTTTCAAATCGGTGTTATCCTGTTCGGCACCGCATAATCTAAATGATTATAACCGCTTGTGAGCTTGACTTGCCATCCAGCGGCAAGGATAATGGAAAAAGTTTAACGATATCTGCCCCGAGGTAATCGATGGATAAGGTTCAATTAGCGTCCCGCCTTCCGGGACGCTTATCACGTTTGGCGGATCTCTCGGCGAACCTGTGGTGGAGCTGGACCATACCGGCAAGGGAGCTTTTTGAGTCAATCGACGGCCGGCTGTGGCGGTCATCGGGACACAATCCGGTAAGACTCCTTTCAGAGGTTGAACCCAGGCGTCTCGAAAGCCTCGCGGCGGATGAGGAATTTCTCGGTAAACTCGATTCCGTTATCGAACTGTTCGACCGTCGCATGTCCGACGAGAAGAATTGGGTGACCAAGACCTATCCGGGCGTTTTCAACCATCCGGTGGCCTATTTTTCGATGGAGTTTGCGGTTCACAACTCCCTGCCGATGTACGCCGGCGGACTGGGCGTGCTGGCCGGCGACATCTGCAAAGAAGCATCCGATCTCGGTCTGCCGTTTGTCGGGGTGGGGTTCATGTACCCTGAAGGGTATTTTCACCAGCGCATCAGCGAAGACGGTTGGCAGATCGAGCATTACCGGCAACTCGATTTCGACCTGGCCCCGATCTCCAGGGTGACCCAGCCGGACGGCAGCCGTTTCCTGCTCAGTCTGCTCCTGGGAAACAAGAATATATATTTAACCGCCTGGGAGGTAAAGGTCGGCAGGGGGGTGCTCTACCTGCTGGACACAAACGTTCCCGAGAATGAACCGGGCGACCGGGAATTATCCGCCCGGTTATACAGCGCGGGCCGTGAGATCCGGTTGCAACAGGAGTACCTGCTAGGCATCGGCGGCGTGAGACTGCTGCGCGCGCTCGGGATCAACCCGGTGGCCTGGCATTGCAACGAAGGCCATACTTCGTTCCTGCTGCTGGAATTGCTCCGGGAGCGTCTGACCGCCGGGGACAGCCTGGAATCCGCCATCGAAAAAGTGCGCGATCAGGCGGTGTTCACCACCCATACTCCCGTCCCGGCAGGCCACGATACCTTCGACCCGGCTCTGATGGACCGCTACTTTTGTTGTTACTGGGATAGCCTGAAGATAGAGCGCGACGAGTTCCTGTCCCTGGGCCAGGCCAGCCCTGACGAATATTTCAACATGACCGTTTTGGGCCTCAAGTTATCCCGGCGGGCTAACGCAGTCAGCCGGCTCCACGGCGAAGTATCCCGGAAAATGTGGCGCCGGCTTTATGGATCGACTCCCGAATCCGCCGTTCCCATCGGGCACATCACCAACGGCATTCACGTCCCGACCTGGGAAACGCCACCGCTGACCAAGGCTTTTGAAAAATATATCGGAAATGATTGGTACGACCGCCGCCACGAGATCGGTTTTCGGGACTTGCTCAATAAAGTCCCGGATGAAGTGCTGTGGCAGGCGCACCAGTTCAGGAAACAGCGTCTGATTCACCTGATCACCGAACGCTCCCGCCAGGAATGGAGCAACGCCGAAGTATCCAGCCGGCGGCTGGTGGCTCTCGGCGCCCTGATGGACCCGGACGTATTGACTATCGGGTTCGTCAGGCGTTTTGTGGAATACAAACGGCCTTCACTGCTGTTCCGGGACGTCGAGAGGTTAAAGAAAATCGTGCGCAACTGGCAGCGGCCGGTACAGTTCATATTCGCCGGAAAATCACATCCGGCCGATTTCATGGCCAAGGAATTAATCCACCGTGTCTATTCGCAAGCGACAGACCGGGAATTCGAAGGCAGGGTGTGCTTTATTGAAGACTACGACCTGCACCTGGCCAGATACCTGGTTTCCGGAGTGGATGTTTGGCTCAACAATCCCCGCCGGCTCCTGGAGGCCAGCGGGACTTCAGGGATGAAGGCGGGCATCAACGGCGTGCCCAACGCCAGCATCCTGGACGGCTGGTGGCAGGAAGGGTTCAACGGGAAAAACGGCTGGGCGATAGGCAGTGAAGAAAAGCCGGAAAACCCGCTCGATGAGGACAGTCGCGACGCGTCCGACCTTTACCAGTTGCTGGAAGAACAGATCTTGCCGATGTACTATGATCGGGATGTAACCGACAGTCCAAGGCGATGGCTAAAGGTTATGAGAGAGGCCATCGCTTCAACCGTGTGGGAGTTCTCCGCCAGCCGGATGATGATCGAATATGTTGAGCAGATGTATCTGCCCATCGCCCGTTCGCTGATCGGTAAATGAGAGCGAAAAAATACCGGTTTTTCAGCGCCATGTCCAGGCGCTGTTGACCATGAAGTTCCACCCGAAACCGATCAGAATGCCGATTGCCGCCGAAACAATGTAATACAGGCCGAAAACCTGGGTCAACAAAGCCAGGATGGCGATATAGATAATAAAACCGCCGAGGCTGGTAACGTTGAAGCGTAAAAGACGGCCTGGGAGAGTGCCATCCGGACGTTTGCGGTCCCTGAAGGTGAAGCGGTCGTTCAACAGGAAATTCCAGACCACCGACACTTCGAAAGCGACCGCCCCCGCGACCAGATAATGTAAGCCGGCCCATTCCTTGAGCACGGCCAGCAGCCCCAGGTTGACCAGCGTGCCTGTGCCGCCCACGGTGACGAATTTCACTATCCGCCTGAACTCCCCGGTTCGCCTCATCAACGACAGCAGATGCCTCAGGTAATCGGTTTGAGTGACCATGGACAGCTTGGTGACTCCGGCGCGCCGGTTTTCGAAGATAAACGGCACTTCAACCGCTTGGTGGGGGCACCCCAGGCAAATGACTTCGAGCAGTATCTTGTAGCCGACCGGGCTGAGCTCGATCCCCGAAATGACGTCCTTCCGAAGCATGAAGTAGCCGCTCATGGGGTCTTTTATGCCCCGCGTCGAGGGCAGCAGCAGATGAGACAGGATGACCGCTCCCCTGGAGATGACGCGGCGGGTGGCGGACCAATTGCCGACGCTGCCTCCCGGGACGTATCTGCTGGCAACCGCGAGGTCCGCGCCGGCTTCTATGGCCCTTACCAATCTTGGCAGAACAGCCGGGGGATGCTGAAGGTCAGCATCCATTACCGCCACGATATCGCCGCCGGCCAGTTTGAAGCCGTCGACGACGGCTGAAGCCAGCCCCCGCTTGTCTTTTCTGACCGTGACGCTCACGGGATATTTTTCAGCCAGGCTGCGGACTGTCTCCGCCGTCCCGTCAGGGCTGTTGTCATCGATGACGAGGACGTCGTAGGGGTAATCCCCGAGGGCAGAATGGATTTGTTCCAGCAGTAGCGGCATATTTGCCGCTTCCTTATAGCTGGGGATAACAATGGTCAGGTGCGGTTTAGTCATATCTCTAAATGCTAGCCGAGTCATGCTGAAACCGTCAAGTCAAACATATAGCCCGGTATGAGCAGTTCTTGCTACATTCACATTCGCCGCCTATAATCTGGTCCATGGCCGAAACGTTTATCCCTGAATTGAGCGTCCTGACCAGGCAGGCAGTGATCAGGCGCAGCCCCTATTTCACGGGATTATCCCCGGTCGAGTACTCGGTCATCGAGGGAATGGCCGTTGAAGAGCGCTTTTATCGGGATGCCATGGTCGTAGCCGAAGGGGATTCGAGCCGGAAGGTGTATCTCGTTGCCTCCGGAGCCGTCAAGATATTCGGAACTTCGGCGGACGGTAAAGAGCAGATCCTGGCTATCGCCCGGCCGGGCGATAGTTTTAATGATGTTGCCGCTTTCGACGGCGGCGAAGCCCAGGCAACCGCCCAGGCGCTCACTCAACTCGTGGTGTTTGCCATCAGCGGTAAAGCGCTTTTGGAGAACGCCTGCCGTCTTGGGCCTCTGGCGGCGAACATCATCGGCGCCCTGGGATTCAAGATCAGGCAACTCGGGGAACTGGTGTCGGATCTGTCGTTCCGCCCGGTGTCGGGCAGGTTAGCCCGGATCCTGCTGAACCAGGTTGATCTACCCAATACGCCGTATTTGACCCAGCGCGACCTGGCGGCCATGGCGGGGACCGCCCGTGAAGTGGTGGCGCGAGCCTTAAAAGGGATGGAAGACGAAGGATTGATAAGGGTAGAACGCCACAAGATCGAGATCATCAACCGACCTGAACTAGAAAAAACGGCTTTATGATCTAAGTTACATCACCATTCGCTATCCCAAGGTATTATTAGGGTGCCCGGTATGATTAACATAGAAATCAATCAAAATTTGTGCGATCACTGCAACCTGTGCATAGCGTCTTGCCCCAGCGGGGGCATTATCGTCAGCAACGGCAAAGTCGTCGCCGACGCGTCCGCGGATTGCCGGGATTGCCGGACGTGCGAATCGATCTGTGGCCGAAACGCCATTAACTGGTATTACGAGATCGTTCTTAATAAACCGGTGCCGGGTGATTGATTCGATAACGCTTTAGGAATAGAACGCAGGTCTTCGTACCTGCGTTCTGATTATTAAAGGGGTTTATCGGCGTCCAGTTTCAGGGTGCCTTCCCGCCACCGGCGCAGCTTGTCATTGAAGGCGCTGCCTGCCAGCAGTATGAAGGCCGACAGGTAGATCCAGACCATCAGGGCGATCGCCGAGCCAATGGTGCCGTATATGACATTGTACCGGTTGAAGTGGGCGACGAAGAGAATAAAGCTAACGCGCACAATCTCGAAAAGAACCGTCGCCAGCAGGGCTCCCGGCCAGATATGGCGCCATTTGCCTCGGACGACCGGCAGGTAAACGTACATGACAATGAACACGACGAAGGTTAATACCGACCCGACGGCGATCAGGATGAAACTGGCAGTGGTACCGAAAAACGGGATGGAAACCTCCGGGATCAGGCTGAACGCAGTCGGCAGCACGCCGGATAATAAAAACAGAAAGCCGGCCGCCAGGGCAAAAAGAACGTCTCTCGGTTTACGCAGATAAAACGGAGTCCGGTCGCAGACCCCGCAACTCCGGTTCAAGGCTACGCCGATTGACGTGAACATGTTCGAACTGGTCCACATCAGGGCTACGATGCTGAAAATCCCAACCGCGCCCCGGGCGGCGATGATGTTTTCGATATTCTGGGTGACGACGTCCGGTGAGATCGGGAGATTCTGTTGGATGAAGGTGATGATCGCCTCCCGGACCGAATCCGAGGGGAGAAACAGACCGGCAAGTGAAATAAAACCCAGCAGCAAAGGGAACAGTGAGAGAATCGCAAAATAGGCTACTCCGGCTGCCAGGTGCGACGCGTCGTTGCGGCCGAGTTCTTCGATCGTGCCCACGGAAACCCTGACGGCGACAAAGGACAGAACCCGGTCCTTGAGCCGGTTGATGTTACTTCTCAAAGATAGCGGGGTCATGGTGTCTCAACGGGAGATGATCTTCGAATCTGGCGGCGTCTTCGGTGTACTGGTAAATGCGGATAATGGTGGCTGTCAGCGGAATAGCCAGGATGATACCCCACAGTCCGGCAAAATAAGCCCCCAGGATCAGTAATAGGAGGGACACAGCCGGGTGAATGTGCTGAGCGTTACCCTGGATGCGCGGTACCAGTAGATTGTTCTCAAGCAGTTGAACGACGAGAAATAGCCCGATAACCCAGAATACGAGGTCCGGATATGTCGCCAGGATCAGAACCGCGGCGAAAAAGCCGCTTATCCAGGGGCCGATGGTGGGTACCGCCTCAAAGAATCCCGCGAGCAAGCCCAGGAATAGCGCCAGCGGAAAATTGACCCCCATGATCAACAGGGCGATAAAGGTAACGCCCCCGACGATGCTGCCCAGGATCAATTCAGCCTGAAGATAGCGCCCCAGCACCTTCCCGATAATGCCCAATATATTCCGGGCGTGAATCGAAGCCCCCTGGGGCAATTCCCGGTAAATGCCATCGCGAATTTTTTCCCAGTCCTTCAACAGGTAAAAGACGAACACCGGTAAGATGGCAAAGCCGAAGATAAAACCGATCGTCGTCGGAACCAGAGAAATACTCCGCTGAAGTGTGGTTTTAACCGCGTCGCTGACATTTGTCGAAGCGCCGGCGAATATATCGTCGATGCGCGCCCTGATCTCGGGCGAAAGATGTTCTCTCACGCCGTTTAACCAATTGGCTAAATGGCTCGTGACGGAGTTGATTATGTCCCCGGCGTTGGCAAAAATCTGAGAAACCGTATTGGCCGTCAGAGCCACCGCGTAGGTCACAACAATAGCCAAAAATATGGCGATGAAGACGAACAGAATGAGAACGATAATCGCCCGTTTTTGCTTCTGCAGCCAGGCCGGGAAGATGGTGTATTTTTCCAGCCACAGCACCACCGGCCGGAGGACATAAGCCATGAAGAGCCCGATCATAAACGGGAGAAGAACGCTTCGAAGCTTGTATACCACCACGGAAAAGGCAATTAAGGCAATGAAGAAAAGGATTGACCGCCAATGCCGTCTAAGAATATGGCGTAATTGCACCGTATATTCCTTTTCCTATCTGAGGCGGCGTATTGGACTTGAATGTTTCGATCGGCCAGGCGTGGCGGAAGACCTGAAATCAGGTCTCGGCACGGGGCAGTCGCGCTTCCAGGTTGCGTTTTGCCGCGGCGGCGCCATCGCGGACATTTTCCGCAAATTCCTCAGCTCGCTCGCTGAGTTCGACCGCCTTCTCTTTCAGCATCGAACGGGTCGCGGACCCGTTTTGCGGCGCATAGAGTAACCCGATGCCGACTCCCACGGCAACGCCAAGGAGGAGTCCCAGAGCAAAATTCCCAGAAGAATCGTTGGACATAATCTACTCCTTCCTTCGAAAGAAACCGCCCAGACCGGCTTTCAGCCCATGGAAAATAGCGGCGATTTCGATGACCGGTTTAATCAGTTCTTTGGATGCCACCTCGGTAAAACTTTCAACGTTGCAAGCCGCTTTTTGAATTGAGTCCATGACGTGTTTCGACCGTTCGTAGACTTCGTTGGTTTTGCGGTAGATTGAAAATACCAGCACCAGGACAACCAGTCCGATCAGGATGGCAACAACGCCGCCGATCACGATTACCAGGTCACGCCACCAGCCGATATCCATCAGATACCTCCGTCTGTTCGGAGAATTTTATCCCGCTTCGCCGCCGGCTTGACACCATTGTGTCAAGTTCAAGCGTTCTTAATTTGATGATAACACGCGGTTTAGGCGGGCGCAAGTAACGCACCGGAAAAAATGTGTCCGGTTACCAGGTGGTCATGCGAGAAACAAAGCCCTGGCCACCCGGCGCAGGAAACTGATGAAGAAATCGAGCCTGGCGAACAGCCAGCGAACGAATAAAGCCGCGACGCCTCCCACCGCCGCCCCGCCGACGATATCCAGGGGATAATACATCCCTGCGATGACGCGGCAAAGGGAATGGACGGCGGCGATGATTAAAAATAGCTTCCCCGCTTTTCTATTGCCCAGCCAGACGGCAAAGGCGAGGCCGAACAGGATCGCCGCGGAATTGGAGGGGAAAGACGAATCGGTAGGCTGGTACAACAGCGTCGTCACCGCGATCTCGTTGAAGGGCCGGGGCCGGAACAGGTATTCATTCATGATAGCCACCAGTCCGGTAGCGATCCCCAGGCTGGCCATAGCCTGCAGGGCAAGGACCTGGTTGTGATCCCGTTGCCGCATTTCAGAGGTGCCGAACCAAAGCAGCAACAACCCGAGGCTGGCGCCGACAATAAGAAAATAATCGTTGGCCAGGCCTTTAATAACCTCGTCAAGGATAACCCACCTGCCCGCCAGGCTGTTGATGAACAGAGAGAGCGCTTTGTCGATGACTATCAGCGCCGCCATTTCAACCTCGCGGATAGCGCCTGAAAATAGGTCCGTTCTTTAAGAGCCTCGAGGCCGCTCTGAACGGGAACCGTGGTTTTCAGCCTAGAGTGGTTCAGAAGAGAACTGACAATTATGGTTATGGCGATTGCCGAGAGTGCCGCCAGGCTGAATAGACCGGCCTGTTGCGAACCTTCAATAATGCCAACAGGATTACGGTAATTCCAGGTGAAGAAAATTATCGCGCCAGGGGCGATCAAAGCCCCCGTTATCAGCCGGGCAAATAATCGGTTCTGGCTAAACAGCAGGCCTCTCAAACCGCCTGCAATCGCAGCCGCCTGAATAAAACCCAGCGCGGAGCAGCTCACGAACAAAAAATATTCTGAACCCAAAGACATATAATTCTCAGTAAAGACCGTTTTTGAGGACAACAGGAACCATTTGATCCGGTAGTCGGGAACCGATTATCGGCCGATTGAACTACACTGCCAGCAC
This sequence comes from Dehalogenimonas formicexedens, assembly GCF_001953175.1. NCBI lineage: Bacteria > Bacillati > Chloroflexota > Dehalococcoidia > Dehalococcoidales > Dehalococcoidaceae > Dehalogenimonas > Dehalogenimonas formicexedens. Next base: position 1,047,039 of record NZ_CP018258.1, on the reverse strand, counting down.
GCGATCTCGCAGTCGCCTGCGTTCGGCAGGAATTTGCCGCTCTTACTCTCGGCAACCCAGGCGCCCGGTTTGTTTTCGCCGGTCCGCCGTTCCCAGATCAAAACCTTGTTGCAACGGCCAGGGTGCTGGTGGCTGCGATTAGCGCATTCACACCGCCCGCCGGAACGGGTCCACGCTTGCTGAACTACCGCATTAGAGAACAACTGGTTACCCTCGCGCTGAATCCGGGCGGATTATACCACTGCCAAACAAATCTAACTAATGCTTCTCTCCGGTTTCAGGCAACAGGCGCTTTTCTTCCCTCCGGCGCAACTGGCCGCAGGCGGCATCGATATCCGCTCCGCGCCGCAGCCGTTGGGTTACCTGGATGCCGTGAGACGCCAATACGACGGAAAACGCCTTTACCCGCGCAGGATTGCTTGGCTTGAACGGCAGTCCGTCAGCCGGGTTGAACGGGATAAGGTTGACATGGCAATTCAAACCGTGCAGCAGTTCGGAGAGCTGGGTTGCCTCCGCCTGGCTGTCGTTGACCCTGTCCATCAGGCAATATTCGATCGTTATCCGCCGGCCGGTCTCCGCAAAGTATTCCCGGCAAGCGTCAATGATCTTGGCCACATTCCATTTTTTGAGACCCGGTATTAGACGTTGCCTCAATTCATCGTTCGGAGCATGCAGGGATACCGCCAGGGTCACCGGCAGTTTTTCTTTCATCAGGCTGCGGATTCCGGGAACGTAGCCTACGGTTGAAACGGTCAGATGCCGGGCGCTTATCCCCAACTCCCCGGTCATCAGGCGCAGAGCCTTAATTATCGAATCGTAGTTGAGCAGCGGCTCGCCCATTCCCATGAAGGTTACATGGTCGATCTTGGGTTTTACACCGGGGGCTTCTTGGTGGTTTAGGGCACCGTTTACCGTTAACACCTGGTCGATGATTTCGCCGGGCGCCAGGTTGCGCTTGAAGCCGCTCTGGCCGGTGGCGCAGAAAGCGCAGCCAACCGGACAGCCGGCCTGGGTGGAAACGCAGCAACTGAACCTTTCGGCGTAAGGCATGCCCACCGTTTCCACTCGCGCCCCATCACGCAGTTCCAGCAGGAGTTTGATCGTGCCGTCCGGGGATTTTTGCCTGGAAATTTCCTTGGACCGTCCCACGGTGTAATTGGATCTCAAAGTCTCCCTGAAGGATGAGGGGAGGGTGACCATTTCATCGAAATCGCGCGCCCCCTTCCGGTAGAGCCAATCGGCCAGCTGCCTGCCCCGGAAAGGCGGCATATTCTCGGATTCGGCTAATTCGATTAGTTCCCTGGTGTCGTGTCCGAGGAGGAATAGGCTGGTTTCGCGATTTTTCACCCCTAGATTATCTCAAAAATGGACCAATGCCGGCAAAGCTTATACCGAATTTCGTTGAAGGTAGTGTAGAATGAAGAAAACCGGGGGGTAAAAGATGACTGTCGTTCCGTTGATCACATCCATCGTCAGCCTCATTTTCGCTGTTCTTGTCCTAGACCAGTTTTTCGCCCACCGGCGACCGTATCAGCTGGTATGGTGTCTCGGTCTGCTGATGTACACCATTAGCGCCGGCTCGGAATTTATCGCCAACAACAGCGGCATCACCGAGGCAGTGTATAAGACCTGGTATCTTTTCGGCGCTATCCTGGTGGCTGCCTGGCTGGGGATGGGCACTCTCTACCTGCTGTTAAAAAGAGGGACGGCGAACGTTATCATGATCATTTTGGCCGGGATCTCGGTATACGCGGCATTCAAAGTCTTAACAGTTGACATTGATGTCACCGGGATGACCGGACTGGAGGCCGGAATCATGCCCGGCGGCATCGTCGCTTTGACGGTTATCCTTAATATTTTCGGCACTTTGGCGCTGGCCGGCGGCGCTCTGTACAGCGCCTGGTTCTTCTGGCGGAAGCGCCTGATGAAACACCGCGTAACGTCCAACATCCTGATCGCGTTTGGCGCCATCCTCCCGGCGATGGGGGGTACCAACATGAGGCTTTCGGGCGATATGACCCTCTTTTATTTTCTGGAACTCGCCGGGATTATTATTATCTTCCTCGGATTCCTGAGGTCGAACGAAGTTTTCGGAGTCGCCCGTTTTCCGCTGATCCACGGCTTTGCCCGGATCGACGCTCGAAAATAATTAACCCTTGGCTGCCGCCGCTGTCTCAATGAACCTTTTTGCCAGCCTGGGATCGCTGCCGAAATGCAGGTGGAGGTAGCTGGCCAGCAGGTTGTTTTTGGGACCAAGGACGAATCCTTCGAGTTGCTCTTTGGGATCGGTGACCTGGTACGCCGCTACCGCCTGGTCCGGTTCGTCGAGGCGCGACCAATGGAACAGGTGGCCGCGGATAGGCTGCCCCTGTTCGGCGATGGGCGTTGATTTCAGCGATTGGGCTTTGGTATAGCCCAGGCGCTGGAGCTTATTCTGCATTGCGCAATAACCCGGTAGCAGCCCGACCATTTCATAGCGGTTGCCCCGGAAATCGGCGATTCCCTGGGAGAGATACATAAGGCCGCCGCATTCGGCGTAAACCGGCCGCCCGGACGCTACGGCGTCGCGTATGGATTGCTTCATTGCCAGGTTGGCTTCGAGTTCCCGCAGAAAAATCTCCGGAAATCCGCCCCCTATATATACGCCGTCGGTTCGCTCGGGTAAGGAAGCGTCCGATACCGGGCTGAAATTGATGATTTCCGCCCCCCACGCCCGGAGCATTTCGATATTGGCCTCGTAATAAAAATTGAAGGCCTCGTCCCTGGCCACGGCGATACGGCAGCGTGCCGGAACGGATTCGCCGGGAAACAGGACGGGGCTTGGTTCCAGTACGAACTCCGGAGCCTTTCGAGCCAAATCCAGCAGGGCGTCAAGGTCGATATGCTTTTCGATGAGATCACCCAGCTCATCAAGAAAGTTCTTCTCATTGCCCCGCTCCGCCACCGGTACCAGGCCGAGGTGTCTTTCAGGCAGGGTCAGGTCAGCGGTTTTCGGCAGGTAGCCGATTACCGGAACGCCGCAGCGCTCCTCGATGGCATCTTTGGCGGAGCGAAGGTGTGTCTGGCTGCCCACCTGGTTAAGAATGACGCCGGAGACCCTGACATCAGGGTCGTAGGTGCAATAGCCCAGGGCCATGGCTGCGGCGCTTTCGCTCATCTTGGCGATATTAAGTACCAGGATAACCGGCGCGTCAATGATTTTCGCGATTTTGGCGGTGCTGCCGCCGCCCCCGGGCTTGCGGTGGCCGTCATATAGGCCCATGACCCCCTCGACAACGGCTATATCCTTGTCCCGGTTGAAATAACTGAAAAGTTCTTTGAGGTTACCCTCCGGCAGCATCCAGGAATCGAGGTTGTGGCAGTGTCCGGCAGTTGCCAGGCTGAGATAACCCGGATCGATATAGTCCGGCCCGCATTTGAACGGTTGGACTTTGAGGCCGCGGCGGTGGAGGGCGTAGGTTATTCCGGTGGCAATGGTCGTTTTACCGACGCCGCTTGAGGTCCCGGCAATCACGAAACGGGGAATATTCAAACGAACCTCTCGTTGGGAACTTAAGTATAATTGATTATAATCCTGTGGGGTTTAACCGGTCAACGGTTAAGAAATGGTCTTGGGTTTTATCCGGAGATCGATCAAATCCGGTTTGATTTCGGCCTCGGATAAGATCTTTGTCAGCGCGGGCAACTCCTCAGCCACTGCGACGATGATCACTTCAAGGCCATAGCGCACCGCTTCAACCGCGACCTGGGGTACGGCGTAAAAATATCTTGGTTCGACTTCGATTTTTCGCAAAGCGGCGTAGGCTTCTATGCCCGCGGCGGCGACATGCCTATTACCACGCACCAGTGCCTTTAAACGTGAAAGATCGGTGCTTCGGGAGCCTCCCTCGAGGATGCCGGGAACAATCGCCAGGGAGATCTTGCCTAGTTTTAGCGGGATGATGCCCTTAACGCCGGAAACGCCCACATCTTCTCCCGGATCGGCGTTCTGTGATGCCAGGCCCCAAGCTCCGCCGTTCTGTTCCGGCCGGGCGGAGAGGATACCCTCTTTCATTACCAGACCGACAACCTGACCCTCTGTAATCCTGGCTTCCGCGATTGCGGCATTTACCGCAATATCTGTAACCGCGCGCTCGGCAAGGTTGACGTAATCGTTCAACGCCCGGAGTTCTCTCAGCATCCAGTTAACGCCGTTTGTGGTAACCCGGTACCGGGAGCGCCCTTCGGAGGACACCAAACCGTCGGCGGTCATGTGTTTCAAATAGTCGGAGATAGCCTGCGGCGTGATGTTGAGGTTGACGGCGATGGCTTTCTGCTCGATGGCGGGGCCTTTTGAAGCAATTTCCACCAGGATCTGAAATCGGGTGGAAGCGTTTTTATTGTGAAGAATGTCGGTCAAAGCTGTCCCTCAAAGATTTTGAGTTTATTATAACATCAAGGCCAAACGATTTTAGGATATTAAATATGCCAACTAATATATAAAGGATTAGACATAATGCGGCCAAAGGATTAAAATTAGTAACAGGTTAAGGGGAGTGGTATGAAGACAAAGCTTCTGGGAATTATAATCGCAATTGGCGTTATTGTGGTGTTGGGAGGCTGTGCCTCCAAGGCCGGCGCCCAGCAAAATACCGAGGTGCCGGTGACGACATCCCCTCCAATTACCACATTGGCGCCTACCGATGGAATTCCACCAACCACAAATGGTAATACGGATTGCATCAGTTGCCACGGGTATGTCCCGAGCGGATCGCTCCCGGACGGGCACCCATCTTAGGCGGCAGACCGCGGTCTGGCAGGCTACAACAAGAAAAGGCCATCTGAAAAGATGGCCTTTTTGCTAAGGGTTTTTCGAGAGTGAGCCGCCTGGGGCTCGAACCCAGCACAACCTGATTAAAAGTCAGGTGCTCTACCAACTGAGCTAGCGGCCCATGTATCGGGAAGTGTAACAAAATATCCGGTTATGGCGCAAATTATGCGTTCAGTTCACCCGTGGGCGCTATGTTCCGAAGGTCTTGCAAGACGAGTTCGAGCACTTTTCCGGCTGCCGCCTCAACGGGCCCGGAAAGGCCTTCATGCAATTCCAGGCTGCCCGGCTGGATGCCGTAAAAGACGATGTCTCCCGGTAATTCAGCGGTCAGATTAAGCAGGAACAGCGCTTCATGAACGCCGATATCGTGTACCGAGACGCTCATCTTCCTTGTTTCCACTAATTGCTCCACGCCGAACTTGAATACCGCGCCGGGCTCCGCTTCGGCATCAAGGGCATCAATGATTATGACCTTCTCGCGTCCCCGTATGATGTCGATGAGTTCCATTGCCCGGGTGGCGCCGTCAACGACTTCGACTCCCTCCGGCAAGGGCCGTTTCTTTAATTCCTCAACGACCCGCACGCCGACGCCTTCGTCCGATAAAAGGATGTTGCCGACACCCAAAATCAGGACAGGGAAAGGAACAGGTCTTCCGGCGAATTGGTGGCTTGTATCCTGCATGGTGTCCCAAGGATACCACAACGAGGTGGAATTCTGCAGATTCAGGCTTAAACCGCGTAAGATTTATCCCGGTCGCCGGAGACTTTTTCCATCAAGCCTTTGACTACCGCCTCCCAGGTATAGGATTTAGCGGTTGCCCTGGCGGAACTGCGGATCTTGTCTTCGTGGGGATCATTTGTATCAAGGTAGGTGACATAATCTTCGATTTCCCTGGGATCGGTTGATTCAAGTACGATGGCGTTATCCATGTGCCTGGCATAGTCCTCGCCCGTGCCGCCGGTAAAGGCGACGCCGCCGGCCGCCATCGCTTCCAGTCCCACCAGGCCGAACGGTTCATGGCGGCTGTTGGCCAGAACCGCGTCGGAGGCATTGTACAGGACCCTTAGAAGTTGAGGGCTGCAGTGGAATTTCATGTTGACCAGGTCGGCGTCCTGCGTCCCCTGGGCAACCGCACTCAGACAGTCGGAAGGTTTATGGCTGTCAGAAAACACATCTTTGACCCTTAATCCGAGCTGATGAGCGTTGTAAAGTACTTCTTCTCCGAATGGCTCAATGCCGCCGCGGGCCAGCAGAATGGGCTTTTTGCCGGCCCTTTTCAATCTGGCAGTGGCTTCTATCGCCTCATTCCAGCCTTTGGTGGGGTCGAACCGGGCGACTTTAGTGAACAGCAAATCCCGCTTCAACCTGGCTCTCAGTTCCGACGATTCGCGGTCGTCGACGTCGCTGACCATGGCCTCTGGAATGCCGTTCGGGATCACCACTGAATTGATGCCCTTTTCTCTCATCACGTGCTTCATGTATTTGCTGACGGTAGTCACCGTGGAGTTCGCCGCCAGCCTTTTCCAATCGATCCGGTCAAATCCAAAGGTATTGTTGGCGTTCCACAGGATTTCGGTACCATTTCGCAAGCCCGCGGCAAGCAATTGTTCTCCCAGGCGGCAGGTAGCTTCAGCGGTATGCCATTCTTCCGAAAGAACCACGACGTTTTCCTGGCGTTCAACTGCCGGCCGGATGATCGTCTCGATAACGTACGGGGGGATAGACCGGCTGTAATCTTCGACCTTTTCGTTTTCTCCCTGGTAAACGCCGTTGGGATTGTATTCGGATATCCATTGGCACCACCGGTGCAGCGTCAGGTGGCTGTCCGGCTGCGGTTCTTCGCCACGGCGCCTGGGATCGCCGATAAAAAACAGGTGGGTATTATAATTTCTGCCCAGGCAGTGGCTCAGGTTGGAAATGCGGGCGCCCAAGCCCCCGGCGAGCGAATACCGGTCCGGTCCCTCGAACGAAAGAAGGATAAAGGTTGTATTCAGGCTTTTCGATTTAGTGTTCAATCCCGAGTTCCATGAAAAATGAATCGCCGATGTTTGTGGCCGATGAAATCTGTCGGCAAGACGTATTATCCAGCCTGCGGATAAAGCAGGGGAATTGGTACAAATACCTAAAGGTCACCCGGTTGGTACCTAATTTTCGCTAAGTATTTCGGAAACTTGATTCCCGGGAACCTCAAGGGTAGAACCACTAGCGCCAACCGGTCTGTTCCGAGCCGAAATACACCAGCAAAGTGGTATCAAGATCGCGTTCCAGCTGTTGAAAAGCCAATGGCTTGCTTCTGATGTCATGTAGCTGAGGGCGTTTCTCAAGAGCGATAAGCTTCATGCCCTCGCCCATGTCCTTTTCGAGTTCGCGGAGCCGTGATAACCCGGATTGATCGATCTGTTTAAATAGCTGTGCCATCTGATTCTCCACAGTAGTTTGTAAAACATTATCGCCGACTTTCAATCATAAGGTAATTGGTAACCTTACGAATTGTTGTCGTTTTAGTTACGCATTTTTCCCTGCAACAAATACTTGCTTGCTCACGGGCTTGAATTTATTTGGAGGCGGCTGTTTCGAATATATATCTGAATACCGTAAAATCGAATTAAGTGATTCAAAACCGAACGGCGTATAATTGCCGCGGAAACGGTTCCGGAGGAATTGAATAAAGAACCGCAAATCAACCCCGGCTGGAAAGGCTGCCTCGAATCGGTGGTTCACCGAGGGGGATATTTACCTCTTTAACGAGGGGACTCATGCCAGGTTATATGAAAAATTTGGAGCCCATATTGGCAGCATCGGTGGTGTTCCGGGCACCCATTTCGCTGTTTGGGCGCCCAATGCGTTAACCGTTTCGGTCATTGGAGATTTCAACGGCTGGGACAAAAGCGCGAACCCGCTCCAGGTCCGGGACAACCCCGGTGTCTGGGAGGGATTTGTTTCCCGGGCGGCTAGCGGCGCGCGGTACAAGTATTACATCAGGTCTAAAATCAATGATTATGAGGTTGAAAAAGCCGACCCCTTCGCTTTTTCCGCTGAAACCCCGCCTAAAACCGCTTCCGTAATTAGCGATCTCCGGTATGATTGGCACGATTCGGAGTGGATGGAAGGCCGCGGGCCGCGGATCAAGACCGATGCTCCGGTCTCGATATACGAATTGCACCTCGGTTCCTGGAAAAGAGCCGAGGGCCAGGGCAACCGGTGGATGACCTATCGTGAAATCGCGCCTGAACTTGCTGATTACGTGACCAGGACCGGATTTACCCATGTAGAACTGCTTCCCGTGATGGAGCACCCTTTCTATGGATCCTGGGGTTATCAGATTACCGGCTATTTTGCGCCTACCAGCCGCTACGGCTCCCCGCAGGATTTGATGTATCTCATAGATTACCTCCATCAGCGCGGTATCGGCGTCATCCTGGATTGGGTGCCTTCACATTTCCCTGATGACCGGCATGGATTGGCATATTTTGACGGCAGCCACTTATATGAACATGAAGACCCTAGGCAAGGTCTGCATCCGGAATGGAAAAGTCTTCTTTTCAACTATGGCAGGCAGGAGGTCAAGAGTTTCCTTCTATCCAGTGCCCTCTACTGGTTGGACAAATACCACGTCGACGGGTTACGGGTGGACGCCGTGGCATCGATGTTATACCTGGACTACTCCAGAAAACCGGGAGAATGGATTCCGAACAAGTTTGGCGGGCGCGAGAATCTGGAGGCGGTGGACTTCCTGCGCCAGCTCAATGAAGGAGTCTACCGTGAATGTCCCGGAATCCAGACCATTGCCGAGGAATCGACCTCATGGCCCATGGTTTCCCGGCCGGTATACCTGGGCGGGCTCGGCTTTGGTTACAAATGGGATATGGGTTGGATGAGCGATTCGTTGAGATACCTGTCGCGAGACCCGGTTTTTCGAAAATATCACCAGCGTGAATTGAATTTCCGAAAGTTATATGCCTATTCGGAGAATTTTGTTTTGCCTTTATCCCACGACGAGGTTGTCCACGGTAAATCGTCTCTTCTGTCAAAAATGCCCGGTGACGATTGGCAGAAATTTGCCAACCTGCGGCTTCTGTTAGGTTACCAGTACGCCCAGCCCGGGAAGAAATTGGTGTTTATGGGCGGCGAGTTCGGCCAGCGGCGGGAATGGAACCATGAGGGAGAGCTCGAATGGTCTCTGCTGCAGTACGCTCCGCACCAGGGCGTCTCGCGCTGGATAACCGATTTGAACCGGCTGTACCGGAAGGAATCGGCTCTGCATCAGCTTGACTGCGAAGCCGATGGTTTCGGATGGATCGATCCTGACGATTCTGAAAACAGCACATTGTCATTCATCCGCAGGGACCGCGACGGCAATAAAATGCTGGTCCTGTGCAACTTTACGCCGGTGCCCAAGCGGAATTATAAAGTCGGAGTTCCGGAAGCAGGCTGGTACCGGGAGCTTTTAAACAGCGATGCCGATTGCTACGGCGGCAGCGGCTGGGGTAACCTCGGAAGCATAGAATCGAGACCTGTGCCGATGCACGGCCGCCCGCATTCTTTAAGTCTGAATCTTCCCCCATTGTCCATCCTTTTTTTGAAGCCAGGGAGCGAATGAACGGCATTATATCAGCCGACCGGAACATTACTCCCGTCCTGGGAATAGACGTCGGCGGCACCAAGGTTCTATCGGCTGTGATCGACGCGTATGGAAACATCCTTGCTGATCACGCCACCGCTACACGGGCTTCCGAGGGTTTCGAGTCGACCGTTGCGTCTATCGTAGGTTGCGCCAGGGGAGCCTTGGAAAAGAGCGTCATGGACCCCTCAGGTATTGTTGGAGTCGGGCTCGCCGTCGCCGGTCTGATCGATTCTAAGCAAGGGATTGTTCGCACTTCCCCCAACCTGCCCGGATGGAAGGACGCGCCCCTTGGCAGGCGGGTGGCGGAAGCCCTGGGCAAACCGGTATTTATGATCAATGACGCTAATGCAGCCGCCGTGGGCGAGCAGTATTTTGGCGCTGGACGGGGCAGCAGTCACTTTGTTTACGTAACGGTGAGCACCGGTATCGGCGGCGGATTGATCCTCGATGGCAAACTCTACGAGGGCTCGGAGGGTTTTGGCGGAGAGATCGGCCACATGGTGATAGATGACAAAGGTCCCCTGTGCAGCTGCGGCAACCGGGGTTGCTGGGAAATGCTGGCCTCGGGCAAGGCCTTGGAAAGAGAAGCCCGACGGAGCATTGAAGGCGGGGCAGTGACGACCATCTGCTCCTTCTGTCTTCCTGACCCAGAGCGCAGCGAAGGGGAAGGACCTCCCTCTCACCCTTTCGCCTACATCACCGCCAAAGCTATCCATGCCGCCGCAAAATCCGGCGATCCTCTTACCATTGAATTGATAGATCGGACCGGTTACTACCTGGGGGTGGGATTAGCGAACATCATCAATATTTTCAATCCGGAGTTGATAGTGATCGGGGGCGGGCTCTCGAACATGGGCGATATGCTTCTTAGACCCGCTGTCGAAGAGGCCGGCAGGCGCGCTTTCCGGCAGTCATTCGATCGGGTGAAATTCAAAATCGCTGGACTGGGCGCCGCATCCGGCGTTATCGGGGCGGCGGTTCATGCCCGGCAGCAAATGGAACACCCCCAACCGTAGGGGCGACCGGCCGGTCGCCCGCATCGTAGAGTCATGTATGTCTTAGCCCTCGATGAAATCGGGGCTAAGAATCTCAATTCTTCCCCGTCGAAAATATTTTCACTATCACCCCAAAAACGACACGACACGCTTGACAGACCAAAGGAACACGCGTGCTATAATACCAGTACATGAACATTAGCACAATTGTATCGCCATTCAGCTCCATTGCAGCGCTGTTACGATGACGCCAATTGTTCAATATTTTCGCCGCAGAACAAATCCACGTTCAACCCAAAGATTTGTCAGTGTAAAATATTAGGTTTGTTTCCCCAATATACTTCTTTTTGAGGAGAAACAATCGATTAAGATGTCACAGGAAGCAGGGAAATCCGCCATAGCTTTCCCGGGTTGGAGTGGTAATCTTCCATAAGGGCTGGGACCGATCCCGGTACCTTATAACCGATACCCCCTGATTGCCATAATTGACATAAAGCGAGTATAATTAAAGGCTGTTTTTGAAGGATTTTACCTTTCTTATTCTCAAGGAGTCACAATGCCTTTAGATAACATTGTTGTAAAAGGTGCCCGCGAGCACAACCTCAAAAATATTGACGTTACCATCCCCAGGGACAAACTGGTAGTAATCACCGGGGCGTCGGGGTCGGGGAAGAGTTCGCTTGCCTTCGACACCATCTACGCTGAAGGCCAGCGGCGGTACATGGAATCCCTGTCAGCCTACGCGCGGCAGTTCCTTGGCCGCATGGAAAAACCGGATGTGGATTACATCGAGGGCTTGTCTCCGGCGATTTCAATTGATCAAAAGGGCGCTTCGAGGAACCCCCGTTCAACGGTAGGGACGACCACCGAGATCTATGATTACCTGCGCCTGCTCTTTGCCCGCGTCGGCCATCCGCATTGCCCGGGCTGCGGACGGGAGATCGCCATGCAGGCGGTCGAGCAGATCGTGGACACCGTAAAGGCGCTTCCGGCAGAGTCCCGTATCCTGGTTCTCGCGCCACTGGTCAAAGACCGGAAAGGCGAACACCAGGCGATGTTCAAGGAACTCCGCAAGTCCGGTTACGCCCGTGTCCGCATAGACGGCACGGTGATAGACCTGGCGGATGACATCGAACTCGACAAAAAGAAGAAACACAAAATCGAAGTCGTCGTCGACCGCCTGGTCATCGGCCAGTCAGATACCCAGAGTCGGTTGGCTGACTCGATCGAGACAGCTCTGAAGCTGGGCGACGGAGTGGTAGTCGTTTCGATAATCGACGGCCAGGAACATCTATTTTCCGAGAAGTTCGCCTGTGCCGATTGCGGTATTTCGCTGGGCGAGATCGAACCGCGAAGTTTCAGTTTCAATTCACCCCACGGCGCCTGTCCGGATTGCACCGGCCTCGGGATTAAAATGGAGTTCGATCCCGACCTGGTGATCCCGAACAAAAAGTTATCGCTCGCCGAAGGCGCCATCCATCCCTACCAGTGGCAGACCTGGTACTTTTCACAACTCGAAGATATTGCCCGCCGCTTTAATTTTAGCCTTAACGCGCCGGTGGAGCGCCTGACGCCGGAACAAATGGAGGTTGTCCTTTACGGCGAGGGCGGCAGCCGGATCAAATACAAGAACCGGTTCGGCAGGACCAGGGAATACACCTCAGGGTTCGAGGGAGTCATCCCTAGATTGGAAAGACTTTACAAGGATTCCGAATCGGAACAGGTGAGGGCGGGTATCGAGCGTTACATGATGGCTACTCCATGCCCTACCTGCGGCGGCAAACGGCTCAAGCCCGAGGCACTGTCGGTCCTGATCGACGGCAAAAATATCGCCGAGATCTCCGCGTTGTCGGTGGTCGATAGCCTGCAATGGGTCAACCGCCTTGCCGATGCCAGGACACCGCTGTCCGAGCGCGAGCAACTCATCGCCAATCAGATATTGAAAGAATTGAAATCGAGATTGGGATTTCTCGAAGATGTCGGGCTCGACTATTTGTCGGTGGACAGGGGTTCGGCGACACTGTCGGGTGGCGAATCGCAGCGTATCAGGTTGGCGACCCAGATCGGTTCGGGCCTCATGGGCGTTCTTTACATCTGCGACGAGCCAACGGTGGGTCTTCATCCCGCCGATGATTCCCGCCTCATCGACACCTTGAAACGATTGCGCGACCTCGGCAATTCGATCATTGTCGTTGAACATGATGAAGCCATGATGCGCGCTGCCGACTGGATTGTCGACCTGGGTCCCGGCGCCGGTGAGCACGGGGGGCACATCATCGTCTCCGGGCCTCTCGATGAAGTCCTGGATTGCCGTCATTCGATAACCGGGCAATACCTTTCCGGGCGCAAGTTCATACCATTGCCCGAGCATAGACGGCCGGGGATGGGCAAAGAAATGGTTATTCGGGGCGCGCGCCAGAACAATCTTAAAAATATCGATGTTCACATTCCGCTCGGGAAGCTCGTTTGTATTTCTGGCGTCTCGGGGTCAGGAAAGAGCACGCTGGTGAACGAGATTTTGTTTAAAAAACTGGCCCAGGTCTTCAACGGTTCCCGCGAGAAACCCGGCGACCATGACGGCATCGACGGGCTGGAATACATCGATAAAGTCATCGCCATTGACCAGTCCCCGATAGGGCGGACGCCGCGGAGCAACCCGGCAACATACACCGGCGCCTTCACTCCTATTCGTGACTTATTTGCCACCGTCCCGGAAGCCCGTGTCCGAGGCTACAATTCCGGCCGTTTTTCCTTCAATATCAAAGGCGGCCGTTGCGAAGCTTGCCACGGCGAAGGCTACATCGAGATCGAGATGCAATTTTTGCCCGATGTCACCGTGCCCTGCGACGTATGCCACGGCCAACGCTATTCCCGCGAGGTACTAGACATCAAGTTCAAGGATAAAAACATCGCCGAAGTGCTCGACATGACCGTAGACCATGCCCTCGATTTCTTCGACCACTTTCCGGCAATCAAATCGAAGTTGAAAAGCATGCACGATGTCGGTTTGGGTTATATCCGTTTGGGCCAGCCCGCGCCGACATTGTCCGGCGGTGAAGCCCAGCGGATCAAACTCGCCTCAGAATTGGCCCGGCGCGCCGTCGGGCACACCCTTTACATTCTCGATGAGCCCACAACCGGGCTTTCTTTTGATGATGTGGCAGCGCTCTTGAAAGTGATGCAGCGCCTTGTAACCGCGGGGAACTCGGTGGTAGTCATCGAGCACCAGCTAGACATTATAAAAAATGCCGATTGGGTTATCGACCTTGGACCTGGCGCGGGTCATCGAGGCGGTCAAATTGTGGCAGTGGGGACCCCGGAACAGGTCGCCGCAAAGCAGGGATCGGCAACAGGGGAATACCTGAAAAAAGTACTGCCGGTTTAGGCTGGCAGGTGCCTATCGAGCCATTTAGTTAACGTACCCAGGACAAAGTCGTGGCAGGGCTCGTTGAATATCTCGTGATAACAACCCGGGAAAATGTGGAGTTCCTTGTCCGCGGATAAAACCGTATCGTAAGCCATCTGGCTGCTTGATGCGCTGGCCAGCCGGTCGGCGCTGCCGTGGAGCAACAGGATCGGGGATCTGACCTCAGAGAGTTTTGTCTGCACCGTTGCCATAAAGGTGATCAGTTCGGCGCCCATTCTAGCAGGCACCTTCCCTGTGTAAACCAGGGGATCGGAGATATAGGCTTTTACTACCGATTCATCGCGGCTGATAGCTTCGCATTCGATGGTTTGAACGCCAAGATGGGGAAGCAGGGTAGAAAGACCGCGGGATGCCGACATCAGTAATTTAGGGATGTTCTGGCCTGTTTTCAGAAGCAACCCGGACAGGGCATATCCGGCAATAGACTGCGGATTCCCGGTGGCAAGGGAGATACTCTCCAAGGCGCCCATGCTGTGCCCGACAACAAATATAGGTGCCCCCGGGTTCTGTGAAGCGACGAAAGAGGTAAAATCCTTGAGGTCATCAATCAGATCGGCAAAATGGTTGACGTAGCACCGCGGACCCGGCGATTGACCGTGCCCCCGTTGATCGTAAGTCCAGATGGCATAACCGCGCGGCAACAGGTGGTTTACTACGTTTCGATACCGGCCTGAATGATCCGCGAGGCCGTGCACCAGGATGATGATGGCTTTCTGACGGTTGTCAGGCAGCCATGCCTGATAAAAAAGGGACAGATGCCTGGCAACCTGGAATTTTCCCTCGAGATGGGTCATTAACTTGACATGTTAACAGCTAATCCACTTTTTGACAACGCGGACAATGGTTTTTTAAGATAAGCCGAGGTGTTATTGATGAAACGAGAACAGGCCATGGCGGCGGTACAAAGTAGAATCGGGAATTCCAACCTGGTCAAACACATGCTGGCAACTGAAGCCGTCATGAGGGCTCTGGCCGAGAAATTTGGTCAGGACGTTGATGAATGGGGACTTGCCGGGCTACTGCACGATATAGATCTTGATGACTGTAAAGGGGATATGTCGGTCCATGGGAGACTATCCGCGGAGATAGCGGAAAGCATGGGGGCATCCGTTTCCGTTTGTCATGCTATTCTTTGTCACGGGATGCTCGGGGAACCCTGCACGAGTCTAATGGACAAGGCCCTATATTGTGCCGATCCGGTAACGGGGTTGATAACCGCCGGCGCCCTCATCCGGCCAGAGAAAAGACTATCGGCCGTCGAAGCCAAATCGATCTTAAAAAGATTTAAAGAAAAAAGCTTTGCCGCCGGCGCCAATCGTGAACAGATCGCCACCTGCTCCGAAATTGGGATAACACTGGAAGAATTCATCACCTTGTCCCTCAAGGCGATGCAAACGATATCCGATGACCTGGGACTCTAATTGTAATTGATCCGGAGATCGCTCCCGTCAGCGGTCTTGAAAACTTCGATCCGCGCCGGGAACGCATCCTTGAATTCTTCGATATGGGTGATGACCAGAACACAATCAAATTGATCCTGGATCGAAGCGATAGCTTCTTTCAATTTTTCAATGCCCGCAGCGTCCTGGGTACCGAAACCCTCGTCGATGATTAGAGTCCGGAGTGGGGCGCCCGCGCGGTGAGCCAGTAATTTTGATAAAGCGAGCCTGAGGGCGAAATTAATACGGAAGGCTTCCCCGCCGCTGAAAAGATCATAATCCCGGGTACCGAGCTCATCCGCTATTTTGATATCAAAGGTTTCGGCTATCTCTCCCTTTTTGGTGGAACGTTGCATTTCGAGTTTCAAACTCATCCGGTTATCAGTCATTTTTGCCAGCAACCGGTTGGCCTCTGATTCCATTTCCGGGACGGCGCTCTCGATCAGGGCGGCTTGAATACCGTTCTTCCCGAATGAAGTCTGAAGTTCTTTGTAGATAGATTCATCAGCAGCGTATTGCTTCAGTTCGGCAGCTTTCCGGGTGAGAGATATTTCCAGGCTGGCAAGATGCTCCAGAGCTTGCTTCAGACTCCCCACTCTTTCAGATTCAGCGTTTACTGACGCCACCAGGGATTTTACAGACTCTTCGGCGTCAGTTATTTCCTGGGCCTTGACCGACGGAGTCTGAGCCAGCAACTGCCTTTGTTCATCAGCTTCTAGGATGCGCTTTGCGAGTCTCCGTTCGAGTTCAATTACGGCGCCGGTGCCTTTGTCCAGATCGGCTGTCTCTTGAACAAGAAGGTTCTCGGCTTGCTTCAACTCTTGATGACGATTTTCGAAAGGTTCAAGTTCTTTAACTTGTGCCTGGATTAGGAGGTGCGCCTGGGCGTCATAACCGATCCCCAGGATCTTTTGCTCTATGACTTCCAGCGTCTTGCGTTCCTCAGAGGCGAAATCACCTTTTTCGATCTGCAGCCTGATAGCGGCGATCTGTTTTTCACCCTCAGGAAGGCGTTTTGAAGCTGATTCCGCCTCCGACAGTTCTGCCTGTAACTGTGCTTCGAGCCGGCTCAGCCGTACAAACTCAGACTTTACGGACGATTCCGAGGAGAGGTGGTGCTCCAGTTCAGTCAACTCCCTGGATTTATCGCTTTTTGCATCGGCCAGCCGGGCTAACGCAGCTTGCGCAGCTTTGCGTTCGTCAGAGAATTTTGATCGCACCATTTCCAATCGTTCTTCACGGAGTTCAGCTTCACACAACGGGCATGCCGCTGGTTCACCTGCCGTAGCGAGCAGCCCGGTTTTTTCCGCTATTTCTGCCAATCGGCGGACCTCGCCTTCCTCTTCAGCATCAAGCGCAGCCAACTCGATCTTGATTGCTTGAAGGCGAATGGTCTCATTCTCGAATTGAATTTCCCTCGTTTTAAGTTTCTCAAGTTCCAATTTAATGTCATCCAGCGAACGCTTTAACACGCTCGATTTGATCGCCTTGGCTGACAACTCGTCGAACTTCGCCTGCCACGCCGATTGTTTGTTTACAAGAAGGTGACGGGATTCGGAGATCTGTTGCTCAAGTTTACGGAGTTGTTGCTCAAGGGCTCGTAATTCAGTGAGTTTCCGGTGATTGTCCTCGTTCGCCTGGCGCGCCGATTGAAGCCGGGAATAACCTTCAATGACCTCAGGCTTGCCATCGGCAATCGCCTGATGAATTTTGATCCGTTTTTCTATCTCCAACAGATCATTGTTTCTCAACTTTAAGTCGGTTTCAATATCTCTTACCGCTAAATCGGCTTGACGCAGCATTTGTTCTCGGGTTTGGATCAATTGCCAGGATGATCTTAAACTATCCAGGGTTAGACGAGCTTCGGATAACAATCTGTTCGTCTCCGAAAGGCGTTTTTGAGTGGAGCTTAAAGCGGATTCCAGTTCCGGCTTACGCTCAAGCTGCTTTTGCTCAAGTTCGATGCCGGTGCCTATCATGTTTTTGGCAGCCGTCGCTTCATTTGCCTTGTCCCTGGCTTTTTGTGACAGGTCATCGTAGATGTCCAAACCGAGAATACCGACGAGAATATCTTTGCGTTCGTTAGGCCGAAGTTCGGTGAAATGATCAGCTTCGCCCTGTTTGAGATAGGCGCTGCTCACAAATGTTTCGTACTCAAGGTGAAGGATATTATTAATCTTTTCTTCGGTTTCAGAAATCGTATTGCCGGAGATATTTCTAAAGCCTTCCTGAGGACCAAGGAATAAGTTCAAGGTGCTCTGACCTGAGGTGCCAGGCTTTTTCGGTTTAGCCCTCCGCCGCGCGACCCTGTAGATCTGGCCATCGCCGGTGCGGAAATCAAACGTGATCTCAGTTTCGGTCTCTCCCTGGGTTATCAGATCATCATCTGACGTGGTTTTACTTCGAAGCCGGGATTTTCCCCAGAGAGCCCAGGTCATGGCATCGATTATCGAAGATTTTCCAGACCCATTGTCGCCGGTTATACATGCCAAATGGATGCCGTCAAAGGAAATACTGGCTAAATCCCCGCGGTACGGGAGGAAATTTCGCATTTTAAGACGGACTGGAATCAACGCGTATATACCTCGTGAGTGATTTTAGCATGGGCCTGCCGGTTACAACCACCATTGATATCATTCGCAGGGAGGCGCAAAGGAACCAGATAAACAATCGGGTTCGGTCAATTTGCTGAATATTTATAAAATGGTCTTATGAATGAATCGAAGATTTAACTACCTACCTTCAAATACGTACTTTCACGCATCCCCAATTACGTAATTGTACTAATTGCACTTCGATTCAAACGATTTAGAATGATGATAACTCAACTTGCCGTAGGAGGGAGCGGATGAGGAAGGTATTCGTGATCCTGATTGGAGTCCTTTTTTTAGCTGCTGTGCCTCTGTGTTCGTGCCAGCCGACTGAGCCTTTATATCCAATACAACCTCAAGTATTGTTGCTCTCTCCAGCCTATGGATCAGTATTGGCTAGCGGCGACATCACGATCAAAGCCTATGTCGAATCCGTTGATTTGGTCGATAAAGTGGGTCAGGAAAACGTGCCCGGCGAAGGACACCTCATTTATTACCTAGATGTAATGCCGCCCGTTGTCACGTCTGCTGCGGCTATCCCAGGTTCTGGACAATACGCAACTTCCTCACAGTTATCCTACATTTGGTTAAATGTCCAGCCTGGAGAACATATATTGGCGGTTCAAGTGGTTAACAATGACAACACACCAATGGAAAATTACTCGGCAGTATGGATAACGATAACTGTCAAGTGAATTAAGGGGAGATTGAAACGATATGAGCGCGCACGCAGAAGAGGTCAAACAGGTCGCCGTTCCCCCCGAAAGCGAATTCAAAGAAACCGATAAGGTCGCCAAGATATGGTTTATATTTGCCACCCTGTGGTTCCCATTTTTCACATCCTTCGGCCTGCTTCTTGCGATTAAATTTTTCTTTCCCGACTTCCTGAGCGAATCAGCTTGGGATACGTTTGGGCGCATCAGGCCATCCCACGTAAACGGCGTCCTGTTCGGTTTTCTTTCTTCCGGGTTGCTAGGAATTATGTTCTGGACAGTACCTCGCATGTGCGCGCGCGGCCTCTACAAAGCCAAGGTCGCGATGTTTACGCCATTTCTCTGGAACTTCGGAATCCTGGCCGGAATTATCTGGATCATGTTAGGCGGCAGCCAGGGACGAGAATACGCCGAGTTGCCCTGGGCTATCGATATTGCAGTCATGGCATGCCTTTTCCTTAACATTTACAATATCTGGGGCACGATACTCACCAGAAGAGAACCGAAACTCTACGTTTCTCTGTGGTACTACATGGGAACCACGCTGTGGTTCCCCATCGTGTATTTTGTCGGCAATGTCATGTGGCATCCAGCAACGGGCGCTTTGAACGGAACTCTGGATGGCATTTTCAACTGGTATTACGGCCACAACGTTTTGGGATTATGGTTCACCACGCTGGGCATTCCCGCCTGGTACTATTTTATACCAAGACTGCTCAATCGTCCGCTATATTCGCACCTGCTTTCCATCATCAGTTTCTTCAGCATCGCCTTAATCTACACCGGCGTCGGCGGCCATCATTTGCTCCAATCGCCAATACCTGAGTGGCTGAAAACCGTTTCTGTAGTGATGACAGTGTTGATGATGGTGCCCGTCCTGGCTTTCATGACTAATATAGGACTGACTATGCGCGGGTCGTGGCACAAACTAACTCAGAGTACCGTGCTCCAGTTCATTTTTGCCGGGTTTGTGATGTACGTATTAACGTCGATCCAGGGAACCCTGCAGGGACTGCGTAGCACCAACGCTTATCTACACTTCAACCAGTGGACGATAAGCCACGACCACCTCGCTCTGCTCGGTGGATTCGGATTCTTATGCGTTGGAGGTATATTCTGGTTATTACCCCAGATCTGGGGTAAGCAATTGTGGGGAGGCAAGCTTTCGATGCGCACTACCTGGTGGGTGGCGTTTCTGGGCTTCCTCACATTCTTCTCATCGATGGTGGTCAGCGGCCTGATTGCCAGCGGCGACTGGTGGATGCACCTGAATGTGGTCGAAACATTACCTGCTTTACGTATCAGCTTTATCTGGCGCGCGATCGGGGGCGGCATCATCATCCTTGGCGCCTATATTTTTGCGATTACAATATTCATGACCTGGTGGAAAAGCCGTGTCCCCTTCAAGGCTGAAATTCCCGAACTTATCGAGGGTGTCAGTGCCAAATCTCATTCGAAATGGATGAATACCAGCCAGGAAAAGATCAACGTTCCGATAATTACTATCGGTGGTTTGACGGGTTTCCTGTTGATGTCTTTCACCTTTCTCGTAATGTCGTACATGTATGCAGCTGACGCTCCCTCAATGCGGGCTCAGCCTTTGACAGAAGCTCAGCAGGCTGGATTACTGGTCTATAAGGCAAACGGTTGCGAATACTGTCACAACCAGTTCATAAGGCCTCAGGATTGGGCAATGGGCTACACGTCACAGGCAGGCGATTTCTATTTTTCGGTACCCAATTTCCTGGGAACCGAACGGACAGGGCCGAGTCTCGGGCAGATCGGAGGCAAAAGACCGACTGTGTGGGATATCCAACACGAGATTAATCCTCGCAGCCGTTCACCTCGATCGATAATGCCGTCTTTTGCCTGGATGAGTGACACAGATCTGAATAATCTAGCCGCCTATTTGCAGTCGTTAGGTGGAGAAGACCTGGATCCATCGGGTTTTTATGCCCCAGTGCCTTATGAATTTTCATTAATAAGCAATCCGCACGTTCCTTTGATGATGCAAGTTGCGTCGTATTATGATCCTGAAACCCAAACGTACACTGGGCCTGAGTCTCTTGGCAAACAATGGGCAGACATCTTTGAGCAAGGTAAAACTCTTTTCGCTCAAAAATGTCTGCCATGCCACGGTGATTCCGGTAACGGTATGGGACCATACGCGAGGCAAACATTAGCCCATCCGGCAAACCTGCATGAACGCATTGCTCTGTTTGCGGATGCCGGCGGGGATGCGATGCATTTCTGGAGGATCCATGAAGGAGTACCTGGGACAGCTATGCCTCCGTGGGGGTGGACTGTCAGCGATGATGATATCTTCAAGATAATGACTTATGAGATGAGTTTTGTCATTGGTCCCGGCGCCGTACGCACGGTGTCAGGAGACGTTTCGGATCAAGAAGGCGATGATTTTGATGCCCAACATCATCCAAAGCCGTTAATCCCGGGAACCGAACAGGATTTCAATAAAGGGAAAGGGTTGTATGCAATCTATTGTGCCCAGTGCCATGGAGATGACGGCCATGGTGATGGACCAGCTTCGATAGTCACCGCGGGTACCGGATACATCCAACCTGAACCGGCAAACTTTGAAGAAAGCGGCGGCGATTTTACCAACTATGGTCGTTGGGTTTGGAAAGTAACGGAAGGTGTCGAGACGACCAATATGCCTCCGTGGAAGGAAGATTTAACGGACATCGAAATTGCCCAGGTGATATTGTACGAACAATCGTTTTCGAAACCGGACGATTATAATAGCAAATGGGCGCCGTTATACACCGATCCATTCGCTGTGAACTTAATGAAAGGGGGATAAAGTATTGAATGAGGCACAAATTGCCCAAGCGATAGTCACTGTATCATTGCTGCTGATATTTGGGGGTTTGTTCATTTGGGGTTGGAAAACCGGGCAGTTCAAAAACATTGAACAAACCAAGTATGTAATTTTCAAACGGCCTGAAGATGATGGCAAATCCACTCAATCTCCCGGGAAAGGTGAAAAGCCATGAATTGGAACCCTTATCTATTAAGCAACATTTATCTGGGGGATTACGTTTATGCTCATTATTTCAGCATGACGGTCGTCCTGACAGCGATGTTCCTCACCGTGATTTCTGTCTACATGTTAATGAGGAGTGGTTCCGGTTATACAGTAGAAGACACTCAAGCGCATGCGAATATATACGGCGGAGTCATATATGAAGGCCATGGTGGCATGACTGTCTTCCTATGGACCTTTTTTGTCTTCATGATAATCTGGTCAATCGTGTATTTTTTCCAACATGCGGCAGAGTTCAATATCTGGTTTGCTTACTAACTGTATCGATGAACTTCTGGGCTCAACCATCCTCCGGGTGGTTGAGCCCTTATAAGGAGATTTTCTTGTTAATAAGTGTCAGAAGAATAATAAAAATAGTTTCCCCCATTTTTATCATCGCTTCGATATCGGTGGCATGCAGTTCAAGCGGCGATTATCAGGCGATGAACATCAAGGAAGGGTTCCAACACTTTACTTTTGAGTATCCCAAGGATTACAAACTGATCTACCTCAATTTGGAGAATATGGAAAATTCTGTTAATTCTCAGGTTGGGATCAGTTTCAACAGTTCGTCAGGTTATAGCGAAATCTACATTTATGTTTGGTATCCGGCGAGTGACACGAACACAAGTGAAAAGTTGATCACTGCCCTGGTCAACAATGCCAAATCGTCACTCTCCGATTTTAGTATTGTTAGCATGCAGCCCATCATGCTCGGTGATATCCGCGCCCAGCAATGTTTTTTTACGGCAGACAGCTCAGGAACCACCAGTCCGCAGGATACTGCTCAACCGACGACGACAGCACCGGTTCAGCCCACGCTTCAACCGCGCCCGGCAAATTATTACATTACCGTCATGGTCCAGAGTGGAATAGCGATTGAAATCGATATGACCTGCGATCAGACCATTGCCAGCTCGATGACGGATGGCTATCAACACGTATTGGAAAGTTTCGGACTGTTGGACTGAAGCTCATGGTCACTGGAGATTTGGGTCTTTTCGGAGAGCGTGTTGCCGTTGCCTTGGGTTTCCTTACCCTTACCAGTTTTCTAGCCGTCGCTTTGTCCTGCCGGACCTTTGTGTCTCTGGCCAACCGGATTAACCTTGGCGCAGTGGTCGCAAGCCGTCCGTATAAGGTATTCTTCCGTTACCATTCTATATACTGGTGGGTTTTCCTATTGTTCCTAATTCCCCATGTCATGGCTGGCATAATGCATACCAGTTTACCCAAGCGGGGAGATCCTGACGCGGGAATTCATCTCGCCATATTAATAGCCGCTGTAGGTACCTTTGGTTCCATAACAGCGACCTTCGCTAACTGCAGGTCCTTTGCATCGCTTCTGAAAGTATTCCGCGCAGACAAAACTTATACCGGTTTTTATGGTCGATTTTATGCCTGGCACGGTTACTTCTGGTTGATTCTGATTGTGTTTTTACTTGGACATCTTATCGTCAGCTATGTTCACGTCGGTTTCTGGCCGACAAAATTGGGATAAACCCGTTTCGCGGTAACGTTCGACTATTCAAGGTAGTCCTTCAACTTCCGGCTTCGGCTGGGGTGTCTCAGCTTACGAAGCGCCTTGGCTTCAATCTGACGGATCCGCTCTCGCGTTACATTGAATTCTTTCCCCACCTCCTCAAGTGTTCGGCTTCGGCCGTCCTCTAAACCGAATCGGAGTTGCAGCACTCTGCGTTCACGGGGAGTAAGGCTGCCCAGGACGTTATCGATCTGCTCCTTGAGTAATTGGCGCGAAGCGGCATCAGGCGGGGGCAGCGCATTTTGGTCTTCGATGAAGTCCCCAAGGTGGGAGTCTTCTTCTTCCCCGATGGGAGACTCCAGCGACACCGGCAACTGGGAGACTTTTGCGATTTCGCGGACTTTGTCGGCTGGGAGTTCCATTTCTACGGCGATTTCTTCCGGGTTGGGTTCTCTCCCCAGTTTTTGAGACAGAGACCTTGAGACCGACAAAAGCTTGTTGATCGTTTCCACCATGTGAACCGGGATACGGATCGTCCTGGCCTGGTCGGCAATAGCGCGGGTGATGGCCTGGCGGATCCACCAGGTGGCGTAGGTTGAGAACTTGAACCCACGATGGAAATCAAATTTCTCGACCGCTCTTATTAGTCCTATGTTGCCTTCCTGGATCAGGTCGAGCAGCGGCATACCCCGGCCGATATGTTTTTTAGCGACGCTTACCACCAGCCTGAGGTTAGCCTGGATCAGGTGCCTTTCAGCTTTTTTAGCTTCGATTTCAACGGTATCAAGATAATTTTTGAGTTGATGTTCGTAGTGCTCCAGCCGGGTGATAAAAGACGGATCAACGACAAGTTTATCGATGTCGGCCAATTCCATGTCGGAGGGAATGCCATCGAGCACTTTTTTGGGTAAGAGGTCACTATTCAGAGAAAGGTCGATCAGCGCCTGCTCGATCTGAGAAACCGGGGCGCCCTGTTCTTCAGCGATGCTTTTGGTGAGTTCCTGATCAATTTCCTGATCAATACTGGCGCGTAGCTTGGGGGAAAACACCGCTTCTTTGAAATTGGTTGAAACGGGGAGTCCGAGCTGTTTTTGTAACATACTGACGGTTACAGCCGCCTTCACCAGCTCTTGAAGCATGCAAACCATTGTTTCCACCGCGGTAGGGGGGTGCCCATCCTTCAGGCGGCACTGCTCCCGTATCTCCCGGATGCGTTTTCCCTCTTCCATTTTCTTGGCGAGCATTTTTTCTGTTTCGGCGTTCAGCAGCGGTACTCGTCCGATCTCGTGGAGATACATTCTTACCGGATCGTCAACAATGCCGTGCTCGAGTTGCTCCAGAGGCATCTCCAAATCGGGCAGCAATGCCTCTGCTCCTTCAGGGATGGTGTCTGACTCCGCCTCCGCCTCAGCTGACAGGTCTTCAGCGGTAAGGTCGCCGGGACCTGAGGGACCGGTTTCCTCTTCGGCTTCCTTTTCTTCCTCTTCATCCGCCGGCGCAACCGGGGTTTCCAGATCCTCATCGTTAATCGAATTTTCAGATCGTTCTTTTTCCATTTATTACCTCCTGGGGCTTCGACGTCTTTCTTCTTTACGTTTATATAGCTCGGCAAGCCGGCTGTCTAATGATAGTCCCTGTTCTTTGTATCTAAGCAGTTCCGACGCGCTGCCCCTGTTATCTTCGGCGTTCAAAATTTCCTTGATTTTGGAGGCAGCGGCTTTCAGGTAGTTTTCTTCCAAGCGCAGAGCGCACTCCGTTAACCTGTCAGCCAGGCGATCTTCGGCGACGGGTCCAGCCGACACGATTTCCAAGCGTTGCCAAACCGCGGGATCGAGTCTCGTCTTAAACAATCCGGGTTCGTCACAAGTCAAACAAAGGCGGTATATTTCCCGATCCTCGATGCTTTCAAGATATTCCCCGCGGAAACCAGCGCAGACTGACCTTAACTCAGGGTGTTTTACGAGTATCGAAAGAAAATAATTCTCTGTTTGGTGATTTCGTATTGGAGGGGCCTTGGCAGGTTGTCCCGTTGCTCTAACTCCGGGCTGCGGTAGTTTAAGTTGAGCCAGGCTGAATTGCAAGTCCGATACTGCTGTTCCGACACGGCTGGCAAGCAGGGCCAGGTAGTGCGTCCGCCGTACCGGGTCGTTGATTCCGGCGACAACAGGTAACAATTTGGTCACTAGGTCTGATTTGCCCATGGCAGTGTGGAGGTCGGCAGATTCAATGGATCTATTAAATACGAAATCGACCATGGGTGTTGCCGAAGTCAGCAACCTGCGCCAGTGTTCGGCATCGGCTCTAATCACTTCGTCCGGGTCCTGACCAGTGGGAGCCACCACCACCTTAATCTCGCGTTCCAACAGGTTTTCAAACGGGACGCACCGTGCCATCGCTTCCTCGCCCGCCGCGTCGGCATCGAGAGCCAGGATAAGATTGGCTGATAATTTTTTCAGGATGTGTAACTGTTTTTCATTGATGGCGGTACCCATCGATGCCACCGTATTGGTGAATCCGTACTGATGACTGATGATCGTATCAAGATACCCTTCAACGATGATGGCGGCATCGGCGTTGCGGATAGGCGTAGCTGCGAGACTGATGCCATACAAGGTGGAACTTTTCGAAAACAGGGGTGTTTCGGGTGAGTTCAGATATTTTGGTTGCGAATCATCCAGGACTCGAGCCCCGAAGCCGGTGACATGCCCCTTAATATCCGTTATGGGAAACATGATCTGGTCACGGAACCTGTCGTAATAACGGCCGGAGTCGCTTCTGCCCAACAACCCCGCCTCGGTCAGCAACTCGTCGGTGTAGCCGGCGTTATTGAGATAGTCTTTAAGCGCCTGCCATTCGGGTAGGGCATAGCCCAATTGGAAAGAGTCTATCGATCCGGCATTGACGCCTCGTTTCTGTAAATAAGCACGTGCTTTTTCCGCCGCGTCGGTATTTAAAAGTAAGCCATGAAAATATTGGGCGGCGGCTGCATTAACCGAATAGAGATCCGACCGATGGCTGGTTTCAGGGACCGGTTGGAATCTTGAAGGCAGAGGGACGCCGTATTTTTCGGCCAGCCTTTCGAGCGCTTCCGAGAATGAAAGCCCTTCTTTTTTCATCAGGAATGAAAATATGTCGCCGCCGGTGGCGCAGGCTCCGAAACAATGCCAGGTGCCGGATTCGGGATAAACGAAAAAACTACCGTGTTTCTCCGAGTGAAACGGGCAAAGGCCTTTCAACGATTTGCCGGACCGGATCAACGTCGTGTATTGGCTGACCAGTTCCGCTATATCGGCACGGGATTTTATTTCGTTAATGACATCCATTTAGATAAGACCAAATGACGCGGCTGTCTGAGTAGCGAATTGATCGGTCATTCCGGCGATGTAGTCGACGACCCCTCTAGCCGGATCTTTTAAGTCACGGAATTCCGGCGGCAGACGCTCCGGAGACTCCAGATAGAAATTATACAGGTTCCTCATCGTTAGCCGGGCACTCTCAGCATTGCGATCGCGGTTATGGTACACCCGCTCGAACAAAAAATCTCTTAACTGGTTGCAGGCGGTAAGAACCGGCTGACTCATGCCGATTTTAGCCGGCAATCCCGGTGACAGGTCAGATACACCGATCGAAAAGGTTATGACGTCGCGGACCATAGTGTCAACCATTTTGGATTGAGTTTCCCCCAATATCCCCACCGCCTGAAGTGGGAGATCCGATATCGAAATCATGCCAGCTCTGACCGCGTCGCCTATATCGTGGTTGATGTAAGCTAAAGCATCAGCCAGCCGGCATACCTCACCTTCCAAAGTCGCTGGTTTACCAGCGGCTGAAGCCATGATGTTGCCCGGGATTTTGGAATGATTGAGAATGCCGTCGCGGACTTCGGCGGTCAGGTTCAATCCCTGCCCGTTATTTTCAAGTGTTTCAACCACTCTGAGACTCTGTAAATTGTGCCTGAACCCGCCCGGGTACAGTTCATTCAATACCTCTTCACCCACATGTCCGAAAGGGGTGTGGCCCAGATCGTGACCGAGACTTATGGCTTCAGCCAAATCCTCGTTAAGGCGTAGAGCCCTGGTTATCGTTCGCGCCAGTTGCGAAACCTCCAGGGTATGGGTCAGCCGGGTAACATAGTGATCGCCCGAAGGCGCAATAAATACCTGGGTTTTATGCTTCAGCCGGCGAAAAGCTTTACTGTGAATGATACGGTCCCTGTCGCGTTGAAACTCCGTGCGTACCCGACTCGGTTCTTCAGCCTTTGCCCGTCCCAGGGTGTTGCTCGACAGGGCGGCACAGGGCGACAACCATTGGCGCTCACGCTCTTCCAGATAAAGACGGATATCGGAGGGGTTGGTCATCAGGATGTGCCTCTGCGGTCAATCCGAAAACAACGTTCGGCTATATCCCGAAAAATGACAACAGTTCGCCCAAAGATTGTCAAGTGCCCAATCCTGGGGGCGAACTGCCTCAATACTGTCCCCGACCTTAAATTTTCCAAAGGGAATGGAAAGACTATTATTGTGAAAGTAAAACCTTTAAGACAGGCTAACCATGGACCTTAGCTTCGGCCTTGGCGATGATTTCCCTGGTCGTGCCGATCATATCCGGACTGACCGAAACAGAAGTAATGCCCCATGCTACGAGTTTCTCAGTCATTTCGGGATAGACTGAGGGAGCCTGACCGCAGATTGAAGACGTGATACCTTTTCGCTTAGCGGTCTTTACCGCTATTTCAAGCGCGGCCATCACGGCATCGTTACGTTCATCGAATGTTTCCTGGAGTTTCTCCGAATCGCGGTCAATTCCGAGTGTAAGTTGAGTAAGATCGTTCGAACCGATCGAGATACCGTCAATTCCAACGTCGATAAATTTGTCCATCAGGAAGATATTGGCGGGGATCTCTGTCATCATCCACAGCTTGAAGTCAGGTCCCCGCTTCAAGCCTTCGGCTTCCAGAATTTCTTTGGTTCTTCTGAGCTCATCAACGGTACGGACAAAGGGAATCATAACCCAGAGATTAGGATAGTCCTTACGCACCCTCTTGATGGCCTCAATTTCCATTTTGAAGCTGTCGATATCTCGGATATACCGGGAAGCGCCCCGATAACCCAGCATCGGATTTTCCTCGGGTAGTTCGTACTTGTCGCCGCCTTCAAGTTCGCGATATTCATTGGTTTTGAAATCAGTCGTGCGGTAGACCACGGGACGCGGATGGAAAGCCTTGGCGAAAGGGACGATACCCTCGTACAGCTTATTGATGAATTCTTCCTGCCTGCCGGTTTCGATCATATAGTTGGGATGCTTGCCGATTCCGCTTATGATGAACTCGGCTCGAAGCAAGCCAACGCCATCGACGTTGCGGGCGGCGACCATGTCAGCCAGTTCGGGCTGGGCTAAGTTTACATAAACTCTAGTTTTTGTCTTGATCGCGTCCCGCACCATGCTGACGACGGACGAGGTTTGAATACGCCGGGCAACCTTACCCGGATATACCTTGCCGTGAGTACCATCGACCGTAATGATCTGCTCATTCCGAAGTACTTTTGTTGCTTCATGAGTTCCAACGACGCAGGGGATACCCAGTTCCCGGCTCACGATCGCGGCATGAGACGTCCGGCCGCCGCGGTTGGTGACGATGGCGGCAGCTCTTTTCATCGCCGGGACGAAGTCAGGAGTGGTCATTTCGGCGACAAGGATGTCGCCTGAATCGACTCGGTCGATTTCAGATGGATCCATCAGTATTTTGACCGGTCCGGAGGCCAAGCCGGGGCTGGCCGGGGACCCTTCCAGGATCGGCTGTTCTTTGATCTCAGGCTCTTCCTCCAGCGCTTGTTCCTTAATGGCGGTTACCGGTCGGGATTGAACAACGTAAATTGCCCCGTCTTCCTTTGCCCATTCGATATCCTGTGGAACTCCATAGTGCTTTTCAATGTGCATGGCTAATTCGGCAAGCTTGAGAACATCTTCGTCGCAAAGTTTTTGCTGCTCCTGCTTGTCGACCGGTACCTGCTGCCAGTAATTTGCGCCTTCTCCGGTTCCCGAAGTGTTTCGTACAAGTCGCCGGTCCTGAAAACTTATCCGTCGTGACAGGATCGCCGGCCCCTGTTTGGAGACGATAAAAAGATCAGGATTGATTTCACCTGAAACCAATCCTTCTCCCAGTCCGTAAATGGCTTCGATTACGATCTTCGAAGGATCGTGAGTTATTGGTTCAATGGTAAAAATAACGCCGGAGGTGACCGACTGTACCATGCGTTGCACGGGTACGGCGATACCGACCTTGAAATGATCGAAATGCTGTTCCTGGCGATAATATATGGCGCGCGCTTCGAACAGAGAGGCCCAGCACATCTGAACGGCATGCACCACCTGATCGGGGCCTTCCTGATTGAGGTAGGTGCTTTGCTGACCGGCGAAGGACGCTTCGGGAAGATCCTCTGCTGTGGCTGAGGAGCGCACAGCTACCAGCCCACCTCCCAGCTTGGCATAAGCATCTTTAATCTGACGGGCGAGGCTGTCAGGCAGAACTGTCTGCATGATTAAATCTTTGATCTTGACCGATGCGGCAGACAAGGCTTTCGAATTCTCGATGTCAAGACCCTCGAGAATTTTGCGTATCTGAGATTGGACGCCGGAAGAATCTATGAAATCGTAATAGGCAGATGATGTAATGATAAAGCCGGGGGGCACTGGAATCTTGGCATTGGTCATTTCACCGAGGTTAGCGCCTTTGCCGCCGACCAATGGTATATCCTGTTTGGTAACCTGGTCGAACCAGACAATCGCTTCCGGCTTTTTCTGCATCCCTGCTATCTCCTTCCAGAGCTGTTTGTTTTTGGTCAAGCGCCAGAGGCAGAGTACGATACTATTGGAAACGCGAGCGAGCCTCAATCTTTGGAAAAGGCTAATCATTCTACAACAAATAGTCTCAATGTTAAAGTGGGTACGCAGGCGATTGGTGTCGACTACATATATTTTAATAATAGCGACCGCAGGTGATTACGTCAGACTGAGATTCCATTGGTTTATAGATATCCTTTCGCATGTATTTTTAACAGGCATCCGTTGCAAGGCCACAACGCTACAACTTATAATGGGACGGTTGGCACGCGGAAGCGTGCTTCTAATTTACGCGTGGCTAAGGCAACTTTTCCCGGTTCCAACCGTTGTAAGCTAAGAGGAACAATATTTCACATAAAGTATTCACAGTTTTCTGGTAACATATCCGCACACACGTCATTCTAGATAGGGGTTAAAAAATTGGCTAAGAAACACAAGCGTCAACATCAGGACCATCCTTCGATAGGCATTTCGAAGCTAGCCCAATCGCGCCTGGCAAAACAGAAACAGCGGAAAAAGGTCACCCTGTGGGCCAGCATCGGCGTCGTCGCCCTGGTGGCTATCATCCTGCTCACCGGCTTCGTCACCCAGCAGCTGATCCCGGTGATCATCCCGCTGCACAAGACGGTCCTTACGGTTAACGGCGTCGAGTACAACGCCCAATACATCGCCCGACTGGTCAACTACTTCACCGGCGGCGATCCGACCTATGCCTACCTCTACATCGACTACGCCATCGAGACGGCCAAGCAGGATCAGCTGATCAAGGAAGCGGCCTCCAAACTGGGCATCACCGTCAGCGATGACGAGGTCAAGGCTTACCTGTCTGACGCCAAATTAAAAGACAACCAGACCACCCGCGATATCGCCTACGGCTCGCTGTTGTACAAGAAGCTGATCGACCAGAAGTTCAAGCCCGAGATCGGCTCGTCCGGGCTACAGAGACAGGCTTACGTCATGCTCCTGGAGAGCGCCGCCGAGGCTGAAGCCGTCATGGCACGGTTAAAAGCCGGCGAGAGTTTTGCCGACATCACGGCAGAATTGTCGCTCGATGCGACGACCAAAACCGATAAGGGCGACCTGGGATATCATCCCAAGGGGATCTTCGACGGACTGGTGACCGCCACCGGCCTCGACGACAAGATCTTCAGCGGCGCGGTGAACGATATTTCCTATTACTATGACGACACCAAGAGCAAGCAGCTCGGCTACTGGATAATCAAGGTCACCGAAAAGAGCACCTCAAACGGCGTCACCACCGCCAAGGTTTCCGGCATCCTCCTGCCCACCATCGAAAAGGCACAGGAGATCCAGCAGAAACTGGCGGAGGGCGGCGATTTCGCCACCCTGGCCAAGGACAATTCCCAGGATTCCACCACCAAGGACACCGGCGGCGTCCTGGCGACGCTGACCCAGGGGACATCGACCGGGGCGTATGTGGACTGGGTCTTCGACGAGAACACCCAGGTGGGAGCGGTCAGCGATACGATAAAGACGACCGATTCGGCCACCACCGGGGCCTACTGGCTGTACCAGATAGTCTCCGAGCAACCCAACCGCGATTTCACCGAGGACGACCAGACGACGCTCGTCAACGCCGCCTTCTCGGACTGGGCCAAGGCCCTGGCCGACGACCCGGCCAACAAGATCGATGAGGTCACCCTGACCGAGGCCCAGCGCGATCTGATCGCCTCGCAATCTGAAAAAGCTTAAGGACAACGACGTGAAGAAAAACAGCATCGGCATCGGGCTGATAGGGGTGGGGGTCATCGGCGGGGCGGTGGCGCGCGTTTTGCGTGACCGTTCGGCCAAACTGGCGGAACTGGCCGGGGCTCCGGTCGTCCTCCGGAAGATCAAGATAGCGCCCATAGACCTGACCCGGCCGATCATCAAGGAATTCCCCGCCGGAATATTCACAACCGATGAAGCCGAATTTTTCGGCGACCCGGACATCGACATCGTCGTCGAGGCCATCGGCGGCGAATTCCCGGCCTTCCACTACCTGGAAAAGGCCCTCATGGCCGGCAAGCACGTCGTGTCGTCCAACAAGGAAGTCGTTTCCAAGCACGCCGCCGAACTATTGGCGCTAGCCCGGAAAAACAACGTCGGGCTGCGCTTCGAGGCCTCCGTCGGCGGCGGCATCCCGCTATTGGAACCTTTCCAGTACGATCTTTCGGTCAACGAGATAAAAGGCATTTTCGCCATCATCAACGGCACCACCAACTATATCCTGACCCGCATGGCCCAGGAGGGCATCGAGTTCGCCGAGGCGCTCAAGCAGGCCCAGGCGCTGGGCTACGCCGAGGCCAACCCCAAGAACGACATCGAGGGCCATGACGCCGTTTACAAGCTGGCCATACTCTCGATGCTGGCCTTCGACACCGAGGTCAAACCGGAGAACATCTACCGGGAGGGGATCACCACCCTGGAGGGGCGCGATTTCCAGTATGCCAAAGAACTGGGTTTCGTCATCAAGCTGCTGGCTATCGCCAAGGAGTCCGACGGGCAGATAGAACTACGGGTCCACCCGGTGTTTTTGCCGGACGACAATTTCCTGGCTAACGTCGACGGCGTCTTTAACGCTGTCTTGACCACCGGCGACCTGGTGGGCGATGTCATCTTCTCCGGGCAGGGAGCCGGGCCCGCGCCGACGTCATCGGCCGTGGTGGCCGACGTCCTGGCCGCGGCGCAGGACGCGGCTTCGTGCGTCGGCAACCGGATGCGGTGGCGGCTGGATGGAGGCAAGAAGCTCATGCCGATGTCCGAGGTCGTTACCCGTTATTATTTCCGACTGAACGTAACTGATAAACCGGGCGTTTTAGCCCATATCGCCGGCATTTTCGGCGATAACAAGATCAGCATCGCCTCCGTGCTGCAGAAAGAAGTGGATGAAGCCACCGAAAGCGCCGAAGTAGTCATCATGACCCACCCGGCGAAAGAATCCGCGGTGCAGCAGGCCGTCGAAGCCCTACGCAGCCTCGATACCATCAAAGCGGTGCACAATTTTATCAGGGTAGGCATTTAACCGAAATCCGAAAATCGAATATCGAAATCCGAAACGCCTCAAGTGAAACCCGAGGCATTACACAAACTGGCATATGACGGGATTAGAATTATTCTACCCGGCCCACTCAATGGTCAGAAAGACAGGTAGGGAATATGAAAAGCGGGGTACTCTCTCACTATCGGCAATACCTCCCGGTAACGGATAAGACTCCGCTGCTGACTCTCGGGGAGGGCGAGACGCCGCTGGTCAGGTCGCCGAGGCTGGAAAAAGAGCTGGGCGTCGGCGAGCTGTATTTCAAACTGGAGAGCTGCAACCCGTCCGGGTCGTTCAAGGACCGGGGCATGGTGGTGGCGGTGGCCAAGGCGCTGGAGTCGGGCTATAAGGCAGTGGCCTGCGCCTCCACCGGCAACACCTCGGCGTCATCTTCCGCCTATGCCACCGCCGCGGGCATCGAGTCCATCATCATCATTCCCAAGGGCAAGATCGCCCTGGGCAAGCTGGCCCAGGCTATCGTCTACGGGGCCAAAATAATAATGGTTGACGGCAATTTCGACGACGCCCTGCGGCTGGTAAGGGAACTGACCGAAAAACAGCCGGTGGCGCTAGTCAATTCGGTTAATCCCAACCGCATCGAGGGCCAGAAAACCGCCGCCTTCGAGATCTGCGACGCCCTCGGCCGGGCGCCGGAACTGCTATTTCTGCCGGTGGGCAATGCCGGCAACATCACCGCGTACTGGAAGGGTTTCAAAGAATACCAGTCGGCGGGTATCATTTCATCGACGCCGAAGATGCTGGGCTTCCAGGCGGCGGGCGCCGCGCCCATCGTTCTGGGACACCCGGTCGAGAAACCGGAGACTATAGCTACCGCCATCCGCATCGGCAACCCGGCTTCGTGGAAGCAGGCGGTGGCGGCGCGGGACGAATCTCACGGCAATATCGAATCGGTCACCGACGAAGAGATACTTGAAGCCTACCACCTCATGGCGGCAAAGGGCGGCATTTTCGGCGAGCCCGCCTCGGCAGCATCACTGGCAGGGCTACTCAAGATGAGCCGGATGGGTTTTGATTTCAGCGGCCGGACGGCGGTGTGCGTCGTCACCGGCAGCGGGCTTAAGGACGCGGATACGGCGATCAAGGGCTTTTCCGGCAAGTTCATCGAGATCCCCGCCGAACTAAAGGCGCTGGAAAAAGCCCTGGGTTACTAGCCGGCAGTCGTTGCGTTTCAGGTTTCTCTTTCTTTCATAAGGGGCGCCCGGTGTTATAATGAAGTCGTCGATCAAAAGCCTTCTGGAGGGGCGTTCAGATGAAGCAGGTCTCCGAAAGCACCGGGGCGTTTTATCAGCACTATCCCCGGACGGCGGTTATCGTCTGCGCCTACCACGAGGGCAAGACGGACGCCATGACCTGCACCTGGCATTGCCCGCTTTCCTCCAAACCGCCGCTGTTCGGCATTTTGCTCTCTCCCAAGAGGTTCACTTACCAGTTAATCATCGACAGCGGGGAGTTTTCGGTGAATTTCATGGCCTCGGAGTCAGCCGGGTTGCTGGCGGCGGTGGGGGGTACGAAGGGGGCGACCACCGATAAATTCGCCGCGTTCAGTATCGCCAAGGATATTCCCCTGAAAACCAACGCTCCGGTGCTAGCCGACGCCTACGCCGCCTATGAGTGCAAACTGACCGAAACCCGGCAGTACGGCGACCACCAACTGATCGTTGGGGAGGTGGTAGCGGTACACTGGCTGGCCGAAGCTTTTTCCGAGGACGGGTCCCTGGACATGAAAGCGGTCACTCCGGCCTTTTACCTGGGCAACGACAAGTACATCACCAAGCAAAAATCGACGATAGATAAAGTCGAAAGAACGAGATCCTAAAACGGGAACCTGAAGATGATAGATGAAAAGATGATAAAAGGCGCGGTCGAAAACATTCTGACCGCAATTGGCGACGACCCGAAGCGCGAAGGACTCATCGACACGCCGCAAAGGGTTGCCCAGATGTACGCCGAGATTTTCGGGGGCATGAGGCAGAATCCGGTCGACGAACTCAAGGTGGGCTACGAGCTGGGGCACCGGGAGATGGTCATCCTTAAGGATATCCCGTTTTACTCGATGTGCGAACACCACCTGCTGCCGTTCTCCGGCGTCGCCCACGTCGGCTATGTTCCAGGGATAGACGGGCGGGTGGTTGGGATTTCCAAGCTGGCCAGGGTGGTCGATATCATCGCCCGGCGGCCGCAGATCCAGGAACGGATGGCTACCGAAATCGCCGACGCCATCATGGAAGGGCTTAAGCCTGACGGGGTGGGGGTGGTCATCGAGGCCGAGCACATGTGTATGACGATGCGGGGCATCAAGAAGCCGGGAGCCAAAGTGGTAACCAGCGCCCTCCGCGGTATTTTCTCGAAGAAGGCGGCGACCCGCGCCGAATTTATGTCGCTGATTCAGAAATAGGACGAGTGTAGTTGAAAAAATTAAAGGTTTTGATTATGACGGCTCTGTTAACAGCAACTTTCGTGGGCTGCGCCGGGAGCCCTTCGGACACGGCGCCCAACCAGACTATCCGCAAGATAAGTGTTGCCGAGGCCAAAACCTTGATCCAGACCAACGCCGGCAAAGCCGATTTCGTGGTGCTTGACGTTCGAACGCCTTCGGAATTCAGCCAGGGACACCTGTCCGGGGCGATCAATATAGACTATAACGCCGGAAATTTCCAGGCTGAAGTCTCCAAGCTCGATAAGAACAAACGCTACCTGGTTTATTGCCGGACGTCACACCGGTCGGGCCTGGCGGTGGACATTATGAAAGACCTTGGATTCAAAGAAGTATACGACATGGACGGCGGTATCGAGGCGTGGATGTCGGCGGGTTACCCGGTGGTAAGTTAAAATACAGGGATTTATCTCGCCCCACCTTAGTCCTCTCCCACAGCGCCGTGAGAGAGGAAATTTACGAGACGGGTACCACCTCAAAGTCGGCCTGGAGCGGGACTTTCTTATCCAAATCCCAATCAAAAAGAAGGATCACCGATCCGGGTCCGTAGTGACTCAGTAATCGTTTACCACCTACGGAGACGACGCTGGGGGCATCTTCGAAGCTGAGTTCCGCCTCAACACCGGTACGGTTGCAGACCCAGACCGGAACATCATTCTCAAATGATCGCTTTTCCCAGCAGTCTTCCGGCGGGCACGGCCTTTCCCCCCAATTGGCTCCGGAAATCAGAAGTTCGGCGCCCTTGGAGGCCAGTTCACGGGCGATAGACGGGCGCCAGGCATCCGCGCAGATAAGCACGCCGATCTTGAACTGGGGCAGTTCGATAATTTCGGCACTGTCATTGATCCCTGACCATGACTCCAGGGTGTGGGAGGGGTGAATGTTGATCTTCCGGTGCTTGCCGGAATATTGGCTGTCTCCAGTCAGGGCGAACATGGTGTTGTAAAGCTGGCCGGTCCTGGCATCACGTTCGGCGGTGGCCAGTAGCAGGGTTATCCCCAGATCTGCGGCCAGGGTATTCATTCGATCTAGCCACGCTTTCGATTCCGGACCAACCCAATCCGTCCCGATGTGATCGCGGAAATGGTAGCCGCTCTCGACGAGTTCGGGGGTGACGATGAACCGGGCGCCGCTGGCGGCAGCGAGACGCACGGCTCTCTCGACCAGCGCACGGTTGAAATCGAGTTCCCCGGGGCGGGGATCGAGATGCAGCAGGGCGACTTTCAGGACGGGCATTACTTGATAAAACCTCGATGAAAAAAGCAAATTCAAAGAAAGAGGCGGGTTTTCTGCCCGCCTCTTAAAAATCCTATTCAGGCTTGGCTAACTGGTAGCCGGCGCCGATGCGGGTGAGCAGCAGCTTGGGATCACTGGGATTCTCTTCAATCTTCTCGCGGAGATGGCGGACGTAGACCTTCAGGCTCTCGGCAGCGCCGGGGTATTCCTCACCCCACAGGGCTTTTGCCAGGACGGCATGAGATACAGGGTGACCGACGTGGCGCATGAGTTGTCCTAGGACGATACCTTCGGTACGGGTCAGATTGATCTTTTTGCCCTTCAGGGTGAGATCACGGATCGAAGGGCCGAGAGTCATGCCGCCGATGGCCAGAGGTAATTCCTCGGAGACTGCTTCCTGACGCCGCAGAACGGCTTTAACCCGAGCCAGAAGTTCCATCTGGCGGAAGGGCTTGACAATGTATTCATCCGCGCCAAGTTCCAAGCCGCGGACAATATCGGTCTCTTCCCCGCGAGCGGTCAGGATGATGACCGGGACGTGGCTGAAACGCCTAATTTCTTTCAAAACATTATAGCCGCTGGTATCTGGCAATCCCAGGTCAAGGATGACGAGGTCGGGATTGTGTTTCTCCACCAGGGTCAATCCCTCCTGGCCTGAATCGGTCGAGAGGAAGGTGGCCTGAGGCCACCTGATTTTGAAGGTCAGAGTTACCGCCTCGATAATCTCGGCATCGTCTTCGACCAGTACCACGGTCAGTTCTGGTTTATTAACCATCTCTCTCCACTTTCATCGCCAGAGGCAGTGTGAAGTAAAATGTACTGCCACGGCCTTTCTCGCTTTCGAACCAGATGTCTCCGCCTTGAAGGGTAACCAGCATTTTACATAAGGTGAGGCCGATACCCATGCCGTCGTTCTGATCAAGTTCGTCCTCAACCCGGTAGTAGGGTTTGAAGATATGAGCCTGCTCCTCGGGCGACATCCCACGCCCGGTATCGGCGATGCTCAGTTGAAGCATTTTACCACTAACGGTTGCGCCAATGGTAATCTGCCCGCCGCGCTGCGTGAACTTGGCCGCGTTATTGAGAAGATTGAGCAAAACCTGGCGCAAGCGGTCCTCATCAGCGGTAACCAGGGGGATGTCATCATCGATTTCCAGTTCGAGAGACTGTTGCTTACGATCGAACTGGGGCGAGACCTCAGTCGCCAGGTCGAGGAGCAAAGGTGATATATTTAGCGGTTGAGTCCGAACTTTGAGGACACCCATTTCGCCGCGAGCAAAATCCAGCAGATCGTTGATGCGGCGCTCCAAATTCATGGCGCCTCGGTAGATGTTGCCGGCCAAACGCAGTTCAGTTTCGCCCTGAGAGATTTCTAGCAAGGCTTCACCAGAGGCAATAAGCGGGGTGAGCGGAGTTTTCAGTTCGTGGACCAGGGCGCGGGTAAAATCCACCCTCTTACCGATTTCTGTTTCAAGGTCCTGCCTTAATTTTTTCTCGCGGTTATACGCCTCTGTAAGCGATTTGGATTCGGCTTTCCGCGCCGAAATGTCGCGGGCGATGGAAAGCATGACTGTCTTTTCACCCAGTTTAAAGATGTGAGCGCTGATTTCGATCGGGACGTAGGTCCCGTCGCAGGTCCGATAGGCGGATTCAAACGTGCTGTATTCTTCTGTTGCCAATTTGCCCAGGATGTCCGACATTTCATTGAGCGACATCGGCGAGATAACGGTCAACGGCATCCCCGGCATGTCGCCAATGAGATAACCTAACCGGCGGGCGGCTGTCTCGTTGGCTTCGATCAACACCGGAGAAACGCCGGGCTTCAATTCCCACAGAAAAATGGCATCGCCGGCATTGTGGAAGAGCATGCGGAACTTGCTCTCGCTCTGTTGCAGCTCCTCATGTTCCCCGGGGTCACAGGAGGCTGCCTTTTGGGTGCTCGAAGCGGCTTGGCCTTGAGACGAATGGTCCAGCCCGTTGGATTTATCAAGCATATAAATTACATTATACTATACGAACAAGATTCAGGTCATAAACTGGGAAACGACCGCATCAATGACGATCGAACATTCGAAAAATATTAATACTGACGATGACTCTGAAGAATTGCTGCGCTGCCGCTGCCAGGAATGCGATACTTCAAAAAAGAGGGCATGCAACAGCACCAGGCTCAAGGAGTTGCTCGGCAACCTGTTCGACGAATCACCAGGAGACAAGTTTCGGGGACTCTATTGCCGAAAAGATGATGCAGCGTCGGTGGGGGAAGAGAAAACAGGCGATCCCGTTTGTCTTTGCGGCGAGTGCGAACTGGCCGAAGGCGATGGGCGATTTTATTGCACATACTGTAAACCTTCGGATGGACAACCTGAAGAGCGGTAGCCGGCTTAATCCAGTTTTTTAAAGAAAATCACCAGATCATCGCCGCGGTCATAGAAATCCGGAATCCGCACGATCTCCTTGAAACCGCACTTCATGTGAAACCGGCGTGTTTTATCGTAGAGCGGCGTTGAGGAAGTTTCCAGGGTTATCTGCCAGCCGCCCAGGCTCTTGATCGCTTCTTCAGCCCGGTGCATAAGCTCTTGCCCAATGCCTTTGCCCTGTTCAGAGGGGGCCACAGCCGCCCAGTAGATCTCCCAGTTGCCTTTGGACAGCGGCGTATTGCCATAGGTGACATAGCCTACGGGCCGGCCGTCCTCGAGGCCGACAATGGTGTAGTACCCTGATTCATGCGATTCATCCAAAGAATCGTCTAGTACTTCCTCGGCTACCGGCAGTTCATCCGGAGCGAATTCCGGTATCCGCTTGAGGAAAGCGGTAATGGCGGGGCGGTCGGCAGCAGTAAGTTCACGGTAGGTTATCATGTTTTCTCCAGGGCAAATTCGATAATCCGTTTCACCATGCCCTTATAAGACAACCCGGCTTTTTTGGCCTGACGGACGGTGCCGGCATCGGGGGAGAGGTCTGGATTGGCGTTGACTTCCATCACCACCGGTTGTCCCTCGGAATCAAGCCTCATATCGACTCTTGCATAGCCTCGGCAGCCGATGGCATTAAAAGCCGCCAAAGCGGTCGATCTAAGATCGGAGGCAAGTTCAGGGGTAATGTCAGCCGGGCACTTAACATTGGTATTTTGAAAATAGGAACTCTCGGGTTCCCATTTAGCTGCAAAAGTCAGAATCTTGGGCAGGCCGGGAGGAAGGGTGTAGATAATCTCCGAAAGCGGCAAGACCTCGGGAACGTCGTTACCGAACACGGTGACATTGAATTCACGCCCGGGCAGGAATTCCTCGACCAGGGCCGGGGCGCTGTCGTACCGTTCGACGGAGGCCTGCACTTCCCGGAAGAGGGCACCGGTATCAAATACTACGCTGTTTTCCGATAGACCGTGGGAGGCGTCATCCGCCTGTGGTTTCACGATGCACGGAAATTTCAAGTGAAAGTTCGACAAATATCCGGTTTCGAGCAGCTGCTGAGCGGCGGTTCGGATACCGCGGTGGCGCAACCGGCTGGCCGCGGCCGCTTTATCAAGAGCCAATAAAAGCGCCGATGACGGCGAGCCGGTGAACGGGAGCCCCAAGTCCTCAAGGCATCCGGCGACCTCGGCCTCGGTCCTCGGCAGACCGGCGAAACCTTCGAAGAGATTGAAAACGCAGTCCGCCTTGACCGTTGCCAGTGTCTTTCTGACGCTCTCCAACGGCGGCAACAGGGGGAATTCGATCAGATTATGGCCAAGCGCCCGGATTGAGCGGCGGACCGCTCTGACCGCCTCCAGGACGCCCGACTCGGCTTTCGATTCGCCGCGGGCGTCGTAGAGAGAAGGGATCGGAGCATTATATATGAGGGCTATTTGCATAACTAAGGGTATCGGGAAATGGCGTTTTCCAGGATGGTCACAATCAACCTGGCATGGCTCCATCCCATTCCGGTGGCAATGATGAACAGATCGCTGTCCAGCGATAAACCGGGCAACGGGTTGACCTCCAGAAAATGCGGCGTGCCGTCCGCGGCGATGCGGAAATCCATGCGGGTGAAATCCCGGCAACCAAGGGTGCCGAAAACGGTGAGCGCCTGCGATTTGATGCGATCAATGACAGCCGGCGGAAGCTGTGCCGGAAACTCGTAGTCGACCAGCTTTTTGTAGTCCCGCTTGACCTCGAGGGAATAGATAAACGGGCCATTTTTCTGCCGGGGCACGATGCGCATAGGCAGCACCAGGGGTTGGGGCTTGCCCGGGGAGATATTGCCGATGACACCGCAGGTGACTTCATCGCCATCGATAAACTCTTCAGCTATCACAGCCTGCCCGTAACCTTCGAAAAGCTTTTCGACGTGATCAATTACCTCCGCAGGACTACCGGCGGTCGACGTCAGGCGGATGCCCTTGCTGGAACCTTCGAAAGCCGGCTTCACGAAGGCGGGAAACCGGAAGTCATCCCAGTCTGCATGTCTAGCCTCTTCAGGTTTAGCGAAGAAGCGCCATTGCGGGGTCTTCACCCCGGCCAACTGGACGATTTGCTTGGTCAGCGGCTTGTCCAGGGCAATAGCCAGGGTCTGCGGATCCGCCCCCGAATAGGGTATGCCCAGCATTTCCAGTACCGACGGCACCTGGGCTTCCCGTGAACGGTAGGCGCCGCGGCCCTCGGAGATGTTGAAGACGAAATCAACCGGGTTGCCCAAAACGTTGTCTAAAAATTCGCGACCGCCGCCGAGTTTGACCGGCTGGTGGCCGGCTTGCTCGATGGCGGCGGCGAGAAGATTCACCGTTTCGGCTGAATCGTATTCTTCTAAAGCATCAACTGGGGCAGCGGGCGTAGCGGTGATGGATTGTTTAAGGTCGTACGCCAGCCCTATTTTCATTCTTTACCTCAGTTACAGTCCAATCAAGCGAAAGTTGGGGTACGGGTGGTGAGACCGGCCTTGGTTTACGCGGCGCCGGGGCCGGCTTGGGATTGGCGAAATGGCTGATGTGCCCCTCGTAGTTTCTGACCACGAGTTCGCTGTCGGTACGGGTAAGGACGTAATTCGGAGTCATCGGAATCTTGCCCCGGCCGTCGGGAAGGTCTATGACATAGTTCGGGATGGCAAGGCCGGATGTATGGCCGCGCATACCTTCAATGATTCGCAAACCGACTTCGACGGGCGTCCACAGGTGTTCGGTACCCTGTACCTGGTCGCACTGGAAGAGATAGTACGGGCGGACCTTGGCCTTCAGGAGTCCGTGGCAAAGCTTGAGCTGAGATTCCACGGTATCGTTGATACTTCGGAGCAGCACGCTCTGGTTGTTGACCTGGACGCCAGCCCGCAGCAAGCGGTCGCAGGCGGCAGCGGCTTCCGGGGTGATTTCATTCACATGGTTGAAATGGGTATTCAGCCAGATAGGGCCGTATTTCGAAAGCATGGCGCAGAGTTCTTCGTCGATCCGTTGCGGCAGGACCACCGGGAAACGGGTGCCGATGCGGATGATCTCGACGTGCTTGATCTGGCGCAGGGCGATGAGGACTTTCTCCAATTGATGGGTGGAGAGGGTCAACGGATCGCCGCCGGAGATGATGACATCCCGGATCTGGGGATTCTTGCGGATGTAATCCAGCATGCGCTCGACCTGTTCCGGGGTGTGGATCCAGCCGCCGTGCTGCCATTCACGCTTGCGGGTGCAATGGCGGCAGAGCATGGCGCAAATGTCGGTCAGGACCATCAGCACGCGGTCGGGGTAGCGGTGGACCAGGCCGGGGACGACCGAATCCCGCTCTTCCGCCAGGGGATCCTCGTTGCCGGTGCCGGCGGCGGTTTCCAACGTCGAGGGGACTGCCTGGAGACGGACGGGGTCATTGGGATCTGAAAGGTCCATCAAGGAAAGATAATAAGGGGTAATAGCTAAAGGAAAGCGGGCCGTTACCAGTTTGAGACGGGTTTTTTCCTTTACGGACATGGGAATAAAACGGATGAGGTCTTCGATGGAGGTGATTCGGTTCTTGAAATGCCAGTGCCAGTCATTCCACTGGGCGTCGCTGACATCGGGGTAGAACTTGAGGCGGAAACTTTGTGACGAAGTAAGGGGAGGTTCGTCAGCTTCGTGCGAACACGAGGGAGGATCAGCCGGGTCTTCGGTAATCAGGGTCTCTTCTTTCACTTGATGCTCCTAGAAATTTGAATTGTATTCATTGTAGCAAACCTGTACCTGACGTCAAGAACGTTCTAGCTTTGGTTTAGCTATGAATAAAAAATATTTTTAATGCTGACGAGAACCCCCGCTACGCTAGTCGATGAAACGCTGGAAAGCCCTGAGAACCCGGAGCGCCAAAGAAGAAGGAGCCTGGGAGAGAATGGGCATCCGGTCAACCCGTTTTGACCTGCCGAGGCTCGGGAGTATGAACACCGTAACCGCGCCGCGCAAAATCCCGGAGATCAAAAACAGGGTCAGGAGCGATTGCCCGGATATTTCCGGAAGTCTGGTGGCGATCAGTCCCCCGACGGCCGCTCCGATACACATAGCCGTACCTGAGAGGGCATTGAAGACAGCGATCGCCCGGGTGCGCCGTTCCGGCGCGGCAGCCTCATAGAGGAGATTGGTACCGGACAAATTGAAACCGCTCCAGGCAAACCCGGAAAACACCTGGATGACGATAAGATAAATGATGTTATGGCCGGCAAGCCACAACACCGGCACCAGCGGGATCATGAGCGCCGTCACCCGGACGATCTGAAGATGGCCGGA
Source organism: Dehalogenimonas formicexedens (assembly GCF_001953175.1). NCBI lineage: Bacteria > Bacillati > Chloroflexota > Dehalococcoidia > Dehalococcoidales > Dehalococcoidaceae > Dehalogenimonas > Dehalogenimonas formicexedens. The sequence continues at coordinate 1,003,630 of NZ_CP018258.1, read as the reverse complement.
TCTATCGGCGCGCCTTCCCCAGAACCCCATGAACAGGAAATTGGCGACGCTGGCCGACGCGGTGACGACAACAAAAGCCCCATACCCGAAGCCCAGATCGTTCAGCATGTAAACCGCAAAGAACGGCGAGGCGACATAGGTGGCCAGCATCATTGCCCCAACGAACAGGCTGAGACGGCCTACCGGGGTGGCGGGCAGGGTCTTCAATTCATGAAAGGGATGCCACGGATCATTGCACCGACGCATCGGCGGTTCGTACATTTTGGAAAGGAAGTAAGCGGAGGCCAGGCGGAAGATAACCGCCGCGCCAAACAACAGGCCGAAACCCAGCATAATCTGGTTCGATGACGCCTGCAGTACCAGCCCGCCGAGGAAAAAGCAGGCCAGCAGGGTAGCGCCGCCGATCCGGTTACGGAAGCCGAAATAGCGGCCCCGCATACCGGCGGGAACAAGATCGGCCATCATACTGCCCCAGGCGGGGTTCCCCAGGGCGCCGAAAACGCTGCCGGCAGTGAACAGCGCGATGAGCCACCATACCGCCATGTTGTGGAAAAGCTGGGGCATGATAAATATCGGCAGCCAGAGGACAGCCTGGGTGATAACCATGGGCACCAGGAGACTTTTTCGACTCCGCAGCCTTTCGGAAATCCAGGGGGAACCCAGTTGCGACAAAGCCAGAGCAAGATTGGGCAGGCTGGCAAGCAAACCTATCTGGGCGGTGGAAGCCTTGAGGGCAAGGGCGAACGGGGACATGAAGTCCTGGGTCAGACCCATCATGGCGTTGAACGCGGCGCCATCGAAGACCGAAAGCCTCAGGCTTTTATTTACCGTCGGATTGGTGGTGAAACTTTTCATATCAACTCAAGAGATACAGGACTAAACTGCCGCACAGGAGGGCGGCCGGAGTCACCAGTAGTCCCAGTTTCAGGAATGAACCGGCGGTGACGTTGAGCCCCCGCCGGCGGAGGATGAGCAGCCACAGCATTGAAGACAACGATCCCATGACGGCGATATTAGGTCCCAGGGCGGCGCCAAGGATAGCCTGGTAGGGTAAACCCGGATTGGCGGCGACGGCGTCCGGGGCACCTGAAAGGGTGGTCACGGAGACCATCATCATCGGCCAGTTGTTCATCAGATTGGAGCCAGCCGCGGTGCCGAAAGAGGTTGCCAGGGCGCCAGGCAGTTCCCCGTGGCCAAGGAGGCGAGCGAAAGATTCACCGAGGCTTTGAGTGACTCCGCTTGCTTCCAACCCCCGGACCAGGACGGCCAAGCCAGCGACGAACAGGAGAATGGACCAGCTTATCGAGCGGGAAATCTCGGACAATCTTATTTTTCGCCCTGCAAAAACGCCGAGTAGAGTCAAGGCTCCAATGAGCACCGGCACCGAGAGAGGCCAGCCATTAAGGGAAAATACGACGTAACCAAGGGCGATCAAGATCAAGACCGCGACAACGGGGCGGTCCAGCTTTCGGGAACTTACCTTCATCGAGAAATCCCCGAGAGAGAAGACTGACTGAATTTCTCTCCGGAAGATATACAGGAACAGGCCGACGGTCACCGCGATGACAACCATGCTCGGCAGCAACAGGTGAGCCAGGTAATCGCCGAGGCGAAGATCAAAGGCGTCGACAGCTACGAGGTTTACCGGATTGGCAACCGGCAACAGGAAAGACGCGGCGTTGGCGATGAAGGCGCAGGCGAAGACATAGGGTATGGGATCAACCTCGAGATGCCTGACCAGAAGAAACACGACCGGGGTCAGCATTAAAGCCGTGGCATCGTTGGATAACAAAGCGGTGACGACCACGCCGATGCCGAAGACTATCAGGAGGAGCCGCCTGCCGCTGCCGCGCGACAGCACCACAGCTTTTTCGGTAACCGTTTCGAACAATCCGGCAGATTCTGCGATAGCCGCGACGATCATCAGCCCCAGGAAAAAGCCGAGCACGTTCAGATTGTTTTCTAGGGCGTTCAAAGCGTCGCCGGCCGAAAGACGGCCTGCCGCTACCATGGCGGCGGCGCCGAGTGAGGCGATCAGGGCTTCGGACAGGCGCCAGGGGCGCCAGATGATTCCGGCAATGGTTAGAAAGAAAACGATTAAACTGGCGATCATTCAACGGTCGGCAGCGGGGGAAGAGAAGACGTTGGGTCTTCTTTAATAGCAGGATAGGTTGCTACGGCGTCTGCGGCTAGCGCGCATGGGGCAGTTCGGGGGAAAATATCCGGGGCTGCGGACCACGGTAAAGTTCGCGAGGCGTTCCTGTTTGCCGGTCACTCCTTGGCTTAAAAAGCCTGTCACCTCCGGAAACCGGAGGCCTCCTCCGACAGATGCAAGGATGATACCACCCCGGACTTTATACTTCAAGGATTGGACGAACGAAATGGCTGAAACCCACAAGGTAAAGGCCGAAATTATTTGAGGCGCCCGGGCTTGTCTGTTACACTTGCTGACCTATGGATTTTATTGCCGTATTGCTGGTTGCCTTGAGCCTTTCCGCCGACTGCCTGGCGGTATCGATCTGCGGCAGCATCAGCATGGGAAGAGCCCTGAACCAGGCTAAAGCACTCAAGGTGGCGGCCTTTTTCGGTTTGTTCCAATTCGGGATGATCCTGGCCGGCTTTGTTGCCGGCAGCACGCTCACGAACATCATCCAGAGTTTCGACCACTGGATCGCCTTCGGACTGCTGGCACTCATCGGCGGTCACATGATCAAAGAATCCTTCGAAAAAGAAGAAGAGTGCGAAGTTGTCGACATCAGCAAAGGAAGAACACTGGTCGGGCTTTCGATCGCGACCAGCATCGATTCCCTGGCGGCCGGGCTGACTTTTGCGCTGATCGATGTTTCCATTTTGCCGGCAAGCCTGCTTGTCGGGATTACCGCATTCACCGTTACCCTTATCGGCGTCTGGCTGGGGAGGCGGGTGGGCGATATCGTCGGGAAGCGGGCCGAACTTATCGGGGGGCTGGTGCTTATCGTCATAGGTCTGAAGGTGCTCCTCGACGGCCTCAATGGATAAACGGCAAATTAACATAATATTTGGGACTTCAGGTACCTGTGACACATTGAAATACGGCAAAACGCTTACGGTAATTGCCGTACAATTGATCCGCGATCGGTTTATTCCAATCGATCGAAGCGTTTCAAACGAGAAACAAGTTTGAAACAAAACCTTTGACAGGCTATAATAGGTCTGGTATCATCTTTGCTTACCCGTTGGTAAATGACTGCCGTATTTTCGGCGCCGCAGGTGGGGTATGAAAAAGATCCAGATCAAGAAAGAAGTCTGCATCGGATGCGGGTTGTGCCGCGTGTACTGCGCAACCCAACATTCCAACTCGAAGGACATCCTCAAAGCCTTCCACAAGGAATCCGCCAAGCCCATCCCGCGGCTTAAGGTCGAGCGGCAGAATGAGACGAGCTTTTCCGTTCCCTGCCGTCACTGCGATGAACCGTGGTGCGTTTATTCCTGCCTCACCGGGGCCATGAGCAAGGACCCGGTCACCGGAGTGGTGACCTCAGATCCTGAGAAGTGCATTGGCTGCTGGACCTGCGTCGTGTCGTGCCCCAACAGCGCTTTGGTGAAAGATAAAACAACCAAAATAGTCAGAAAATGCGATTTTTGCCCCGGCCTGGAAACACCGGCCTGCGTGGCGAATTGCCCTAATGAAGCTATCATCCTGATCGAGACCGAGACTGTCGCTCAAAAGAAGTAACCGCATGATCGCCATCATAGATTACGGAGCCGGGAATTTGCGCTCGGTGGCAAATGCGATCGCGCTGCTCGGTTATGACGCCAAAATCACAAGCTCCCCGGATGATATCGTCAAGGCTGATGCCGTTTTTCTACCGGGAGTCGGCGCCGCCGCCGATACAGTCAGTTCGCTCAAGGCGCACGGTCTCGATGATGCCCTGAAAGAAGTCATTGCCAGGGAAACGCCTTTTTTTGCCGTTTGCGTGGGGCTCCAGGTGCTCTTTGAAGAAACCGAAGAAGGCGGCGGTTGCCAGTGCCTGGGGCTGCTGCCGGGCAAGGTCCGCAAGCTGCCCGCCGGCGTCAAGGTGCCGCATATCGGATGGAACAACGTCAAAAACACAAGAGCGCATACTTTATTCAACGGCATCGACGATGATTCGTTTTTCTACTTCGTCCACAGCTACTACGTCGAACCCGACCTGGGGACGGAGGTCATCGGCACGACCGATTACGGCCTAAACTTCACCAGCGCCATCGCCCGGGGCAACCTGGTAGCCACCCAGTTCCATCCCGAGAAGAGCGGCGCGGCGGGGCTCAAAATGTACGACAATTTTTTGAAATCAGCGATTAGGGGAAACTGATGAAAACGAAGTACCTGATCATCGGCAATTCAGCCGGGGGTATCGGAGCCGCGGAGGCTATCCGGGAAATCGACAAGCTGGGGATCATCACCATCGTCGGTGAAGAGCCTTTCGAGGCCTATTCCCGGCCCCTGATTTCGAAGTATGTTGCCGGTGAATATACACCCGAAACGATGCGCATACGATCCGAAAAATTTTACGAAAACAATAATATCGATGTCGTCATGGGCCACAAGGCTTATAAGATGGACACCGCGGCGAAAACGGTAACCCTGGATGACGGCACCGAAATCGAGTACCAGAAACTGCTTATCGCCACCGGCGGCAAACCGATCGTACCTAAAATGGAAGGCATGGGTAAAGCCGGCATTTTCAATTTCATCACCTTGTCCGATGCCAAGAAAGTTGAAGAATACCTGCCGAACGTGCGCCGCGCGGTGGTCATCGGCGGCGGCCTTATCGGCATCTCGGCAACCGAGGCTTTGGTCAAACGTGGCATCAAGTGCACGGTGGTCGAGATGAAAAGCTATCCTTTGAACACCATCCTCGACGAGCCGGCGGGACGCATAGCGGAGATGGCGATCAAAAAGTACGGCGTCAACATGATGACCGGCCGCACCGTGGCGCGGATCCTTGGCGAAGACAAGGTCACCGGCGTCGTCTATGACGACGGTCACGAGATGGTGTGCGACATGGTGGTAGTTGCCGTCGGCGTTTTCCCGCGGATAGAACTCGCGCAGGCTGCGGGCATCACGGTCAACCGCGGCATCGTCGTCGACAACCACATGATGACCAGCGTCCAGGACGTGTACGCCTGCGGTGACGCTTCCGAAGCATATGATTACGTTTACGGTTCCGGACGGTTGTCGCCGGTCTGGCCTAACGCCTACATTGGGGGCCGGGTGGCCGGCTACAACATGGCTGGTTCGCCAACCCGTTACCGCGGCGGCACGGCGATGAACTCGCTGAACTATTTTGGATTGGAAATGGCAACCGCCGGTATGGCATCGCCGCCATCGCCGGAGGGGTATGAAGTATTGAAGAGCGAAGGTCCCGGCAGCTACCGCAAGCTGGTGATCAACTCCGAGGACAAACTGGTAGGCATGATCTTCCTGGGCGATATCGACAAGGCTGGTGTGTATTTCGGCCTGATGCGCGACCGCATACCGGTGACGGCATTCAAGAAAAAACTATTGTCCGACGATTTCGGACTGGCGCAATTACCGAAGGAAGTGATCGAAGAGCGCCTGACCGGAGCGACGGCGGGCCGGGTCAAGATCGGCGAAGCCTGAACAAATAACCAAGATACAAGAAGCAATACCCAAACAACGCTAACGGCTAAACATCGGAGAAATCAAGATGAAAGATTTAACCAGGATCAGCAATGTATACGGCGACGGCAAGGTCATCGATGCCTGCTGCCTGTTCGGCATGATGGATACCTCCGGCAAATGCTTTTCCGGGCGGGACGTGACGCGAGCCATCGCCAACATGCACGACAGGGGCAACGGGCTGGGTGGCGGTTTTGCCGTGTACGGTCTGTATCCGCAGTACCCCGACTACTACGCCTTCCACATCATGTACGACAGCAAGGAAGGCAAGACCTGCACCGAGGGATTTCTGAATGAGCATTTTAACGTGCACCACTCCGAAGAAGTGCCGACCCGACCGGTAGCGGCTATCAAAAACCCGCCGATGGTGTGGCGCTACTTTCTGGATGCCGACAAATGCCAGCGCGAAGGGAAACTTTCTCCTGACGATTATGTTGTTGCCAGAGTCATGGACATTAATACGGGCATCGACGACGCCTACGTGTTTTCCTCCGGCAAGAACATGGCGGCCTTCAAAGGTGTCGGTTACCCCGAAGAAATTTCTGAGTACTTCTGCCTCGAAAGCTACAACGGTTACCTGTGGACCGCCCACGGCCGTTTCCCGACGAATACCAAGGGCTGGTGGGGAGGAGCGCACCCGTTCAATATCCTGGACTGGACGGTGGTGCACAACGGCGAAATCTCCTCATACGGCATCAACAAGCGCTACCTGGAACAGTTCGGGTATCACTGCACGCTTCAAACCGATACCGAGGTTTTGGCCTATGCCGTCGACCTTCTGGTACGCAAGCACAACCTGCCCATCGAGGTCGTCGCCGAGATTTTTGCCCCGCCGCTATGGGAGGAGATCGAGCGCCGCCCGGCTAAAGAACGGGAGTTGTTGAAAGCTCTGCGGCAGGTATATGCCAGCCTGCTGATGAACGGCCCGTTCACCGTCATCCTTGCCCACGAGGGCGAAATGATCGGCTTGACCGACCGAATCCGTCTCAGACCGCTGACCGTCGGCGAGAAAGGCAGCATGCTGTACCTGTCATCCGAAGAGGCGGCCATCCGACTGGTCTGTCCCGAGCTAGATAAAGCCTGGATACCCATGGGCGGCGAGCCGGTTATCGGTTCGCTCAAGCATCCCATTGGCGCCGACAGGGTTGCCGTAGCCGGGGGAGCGGTCTAAATTGCTTACGCGGCGAATCATCCCCTGCCTGGATGTCACCGGCGGCCGGGTGGTCAAGGGACAGAGTTTCCTTAACCTTCGCGACGCGGGGGATCCGGTGGCGCTGGCAAAATTCTATTACGAGCAGGGGGCTGACGAACTGGCATTTCTGGACATCACCGCCACCGTCGAAAGCCGCAAGACAATGGCCTCCATCATCGCCGAACTTTCAAAATATGTTTTCATGCCCCTGACTGTCGGCGGCGGCATCCGCACCATCGCCGACATGCGGGAAATGCTGCTTTCGGGAGCTGACAAGGTGGCGATCAATACCGCGGCGGTAGCGCGGCCGGAACTCATCACGGAGGGAGCTATCAAATTCGGCAGCCAGTGCATCGTCGTCGCCATTGATGCCAAACGAAGCGGCGAAGGCAAATGGGTTGTCCGCACCCACTCCGCCACCCAGGCCTCTAACCTTGACGCCGTCGAATGGGCCAAGAAAGCGGCGGAAATGGGCGCCGGCGAACTCCTGGTCACCAGTATCGACAGCGACGGACATCAGAAGGGTTATGACAACGATTTGAACCGGGCGATATCGGAATCAGTGTCGATCCCGCTCATCGCCTCAGGAGGCGCCGGGACTCCGGATCACCTGTATGACGCGCTCACCGTCGGTAAAGCCGACGCCGTCCTGGCTGCCAGCATTTTTCACTACGGGACGTACTCGATATCACAAGTCAAAGAATTTCTGGCCCGCAAGGGCGTAGCCATCAGGCGCTAAGGAGCCAATATGAGAACTCTAGTACCCGCTAAGTTCATCGTCGAACGAGACGCCAGCAAGTGCATCAAATGCCAGGTGTGTGTCAACCAGTGCACCTTCGACAGCCATTATTTCGATGCTGAAGAAGACGATGTTAAGACTCGAGCCGGCAAATGCATCGGCTGTCACCGCTGTGTTCTGTTCTGCCCCACCGGCGCGTTGAACGTCCGCCGCAGCCCGCTGGAATACCGCGATAACTACAGCTGGATGCCGGAGTACATCGAAGACATCCAGAAGCAGGCGGAACAGGGCGGCATGATCCTTACCGGCATGGGCAAGGACAAGCCGCAGCGCATCTACTGGGACCACCTGGTCTTGAACGCCTCCCAGGTTACCAACCCGTCCATCGACTCCCTCCGCGAGCCGATGGAGATGACGACTTACCTGGGCAGCAAACCCGACAAGATCGAGATCGACCCGGCGACCGGAGCTTTAAAAACGAAGCTGGCGCCGCAGGTCAAGCTGGATATCCCGGTGATGTTCTCCGCCATGAGCTACGGCGCCGTGTCTCTCAACGTGCAGCACTCCCTGGCACAGGCGGCGGTTCAAGCCGGGACGATGTGGAACACCGGTGAAGGCGGCCTGCACCAGTCGCTGGTCAAATACGGCAACAACACTATCGTCCAGGTGGCCAGCGGCCGCTTCGGCGTTTATTCAGATTATCTCAAAGCCGGCCGGATCGTTGAGATCAAGATCGGCCAGGGCGCCAAACCGGGTATCGGCGGTCACCTGCCGGGTGAAAAGGTTTCAGCAGAGGTGTCGCTCACACGCATGATTCCGCAGGGCACCGACGCCCTGTCCCCGTGCCCGCACCACGATATCTACTCCATCGAAGACCTGTCCCAACTGATTTACGCCCTGAAAGAGGCGACCAATTACACCAAGCCCATCTCGGTCAAGATCGCCGCGGTGCATAACTCGGCGGCCATCGCCTCCGGAATGGTACGGGCTGGAGCTGATATCATCGTCCTCGACGGCATACGGGGCGCAACCGGGGCGGCACCTAAAGCCATCCGTGATAACGTCGGCATCCCGATCGAACTAGCCCTGGCATCAGTCGATACCCGATTGAGAGCGGAAGGCATCCGCAACCAGGCTTCCCTGGTAATTTCCGGCGGCATACGCAATTCCGGCGACGTGGCCAAAGCCATCGCTCTGGGCGCCGACGCGGTCAATATAGGTACCGCCGCCCTGGTCGCCCTGGGGTGCCGGGTCTGCCAGCAGTGCTATACCGGCAAATGCGCCTGGGGCATCTGCACCTCCGATCTCAAGCTCACCAAGCGCATCAATCCGGAGATCGGGGCCAGGAGGCTGGTCAACATGCTGCGCGGTTGGAAGCTCGAGATCGATGACATGCTTGGAGGCATGGGCGTCAATGCTCTCGAAAGTTTGCGTGGCAACAGATTGCACCTTCGTGGCGTAGACCTGAACGAAAAGGAACTCGAGATTCTGGGCGTAAGGATGGCAGGTGAATAAAATGACCGAAAACGTGGCGACCCCCAAAATGGTCAAAATCGACACCGCCGGAATATATTACCGGGATCTCAACGCCAAATTGCGCCAACTGGTGGACGAAGGTGTTGAACACATCGAACTTACCAACGTCTGCGGTCAGCGCTATATCGCCACCGACCTTTCCCGCCCCGTCGATATCAAGATTTACGGCACGCCGGGCAACGACCTGGGCGCCTTCATGAATGGGTCGCGGATCGAGGTATTCGGCAACGCCCAGGACTGCATGGCCAACACCCTCAACGCCGGTGAAGTCATTATCCATGGGCATGCCGGAGACATCTGCGGCATGGCCGCGCGCGGCGGTAAAATCTTCGTCCGGGACTATGTCGGTTACCGCGCCGGCATCCACATGAAGGAGTACCAGGATAAGAAGCCGATGATGGTCGTCGGCGGCACTGGCCAGGACTTCATGGGCGAATATATGGCCGGAGGGGTGCTGGTAGTTCTCGGTCTAGGTCTTAAAGAGGGCGAGACACACAAAGCGAACTTCATCGGCACCGGCATTCACGGCGGCGTCATATATATTTCCGGGGCGTTCGAACCTCATCAGCTGGGCAAAGAGGTTGGCGTCGCCGAATTGGACGATAAAGACCGGAAAATACTGGGCGACCTGGTGAACGAATACTGCGCTCATTTCGACTGCGACGCGGAGGCTATCCTGCGGAAGCCGTTTAAGAAGCTTTATCCCAAGTACCTGCGTCCATACGGCAGACTCTACTCATATTAGTGGTAGAATGAGCCCAGCACCGGATTCTTTTGGTACCCGTTCAATGATTTGTTTAACATACTGATACTAGCCGAAGAAAACGACAAGACCCGTGAGCTCAAAAACCGTCTCTCCCGGGAGGGCTACGTTTGTACCCTTACTCCGCCGGGGAATGAGCCCGAGAAAATCGCGGCGCAGCAGGCACCCCGGTTGGTCGTCCTTGACGTCGGTCCCGACGGCGAGATACCGACTCTGGATACATCCAGCGACGGCAAAGGGCCGATGATAATCGCGGTGGCATTCCGTCCGCGGATGCAGGAACTGGCTACCCGGGATGACATCACCGATTTTGTGCTCAAGCCTTTTGACGTCGATGAACTCCTGACCCGGATCCGCCGCCTGGCGGCGCGGGCTAAGGCAACTCCACCTTCCGATATCATTACCGCCGGTGACCTTATTATCGATACAGCCAGGTGCGAGGTGTCTTTGGGTGGTTCTCCGGTGGAACTGACCTTCCGTGAATATGAGCTACTGAAATTCCTGGCTTCTAATCGCGGCCGGGTTTTTTCCCGTGAGGTGCTGCTGAACAAGGTCTGGGGCTACGAGTACTTTGGCGGCGACAGGACGGTAGATGTCCATGTCAGACGGTTGCGTTCCAAGATCGAGGAGTCCGGACAGATCTATGTGGAAACCGTCAGGAACATCGGTTACCGGTTCAAGAGGGTTATCTAACCCCCCACGCGAGCTTATACCCAGATTTCAAATTACAAATTTTAGTCTCCAGGTTCCTATCACCGACTTTTCATATTTCCCCGGAACACTTCACACGTGAAACACGGTTGAAACATCTCAACCGTGGCATCGCGCAACATCACCCGAAACAAATTGGAAACACAATCTTAACCCCTTCGTAATACCGGTGAAATCAGCGGGTAACGTCCGGCTGTTAGACTGGTATCAGGAAAACGAAAGGGGGAACTCTACCTTGGACACGGGCGATACCGCGTGGCTCCTGGTCTCGACAGCGTTGGTGATGCTGATGACACCGGGGTTAGCCTTATTCTACGGTGGCATGGTCAGGCGCAAGAATCTTATCTCGACGCTAATGATGAGCTTCTCGATCCTTGCGCTGGTGGGCGTGCTGTGGATAGTCTTCGGTTATACTTTAGGATTCGGGCCCGATATCGGCGGATTTATCGGCAACTTCCATTTCTTCGGGATGAACAATGTCGGCGAAGCGCCTTCGGACGTATACGCAACCACAGTTCCGCACCTCATTTTCATGATGTTCCAGGGCATGTTCGCCATCATCACGGTAGCCCTGATCACCGGGGCGGTGGTGGAGCGTATCAAGTTCTCGGCGCTCATGGTCTTCGCGGTTGCCTGGTTGGCACTCATATACGGACCGATCTCGCACTGGGTGTGGGGCGGCGGTTGGCTGGCTCAACTTGGCGTTCTGGATTTTGCCGGCGGAACGGTGGTCCATATCAACGCGGGCGTCTCAGCGTTAGCTCTTGTCCTGTTATTGGGCGCTAGAAAAGGTTTCAAAAAGGAAACCATGGAACCCAACAACATACCCATGGTGCTAATCGGCGCGTCGCTACTGTGGTTCGGCTGGTTCGGTTTCAATGCCGGCAGCGCTTTAGGTTCTAACGGATTGGCTGCGGAAGCCTTTGTTACCACCAACACCGCAGCCGCAATGGCGGCCCTCACCTGGATTCTGCTTTCCTGGCGACAGCGGCGGCCGACCCTGCTCGGTGCCGCGACGGGTGCCGTAGTCGGTTTGGTAGCGATCACCCCGGCTGCAGGCTATGTTACTCCACTTGCTGCCATCGCCATCGGCGCCATCGCCGCCTGCGCTTCCTACTTCGCCATGAACTGGCGCAGCAAGCGTAACTTCGACGATTCGCTGGACGTATTTGCCTGCCACGGCGTGGGAGGTATAGTAGGGGCTCTGGCCACCGGACTTTTCGCGACGGTAGCGGTTAACGCCGCCGGTTTTGACGGATTGTTCCACGGAAATGCCATGCAACTCGGAAAACAGGCTTTGGGCGTCCTGGCCACCGGTGGCTTCGCCCTCATCGGCACCCTGGTGATTGGCAAAATCATCGATAAGACCATGGGACTTCGGGTGACCGAGGTTGAAGAAGTGGTCGGTCTCGATCTATCTCAACACGGCGAACGGGCTTACGGGGGGATCAAATAAATGAAAAAGATAGAAGCTATCATCCGCGAGGAACGTCTTGACGCGGTCAAGAAAGCCCTGGAGGAGATCGGACTTATCGGCATGACGGTGACGGAAGTGTCGGGGCGGGGTCAGCAGAAGGGAATACCGCTCCAGTGGCGGGTCGGGGAATACCGGGTCGACTTTCTTCCCAAGCTCAAAATCGAGATAATCTGCCATGACGACGATTGCAACGCCGCGGTAGACGCTATCATGAAATCTGCTAAAACGGGCAGGATCGGCGACGGCAAGATATTCGTCCTGCCGGTGGAGGCTGCCTACCGGATCAGAACAGCTGAGACCGGCGAGGCGGTTGTTTAGGCGACAAACGTAGTTCGGGTTTTTCAACGGCGAAGGGTTTCGATAAGTACCGAACCCTTCGCCGTTTTTGATTGGTTAAACACGTAATCTTTTGGAAACACATCTAAGCTAGAATTTCCCCGGAATTGTTTCGGGGAGGTGTCCATTCCATGGTCAATGCCGGCGACACGGCCTGGATCCTGATCTCAACTGCCCTGGTTATGCTGATGACGCCGGGAGTAGCGCTTTTCTACGGCGGCATGGTACGGAAAAAGAGCGTTATTTCGACCCTGATGATGAACTTCGCGATGCTCGGCGTCGTAGGACTTCTCTGGGTATTTTACGCCTATTCCCTTTCTTTCGGACCGGATTCTGGCGGATTTATCGGGAGTCTCAAATACGTATTTCTAAACAATGTCGGAGGAGAACCTTCTTCTACCTACGCCACGACGGTTCCGCATCTGGCGTTCATGATGTTCCAGGGGATGTTTGCCATTATCACCGTGGCGCTTATCACCGGGGCGGTTGTTGAGCGAATTAAATTCTCGGCTCTAATGATCTTTGCCGTCGCCTGGCTGACTTTGATCTACGCCCCGGTAGCCCACTGGGTATGGGGTGCCGGTGGCTGGCTGGCGAAACTCGGAGTGCTTGATTTTGCCGGGGGCATAGTTGTTCACGTAAACGCCGGTCTTTCGGCCTTGGCTCTGGTGATCGTTCTGGGGGCCCGCAAGGGTTTCCGGCATGAACCGATGGAGCCTTCATCGATACCGCTGGTCATGCTCGGAGCAGGGTTACTGTGGTTCGGCTGGTTCGGCTTTAACGCCGGGTCGGCGCTCGGTTCCAACTCGCTGGCGGCTTCCGCCCTGGTCGCTACCAATTCCGCTGGCGCGGCCGCGGCTACGACCTGGATGCTGCTGGCCTGGAACCAGCGGCGGCCGACACTGCTCGGAATCGCCACTGGCGCGGTGGCGGGCCTTGCCGCGGTGACCCCGGGAGCCGGCTTCATTCCCCCGATTTACGGCGTCCTGGTCGGTATCGTAGCCGCGGTCATTTGCTACTACGCCATGATCGCCAAGATGAAAATGGGGATCGATGATTCTCTGGATGTTATGGCCGTTCATGGTGTTGGAGGAATTATCGGAGTACTGGCTGTTGGTATATTTGCCTCGATTGCGGTGAACCCAGTCGGGGCAAATGGTCTGCTTTTCGGCGGCGGATTGACGCTTCTCGGGAAGCAGCTGCTTGGGATACTGAGCGTCGGAGGATTCGCTTTCGGCGGTACCTGGATCATCGCCAAAGTCATCGACACAACATTCGGATTGAGAGTAAAAGAAATGGAAGAAGTGGTCGGTCTTGACCTGTCCCAGCACGGTGAACGCGCTTTCGGAGGCATCAGGTAGATGAAAAAGATCGAAGCGGTTATCCGCGAAGAGCGGCTGGACGCGGTAAAAAAAGCGCTTGAGGAGCACGGCATTCACGGCATGACGGTCACCGAGGTGTCCGGTCGCGGTCAACAAAAAGGCATCTCGCTGCAGTGGCGGGTTGGTGAATACCGGGTCGATTTCCTGCCGAAACTAAAAATCGAAATTGTATGCCATGACGACGATTGCGATATCGCCGTCGATTCCATCATGAAGGCGGCGAAAACGGGTAGGATCGGCGACGGCAAGATTTTTGTAATGCCGGTTGAAGCAGCCTTCCGGATACGCACCGGAGAAACCGGGGAAAGCGTCGTCTAAGCAACGCCAATCTATAAGACCGCTTCAAAATTCATATCAGGCATCAAAACATCGACAATCCCTCTCCAATCCAGGAGAGGGATTTGTTTATGATGTCACGGCTTCGCGCGGTTTTAACGGGAAAGATATTCTTACTGATATACTCAAAATCAGGATCGGTAACAAACAATGAGTAAAAATCCACCTGATGAATTGGGATTAAGGCAATCCGAGGCGAAAGAGATCGTCAAGCGGACAGCCATAGGCGCGGTTGTCGTTCACGAAGCGGTGAGGCAGGAAGGGGAAGACGAGATTTGCCGTCACCCCGCGGCGTTAATGTGGTCGGGGCTGGCGGCAGGGTTATCCATGGGATTTTCATTTCTTGGCGTCGCGCTTTTGGACGCATTCTTACCGACCGGCGCCGCCTGGAAGTCGCTGGTAACAAGCGCCGGGTACTCACTGGGTTTTATCATTGTGATACTCGGCAGGCAACAGTTGTTTACCGAAAATACGCTTACAGCGGTTCTTCCTCTTTTACAAAAATGGAGCAATGAGACTTTGGGCCTGGTAGCAAGGTTGTGGGGAATCGTCCTTGTCGCCAATCTCGTAGGGGTTCTTATCTTCACTCTTGTAATTGCACACACGGGGGTAATGGGTCCGGAAGTTAAAACCTCACTGGCTAACACAGCTCAGGCAGCGCTGTTACCTGATTTCTGGACGATGGTGCTTAAGGGGATCTTCGCGGGATGGATCATCGCCCTGATGGTCTGGATGCTGCCGGGCGCCGAGTCAGCCAGGGTGGGCATCATTTTCATAATGACGTATCTGGTGAGCCTCGGAGGATTTCCTCATATAATTGCGGGATCCGCCGACGCCCTGTATGCCACCATGATAAATACCATCTCTGTCTCATCATACTTCTCGGATTACATGGCCCCAGCGCTTATCGGCAACGTGCTGGGTGGCGTTATTCTAGTAGCCGTGATCAACCACCTTCAGGCGATCACCGGGCGGACCTGACTCTCTCACTATCAAAAGCCAACCCTGATACTGATGATCTCAAAAGGTTTGAAGGGTAATCTGATAACCCCGGAATCCAACGGCAGATCTCCCTCATCTTCCTCAAGGAGATTCACCAGTTTGGCAGAAACCGGATGACGCAACCGGTCGAAATCCGCTCCTTTTTCCTTGCTTAAGACCGGTTTGAAAAATTGAATTTCAGCCTCGGTGGCTTCACCCCTGGCCTCGTAAAGGCGAAGAATTATGCCCTTGCCGTCTTCGGCCCGTTTACAGGCGGCGACAATGATGTTCGGGGCGCTCACCTGGATGAAAGAAAAGCCCTGGGGCAGGTGTTTCCGGCGGATCCGCGTGGGGGATATCTGAAAAGCCTGGAGTCCGCTGTTGACCTCATAGCCGTGCAGGAACGAACTGGCCTCTTTCCAGGTGCCTGAGTGAGGGTACAGTGAGTACTCAAAGGTGTGTTTCTTGAATTCCTGGGCGTCGGGTGTGGGGACTGCTGGGCCGGTGACGCCGTCTGCGGAGAGCATCATGATGCTACGGAACAGCGTCAGATAGATGGTGCCCCCCTGGATCTGATGGGCGGGTAAGCCCTGATTGATAAGGGTTATCCCTCGCTGGTCGTCGGAATAATCGATCCAGTTGAGCGATGGGAATACGCCGCATGGTTTTTCGACCCAGTCCCCCTCCACCGGCTTTGCCCCCTGGTCGACCGGGCGGCTGACGGCGCCGAACTGGATTTCCGAAGAGTACTCGGGAGACTTGATATCGGTGGCGAACTTGAGCCTAAGCCTGATTTGAGGGTGCCGGTTATCGACTTTAGTGACGCAATCTATTCGAGGGATGTCGTGATAAATGGTAATGGTCTTGGATACCGAGAGATAACTGTGACGCCACATCACGGTGCGGAGCTTTTCCTGCATCCGGTAAGGCCAGATCAACGAGTAATAATCACTCTCCAGGCGGATTATCCGGCGCAGAGGCGTCTTCAAAATCTCGAAATGTTTCAGCCGGAATTTGCCGAAGGTCAAGCCGGCTTCGCTCTCGGTGCGATATTCCCCGGTGAAATTCTGGCGGTGATAATACAGGTCGCCGGTCTCCTCCTCGATGGTAAGTTCGTTGCCTTTAAGAAGATGCTTGCCATCGACAAATATGTCGAGGAGCCCACTGCTAGGATCGATTTCGAGGCGAAAAAACTTGTTCTGAACGCTGTTGCTGGTTGTCTTGATGCGCCGGCCGTCAACCGAAGGACGGTAGGGGACGCTGTATCTCAGCAACTTGTAAGTCCGGAACCCGAAAGAGGGTACCACCGCCACGAAACCGATTTTCACGGTGTGAAAGGAATCATCCGAGTAACGCGTAGCTTCCAGGACTTCCACGGCGATCTCCTGGCCGTTGCTTTCCAGTCCGCCCAAACGCTTGATCTTACCCGGATCAAAGCCGAGTTCAACCTCGACCCAGTTTTTCACCTCCCAGGAAAGCGGATTGAGAACTATAACATCATTGGCGGTGATCAGGTTTTCCTGGATCAGATCCACAAAATTGGACATCATCTGAGACAGATGACTTTGCAGGTACTCGAAGTTGTGCCGGACTTCTTCATATCCCTCGTCCATACCGGTGCCGGGAACCACGTCATGGAAGGCGCCGAGAAGGATTTTCTGCCAATTGTCGTAGAACTCATCCGAAGGATAAGGCATACCGAGAAGCCACCCCATGGTCAGCCATTTCTCACAAGCCAGGATCAGGTGCTCGTAATGCCTGAGGTTTTGTTTCAGCCAGATCCGGGACGAAGAACAATTGGGGAAAACCATTGAATAGCGGCCGGAATAGAGTTCCCCAGAGCGGGTTTCCAGTTCCGGGTTCGATTGCTCAAGGGCTTTAAAGAAATCCTCCGATTTTGACACGACGATTCGGGCTTCCTTGTGGCTGCGGTTCCAGGCGCGGACCACATGAACGGTCTCGGGCTGGGGGGGAACCGAGCCACTTCCGGCGGGCATGAGGATATTCTGGGTGGAGGCGGCGGTTTTAAGAATTTCAAAGCTTTCGTCCAGCTTGTCCAGGTATAAGCCGGCGCGGTATCCCAGAGGCATCCAGTGGGCCAGGATGCGGCTGCCGTCCAGCCCCTGCCACCAGAACTCTGACGGCGAAGCCTTGTCTGCTCCCCTCCGGAAGGCGAAGTACCGGTAGCCGGATTTAACGTAGATTTGGGGCATCTGGGCGTTATAGCCGAAACTGTCGGCGCCCCAGGCTACCGGGGCTTTAACGCCGAATTTATCGCGGATATAACTTTTGCCAGTCAAGATCTGCCGCACCAGGGTTTCGCCTAGCGGCATCATGGTATCCGGCATGAGATGCTCGCCGCTGGCTATCTCTATTTGACCGTTTTGAACGAAATGTTTGATATCCTCGAACAGGCTGGGACTGCGCCGCTCTATCTCTTCAATCAGGGCCGTCTGTTCGATCAAAAAACGGTAGCCCGGATCCGACATCAGTTCGATCGCCGGTTTCAGGATCTTCTCGATATTGATAAAAAAATAGTCTTCCTTGTTGAAAGCCCATACCGCGTCGTAGTGACTGTGAGGGATCAGATAGATGGTATGCAACTTATCGGCCTCCTAACTCAGATCCAGGTGTTTTTCCGGCAGGAACTTGAGGAGGAAATGATCACAAAGATGCAAGGGCGTTGTTCCACCCTTCGGGACCGACGCCTCTGGCAAAGTTTAACGAGGGAAGTTTAAACTTGGCCCAGCGCAATTCCCTATTCTGGACAAGGATAGGCCGGTCTACGGCGGCTAACATCTTGGCGTCGTTTTCCGAATCGCCGATCCCAACTGTGTAAACCTGTCCCCTGTTGAGCTTGTATAATTCGGTCAAAACCTTGACCGCTTTACCTTTATCATTACCTCCGGTGATGGTATAAAACCTGCCGCCGAATGCGTACGAAAGGCCTGATTTTTTTACTTCGTTAAGCAGGTATTCCACTGCCTGCCTGCTGCCATGGATCTTTAGGGTTTCAGAATACTCGCGCTGCTTGGCCGCGGCAGCGGCTTTGAGGCCGAGACCAGTCTCCCGGGCAACGTCTTCGACCGAAATATCCCCGAACGCCCTCACCGAAAGACTGCCTGCCCAGACGTTATCCAAAAGCTTTGCCCGAACCGTCTCAAGTATGGCAGCTAACTTGAGTTTCAACACCTCGTAACCCATGCCTAATTCGATGCCCTGATAATCGTTGGCAATCCGGTCGTACGAGAAAGGCAGGTGAAAGTAGTCTTTTGGGATAAAAATGGCTGAACCGTTTTCGACGATGAACGGATCATTGATGCTGAGTTCCTGCCTTAATTCGATCTGTTCAGCGCGGGTCTTGGAAGAACAAAAAACGATGGGAATGTTCAGCGATTGCAATCTCCTGAGGGAATCCAGGGCTGGGGCATAAGTGTAGGTTGAGGGGTGTAATAATGTGCCGTCCAGATCTGTAAAGACAACCTTCTGGGCGGGTCCGATGACTCTGGACTGGGTAATCGGCGACGGCGAGCCTTCAGGTACAAATAATTTTGACATTTCTGCAGCCAGGCTGGCTGAGAACTTGGGCATATCAAGCTTCTGTGGCGGAGGCATGAGCCTGACCTTCGGGGGTTCTTCACCATGCTTTATGCACCCGACTTCCGTCAATTCCCGTAAAATGGCTTCTTTGGTTTTATCCTGGCACAGAGGGCTGTGGTATATGACCGAAAGACTGGGCATCATCATTTCAAGCACGACATGCTCATCGCCTTTATCGGCATGAAGATGCGGATTGACGGTCTCTGTCTGGTACACTTCCAGACCTTTTTCGGAGACGTCTTTATTTGCCACGGGCAGGATTCCGGTAAACTGTTCCAGAATGGAAATTATCTCCTGGGTCTCCACAGCGTAACCGGTGCCGTAAGTCAAGCGCTCCGCAAGAGCCAGACTCATGGCGTGTTCGCCGGCATTCCCGGTTTTGATCACCTCGGTCTCAAACTTTCCCATGGCAGAGAGAAGGTTATTAAGGTGTTTATTGGTGATTTCCGAAACACGGCCCCATTTCTTGAAATAGAGTTCCCCCATGATCTTGGGTTTGTACCGCCACTGAATGCGTGCCATGGAAAACGGTGTCTTTGACAGACTGAAAGCTGCCGCGTAGTGCTTGACGTACTCGAGGGCGGCGCCCGGAATATAATTGTCGGTATCGATGAATCCCACATATTCTTTCGCTAGCAACTTGGCGAGAATGATGCCGAGGATCATCCCTTCGCTCTTACCATTACGGATCAACTTGTCATTACCAACAATTTCAGGATAACCTGCGTCTAGCAATGCTTTGGCGACAGCTGGGTCTTTTTGGTGGACGATCATCGCCTGTCTCCGGGTACTCTGACAAAAACGACCCAGTATGTCTCTTTCGGCCCTAAAGGTATCGACTCCTTCCCTCTGGCTATTGGATAGCACGATGATAAAACATTCGTGAGGTATCGCCGACAGGACACCTTCAAACACTTTGAGATCTTCGTCTTTCACCGGAAGGACGATGGCTAATTTCTTTTCGATTTCGTCGATGGCTTCCCGTTCGATCTTTTGAACGTCGGCGGCTTCGTTGAGCTGGGGATTTTTAGGGCCCGAGTCCAACTCAAGCACGCGCCTGACGCCAAAAACAGTAACGGAACCAAGATGCTCAGCCTGACGGGTTCTCTCTAAACGCATAGCAGCCTCCCTTTCTGAAAAAGACATTTATCAACACAAGACGCTTACGGGATCGGGCGCCTTGCACTTAATACGGGGCTAATGAAGATTGTCCGCGAGAACGCCTTATTATACCACTTAAAAGGGGTGATATAGGTAGAAGTGGGAAACAGGGGAACTATACATTAGTACGGGCATCGGTTCAGGATTAACCCCGCTTTCCAAATGATGATTCGATTCCCCAAAATGATAGATTGCTTAACATTCTCATAAAACCCTTCTTTACGCGGCTTTCCGTTTTCTTTCAACCTTTGGTGTTGTTATAATCGGACTGAATTCTTCCGTGAGGTGAAATATGGCAAAGACACGTTCAGAATCGGTTGAATACGTATTGAAGAAAGTCAAAGATGATAAGGTCAAATTTATCCGGCTGTGGTTTACCGACATCCTCGGCCAGTTGAAAAGCTTCGCGATAACGGTTGAGGAGCTTGAAGGCGCCCTCGAAGAAGGCATGGGCTTCGACGGGTCGTCGATCGAGGGTTACGCCCGGATCGACGAGAGCGACATGGTTGCCCTACCGGACCCCGACACCTACAAGACCCTGCCGTGGCGCCCCAAGGATGAAGCCGCGGTAGCCAGGATGTTCTGCGACATCAAGAAGCCCGGAGGCGAACAGTTCGAAGGCGATCCGCGTTACGTCCTGAAAAGGATGCTCAAAAAGGCCGCCGAGGCTGGATACATCTACTATGTCGGGCCCGAACTGGAATATTTTTATTTCAAAGACGAAAACAAGGACCAGAAGAGCACCGGATTCCTGGACCAGGGCGGGTATTTCGATCTTACGCCTCTCGATGTCGCGACCGATCTCCGCCGGCAGACCGTTTTAACATTGGAGAAAATGGGCATCCCTGTCGAGTATTCGCACCACGAGGTAGCCCCATCGCAGCATGAGATCGACATCCAATACACCGATGCGCTGACTATGGCTGACAACGTCATGACATACAAACTCGTGGTAAAAGAGATCGCGCGGCAGAACGGCGTCTACGCATCCTTCATGCCCAAGCCGGTGTTCGGCGTCAACGGTTCGGGGATGCACTGCC
Organism: Dehalogenimonas formicexedens; assembly: GCF_001953175.1. NCBI lineage: Bacteria > Bacillati > Chloroflexota > Dehalococcoidia > Dehalococcoidales > Dehalococcoidaceae > Dehalogenimonas > Dehalogenimonas formicexedens. The sequence goes on along the minus strand of NZ_CP018258.1, from coordinate 982,711 downwards.
ACCAGTCTCTTTTCAAAGGCGACAATAATTCGTTCTTCGACAAGAATGATCCTTATCATCTCTCGGACACGGCGCGCTATTTTATTGCCGGCATCCTGAAATACGCGCCCGAATTTTGCGCCATTTCAAACCAGTGGGTTAATTCCTACAAGCGTCTCGTGCCTGGATATGAAGCCCCCGTTTATCTTTCCTGGGCACGGCGAAACCGGTCGGATTTAGTCAGGGTGCCGGAGTACCGGCCCGGCAAAGAAACCTCGACGCGAATAGAACTCCGGTCGCCGGACCCTGCTTGCAACCCTTACCTGGCCTTTGCGGTGATGCTGGCGGCGGGACTTGAGGGGGTCGAAAAGAAATTGCCGCCTCCTGCCCCCATCGAGGAGAACGTCTATGAAATGAGCGAGGAAGAGCGGCGTCAGAAAGGCATCGAAACTCTGCCCGGCAGCCTTGACGAAGCCATCAGGCTGTTCGAAAATAGCGAGCTGATGCGGAACACACTTGGAGAGCACGTCTTCAACGCGTTCATCGAAAACAAGAAGATCGAATGGAACCGGTACCGCATCCAGGTTACCGACTGGGAACGCGAAAGATATCTACCCATCCTGTAGAACTCCAAATAGCGCTTGAAGATGGGGGGGCCGATCAGATCCCCCATCTCGTTTTCAGGGCTATCCTTACCCGGGGATATTGCGTTAGAAGAGTCTGAGGATATAATGGTAGTGGTGGGGAGGTTGTTTTGTTAAAGAAAACGCTCCTGGTTGCGATACTGATTGCCTCGATCTCACTTGGCTTTTCCTGCGGCGATTCGGCTCCAACGACGACCTCCAATGCACTTTTAAGCTCTTATGACCTGAGATACAGGGTAATTGATGCCTATCCCAATTATTTCTGGTGCGATCCGGATTTTTATCCGATCGGGAGTCCCGGCGGCGAATTGGCCAATGCGCTGGCTCAATTCGATGCCATAAAGGGCGATGACCAGGAATTCTCCTCGATCATCAACCGGATCGGCCTTGACCGGAAGTCCGATTATACTCCTGAAGAAAAACTGCTCGTCTACCGCCAGCATAAACTCCTCACCGATGTAATGCTTGATTTTGAGTCAACAAACAACGGTTTTATCTTTGTGATACGAGTTGGTGAAAGCCAGGGGCAAAAGATAACCGGCACTATTTCCAACACCGGGAAAATTTCCGTCACCAAAACGGAAACCAGTTTCAATACCTGCCCCATATGCCTTTCCAAGGGCACGCTGATCGACACGCCGTATGGCGCCGTTGCGGTTGAACAACTCACACCCGGCGATTTGATCTGGACTCTCGGAGAGAATGGTGAAAAAGTGGCGTCGCCCATAATCAAGACGAAAGCGACACCGGCCCCCTCGAGTTTTGAGTTGCTCAGGATAACCCTGGCGGACGGCCGTTCGGTGACCGCCTCTCCAGGGCATCCGGCAGTTGATGGCAGGCTGCTGGGGAATCTCCAACCGGAAGATCTGCTCGATGGATCGGGGGTCGTCTCTATCCAGCGAGTCGGTTACGAAGGCCGGACGTATGATATTTTACCTGCGGGAACATCGGGAGCCTACTGGGCTAACGGCATCTTGCTTGGAAGCACCATCGTCGATCCGGATTGCGGCTGCTGAAGCCGGCGATTCTTGACAAGCGCATATCAGGCACATACGATAGCTGTATATGAAACAGCTTCGTATCGCCCTGGCGCAGATCAATTCGACAGTCGGGGATTTCAAAGGCAATGTCCGGCTAATCACCGAAAACATATTAAAAGCCAGAGCGGCAGGCGCCGACCTCGTCGCCTTCCCTGAACTCGCGATTCCGGGGTATCCTCCTGAAGATTTATTATTAAAATCCAGCTTTATAGACGCAAACCTGAGGGCGCTCGAAGAAATCGTCACAGCCTCAAAGGGAATTAGCGTTGTCATAGGCTTCGTCGATAGAAAAGAAGAACTCTACAACGCTACCGCCATCATACACGAAGGCAAGTTAGCATCCATTTACCATAAAATATATCTTCCCAATTATGGCGTCTTCGATGAAAAAAGGTATTTTCACCCTGGCTCCAGTTGCCCGATCTATGAAATATCGGGCGTCAACGTTGGTATCAGCGTGTGTGAAGACATCTGGTATGACACCGGTCCCGCCACCGTTCAAGCCAGTGGCGGGGCTGAGGTCATTCTGAATATTTCCGCCTCTCCTTACCACCACGGAAAGCATCATTTCAGGGAAAGAATGCTCGGCGCCCGCGCTACCGATAATGTCGCTATCGTGGCATTCTGCAATCTGGTCGGCGGGCAGGATGAACTCGTTTTCGATGGCGGCAGCGTCATATTCGATGAGCAAGGCAACCTGATCGCCAGGGCCAGACAGTTCGAAGAGGAATTGCTTATTGCCGATCTTGATGTCGAAAGCGTTTTTCACAGCAGGCTGCAGGATCCAAGGTGGCGCAAGGAAGGACAGCAACTGGAATGCGACTGCCCGACCGACCGGATCATGGTCAGCGCTCCCCGCCAGGATTCCCCTCGCGCCATGCTGCCGAAACAGATCACGCCTCTGCTCGAATCTGACTCGGAAGTCTATAAAGCCCTGGTTTTAGGGACACGCGATTATATTTTGAAAAACGGATTTGGAGGGGTGATCATTGGTCTTTCGGGCGGGGTGGATTCTTCCCTGGTCGCCGCCGTAGCGGTAGATGCTCTCGGGCCGAAGTCGGTCCACGGACTCATCATGCCGTCGCGTTTTTCAGCGCCGTTGAGCGCGGACTACGCGGCAAAGCTGGCGACCAACCTGGGGATCAAGACATTCACCGTGCCGATCGAAAAAGCCTATACGGCCTACCTGGACAGCCTCTCCGAGGTCTTCCGCGATACGAAACCCGATGTAACCGAGGAAAACATCCAGGCCCGAATCAGGGGCACGCTGCTCATGGCCCTTTCCAACAAATTTGGGTGGATGGTGCTGAACACGGGCAACAAAAGCGAAGTGGCGACCGGCTATACCACTCTGTACGGGGACATGGCCGGGGGCTATGCGGTGATCAAGGACGTGCCGAAAACCCTCGTGTACCGTTTGTGCAGGTACCGGAACAACCAGGCCGGTTTCGACCTAATACCCGATGCCGTGATAAACAGGGTGCCTTCGGCGGAACTGCGCCCGGGTCAAAAGGACACCGATACTCTGCCTGAGTATGAAGTTCTCGATCCCATTCTCCTGGCTTACGTGGAAGAAGATAAAGGGGTCGAACAGATTATTGCCCAGGGCTATGAGCCAGAACTGGTCGTGAAAGTCGCGCGCCTGGTTGATGTCAGCGAATACAAGCGGCGGCAAGCGCCTCCCGGCATAAAGATTACGCCCAAAGCCTTCGGCCGCGACCGGCGGGAACCGATCACCAGCAAATTCCGCGAAGGAGGGTAACATGCCCACCTGGAGAGACCTCGTTCGGGGTGATCCAGTCACCTGGCTCCTTGAGCCGGACGATGCCAATCCGGCCGTTCGCTACCTGGCTTTACGCGACATTATCGGTCTGCCGGAAGAGTCTACGGAACTAGCCGCCGCAAAATCAATGATTTTTTCGACGGGAACGATTCCCAAGATCCTCGCAGCCCAAAACCCGAAAGGATATTGGGTGAAGCCGGGGGGCGGCTACAATCCGAAATATAGCGGCACGGTCTGGTCTTTGACGTTGCTGGCGCAGATGGGAGCTGATATATCTGACCCCAGAGTAAAAACTGCGGCCGAGTATGTGCTGAAAAATACCATTTCGCCGGTTGGGTGGTTCAGTTACAATGGCACGCCTTCCGGTGTTATCCATTGCCACGCCGGATATCTCGGGGAAGCTATGGTCGGTTTGGGATTCGGTGACGACCCAAGAGTGAACATCGCCATCGAAATGCAAGCGAAATTGGTTACGGGCGAAGGCGTTGCCGAGATGGGTAGCCAGGAACCGCTCAGGTTCTATCACTACACGTCCGGGCCAAACTTTATCTGCGGTAAACTGCCCTGCGCCTGGGGCGCGGTCAAGGCGATGAAAGCGATATCCAGTATGCCCGAGCTCCAACGCACCCCGATAATGAAATCAGCCCTTGAATATGGTAAGAAGTTGTTTTTCAACGCCGACCTTACCGTATGTAAATTTTCCAACCTTAATAAAGGCAAACCGAGCGGCAACTGGTTCAAGTTCGGTTTTCCAAATTATTACATCGGTGATGTGCTCGAAGTGCTCGAGGTGATGTCACGAATTGGGGAAGGACAAGACCCGCGGCTGGAGAAAGCCTGGTCGTTGGTGTTGGAGAAGCAGGATGTAAAAGGCCGATGGCCGATGGAATATTCCTATAATGGCAAGATGTGGGACGATATTGAGATTAAAAACGAACCAAGCAAATGGGTGACATTGCGGGCGCTACGGGCGCTGAAATCCGCTTTCCCGGATTAGCCGCACTGCCACTTGTGGCAATCGGCGCAATCCCCGGGCGGACGCCAGTTCGTTGAGATTTTGGGATGAACGCCGATTTTTAGCAGCAGATCCAGCATCAGGCACACAGGCAAACCGACGACGTTCAAATAGCAGCCTTTGATCCTGGCGACGGGCTGGAATAATTTATCCTGGATGCCATAAGCCCCGGCCTTGTCGAGCGGACTGCCACTCTTGACATAATCCTCAATTTCCAGATCGGTGAGGTTACGTATCGTGACTTGGGTACTGCGGAAGTCAGCAAAGGTTTCTTTGGTCGCCGCGTCCGTGACGGCGACGGCGGTGACGACCCGGTGTGTCTTATCGCGCAACTGCTTCAACATCTCGACAGCCTCGGCGGATGAAGCCGGCTTGCCGAGCATTTCCTCACCCAGAACGACTACAGTGTCAGCGGAGATGACGGTGCCGGAGGAGCGACCGGCGGCAACAGCCACGGCCTTAGCCCTGGCGTGCGACGCCGCCTGCTCTTCCGGGGACAGTCCTTCAGCCGGGGTTTCGTCGAAATTGGACGCCACGATTTCGAATTTCAGACCCATGGAAGCCAGAATCTCCGAACGTCGGGGAGATGTAGAAGCCAGAACTATCCGCTGTTTTTCGATAAAGGCGTTTTCTTTTTCGGGGTCGAAACGCAGTAAAGCCACCGATTCCACGTGGTAGGTTTGCGGGAAAAGATCCACCGGGGTGACATCCTGAATCTCGTAGGGTCCGTGGGCCAATACCCGCAGGTCTCTGGCCATCGTCTCCGGGTTGCAGGAAACATACACCAGTTTTTTCGAGGGATAAAAATTCAGGGTTTTGAGGGCCGCCGGATGGCAGCCGACACGCGAAGGATCGATGATCGTTGCGTCAGCGAGGCGGCCGAGGTGGGGTAAAACTGTTTCAGTCCGCGCTTCGATCAGTTCCACATTAGGAATCTCGCGAACGTTAATCCTTGCGTCCTTGATGGCGGCTCCGGATTCTTCGATAGCGATAACCTTATTCGCATAAGGAGCCAACATTACCGAAAAAGTGCCGACCCCGGCGTAGGCATCGATGATGGTTTCGTCCCCGTTAAGGGTTAACCGTTGCCGAATGATTTCCGCGAGTCGTTCAGCCTGCGGGGTGTTGACCTGGAAAAAAGATGGCGACGAGATACGGAATTTTCGCCCGGCCATGATCTCGTGATAATGCACCTGACCGGTAATGACCGTCACTTCGGGGTTTTTGAATTGGGGCTGGATCAGATATTCATCCGTGTTTATGCCGTAGCGGATTGAAAATTGGGTAGTTTCTCCGCACCGCCCGTTCAGGGCGGCGAGCAGGCTATTAACGCCTTCGGCCATGATGGGGCAGCGGTCGACGGCCACAAACTGGTGTGTTACCCTGTTGATGAATCCAAAGGAATTAAGACGGCGGCGGATCGAAAGACGGGCGTGGTTGCGATAACCGAATTCCGATGGGGAAGGAACAACTTCGCGAACCAAAGAACCGTCGAGGCCTTCGGACTCCAGCGCCCGTTTGACCAAGCCGCGCTTGAGTTCCAGCTGGTGGCTATATTCAACGTGCTGCCACTGGCAGCCGGAGCACTCTCCGAAGCGGGGACAGACAGGCTCGCGCCGATGGACAGAAGCTACGATCGCTTTAGTGACTATGGCATCAGCGGCGCCCGGAGTGTTGCGAATGACCCTCGCTTCCACAGTTTCTCCGGGGATGCCGCCGAAGATGTTGATGGTTCGACCTTCATATTCGGCGACGGTCTCGCCGAACTCACCGAGGCCGGTGAGCCTGACGATGATTAATGCGCTAGTTTCGTTCATCGTGCCGGGCGGCTACTCGTCCGATTCTTCACCGGGTCCCGCGCGCTCAGCGCGCTTGCGGTCATGGGCGGAGAGCATCTTTTTCCGAAGACGGATATTCTTGGGCGTTACTTCAACAAGTTCATCGCCTTCAATGAAATCAAGCGATTCTTCAAGGGACATTTTAACCGGAGTGGTCAGCTTGATAGCGATATCGGAGGTCGATGACCGGATGTTAGTCATCTTCTTTTCCTTGCAAACGTTGACCACCAGATCCGAACCGCGAGCGTGCAGGCCGACGACCATGCCCTCGTAGACTTCGGTCATCGGATCGATGAAAGTTAGTCCCCGTCCCTGGGCGTTGTTCAAGCCGTAGGTCACGGCGGTGCCGGCTTGAGCGGCAATCAAAACGCCTGACCGGGTGGTGCCGATTTCTCCCTGCCAAGGCTCATAACCCAAAAAGAGGGTGTTCATTACGCCGCGGCCGCGGGTGGTGGTCAGAAAAGCACTCCTGAAACCGATCAAGCCGCGGGTGGGAATATGGTATTCCATCCTGACATTGCCCATGTCGTCATGGTGCATGTTGGTCATACGACCTTTGCGCTTGGCCAGCATCTCCGTGAGGTCTCCAATGCAATCATCGACCGTATCGACGATCAGCGCTTCCATGGGCTCCATCACCTTGCCATCGATAACCTTGGTGATCGCTTCCGGCTTGGAAAGTTCGAGTTCATATCCCTCGCGGCGCATCGTCTCAATCAGGATCGAAAGGTGAAGTTCGCCGCGCCCTGAAACCAGGAAGACATCCGGTGAATCGGTGTCCTCGACCCGCAGGCTGATGTTGGTCTCCAATTCGCGGTAAAGCCGCGCCCTGAGCTGGCGGGAGGTGCAGTATTTGCCTTCCCGTCCGCCGAACGGCGAGGTGTTGACGCCGAAGGTCATTTTGACGGTGGGTTCACCGATGGTAATTCCCGGGAGCGCTTCCGGTTGGTCCGGACTGGCGATGGTGTCGCCGATATTGACCTCTTCCATTCCGGTTACCGCCACAATATCACCGGCTCCGGCTTTATCGACCTCCTGCCTGGCCAAACCCATGTGAGTAAAGACTTCGCTGATATTGTAACGGTGCTGCTCGCCGTTTTTATCGATGACGACCACGGGATCGCGCGGCGAGATGGAGCCGCGCCGAATCCGGCCGATGGCGATGCGGCCTTTGTGCGTCGAATAATCGAGGTTGGAGACCAGCAGTTGAAGGTAGCCCTCTTCGATCTCCGGAGGCGGCACATTATTGATGATCGCCTCGAATAAAGGCACCATGTCGGTGCCCATAACATCAGGGTCGGTGGTTGCAAAGCCCGCCCGGGAACTGGAGTAGATCACAGGGTAGTCCAACTGCGAGTCCTCCGTGGCGAGTTCCAGAAACAGGTCCTGGGTCATGGAAAGCACTTCTTTGATACGGCGCGTCGGCCGATCCATCTTGGTAATGACGACGATGGGTTTAAGTTTCTTTTCCATAGCCTGTTTGAGCACGAACCGGGTCTGGGGCATCGGACCGTCCGTCGAGTCAATAAGCAACAGACAGCCTTCAGCCATGTTCAACACCCGCTCGACCTCGCCGGAGAAGTCGGCATGGCCGGGCGTGTCGATGATGTTGATCTTGTGGCCGCGGAACTCAACCGCGGTGTTCTTGGCCAGAATGGTGATGCCCTTTTCTCTTTCCAGGGCGTTCCGGTCCAGGATTAGTTCGCCTACTTCCTGGTTCTCCCGGAAGACATGGCTCTGCTTCAGCAGGACGTCCACCAGGCTGGTCTTGCCATGGTCGACGTGGGCGATGATGGCTATATTACGGATGTCATCTCGATATTGGGGCACAAAAATCTCCTTACATAGCGGGCAGGTCGAAAAACTTGGGGGAAAAACAAAATCGACGTCTGATTCAGACGTCTAGTCGGAAGCGGCGGCGCCGCATCATGGTAACAGTTACAGAAATCATTGTCGACAATCTACATAACATTGTAACTTCAACGCCGAAATTTATCAATTGGGCGCGTCTAAATGCCTATTATGAAACGAGGGTTCCATCCCTGAAACGCCTTGCAGTATAAATTCCAACGGTTCCCATTTCAATCCAGGCCAGCAACAGCAAGCTGCCAGAAACAGAGGCTTCAGAATTAGTGATAATGTCGGAAGTGGCGGTGAAACCAGATTTGCCGCCGTCCGGCGCATGGAGTATCCCTGATCCCAAATGCCCCGGGGTCTGGGGCACGCTCTGCCACTCGGTGTGTCCATCCGGAAAGGTCGTGTACGCCCATCCCCTGGCGTCGTTATGGTTGCGCAGCAAAGCTATTCCAGCAGCGGATACGGTAACAACAGCCACGACCGCCATTAACACGGCGAGAACGTTGCCCATCCCGGAAACGACGCTGCGATTCATTGATGTTCCAACAGCCATAAACAACAGAATTATTGAGGGAACAAACAAGAAACCTATAAACGAAAAACTGATGAACAGGGAAGGCAAGGCGATTACAACGGCAGGAAGAAGAATCACCCACCTCGTTCCAGCGGGAAGACTGGTAGAAAATAGAGCAGCCAGGTACGGGGTTGCCAGAACCAGGGTGAAGACTACGTTACCAAAAAGCTCCTCATTAAAACCCATCGAATTAAAGGGGATGAGGAGCCAAAGGATTCATTGAAAATCCGAAAGCTGCTAAGGCCCACGGCGACAACGAGCCCGATAATGCCTCCGAGAACCTCTGGTCTGACGACCACATTGGCTCGTTTTTCCATGGGCTTTCCAAATCGTTACTAATGTGGTTGTTTGCTCGAGTGTGATCCGATTACCCTCGAGCGAGGAAGTTTGGAAGTTGAATCGATCGAAATTATCTTGGTGAGCTTCCCTAAAGCCATTATAGGTCAGTTTAGAATAAGCGCAAGCCGCGTCGCCATGATGACGGCTCTTTAGGAGCGTCTTTCGTTTGCCCCTCGTCCTATTTCAAACGCAAAACGGTCGCTCCGTCACCGCCCTGATCTCGCGGCGCAGAATGGAAAGAGGCTACAAGAGGATGTTTAGCAGCTATTTCGCGGACGATGGAGCGCACCGCGCCGGTGCCGAAGCCGTGGATTATCCGCACCTCCGGGAGATTGGCAGTGGCGGCCTCGTTCAGGTATTCATCCAGCAGAGGTTCTATGTCATCGGCGCGCTTGCCGCGGAGATCAAGTTCCAGGCCAACGTACTTGCCGGCGGAACGAACGCTGATTTTGGGCGCCGGGACATTTGCCGGGGCACCTCCGGTTTTTGAAAGACCTTCTCGTCCGAGTATGAATCGCAGAGGGCCTGATGAAACTTCAAATTGCCCCGTCTTCTGGTTGATGCCGGTCACAACGGCCTCAATTTCGGCTTCCTTGAGCCAAACCCGATCGCCTAGCGAAATGGGTGCATCCTCTTTCGAGGCCACGGACGCCTGGGTTTTCAAGACCCCTTGTCTCAAACGTTCTCGTACCAAATCGGATACTTCCCTGGCGTTGGCAATCGCCGCCTGAGATTTTTCCCGTTCGAGAGCTGAACGGGCAAGCTTCATGTCTTTCTGCAGCGCGGCGACCTCTTCGACGACGGAATCGCGGGCCTGCTGCAGGATCGCCTGTCTTTGTTCCCTGAGATTTTTCAACTCAGTCAGAAGGGTTTTATTTTGCGCCTGCAGGCTGTCTTTCTGGCGCGATACCATTTTATTCAGGTCTTCAAGGCGTTTCTTGTCCGCCTGAAGTTCGGTCAGCAGGTCATCAAGTTGCCGGGCGCCTTCAGCCAAAAGCGCTTTTGCGTTATCGATGACATCGGACGGCACCCCGAACCTGGCGGCAGTGGCGATGGCGTTCGAACCGCCGGGCATGCCCAGCGTCAGGTGATAGGTAGGAGTCAGCGTCATTGGATCGAAATCGAAAGAGGCATTCTGCAGGCCAGGAGTAACGTGGGCAAACACTTTCAGCTCAGTGTAGTGCGAGGTCGCCGCCGCAAGCACATTTTTAGTTTTAAGATGCTGCAGTATCGCGCGGGCCAGGGCTGAGCCTTCCTGCGGATCGGTGCTGGCGCCCAGCTCGTCGAGGACCACCAGGCTCGTACCCTGGATATGGGTTAGAATCCGGGCGATATTGCTCATGTGACCGGAAAACGTCGAGAGCGCAGCCTGAACGCTCTGCTCGTCGCCGATGTCTGCGAATACTCCATGAAAAAGAGGCAGCCTGGTCTTTTCCGAAGCGGGTATGGGCAGCCCTGCCTGGGTCATCAAGCACATCAAGGCAATAGTTTTCAGGGCGACCGTCTTGCCGCCGGTGTTCGGGCCGGTGATGACCAGGATTGAATAATCCCTGCCCAATTCGAGTGACAGGGGCACGGCTGACGCGCCAAGTAACGGATGGCGGGCTTCATCCAGCTTAATGAACGGAGGATCGGATGGCGTCGGTTCATATATGAGCGCCTCATGGGCTTTGTGCCGAATGGCATAGTGACCTTTGGCGAAGGCAAAATCTATGCGCGCGGCGGCGTCCAGGCTGGATTCTATCGAGTTGGCAACGGAACCGACCGATTCCGAAAGTTCTGAGAGTATCCGCTCGATCTCCCTGACTTCCTCGATCTCCAATTCTTTGAATTCGTTTCCCAGTTCCAATGTGGCGAACGGCTCAACGAAGACGGTGGCGCCGGAATTAGAAACGTCATGGACGATACCCTTGATTTCACCTTTGTATTCCGCCTTGACGGCGATGGAAAACCGGCCTTCGCGCTCGGTGACGATCGGCTCCTGGATATAACGGCGAGTGGCGTCCGAATGAATATAGTTTTGAAGCCTGTCGACTACTTCAGCCCGTTTTCCCCTGAGCCTTTCTCTGATACCGGCTAGTTTGTCCGAGGCATCAGGCAACAATTCCCCCTCAGGAGATACGGCTCTGTTGATCGACTTCTCAAGATGCCCGAAAACACCGATTTCGGAGCTGATTGCGCTTAGTAGAGGCATGCTTTCGGTAAATTCAACGAGTTTCGATTTCAGCCTTTTGAGAATCCCCAGGGATCGGCCGATTTCGGACAGGGTTTTCGGTTCAAGGATGCGTCCTCGAGCGGCCGAGAGAGACTCCTGGGAGACATCTATAAGGCCATGAACCGAGAAATTGGGTTCGAGTTCGATAAATCTTCGAGCTTCGGCGGATTCTTCGAGCCTGGCTTTGATCGGGTCAATATCGTTGTATGGCTCGAGAGCGAGCGCGAGTTCACGCGAAAGGGAAAAGGCGCAGTATCCGGCAATGATGTCGCGTACCCTGGGAAACTCCAGAAGAGACAGATCTTTTTCGAGCATGGTTCAATATTGTAGCACGGGGATGTTTTACATAAAAGACGATTGCGAAGCCCGCAAGGGAGAGAACCGAGGAAATTAAGAGTGGCGACCCCGATGGGATTCGAACCCACGATCTCCACCGTGACAGGGTGGCATGTTAGACCGCTACACCACGGGGCCGCGCGAAAAGAGAGTGTATCAATATCAGGTGATTTGTGTCAACCGCCGTAAGTATTGTTTGACGATATTCCTTGTGCTATAATACCCGAGTCTTTCAAAAGTACGATTGTTTTTAGGGAGGATACTTCCATCGCTGTCAAAGAAAAACAAACCAAAGCGGTAACCGAGTTGCTGGCAAGCCGCGTCGAACCGGTCCGCAATTATGAGCTCGTCATCATTTTCCGCCCGGAGTTGACCAAGGAAAAGGTCGATGCGGGCGTTGAGCATGTCACCAAAACGGTGAAAGAACGCGGTGGCAATATTACCTCCGTTGAGCCCTGGGGCAAGCGCAAATTAGCGTATCCGATCAAGCACCAGGCGGAGGGTATTTACAATCTGATCAAGTTCACCGCCGGTTCCCAGGTCACCAAGAAGCTCAACGCGGATCTGCGCATCTCTGAAGACGTCTTGCGCCATTTGATAGTCAAGATCGAAGATTAACCTTCGATCAGACCCGTTAGGAGAGTATCGTGGCCAGTTTGAACAAGGTAATGATCATCGGCAATGTCGGCGGCGATCCGGAGATGCGTTTCACGCCCTCCGGGCATCCGGTGACTTCCTTCAGCGTGGCTACTAACCGGACGATAAATACCCAGGGCGCTGAACCCAAGAAAGAAACCGAATGGTTCAACGTGGTCGCCTGGGAAAAACTGGCGGAACAGTGCAACCAGTTCCTCGCCAAGGGCCGCCTGGTATACGTTGAGGGCAGGCTTCAGACCCGGTCCTGGGACGGCCAAGATGGCCAGAAACATTACAAAACCGAGGTTATCGCCAACAGGGTGATGCCGCTTGATAAGCGGCAAGCCGCTGCCGGTGAAGCCGCCTCCGGCTCTGATGCCGCCGGCGACATCTCGCCGGACGATATCCCATTTTAATTTCGTATATAAGATCATTTATACAGGAGAAACGAAAAGTTGGTAACTTCACGAGATCAGGGCACCAGGCCGCAGGGACGTCCCGCGGGGCGGTTCGGAGGACGCGGCCGCTTTCAGCAAAGGCGTAAAGTGTGCGCCTTCTGCGCCGATAAGAACATCGTTATCGATTATAAAGACACGGCGCGCCTATCGCGCTACATCTCCGAGAGGGCCAAGATCGATCCGAGGAGAAGGAGCGGGACCTGCGCGAGGCACCAGCGCAAACTCGCCGAAGCTATTAAGCAGGCCCGGATTATCGCGCTTTTGCCGTTTGTACCCGAGCACATCCGAAAGGGCGGCACTTTTTGGACGATGAGCCCTTCGGTGCCGAAAGCCCCGGAAGCTCCGGTTGAGGCAAAAACCGCAGCTGTTGAGGTTAAACCTGAGACCTCAACCGTACCTGCCGCGCCGGCTGCAGAAGCTACTCCGGCGACCTAAATTTTCGAATTACCTAGTGAGGATTTATCGTGCCCAAGAGGACTTATCAACCTAAAAAGATCCCGCGCAAACGCGAACATGGATTTCTGGCCCGCATGTCCACCAGGGGCGGACGAGACGTACTAAAGTCTCGCCGGGCCAAGGGCCGCAAACGGTTAACCGTAGTTTAATGCAGGCTTGCCCTCCGGATGCAATTGACGGAGGATATATTCAGCGAGAACGTCGACTTCGGCGAAGGGAAGATTTCCAGCGGGTGCTGGCCACCGGGCGCAGCCGGGCTGACAATTACCTGGTATTGAAATTGGCCGAAGGCACCGCCGGACTGAGCCGTATTGGATTGGTGACCAGCAAGAAGGTCGGCGGGGCTGTCGAGAGGAATCTGGTCAGGCGCCGGCTGAGAGGAATCCTGGGACCATTAAAACTGAAACCCGGAGCCGACCTGGTCTTTATCGCCCGATCTTCCGCGGCCAGGGCGCCATACTCGATCCTTGAAAGCAGTGTAAAAAGCCTGCTTAAACGAGCCGGACTGGTAATGGCTGAAAATGAAGAAACTGGCTCTTAATCTAATCAGGTTATATCAAAATACCCTTTCGCGGAGCATGCCGCCTTCATGCCGTTTTCGACCGTCCTGCTCCCAATATACGTTTGAAGCCATCGAGCGGTTCGGGATTATCAGGGGTATATGGTTGGGGATCAAGCGTTTGGCCCGTTGCCACCCGCTGAATAAAGGCGGCTACGATCCCGTTCCCGATCATCTATAAAGGAGAACGCTTTGCGAAAATTGCGTAAAGTATCCATATTGCTGATATTGGTGGTTGTCTTAGCCACCGTAATTACCGGTTGCTCCGGGGCGCGTAACCGCCCGCTGGGGTGGAGCGGGGTTACGGTGTCGGGCAACAACCTATACTTCGGAACGCACAGCGGTACGCTGTTTTCACTCAACAAAGACACGGGCACCGTGCAGTGGCAGCTCAGTCTCGAAGGCGCTCAAGGCGTTTACGGGGCTCCCTTGGTTTCGGGTGACACGATATATGTCACTACCTACGGCGGCCGCGTTTTTGCCGTCAATACCAGCGGCGTGTTGAAATGGACGTCGCCGACTACGCAGGAATCCAAGTCGCCTGATGCGATAATCAGCGGATTGGCTTACAGCAACGGGAACCTCTATTACGGCAGCACCGATAAAAACGTATATGCGCTCAACGCGGAAACCGGCCAGCAGGTCTGGAAGTTCGCCACCGGCGATAAAATCTGGGCGTCGCCCGTTGTCGACAACGGCATCGTCTATATCGGATCCTTCGATAATTCTTTTTATGCCCTTTCGGCCGATGACGGCCATCAGATCTGGAAATTCGATGCAGCCGGAGTTTTCAACGCTTCTCCGGTGATCTCCGGCAACAATCTTATCGTCGGTTCGTTGGACCGCAATATCTATGCGCTGGATATAAACAACGGACAGGTAGTTTGGCGGTTCGAAGGTCAAAAATGGTTCTGGGCGGACGCCATTGTTGTGGGGAACAACGTTTATGCCCCGAATACCGACGGCAAAGTTTACGTACTGAACGCCTCCACCGGCGATCAGGTAGCCTCTCTTGACCTCGGAAGTTCGATCGCTTCGTCGCCGGCGCTTGCCGCCGACCAGGTGGTGGTCTCGACCGAGACAGGCAAGGTGAGTACCATCGCCACGTCATCCAATCAGCAAAAGCAGATCAGCGATCTCCAGACCACCGTTCGGGCTCCGATCACGGCGGACGGGGATATCGTCTATCTTCACAGTCAGACCAACGAGACAATCTATGCGCTCAATGCGGTCGCCGGGACTGCGCTCTGGCAATATCGCGTTCAATAAAGGGGAAATTGCGTGAGTATCGGTGATATCTGGAATGTAATCATCCTGGACCCGCTGATCAACGGGATGGTCTGGCTGTCAAGCATCCTGTTTCATAATTTCGGGTTAACGGTTATCGTCCTTACCGCCGTCATCTTTGGTTTGATGTATCCCCTGACCATCAAACAGATGAAAGCGGCCAAGGCGATGCAGGTGCTGCAGCCCAAGCTGCAGGCGCTACAGAAGAAATACGCCAAGGACCGGCAACGCCTCGCTCAGGAGCAGATGGCTCTGATGCGGGAATCCGGGACCAGCGCCACAGGCTGTCTTGTGCCCACGTTGATACAGTTCCCGATATGGCTGGCTTTGTATCAGGCCATCGTCAGGGTTCTGGCTGTCACCCCGGAGGACTTCCTCAATCTTTCTGGTCATCTTTATAACTGGCAGGTAGTCTATAACGTTCTGCCCCTGAGCAGTAAATTTCTCTGGATAGACCTCGCCAATCCGGATTACGTCCTCGCCCTGCTTGTTGGCGTTGCCATGTTCATTCAGCAGAAGATGACCACGCCGCCGGCGACCGATCCGAAAGTTGCCGCTCAAAGCCAATTGATGCTCTTCATGATGCCGGCGATGTTCGTTTTCATCTCGATTACCTTCCCCGCCGGCCTGGCGCTTTACTGGTTGACCTCCAGCATACTCAGGGTCGTGGTGCAATTTGCCGCCACCGGTCCGGGGGAACTCAAACCGTGGCTTCAGGGCATCGTGGCCCGGTTCGGACAGAAACCGTCATATCAATCCAGGGTGACAAAAGCCGAAAAATCACCTGCTCAACCCGCCCCCAAAATTGTTGTTGAACAGGCCGAGGAGATAGTCAATGAAGGAAGTAGAAGCAACAGGGCGGACGGTGGAGGAAGCAATCAACCGCGCCCTGGCCAAACTAAAGGTCAGCCGGGACGAGGCGGAGATAGACGTCGTAAGCGAAGGTAGCCAGGGGTCGTTCGCCATGGGAACTGGCGAAGCCAAAGTAATCGCCCGCGTCGAGGAACAGCCCTTTACCGGGATCGGAACAAGGGCCGCTGATGCCATAGAGGTAACCAGCCAGGTGATCCAGGATCTCGTCGACCGCATGGATCTGGATGCCGGGGTTGAATACCTTCCGGACGCCATGGTGACCGAAGACAGCGGAAACGAATCCGGAATGGTTTTCGATATCCTTGGCGATGACCTGGGTCTTTTGATCGGCCGCCACGGCCAGACGCTCGCCAATTTCCAGTACCTGGTCCGGATACTGGTGGCGCAGAAAGTCGGCGATTTCCTGCCTATAGTGGTTGACGTCAATGGTTACCGGCAACGCCGCTTCAAAGCTCTGGAGGTTTTAGCCCGGCGCACCGCTGAACAGGTCAGGCGACGCCATATGCCTTTCGCCCTGGATCCCATGCCTGCCTTCGAGAGGCGCATCATCCACCTCGTGTTAGCCAACGATCCCGATGTCGCCACCCAGAGCGTCGGTGTCGGCGATGAACGCAAAGTAGTCGTCGTTCCCAGGGATGAGTCCTTCAAATAACAAACGGTAAAACCGAGGCTTTCAGGCCTCGGTTTCTTTTATTATACAGTTGCCATAACGTTGGCCGCTGTGTTATCCTTCCTCTAACAGCGTTGACGGAGACGAGTAAGCTGCGTAAATCCCCAAGCGAGCCTGGTACGGTGCGAGCAGGCGGGAAAAAGCCGGCTGAAAATCACTCCTGAGCTTTCAGATGAACGCCGATAGCGGCAAGTAATCACGGACGGCAGCCGGCCGTTATCCCGGCAGGGCATGGTGGTGCCCGAAAAAGCGCCCCGAGATATCGGGGAAATAGGGTGGTACCGCGGGTATTTCCCGTCCCTTACAGTGGACGGGAATTTTGTTTTTATAAGGGGATACTATGTTTCAACCTGTAAGCAGCCGGGTGAGTTTCCCGGAAGTGGAAGAAAGAATACTCAAGCTCTGGGCGGAGAAGAATATCTTCAAACGCTCGATCGAGAACCGGCGAGGCGGCGAAAGATTTACGCTTTATGAAGGACCGCCGACTGCTAACGGCAAACCGGGCATCCATCATGTCTTGTCCCGGGTATTTAAAGATATCATCCCCCGTTACAAGGTGATGAAAGGTTTTTACGCTCCCCGCATCGGCGGATGGGACACCCACGGCTTACCCGTGGAACTCGAGGTCGAAAAATCCCTCGGCTTCAAAAGCAAAACCGATATCGAGCGCTACGGAATTGCCGAGTTCAACAAGAAATGCCGGGAGAGTGTATTCAAGTACGTCGAAGATTGGAACAAACTGACCGAGCGCATAGGTTACTGGGTCGATCTCGACCACGCCTACATCACCATGAACAACAGCTACATCGAAACCGGGTGGTGGGTGGTAAAACAGCTTTGGGACAAGGGACTCGTTTACCAGGGGCACAAGGTCACCCCCCATTGCCCCCGGTGCGGAACGTCGCTCTCGTCGCACGAGGTAGCGCTTGGCTATGAAGAACACACTGAGGATCCGTCGGTATACATAAAGTTCAAGATTGAATCTCAAACACTGACCGGCGTTATGGCTGCATTCAGGGACAAACCTCTTTTCCTTTTAGCCTGGACAACTACGCCCTGGACGCTTCCAGCCAATACGGCGCTCGCGGTTTGCGGGAGTGCTGAATACAGCGTTCTGGATCTGGGTGAAGAGTACCTGGTACTGGCCTCGGCGCGGCTGGAACCCAACGGATTGCAGGCCGCCCACGAGGTCGGCAGGGTAAATGGCGATAGCCTGTTAAAGCTTAAATACCGGCCTTTATTTGATCCGTTTGAGTTCGGTGTTCCCGTGAACCGTTTGAGTGAAGCCGGGATAGTGCCCGTCGAAACAACCTCTTTGCTGTACCCGGTTATCGCTACTGATTACGTCTCGATGGAAGACGGCACCGGCATCGTCCACACCGCCCCGGCCTACGGAGAAGTCGATTACGAGTCCGGAAAGAAGTACGGGTTGTACTTCATCCATCACGTCGATCTCCAGGGAAAAATTACCGGGTCGTATCCTGGTTCCGGCAAATTTGTAAAGGCGGCTGATCCACTGATCACCCATGCCCTGAAAGAACACGGCCTGGTGCACAAGGCTGAAAAGATACACCATACCTATCCCTTCTGCTGGCGCTGCGGCACGCCGCTTCTTTACTTTGCCAAGCAAAGCTGGTACATCCGGACAACGGCGTGCAAGGCCGAACTTATCGAAGGCAACGAAAAGATCAACTGGTATCCCGAGCACATCAAGCGGGGGCGCTTCGGCGACTGGCTCCAAAACAACGTTGATTGGGCTTTCTCCCGTGAAAGATACTGGGGAACCCCGGTTCCCGTTTGGAAATGTGAATCCTGCCAGGCTACCGATTGCATCGGTGGGATGAATGATCTGAAAGCCAAACCGGGGTTTTCGGGATTCCAAGAACCGCTCGACTTGCACCGGCCTTATGTGGATGACCTGACCTACGATTGCCCGCAATGCGGCGGGAAGATGAAGCGGGTCACCGATGTCATCGACTGCTGGTTTGATTCCGGTGCGATGCCTGTAGCCCAGTACCATTACCCCTTTGAAGCGGACAGTCTGCAGATTTTCGATGACGGGCGGTTCCCTGCCGACTACATCTGCGAAGGCATCGATCAAACGCGCGGCTGGTTCTATAGCCTCCATGCCCTGGCGACATTGTTGTTTGATCGACCCAGTTTTAAGAACTGCATCTCGCTCGGCCTTATCCTGGATGAGAAAGGCGAGAAGATGAGTAAGACGCGGGGCAACGTGGTGCTTCCCGAAACTGTCATCTCTAAACACGGCGCCGATGCCGTCCGGTGGTACCTGTTCACCGCTTCGCCGGCGGGCAATACCCGCCGCTTTTCTGAAAAGCTGGTAGGCGAGGTTACCCGCGCCTTCATGTCCACGCTCTGGAACACTTACTCGTTTTTCATCCTTTATGCCAACATCGATAACTACAAGCCTGGCAACGAAAAGTATGATGTTGCCTCGGAACTGGACCGCTGGATCATCTCCGAGCTTAACCAGCTGATTTTGGAAGTCACGGCTGATCTTGAAAATTACGACCCGGTTTCAGCCGGGCGCTCTATTGAGGCATTTGTCGACTACCTCTCAAACTGGTATGTTCGCAGATCGAGGCGGCGGTTCTGGAAGAGCGAGTCCGATGCCGACAAATTGTCAGCCTACAATGCCTTGTACGAGTGCCTGGTAAAACTGGCCAAACTCCTTGCGCCGTTCATGCCCTTTGTCGCTGAGGAAATGTATCAGAACCTGGTGGTATCGATAGACGGGAATGCTCCGGATTCGGTGCACCTTTGTGATTACCCTGAAACGGACGAGACGAAAATCGACTCTGAATTGTCAGCCTCCGTCCGTCTGGCGATGAAAGTGTCGAGCGTAGGCAGAGCCGCCCGCGCCCAGGCCGCGATCAAGGTTCGGCAGCCCATAGCCGAAGCTATGGTGGCGGGTTTGGCGCCTTCGGAGCAGGCGAACCTTTTAAAGCTGGCCGATTCGATAATCGAAGAGCTCAATGTAAAGAAATTAGGCTTCATCGCCGACGCGGCTTCGTTACCAACTGATGCCTACTCGCTGGTGTCAGAAGGTCCAGTCACCGTCGCCATAGACAAACGCCTGAGCAAGGAACTGGCCGACGAGGGCTTGGTGAGGGAGATCACCCATCGACTACAGGGATTGAGGCGGACGGCCAATTTCGAGATCGCCGATAGCATCATCGTCTACTATGAAACCGATGATCATACCGAAGCGGTAATCGCGAATTGGGCGGATTACATCAAAAAGGAAACCCTGGCGAAAGAACTGGTCAAGGGTATGCCGGATAACTCACTGATCACCGCTGAAAGCTTCAAACTTGAAGGGCATGAGATCAAACTGGGAGTGAAAAAAGCCTGAAAAGATAGATATGATTTAAAAAGAACGGGGGCGTCTTAATCGCCCCCGTTCTTTCGTTTACCTGGGTGTTTTATCTGAGAATGCATTGCGGCAGGTCTTTTAGGGCTTCTTTGACCATCTCGGCCGGATACTCGAAATCGGCTAATTTACCCGATAGGTAGGCGTCATAAGCAGCCATATCGAAGTGGCCGTGACCCGAGTGGTTGAACAGGATCACCTTCTTCTCTCCCGATTCGCGGCACTTGATGGCTTCGTCGATAGCGGCACGGATGGCATGGTTGGTCTCCGGCGCGCTGATAAAGCCCTCGGTCCGGGCGAACTGGATCCCGGCTTCGAAGGTGGGCAGCTGCGGAACAGCCTTGGCCTCGATGAGCCCTGACTTATAAAGATGGCTGACAATGGGAGCCATACCATGGTAGCGCAGACCACCGGCGTGCACCGGCGGGGGCATGAACTTGCGGCCGAGAGTGAACATCTTGGCGATCGGCGCCATTCCGGCGACATCGCCGTAATCGAAAGCGAAGGTACCCTTGGTAAGAGAGGGACAACTCGAAGGCTCGACGGCCATGATACGGGTCTTCTTGCCCGCAGTGAGGTTCTGATGGACGAAGGGCAGAGCCATGCCGCCGAAGTTGGAGCCGCCGCCGACGCAACCGATGACGACATCCGGGTATTCGCCGGCCATTTCCATCTGTTTCAACGACTCAAGACCGATCACTGTCTGGTGCATGAGGACATGGTTCAGGACGCTTCCCAACGCATAGTGGCTATCCGCGCGCGGGGCGGCATCTTCAACTGCTTCCGAAATCGCAAGTCCAAGGCTGCCGGGATTATTGGGATCTTCGGCGAGGGCGGCGCGGCCTGATTCGGTGTCCGGGCTGGGGCTGGGCACGCACTGAGCGCCCCAGGTCTCCATCATCATGCGGCGGTAAGGTTTCTGCTGGTAGCTCACCTTCACCATGTAGACTTTGAGATCAATGCCGAACTGGCTGCAGGCAAAGGCCATAGAGGAACCCCACTGACCGGCGCCGGTCTCAGTGGTTAGTCGCTTGATTCCTTCTTTCTTGTTGTAATATGCCTGCGGGACAGCGGTGTTCGGCTTGTGGCTGCCGGCTGGAGAAGAGCCCTCGTATTTGTAGAATATCTTGGCGGGTGTTTGAAGTGCTTTCTCCAAGCGGTGAGCTCTATACAGTGTCGTCGGTCTCCAACTTCGGTAGATGTCGATAACAGCACCAGGGACGTCGATATAACGCTCTTTTGAAACTTCCTGCATGATGAGTTCCATCGGGAAAAGGGGCGCCAAATCGGCGGGTCCAAGAGGCTCCTTTGTCCCCGGATGCAGGTAGGGGGCGAGAGGGGTAGGCAGGTCAGCCTGGATGTTGTACCAGGCGGTGGGCATTTCCTTTTCATTCAAAAGAAACTTTGTACGATCCATAGTTGTTTCTCCTTTCAATTCGTCTTTTAAGAGTCACTCAGGCGTCAACCAGTGTCCTTCAAAGCATTTTGGTGCACCTCCCGAGGGCAACAAAAAGCCCTCTGCCTTATTAAGGGGCAGAGGGCTCTGCGGTGCCACCCTTTTTAGCTTCGCCACACGGCAGGAGCTATCTCATTACGGATACGCCATCATTTGATGGTATATATCCTGGGATTATAACGCATCCCTCGCGGCTGCTCCTATTTTCTTTCGGGCAGCGGCTCCCGGGTCCATTCAATTCCCGCTCAGGCGCCGGCTTTCACCTTTTCCGGCTCTCTGGGGCCTGGCTGAGGAACTTACTATTCCCGCTCACAGCCTTTGATATTGATTTGGCGCCAATATAGACCAATTGAAATTGCCTGTCAAGTATTAATACTTTGGTATTAAGTTTGGCATTGACTGCCGGATTTGATAGACTTCTGCTCGACGAACATGTCGAGGCAATATGAATTTAGTTGAATTTATAGCCGGGGCGGCGGATAAGTACCAGGACCGAACGGCCTTTCAAATGGGCGACAGATGCCTTTCGTTTCGGGATCTGGACAAACTCTCCAACGGATTAGCCAGGAATTTGATTGAGACAGGGTTAAAACCCGGCGAGCGGGTCGCTTTGCTGCTGGAGAACAATCCTGACTTCGCGGTCTGTTATTTTGCTATTATCAAAGCCGGGGCACTGGCCATACCGCTGGATACCAAGTATAAAATACTCGAAATCAAAGCGGTTTTCGATGACTGTGAGCCTTCGATGGTGATTGCCGAGGGGGCCATCTTGAAAACCCTCGGCGGAGAATTTTCACGTTTCGAGTTTTTGAAACACATTATTAGTAGCGTTGAAACTCCTGGCATGAACTACACAGTTTTAGGTAGTCTCCTTGACGCTGCGGACTCCCCGCCGCCGGTTGAAAAATATCTCGAATTGGCTCACATCGCCTACACCTCCGGTCCCACCCTGAGGCCCCACGGCGCCGAGATTACCCAGGAACACCTTATCGAAGCGGCAGCAGGGTCTGCGGCTGGTTTTGGTCAGACAGATCAGGATACGGTCATTCTGTTTGCCCTGCCTCTGCACCACACCATCGGCATCGCGGTTATCATGATGACCTCGCTTTTCGCCGGCAGCCGGGTGGTTATTGTCTGCGGCGTATCCATGGATGCGGCTTTATGCGCCGTTGAGAAAGAACGCGCCACCATGTTCCACGGTGTGCCTTTTATCCATGCCATGATCGTTAAGCACATCAAAGACAACGGGCTCAAATACAATTTAAGCACACTGCGTTTCTGCGGCAGCGCCGGGGCTCCGATACCTGTAAAGGTGATCACTGATTTTGAAGAATTGACTGGGAAAAACCTGGTGCAGTACTACGGTCTGACCGAGTCCACCAGCCACGTCACTTGCCAGGACGTAACAAAAAGCGGACGGAGCGGCGGGGTGGGCAAAGCGATTCCCGGATTTGCAGTCCGGGTCGTGACCGAAGACGGCATCGACGCCGCGGCGGGAGAAGCCGGCGAAGTCATTATCAAGGGACCGATAATGCGCGCTTATCACAACCTGCCCGGCCTGACGGAAGAGTTCATCCGGTCAGGCTGGCTATATACCGACGACATCGGTGTCATCGACGGTCAAGGCGAACTGTTCATCAAAGGCGTCAAGAAACCGATGCTGATCACCAAGGGGCAGAATATCTATTTTTCCGATATTTCCGACTTACTGCTGACCCATCCTGCGGTAGCTGATGCCGCCGCTTCAGGAATCCTGGATCCCGATGGCATGAGGGGTGAGGTTGTGCTTGCCGTTATCAAGCTGAAAATCGGCGCGGCAATGACCGAACAGGAGGTCAAGAAATTCTTCCTCGAAAAACTTGCCAACTATAAATGCCCCAAAAAAGTTGTTTTCGTCAATGATATCCCCAGGAAGGCAAAGGGCGAACTGGATACCTTCGGTTTGCTAGACAGACCTGTTCAGGTTTGATAAGCCCTCAGCGTATAATAGCTTCGATGAGGGATGAGCAGTTACTGGCCCGGGACGCAACCCGGCTCCGTAAGGCTGTTAACACCAAAGCCGGTTCGCGGACCGATCATCCGGCCTTGATCGTTTTTGTCGGCTTACCGGGCAGCGGTAAAAGTTATCTTGCCTCCCGCCTGATCGAAAAAGTCTCAGCCGTGGTTCTTGAAAGTGACTTCCTCCGTAAAATCCTGGTCAGGCGGCCGATATACACCCAATTCGAGAGTTTTCGGCTCTTTCATGCTATCCATAAATTGATAAGAGAGATCCTCAAAGAAAAACACAATGTGATTCTCGACGCGACGAATCTGAGCGAGGATTCGCGGCGACCTCTGTACAACATCGCGAAGGAAACAGGCGCAAAACTTATTATCATCCACCTGAACACCCCCAGGGAGGTGGCAGAGGAACGTTTGCTGGGGCGGCAGTTTAGGCGCGACGGCTATTCGGACGCGGATTGGACTGTTTATCAGAAATTGGAGCCTGCTTTTGAACCTATTCGGGAACCGCATTTCGAGGTCAAAGGCATTATGGACATTTCCCCCGTTATTGATAAAATAGTCGCTGAAATTAACAGTAATTTATAAAAGGAGTCTCATGGACATCAAGCTCATCACCGGAGACCTGGAAAAAATCAAGGCTGATGCGATCATTCTCGGGGTGTTCGAAAACGGCGAAGGCAATAACTTGGAACAGTCGCTCGATGAAGCTTTAGGCGGTGCAATTGCCGAACTTCGGCTGAAAAAAGAAATCAAAGGCAAATCTGGCGAAATCAACGTGATTCACTCCATGGGCAAGGTAGCCGCCGCCAAAGTAGCCGTTCTCGGCCTGGGCAAGAAAAAAGACCTCGACGCCACCAAATTACGCGCTGCCGTTGCCGACGCGGTCAGGGCTCTTCACAGAAAAAACAGCCTCGATCTGATACTTGCGTTGCCGGATACCGGGATCAGCGTGAAAGAGATCGGCCGCGTGTCAGCCGAGGCGGCTTATCTGGGTAGCTATAATTTCAGAAAGCATTTGACTAAGGAAGCGGAATTTGGCGAAATCAAGTCACTCGGGGTTCTGTTTTCGACGAAACCGCAACAAGATGATTTTGCGACAGGAGCCAACAGAGGGCAAATCGTTGCCCAGGCGATCATGCTTGCCCGTGACATGGGCAACGAGCCATCCAACTTCATGACCCCGCAGGACATGGCTGACACCGCCGAGAAAGTCGCTAAGGAATCGGGTTTCAAGGTTGAGGTTTTAGAACGGCGCGATATGGAAAAACTGGGGATGGGAGGTTTGCTCGGGGTATCGAAAGCGTCCTTCGATAAAAACCCGCCCAAGTTAATTATCATGCGTTACAAAGGTAAAGAAGCCGACGGTTGGGATCTGGCGCTCATCGGCAAGGGGTTGACCTTCGATACCGGCGGCATCTCCATCAAGCCTGCCGACAAGATGGAAGACATGAAGTTCGATATGACCGGCGGCGCCGCCACTATCGCCGCGATGGGCGCCATAGGCAAACTCAAACTCAAGGTCAACGTCATCGCCGCTGTCCCGGCGACGGAGAACATGCCGGACGGTGGTTCCTATAAACCGGGTGACGTCCTGAAAATGTTCACCGGCAAGACTGTTGAGGTCATCTCTACAGACGCCGAAGGCCGGCTTATCCTGGCGGACGCGCTGGGTTACATCAATAAAGAGAAACCCGCGGCGATGGTGGACATGGCGACTTTAACGGGGGCCTGCGTTATCGCACTCGGCATGATCACGACGGCCGCCATTACCAACAATCAGGCTCTTGTTGACAAGGTTATCAAAGCTGGAGCAGCGGCAGGCGAACGCATCTGGCAACTCCCGGGTTACGATGATTACAAAGAACAGTACAAGAGCGACTACGCAGATTTCAAAAACGTTGGCGGGCGTCCGGCGGGTACCATCACCGCGGGGCTGTTCCTCGGCGAGTTTGTGGGCGACACCCCGTGGGTCCACCTGGATATCGCCGGTACCGCATACGGAGAAAAAGAAAAGGGCATCATCACCAAAGGCGGCAGCGGAGTGCCGGTGGCGACACTGGTGAACCTGGCGGAAATGATGTCGGAGTCCTAGTCCCAAAGTCCGATGCCTATTTGACACGGTTTTAGGCACATGATATTCTACGGCATCATGTTCACAGGCAGGTTCGGCTATACATTCGCCTTTACCCGGCGCACCAGGGTGCGCTTGGGCCGGTCGAATATGAACTAATAAAGTACTTAGAAGGCGAAAACTAAAGACCACCTCCCAAGCGGGGGTGGTCTTTGTTTATGGGGGTATTCACCAGTTTGGATCCACAGACCATACCGGGCCTCATAAAACGAAATGCCGAGCGTTGGTCGGACAAGGCGGCCATGTGCTACAAGAACCTCGGCGTGTGGCACCGCTACACCTGGGCAGATTATTTCACCTCGGTCAGGCATTTTTCGCTGGGGTTACTGAGCCTGGGTCTTAAGACCGGAGACGTCGTCGCCATCATCGGCGACAACGAACCGGAATGGTTCTGGGGCGAGTTTGCCGTCCAAGCAGCTGGGGCAATCCCAACGGGTATTTTTGTAGACGCCGTGCCTGACGAGGTCAAATTCGTCGTCAATCACTCGGGAGCAACTTTCGCTATCGTCAATGACCAGGAACAAGCCGATAAATTCCTGGAGATTCGGGACGCCGCTCCCCAGTTGAAGAAAGTCATCTACTGGGACCCGAAAGGGCTCAAGAATTACGACGACCCGCTCCTTATCGGATTCATTGAAGTAATCGCAATGGGCCGGGAATACGAAAAGAACTACCCCGGCGTGTTTGAAGAAAAATTGTCCCGGGTCAAACCTGCAGACACCGCTTTCATCTACTACACCTCCGGCACCACGGGACAACAGAAAGCCGCGATTTTAACCCATAAAGCGCTTATCGCCACCGCCTCCGGTTTCGTTACCCGCTATCCGCTAGATCAGAAGAGCGATCTCATTTCCAATTTTCCGGCGGCATGGGTCGGCGATAGTTTTTTTGCCACCATCCCGCACATTTTGTCCGGGGCGAGGTTGAACTTTCCCGAGGAACCGGAAACCATTGCTGCCGACACCAGGGAAATCGGGCCGCATTTCGCCATTTACGGCCCGAGGCAATGGGAGGGCATCGTTTCCGATATCCAGGTGAAGATGATGGATGCCCACCCATTTAAGAAATTAGCCTATAAAGCCTTTCTGCCGGTCGGTTATAGGCTGGCTGAAGCCAAATTATCGGGTGTCGAGCCCAATATTTTCTGGAAGTCGCTCGGAAGGGTCTCCGATGGGCTGATGTTCCATCCGCTTAAAGACAAACTAGGTCTTTCGCGAGTGCGCTGGGCGGTTACTGGCTCATCAGTTTTGGCGCTGGATACTTTCAAGCTCATCCATGCCATCGGGATAGAACTCCGGCAGAATTACGCTTCGACCGAAGCCGGATTCATCGCTTCCCACGGCCAAGGCGATATCGCTTTCGAAAGCGTCGGCCGCCCCGCTTTGAATACCGAAGTTCGCCTTACCAATGAAGGTGAACTGTTTGTCCGCTCCGACTGCATGTTCTCCGGTTATTACAAGGATGAAGCCAAGACCAAAGAAAGCTTCGCTCCCGGCGGTTGGTTCAAAACCGGAGATGCGGTCAACATCAATGAGGCCGGACATATTATTTTCCTGGATCGACTCAAAGACATGGGTGAACTGAAGAGCGGCGTCAAGTTCGCCCCTCAATACATCGAAGGCCGGTTGAGGTTTTCACCGTACATCAAGGACGCAATGGTCCTGGGTGACAAAGACAAGGATTATGCCTCAGCTGTCATCAACATCGATTTTGCCATGGTAAGCAAATGGGCGCAGAACAATCGCCTCAATTTCACCACTTACGTCGATCTGTCTCAGAAAAAGGAGATCGCGGATCTTGTTTCTAAAGATGTCGCCCGAGTCAACAGCTTTTTACCTGAAAACTCACGAGTGAAAAAATTCGTTATTTTACATAAGGAATTTGACCCGGATGAGGCTGAACTCACCCGCACGCGAAAGTTGCGGCGTGGGGCTGTGTACCAGAAATACGCCGATCTTATCGAAGCGATGTATGGCGAGCGTAAGGATGTGGTAGTAGAAGCCCCTGTTACTTATCGCGACGGGCGTAAAGGCGTTGTGACTACTTCTATCAAGGTGAGGGGACTGTAATGGCTGATCTGATGCAGTTCGTCCTGACCGGCATCACTGTGGGGCTGGTGTACTCTCTGATCGCGCTCGGCTTTACGTTCATCTGGAAATCATCATCAGTGGCCAACCTGGCGCTAGGCCAGATGGTGCTGCTGTTTTCCTGGATCGCTTACGGCACGATGCAGCAAGCCGGTATGCCTTTCTGGCTGGGACTGCCGGTGACAATCGCTGCGGCTGCCGGAATAGGTTGGATCCTCGAACGGGTCATTTTGAGGCCGCTTATCGGACAGCCCATCCTGTCGCTCATAACAGTAACCCTTGGCGTCGCCTTTGTTTTCGAGGGGCTGGTGGCGATGTTCTGGCCGATTTCAACGGCCGCCATGCCTGATTTCATTCCCGACGAACCGGTCCACATTCTGGGTGCGGTGGTATCCCAGGAATACCTGTGGGCGGCGGGCATAGCTCTCGTACTCTTTATCATCGTCAGCTTATTTTTCCGCTACCATCGATACGGAGTCGCCATGAGAGCCACCGCCGACGATCAGATGGCTGTCTGGGCGTGCGGTATCCCGGTGACCAGGATATTCTCGGTGTCATGGATGTTCGCCGGAGCCCTTGCCGCCATAGGCGGGGTGTTGATGAGTTCTATCGGCGGTATTACCACCGGACTTGTCGAAACGGGGCTTAAATCGTTCTCCGTGGTTATTCTGGGCGGGCTTGATTCGTTCCTCGGAGCGATAGTTGCCGGACCGGTCATCGGCCTGGCGGAAAATGTCGGGGGCGGCTATCTAACCGATCTCACCTGGTCGGGAGTCAAGGACGTTATTCCGTTCATCATTATCGTCATCGTCCTGTTCATCAAGCCCTTTGGGCTGTTCGGGCAGGAAAGGATAGAGAGGATCTAGCGTGGCACTTCCTTGCGGGACCCGCAATTTCAGCTATGCCGCGGACATGGCCATATTCCGTACCAAAACGCAGTTGGCGCTGCTGCTTATCGGCCTGGCCGTCCTTTTCACCGCCCCGCTATGGTTGTCCTTCTACTGGCTTGGTGTGGTCAACCTTATAGGAATAACGATCATCGCCGCGACGGGACTCAATCTCCTCACCGGCTATTGCGGCCAGCTTTCGGTCGGTCACGCCGGATTTATTGCCGTCGGCGCCTTTACGTCGGCGGTATTCACCGCCAAGCTGGACCTGCCGTTTTTGGTTGCCTTGCCGGCCGCCGGGCTCCTCGCCGGGTTTATCGGCATCATCTTCGGGGTTGCCTCTTTAAGGGTAAAAGGCTTCTACCTGGCTATTTCGACTATCGCCGCCCAGATTATCATCCTATGGGTGATCAATCACCTGGACAATATCACCGGCGGCTTCATGGGCATGGCGGTACCGAGAGCGGAAATTTTCGGCTTCACGTTCAAGACCCCTCAGAGCCTGTTCTTCCTGATTATGACCGTTGCCGTTGCCGTCATTTTCTTCGCTAAGAACCTGGCCCGGACCCGCATCGGCAGGGCGTTCGTCGCTATCCGTGATAACGACCTGGCCGCTGAAGTCATGGGCATAAACCTCTTCAGATATAAACTCCTGGCTTTCTTCCTGGGGTGCTTCCTTGCCGGTGTGGCCGGATCGCTCACCGCCCATTGGGTGACCTACGTCTCTGCCGAACAGTTCTCCATCACGGAGTCGATTCTCTACGTCGGCATGATTATCATCGGCGGCGCCGGAACCACCCTCGGGCCGATCCTGGGGGCGGTCATCATCCGGCTATTGCAGCAGGGGGTCACCTACGTTTCGCCGATCCTGGAGAGCACATTTTCAGGCAATTTACCTTCCGGCTTTACCGCCGGGTTGGGACCCTTTTTATTCGGACTTGTGATCGTATTGTTCCTGGTCCTCGAGCCGCGAGGTCTGGCCCACCGCTGGAACCTCTTCAAAGCCTCCTACCGGCTCTGGCCCTTTTCATATTAGGTTCGGGAGGAAAAGATGTGACGAACTGCCCGGCGACCAAGCCATAGATTAAAGGAGGGGAGAATGAAAGGAAAAACCTGGTTCAGCAAGGCAATAATTGCGCTCGTGACCATTGTTGTCGCCGGACTGCCCGTACTGGCCTCTGGCTGCGGGAACGGCAACGGTTCAACGACAACACCCGGTTCGACAACCGACGCGGTGAAGAACCCAATCAAAGTGGGTATCATGGCCCCTTACACCGGTGTGGCGGCATCCAAGGGCAAGCCCATGGGGGACGGTGTTCAAGATGCGATCAAGTACATCAATACGGAGTTGGGCGGAGTTCAGGGTCACCAGATCCAGGTGGTGTTCCGGGACGACCAGTACACTGCCGCCAATGAAACAACCATTATCAATGAATTCATCTCGCCGTCCAGCGGCATCGTCATGTTCGCTACGCAGGCTTCGGCCGAAATGACCGCCGTCATGGGCATCGCCAACGAAGCTGGCTTGCCGGGTTTCACCGTCTTTTCAGCCCCCAACATTACCCAGCCTGCAAAGCATCAATACGCCTCGTTCCCTGATTACGGCGATGACTGGGTGGCCTTCGCCAAATACTACATGGCTAACATCTGGAAGGGGACCGGCAAACCCAAGATGGCATTGCACCTTCTCAACAATGCCACCGGTCAGGGCGCGAAAGACGCTGCCGATAAACTGGCTGCCAGCCTCGGCATCGAAATCGTGGCCGTTGAAACCCATACCTCAACGACCGCTTCCGAGATCGAAAGCCTGACCCGCATCAAAGCTAAAAATCCCGATGTGATCTACATTTCCTCCACACCGCCGCCGACCGCGGTAATACTGAAGAACGCGGCGACCCTGGGCATGACCCCCGCCATCACCATCGGCTGCGGCGGTGCTTCGTTTACCAGCGAAATGGTCAACCTGGCCGGTGCTGCCGCTGAAGGCGTCTGGGGCATCTACCCGACCGTCGGCTGGGGAGATAACGTTCCGGCGATGGCCAAGATGACCGAATACATGACCAAGAACCATCCTGAGGATGCCAATAACATGGACTACATCACCGGATGGGCTGAGGGCTTACTTATCGCCGAAATCCTGAACAAGGCCATTACCAACACTCCGGGCGGCGGCAATGCCCTCACCCCGGCGCTGGTCGAGGCTAACGGCTTCAAGAAGTTAAGCGGATTCGATGTGGGCGGACTACAGGGCTCAGCAAGCTACACCGTTGGCGACAACCGTTTCAGCAAAACCGTCAAGCTCTACCAGGTTAAAACCGGCAAGATAACCGCTGTCGGCAGCTGGATTGATGCTCCGTTCATCGACTACGGATTCAAATAGAAGGAAAGCGGGAGGGGGCTAAAACCCCCTCCCAACCTCAACGATGCTCAAGATAAACAATATCGAAGTCGCCTACCTCAACGTCATCCGCGTCCTGCACGGTGTCTCGCTGGGCGTGCCTGACGGGCAAATCGTCACTTTACTTGGAGCTAACGGCGCCGGCAAGACGACGACCCTGAAGGCCATTTCCGGCCTCCTTCATGTGGAGGAGGGAGAAGTCACCGACGGCAACATCGAGTGGAACGGCGAGCGGATAGATAAGAAGAATGCTGAGTATATCGGGCGGCTCGGCATCGTCCAGGCGTTGGAAGGCAGGCGCGTTTTTGAGCACCTTACCGCGGAAGAGAACCTTCTGGTAGGCGCTTTTCATCGCAAAGACCGCTCCGAGGTGAAGAATGACCTGGAGATGGTCTACAACTACTTCTCCCGGTTGCGGAACTTGCGCAACAACACCGCCGGCTACCTGTCCGGCGGCGAACAACAGATGGTGGTAATAGGAAGGGCTATGATGGCCCGGCCGAAACTCATGATGCTCGATGAACCATCTTTGGGACTGGCCCCGTTGATGGTCGATGAGATCTACTCCATTATCAGACGCTTCAATGAGGATCAAAAAACTTCCGTCTTACTCGTCGAACAAAACGTCCGGATCGCCCTTTCCATCGCCCATTACGGGTATGTCATGGAAAACGGCCGGGTGGTACTCGATGGCACGGCGGACTTCCTGAAGAATAATGAGGACGTCAAAGAGTTTTACATGGGGCTTTCGGCGGTTGGCAAGCAAAAGAGTTACCGCGATGTAAAGCATTACAAACGGCGCAAACGCTGGCTATAAAAGCACGAAAATCGATATTAGAAAATAGAGTAGATTAGTCGAATGGATCAGCATTACGATAAGCTGGAATCGATGACCGCTGCGGAGCGGAAAGTATACATGGATGGCCGTCTGAGGACGGCGGTCTCCCGGGCTTACCGCGGGGCGCCCGCGTCCAGGGCAATGATGTTGGAAACCGGGGTCAGGCCTTCCGAAATCAAGACCGTCGCCGACCTTGAAAAATTGCCCATCAGCCGCAAGACCGATCTTATCGATTCCCAGAAACTGGCCCCGCCTTATGGCGGCTATTATATCGGTAAACCGGAAGAGATCGAACGTATTTTCGTCTCGCCCGGGCCGGTCTATGAACCCCTGCACTCGTCCAAAATCGAATGGTTCGCCAGGTCATTCTGGGCGGCGGGGTTCCGTAAAGGTGACATTGTAATCAATACCTTTACTTATCATCTTTCGCCAGCGGGAACGCTTTTCCAGGAAGGGCTGCGCGATTGCGGGGCGACCGTCATAGTAGCCGGGGCTGGGAACACCGATATTCATATCAAGACAATAAAAGATCTCTCCGTTAACGCCTTTGTCGGCACGCCGAGCTACCTGATGTCCCTCATAAAGAAGATCGAAGAGACCGGTGGCGATTACAGGAAAGATTATCGCATAAACAAAGCCTGGTTCACGGGAGAAATGCTGTCGCCGTCGATCAGGAAAGTCCTGGAGAGTGATTATGGCATCGACACCTACCAGGCCTATGCGGTTACCGAACCCGGCGGGGCGCTTGCCTACGAGTGTTCGGATAAATCCGGCCTGCATCTGATGGATGATTATGTCATTGAAATTGTCGACCCATTGACCGGAAAACAACTGCCGCCAGGGGAGGTGGGTGAAGTAGTAGTGACGCCCTTGCACAATCCTCATTGGGGTTTGCTTCGCTTTGGAACAGGCGACCTTTCTAAAATGCTCATCGACAACTGTCCCTGCGGCAGGACGGCTCCAAAACTGGCGGGGCTACTTGGGCGGTCGGGAGAGGCGGTCAAGGTCCGCGGGATGTTCGTCGTACCCAAGCAGGTTGAGACGGCTTTAGCGGCGGTCGCCGAGGTCGGGAGGTTCCAACTGGTGGTCCGCCGAAACGGGACACGGGATGAACTGACTCTAATAACAGAATTAAAGTCCGGCGTTACCGCTAACCTTGAACTTCAGAACCGCATCGAATCTGTTTTTCAAAAAACGAGTATCGTTAAGCTGGACTCCGTGGTGCTTTTACCTCCGGGAACCATCGCTGCAGACGCCAAACCGGTCATTGACGAAAGAAAATGGGACTAAGATGGGACAGCCGATAACCTCCGTTGCAAACGGTGTCAAGGTCAGCCTGCGAAACCTTACCCTTTCTTTCGGCGGCATCAACGCGCTTAAAGACGTGTCGGTCGACATCCGGGAAAACGAAATCCTGGCGATCATCGGACCAAACGGCGCCGGCAAGACCTGCCTGTTGAATTGCCTCAACGGCTTCTACAAGCCCCAAAAAGGCGAGATATTGTTTGAAGGTAAGAATATCTCCCGCATCCGCCCGGACAAGGCCGCAAAATTGGGCCTGGCGCGAACCTTCCAGAATATCGAACTATTTTCCGGCCTGACAACCCTTGAAAATGCCATGGCGGCCAGGCACGTGTTCATGAAGCAGAATCTGCTGACTGGTGCTCTTTATTTTGGTCCCGCGCATAACGAAGAGATCCGGCATCGGAGAGTCGTCGAGGACATCATCGATTTCCTGGAGATCGAGCCGGTGCGCAACAAAACGGTGGCTTCTCTTCCTTACGGCATGCGTAAAAGGATTGAGCTGGCGCGCGCTCTGGCACTCGAGCCCAAGGTGCTGCTCCTTGATGAGCCTATGGCGGGCATGAACACGGAGGAAAAGGAAGACATCGCCCGGTTCATCGTAGATATCTTTGAAGGCCAGGGAGAGTCCTACCCGGATACTCCCGTCCTACGGGATGGAGTTCGTACCATCGTGCTGATAGAACACGACATGGGTGTTGTCATGGACCTGGCAGACCGCATCGTGGTGCTGGATTTCGGTCGTAAGATCGCCGAAGGCACCCCGGAGGAAATCAAGAACAATACGCAGGTGATCTCAGCTTATTTGGGGGAGAGCTCAAAACGCTAAAAAGCGTTTCCCATTTTTGACGCGGATTACTTTACGGCTTCCTCAGCCATAATTTTATCGCGGTATTCGGTGACGCTCCTGCACTGCGGGCCTTCGCACCTGGTGGTAATCCCGAGCTTCCTGGCCCGTCTTTCGAGATTAGCCAGGTTTTTTTTATCTGTTGCGCCATATTTCAAGAAACTGGCGCATTTTGCGGTCCCGTCAGGGTAAACCATGATGGTCACTTCATCGCTGACGATATCGCATTTGATCGTGGTGGCTGTTAACTGCCAGTCCGGCTTTTGCATAGTGCAGGTATTATAGCACAGGGGCATACCTGGGAATATTCTCCCATTTTCGTATGAACGTTGTCTTTGACATAACTAACATTTTGCCTCTAAAAACGTTTCTATTATTAGAAACACTTTTTCGGGGAGAATTCCTATGGCGGACACATCGATCAGGCGAGAACAGATTAAAGTTGCCGCGGCCCAATATCCTGAATCTATTGAAAAGGGTATTTCTCAGCTTATCGGCGGGCTGCTGGTTTTTGGTTTGGCGCTGGGAGGGCTGGCGATCGGCTACTCTACGACAATAACCCAATGGGCGGCGACATCGGTGTTAGTGGTCACCGGTTTCTTATTAACCGTTTCGGCTCTATGGTCTTTGATCAGGAAACAATAACTATTCCTGCTGCCTTTCCAAGGGTATTCCTGTGCCCGTTGCTTTGGCGATGATTTTACCAGATGTTGTCGATACCGTTATTTCAGCCATCACAGTGCGTTTCCCGGCTTTAACTACCCGGCATTCGGCTTCCAATTCATCGCCAAGATTCGCCGGGTTAAGGAAATGGATATTGAACTGGCTGGCCACTGTCGGAAAATATAACGAATTCAGCGCATAACCGAAAGCCGAGTCAGCCAGGGTCGCAATGATTCCGCCATGAACCGTGCCCACAAAATTCAGGAAGTCCGGCCTGACCGTGAGATTGACCCTGGCAAATCCATCCTCGATGGCTTCCAGCCTTATCCCGAGCAACTGCCAGGCGGGCTCACCAATACTTGCCTGGCGCATCCTCTGGATATTTTCCTTGCTCACGCCTCGACGCCTTCATCGATAATCCTGTAGACGGTTTTCATGTCCAGCGAACTTCGCACCAGATCAGCCAGGGCGTCATAATGCTTTTCCTTGTCCAGAGGAGCATCGTATATCCGTTCCGGCAGACCTTTCCGGCGGCGCAGATTGTTCAACAAACCCCGCCTGAAGCCGTGGCTCTGAAAGATCCCGTGGATGTAGCTACCGATAACCGTGCCATTTTCGTTGGCGCTGCCGTCAGCATAAAATGCCGGTCCGTCCTGGGTTTCTGTGATCTGGAACGGGCGCACACGGCTTTCTGTCCGGCCCATGTGGATCTCATAACCGGTCAGGATTTCACCTTTCAAGCCCTCCAGCAACCCGCTGCCGCCGGTGACGATGCCTTTCACCTGGGTGGTCGCTTTCTCGCTGACAAAAGTCGTTTCCGCGTCTATCAGGCCAAGGCCCTGCACCCTATCGTTATCCGATTCGACATGGTCAGGATCGTGGATCAAGTTCCCCAGCATCTGGTAGCCGCCGCAGGCGCCGAACACCGGTGTGCCTGATCTGGCTTTGTTGACAATGGCATCAGCGACGCCTGATTCTCGGATGGCTAAAAGGTCGGGGACCGTGGTTTTGGAACCCGGAATGATAATGAGGTCGGGGTTTCCCATTTCTTCGGGACGGCAGATAAACCGCAGGTTGGCTCCGTCCTCCTCAAGCGGATCAAAATCATCGTAGTTGGATATCCTGGGACTGCGGATGATGGCGATATCGAGGTCGGCGTTGGAAGCGGCATTGCGGCGCTCGTCGAGATATACGGAATCTTCCTGGGCAAGCAGGATATCCCGGTAGTAAGGAACCACTCCGAGAACAGGCAATTTAGTTCGTTCTTCCAGGAAGTCGTTGGCATCCTTGATCAGGCTGACATCGCCCCGGAATTTATTGATGATGAAACCCTTTACCAATTTCCGTTCGCTCTCATCGAGCAGTTCGAGAGTTCCGACGAGGAAAGCGTAAACGCCGCCGCGGTCGATATCTCCGGCAAGCAGCACAGGTGACTTCGCCAGCTTGGCGATGCGCATGTTAGCGATTTCACGGGCTTTCAGGTTGATCTCTGCCGGGGAACCGGCCCCTTCGATGACTACAATGTCATTCCGCGATCTGAGATATTCCAGCGACTCCTTCACTTTCTCAAGGAGCATCATGGTGTAGTTGTAGTAGTCTCTGGCAGAGGAGGTGTCGAAAACCTTGCCGTGCACTATTATCTGGGCACGCGAATTGGCTTCAGGTTTCAGCAGAACCGGATTCATGTGGATACTGGGGGCGATTTCAGATGCTTCGGCCTGCATCGCTTGAGCCCGGCCTATCTCACCGCCCTCAGGCGTAACAAAGGCGTTGAGGGCCATGTTTTGTGCTTTGAAGGGCGCTACTTTATAGCCGTCTTGTTTGAAAATTCTGCAGAGGGCAGCCACTAACACGCTCTTGCCAACGTTGGAAGATGTTCCCTGCACCATGATAACTTTTGCTTGTTTGTCGTTGGGCATAATGTCCTCCAGGCACGCAGATTATAGCAACTGGGATGCCGGGAAACCATATTGGAAGTTAGATGCCGGCGGGCGCTTTACAAACGCGGCCGCTCAAGGTTAAAATTGCCTTGTATTGCGGGTGTAACTCAGTGGTAGAGTTCCTGCCTTCCAAGCAGGTTGTCGCGGGTTCGAATCCCGTCGCCCGCTCCATTTTCGAACTTGTTTGTCCCGGATCTCGATCAATCGAATCGGGACATTTTATTTGTTTGAAGACAGTCCCCGCCTGGTGGCATACGCAACGGCGGCTGCCCTGTTCCTAAGCTGGAGTTTGTCCAGGAGCCGGGACAGGTAAGTGCGGACGGTGCTTTCTCCCAAAAACATTTTCTCAGCAATTTCCGAGTTGGTCAGGCCATCGCCTACAAGTTTCAAGACTTCCATTTCACGCGGAGAAAGGTCGATATCTTCTTTGTTAGCCTGACGCTGACGAAATTCCGAGACCAGCGATCCCGCCATCTGCGGCGAAAGAATGACCTCCCCACTGGCCACCCGCCTGATAGCCGAGACGACTTCCGTGATTCCGGATCCTTTAAGGAGGTAGCCTTGGGCGCCGTATTTAAGGGCGGTGAACAGGTCTTTTTCCTCGGCGGAAACGGTAAGCATGAGTATCCTGGCGGCGGGCGCTTTTTCCCTGATTACCGGCAACGCTTCAAGACCGGTACAGCGGGGCATCAGGATATCCAGCAGAATGACATCCGGTTGCAGGGCGGTAGCTTTAGTGATGGCTTCGTTTCCATCGGCGGCTTCGCCGATGATATGCATCTTATCCTCGCCGGCCAGGATAGAAGTAAGCCCGCTTCGGACAATCGCGTGGTCATCGACGATAAGTATACGAGTATTTTCAGCCATGACTATCTCCTCTCCAATGGAATATCGATGGTCAAAATCGTGCCTTTCCCCGGCACACTGTTGATCTTGAGAACGCCGCCCGCTGAAATAGCGCGTTCTTTCATCACGTTGAGACCGTGACCGTGCCGTGACTGCCCGTGATAATACTGGCCGGAATCGAATCCCTTGCCATCATCTTGAATGGACACCCGAAGGTGCTCGTCTCGCCGCACCATCTCGAAGTGTATGTTCTTAGCCTCGGCATGTTTCCGGATATTGTTCATAGCTTCCTGGCAGATACGTAAAACCTGCAGTTCGATCTGCGGCGGTAGTGATGGCTCCGCCTCAGGCAGGTTGATGCTGTAATTGATTCCGGCATCCTGTTTCAAGTGATGGAGGTAATTCTTGAGGTGCGACATCATCTGCCCGGCGCCGGAATACTTACGCAGCAACTCCAATGATTCCAGGGCTTCGATCCTTGATTCCTCGACGAGCCGCAGAAGTTTATCTACCTCCTGCATCTCGATGCCGCGGCGGTTCAGTTCCCGTTCGATAATCTGTACCTGCCAGTTGATCGCTGAAAGGGTCTGTACGGTGCCGTCATGGATTTCACGCGATAACCTCTGCCTTTCTTCGGTCACAAATTCTTTTTCCAGGCGCTGCTGAAGGTTGATATTGACCAGGTAAGGCAAGGAAGCAGCAAGGCTTACCGCTGCGATATATATCAAAAAGTAGCTGATTTCCGTGGCGTCAAAACTGGCGCTTTCAACCGGCGCCACCAGTTGGGCGAGCAAAACATCCAGAATTGAAGCAACGCCAACCGTCATCGCCAAATATGAAGAATAAAACAGCGAGGCTGTCAGGACGGGGGATAACGTATAGAGGAGGAAGGGGCTGCTGACGCCACCGGTAAGCCAGATCAAAAAGCCGGAGAACACGAGATCAAGGGCAAGCAGCAGTTGGCCTGTGATGTATCGTTTGGGAGATGCGGGGGTGAGGAATTTAAAAAAAGTGTAACCGGTAACCCCCCAAAAGATAACACCCACAGGTAACGGCGACACAACGCCGTTGACGCTTAGTTGGCTGCCCGCGATAACCAAAGCCAGCGCCCGGTACAGATTCAGGTAAAACCTCAATCTGCCGCCGAATCTCATTGCCTGGGTGAACGAAGACGGGTCCTGCATATCCTTCCCAGCGTTGAATCCAGGAACCTGAAAACACGTCGCGGGTTAAACCCGGACTATAATAAGTCGCTCCCAAAAAGGTGTCAACGAGTGTTTGGTAATCAAATGTCGCAGGCTGAGCCAAATTCTTTGGAAACGTCAGCCGCTTGCCCGGCGGCGCAGTGTTAAGGCAGCCAGGGCGGAAGTCACTACAGCGAATCCCAGGAGAAACAGCAGATCGCTCCCAACGCCACCCAGCGATTCTCCCTGCCGCATGATGCCGCGGAGGCCTTCGACGGCGTAGGTCAGCGGAAGAAACTTGGAGACGCCCTGGAGGAAACCGTTCATTTGCTCGACCGGCCAAAGGACGCCGGCCAGGAAGACCTGGGGTACGATGATCAGCGGGATGAATTGGACCATCTGGAACTCGTTTTTGGCGAACGTCGAGATGAATATGCCCAGCGTTACCGAGCCGACAACGATGGCGGTTTGGAACACCAGGATTTCCCAGAGCGCCCCTTTGTAAGGAACATTGAATACCCATACCGTGAAGAAAAAGATGATCAACGTCTGAACCAGGGCGAAGATCATGAAACCCAAGAGATACCCCAGGACGATATCCGTTCTCGAAACAGGCGATACCATCAGTCTTTCCATGGTGCCCTGGGAACGTTCACGCAGGAAGCTGATTCCCGTGAGCAAAAAACTGAAGAAAAGGGCCATCATGGCGATCAGCGCCGGAGCGGTGATTTCAAGTTGAGCGTTTCGGTTGGGCATGCTGAATCCGATGAGTGTCATGACTACCACCGGAACTACGATGATCAGCCCGAGTGTGCGATGATCGCGGCGTAATTGAGTAATCACACGTTGTGAGATAGCAAATGCCAGTTTAGGCATTTTCATTCGCACCTTTACGGATAAAATACAGGAATGCATCTTCCAGAGAGGCTTCAGGATCGCCGACGGCTTCTTTTAATTCGGATGGGGATCCGCGGGCGATAACTTTCCCTTCGCGCAGGAAAACCAGGCAATCGCAATGAGTAGCGTCGTCCATGGTATGGCTGGAAATTATCAGGGTGTGGCCTGCGGCGGTAAGTTTCCGGAAATAATCCCAGAAATGGACGCGGAGCTCAGGATCCAATCCAACCGTCGGTTCGTCGAGAAAGATGATGCTCGGGTTGTGAACGATGGCGCAAGCCAGGCTCAAACGCTGCCGCATGCCACCGGAAAGCTCGTGGGCACTGGTATCTCTTTTGGGCCAAAGGTCGACAATTTTGATGACCTCTTCGACGCGTGTCTTCCGCTTTGACCCCGCGGCCATGCCGTAGATTTTGGCGAAAAATTCCACGTTCTGCCGCACACTCAGCTCCTGATACACCGAAGGGGTTTGGGGCATGTAGCCGATAATGGATGATCTCTTACGGGTGAGAGGTTCGTTCAGTACCTGAATCGAGCCCTCATCAGGCTGTAGCAGACCGGCCATGAGTCTTATAAGGGTGGTCTTACCGGCTCCGTTGGGTCCAAGCAAGCCGAAGGCCTGCCCCTGTGGGATTTTCAAAGACAAATGGTCAATTACGGTGAGGTGGCCGTACTTGAAGCTTACGTCAAAGATGGAAACGGCGTCACTGGCTATCATGGTTATTGGGTGTCACTGTAATACCGGGTACAACGTTTGTCAATAGATTTATTGTTCGGTGTGCTATAATTGGCGAATTCTTTTATGAGCAGGCGTGAATAGTTTGCGAACCCGAATTGCACATCTGATTTCAAATGGTCTAAGCCCCCTGGTATTGGGCATTCTCATGACCGCCTTGCTCGCTTTCGACGATTCCGCCACAGCCGCTGAGGGTTTTGGCTGGTTTCTCCTGGCGACGGGTCTTGTGATCCTACCGGTATTGCTAATATCGCTATACATGGTTAAGACGGGGCGCATGGATTCCCTTTTCTCCAACCGCAGGCACCAGCGTCACCGGGTTTATGTCGTCGGCCTGTTTTTCGACGTTTTGACGATCTGGATCTTAAACCTGTTGAACGCGCCGACGATCCTGATTGCCGGCCTGGTAGCCGGGTTGGCATCGGTCGTTTGCCTGGCTTTCATCAATCTTTGGTGGAAGATATCGGTCCATTCTTCGACCATGGCTGCCTTCGTAACCCTGCTATTCGTTCTGTTCGGCTGGTGGGCGGCGTTCTCGTTAATTTTGCTGCCGGCAATCTGGTGGGCCAGGCTGAATCTGGCCCAGCATACCTTGTGGCAGGTAGCCGCGGGTTCGGCTCTTTCCACTGTGATCTTGCTGGTTACCTTTTCACAGTACGGCGTTATACAGTTCTAAACCTGAAACACGCTCTGGACAAGTTCAATCGCTTGACCCACCTACGCAGAACGGCTACAATATCTTTCGTTGTCTGCGCCGGGGTAGCTCAGTTGGTAGAGCAGCGGACTGAAAATCCGCGTGTCCCCAGTTCAAGTCTGGGCCTCGGCACTTTGTTCTTTAATAGCATTCGG
This sequence comes from Dehalogenimonas formicexedens, assembly GCF_001953175.1. NCBI lineage: Bacteria > Bacillati > Chloroflexota > Dehalococcoidia > Dehalococcoidales > Dehalococcoidaceae > Dehalogenimonas > Dehalogenimonas formicexedens. The sequence goes on along the minus strand of NZ_CP018258.1, from coordinate 941,693 downwards.
CTTTACGCCGGAGTGGCGGAATGGTAGACGCGGCAGTCTCAAAAACTGCTAGGGGGCAACTCCTGTGTCGGTTCGAGTCCGACCTTCGGCACCAGCTTTTGAGGCTGCGAAAGCCAATTGCCGAGTTGTGTAGTGGTAGCACGGAGGACTTTGAATCCTTTTGCCCAGGTTCGAACCCTGGCTCGGCAGCCAAATACTCGCTCCCGAGTAGCTCAGTGGTAGAGCGGTCGGCTGTTAACCGATTGGTCGAAGGTTCGAATCCTTCCTCGGGAGCCAATTTTATTATCAGACGTCCTATCGAATATCTCCGATAGGCTCCATTCAATTACACCAATATCAGATTATCTATCAGCCGAGTCCGTCCAAACCTCACGGCGAGCGAGATCAAAGCCGGTCTTGTAATTATAGTCTGCTCTGCCAGGCTATCTCCGTCGGAAATACTGATATAATCAGTACAGGCAAGTTTCTCGTTCGAGATAAATTCCGCCATTTTCTGTTTAACTGTTTCGGCGTGTTTTTCGCCGCTTTCGATGAGGCTTTCAGCCATCTTCAGTGATTGATACAATATTGTCGCGGCCTGTCGTTCATCCTCGTTAAGGTAGGTATTCCGGCTGCTCATTGCCAGTCCGTCGCTTTCCCGGACGATGGGCATCACGAGCAGTTCAACCGGGACATTCAGGTCAGCCACCATTTTTCTCAAAACTGCTACCTGTTGGGCATCCTTCTGCCCAAAGTATGCCTTCTGGGCTCGAACAAGGTTGAAGAGTTTTAGAACAATCGTGGCCACACCTTTGAAGTGGCCGGGGCGGACAGCGCCTTCAAGTCTTTCGGCGATTTTGCCGGGAACGACAAACGTATCTGCGCCAGGTGGGTACATTTCTTCGGCAGCGGGGAGAAACACGGCATCAGCGCCGGCAGCTTCCAGCATCGCTAGGTCTCGATCGATGTCTCGGGGATACGAATTGAAGTCTTCATTTGGACCGAACTGGGTGGGGTTTACGAAGATGCTGACAATGGAATGATCGCAATCCGATGTTGATCGACGCACCAGAGAAAGATGCCCTTCGTGAAGAAAACCCATTGTCGGAACGAAGCCGACGGAACCGGAAAGGCTACTCCTGTACGTTCGAAGTTCGGAGACTGTGTTAAGCAGCTTCATTTTCTTGTTTCAGTGTGTCCAAAACCGAACTGTCCATTGTGAAACTTTGTTGGGCGGTCGGGAATTCGCCTTTACTCACATCCTTGGCATAGCCTGTAATTCCCTCAGCCATCAGACCGGCAAGTTTGGCATACTGTCCGGCGTGTTTGGGTACAAAATCAGTGAACAATCCCAGCAAATCAGAAATGACCTGTACCTGGCCGTCACAGGCAGGTCCGGCTCCGATTCCGATCGTCGGTATGCCGATCTTAGAGGTAATAAACGCCGAAAGTTCGGCGGGGATCGTCTCGAGGACCACCGCAAACGCCCCGGCTTCTTCAAGAGCCCTGGCATCGGCGATTAGCTTCCGCGCAGCGTCGAGGCTGCGCCCCTGGACTTTATGACCGCTCAATTGATTGATAGATTGGGGCGTCAGTCCGATATGTCCCATGACGGGAATGCCGCATTCGACGAGTTTCTTTACTTTGTCTGCTACGGTCACCCCGCCTTCCAGTTTCACAGCTTGTGCCCCGGCTTCCTGTATAAACCGCGAGGCATTCCGAAGGGTTTCCTCCACGTTTATCTGGTAAGTCATGAAAGGCATGTCGCCGACAACAAGGGCATTATTCGATCCTCTAACGACAGCTTTGGTGTGGTGGATCATGTCATCCATGGTTACCGGGATGGTCGAATCATACCCAAGCACCACGTTTCCCAGGCTATCCCCGACCAGGATGACTGGTATCCCACACCGATCGATGATCTGCGCCGTCGGGTAGTCATAAGCGGTGAGCATGGCGAATTTTTCGCCCCTGAGCTTGAATTCCTTGATCTGCTGGATTGTGGTTTTCATCTCAACTCCTAGAATGAGATGGCGCCAAGGGCGTGTTTGACGTCGACGATCCGATTATTCTCATCAACATAAACGAGCTTCGGCATGTGGCTGGAGAGCTGTTCCTCGGCTACCTGATCGTAGGTCAAAATGATGACGGTATCACCTTTGCAGGCGCACCGGGCGGCAGCTCCATTAAGACCGATCTCGCCGCTGCCTGGCTCGCCCTCGATGGTGTAAGTTGCGAATCGGGCTCCGTTGTTCAGATCCAAGACCTGTACCTGCTCGAAAGGCAGGATATCTGCGGCTTTCATGAGGTCCCTGTCGATAGTAATACTTCCTTCGTAATCCAGATTGCAGCGGGTGACCCGTGCGCGGTGAAGTTTGCTTTTGAGCATCGTTCTCATTGTTTCTTCTCCAGGATTTGTAATAGTCGATCGGCTTTTTCCCTATCAATACCGCCCTTTGCCAGCGCGATCGGTACAGTATGAAGCCCGAGGATGCGGTAGACATCAAGAACGGTGGGGGCGTGCTCAACCAGCGCCTCGAGGTGAAGTTTGATTGAGTCAATATCTCCGCGGGCGACGGGACCTGTCAGGCATTCCGGAATACCGATTTGTTCGACGTTGTCCAGGGTGCCCCTCATAAGCGGCATCAACGCCCGCACCGCCTGTTCGCTGGTCCCGAAACCCTGCCATAATTCGGCAGCAAGGCTCACCAGGGTTACGAGGTAGTTGGACGCGAATATAGCCGAGGCGTGATATAGAACCCGGTCATTTTCTTTCAGTGCAATGGTACGCCCATCCAACCTTACCGCCATTTGTCGGAGTATGGTTAATAATGGTTCATCGGCTTCGATGGCGAACGTGATTCCAGGCAAAATTTCAGCGTTTTTTGACCCGATCGCCTGTAACGGATGGAAAACACCCGTCAGCGCTCCGCTTTTCTTCAGTCCATCGAGGGCTGAAACAGCTACCGCAGCGGCGGTATGGCAGATCATCAGGCCGGGATGAAAGGGAATAGAAGCAGCAATTTCGCTGATTACGGAGTCCGGAGTGGTTATGAAAATAAGATCGCAGGCGCTGCCCATTTCCTCCGGGCTGTCGAAGACGACCGCCGAAGGCAACTTATCGGCCATTTTGTACGCCGAGGAAACATCGTTGCTGGTGACGGCATTTACCGAATACCCCGCCTTAACCAGGGCCATAGCCAGGGTGTTGCCGACTTTTCCCGCCCCGATGAAACCGATCCTCAAGCCGTTGTCTGCCATTAAACGCCAATGCCTCCCCGGCAAAAGCAGGGAAGGCATTCCTTCCGGGCTATTGCCGTCTCGTTCTCTCAGAAAAAAGATACAAGCGGACTGATTGACCTAATTATAAAGGATGCCTCGAAAATTAGGAAATCGGGGCTTCCTATTTGGGTGATTCTAGTTTTTTGAACCATTCCTGGCAGAGCGTTTCCAGGTTGGAAATTGGGGCTGTACGGAATAAATCGACATGTAGTTCGGTTACCGATATACAGTCCCGCTCGATTGCCTTGATGTCGGTCCCGTCGGCAGCCTCAAGGTCTAGCTTTCGCCGCACTAACCAATAAAACTCGCGCCTGCCGTCATGGCCTTCCTTGACAGTGTCGATATGGGTTTTATGCGCCAGGTGACAAAGCCGGATACCCTTGATATTGTCGAGTGGAATATCAGGGGTGTTGATATTCAGGAAGATATCTCCCGACAATTTACCGTCCGCGATATCTTTCGCAATGATGGCGGCCAATCTCGCGGGCGTCTCGTGGTTGGTAGATTCAATATTGAATGTTGAAACGGCGATTGCCGGGACATTCCTGAGGTAGGCTTGCAGCACCGCCCCGACGGTGCCGGAAATCAGGACGTCGTCGCCAACATTTGGCCCGTTGTTAATTCCTGACACCACAAGGTCAACTGGTTTTTCCAGGACATGTTCCAACCCTAGAATTACAGCATCGCCAGGCAAGCCCTCCGTAGCCCAGCATTCGACGCCTTCGAGTTGAGAAGCCACTTTGCTGACACGCAACGGGTGCCGGAGGGTGAGTGACGTTCCTGTCGCGCTCTGTTCCCGGTCAGGCGCCACAATTGTGACCGAACCCACCGTTCTCAAATGATTAGCCAGGACCCAAAGTCCTGCGGAGTGAATACCGTCGTCGTTGGAAATAAGGATTTTCACGAGAGGTTAGGATAACACATCGGCTGTACCCGGTAAAACCGGCATTCGTGGCGGTCGAGGTTTCCGAACCAGTATAATAGGCTGCTTTGAAAACTTCAGATTTTGACTACGAGCTGCCACCCGAGCTGATTGCCCAAACCCCCGCAGAACCCCGGGATGCGTCGCGGTTGCTGGTTCTTGACCGGAAGGGTGGGAAAATCGAACACCGGCGGTTCTTCGACATAATCGGTTACCTCCACCCGGGCGACGCTCTAGTCTTCAATGACTCCAGGGTGATTCCTGCCCGGTTATTCGGGTTGAAAAAGAGTACCGGCGCTCGGGTTGAAGCCTTGCTCCTGCTTCGCCGCGGCTTCGGCGAATGGCAGGCGCTTCTCAAACCAGCTCAGCGTCTCGGAGTTGGGGCTATTGTCGATCTTTACGACCGGTCAGGAAGTCCAAGCGGGCAGACACTCGAAGTTCTGTCAAAATCAGAAGATGGAACCGCGGTTGTCCGTTTGTCCGACGAAAATCGCCTTACCGAACTTGGTATCCTCGCTCTGCCGCCATATATTCACCATCAACTTTCCGAATCTGAGGCCGAACGCTACCAAACCGTTTACAGCCGGATAGCCGGCAGTGTTGCCGCGCCTACCGCCGGGCTTCATTTCACCCCGGAACTACTGAAAGCCATTGAAAGCAAAGGGGTGCGGCTGCTGTTTGTGACGCTTAACATCGGGCTCGACACCTTCAGGCCGGTAAAAGAAGAAGACCCGGCGCTTCATCCCATCCATCGTGAATATGCCGTGCTTTCTGCTGAAACCGCCGAAGCGATAAATCAGGTTAAGGCATCCGGGGGCAGGGTTTTTGGTGTTGGTACATCCGCGGTAAGAACCCTTGAATGGGCAGCGAAAAACCAGGGATTGCCGCTGAAGCCTTTCGAGGGTTGGGTTGAATTGTTTATCCTGCCCGGCTTCAAGTTCCAGGTCATTGATAATTTGATCACAAATTTCCACCTGCCCCGCGGCACTCCCCTTATGCTCGCAGCCGCCTTTGCCGGATGGGAGACGTTAAAACAAGGCTACCGAAACGCGGTCGATGAGAGATATCGCTTCTACAGCTTCGGGGACAGCATGCTCATTCTTTGATAAAATTGCGGAATAAGAAAAAGTCGCTTCACGAGGAAGCGACTTTTTCATTCCTTCACAGAGTTACATTATTCCCATTTAAACAGTTTCACAGTCACCAGCATGCACACCGCCAGCCATCCGGCCATTACCAGTATGTCGATGCCAAGAGGGTACAGCGGCGTGGATTTGACCATCACCTGTCTCAAACCGTCGCCAAGGTAGGTGAGGGGTAGTGCTGTGACCACCGGGCGGATAAATGCAGGCATGATGTCAACCGGCCAGAACACACCGGACAAGAACATCATCGGGAATGAAATCAACTGGACGATGGGATTGGCGCCTTCGACGGTCTTGACCCGCGCTCCCACGACATAACCCAGGGCCACAAAGAGCAGGGTGCCGAGTATGATCAGACCGAGGAGCAACACCCAGTTGCCGAGGATCGGCACATGATATGCGAATTTAGCCACCACCAAAATAACCGCCGACTGCAGAACCACAATTCCGAGGCGGAAAACCAGTTGACTGGTGACGACCGTACTCCGGGAAAGCGGCGTTACTCCCAGTCGCTTGAGGACCTTTTTCTCCCGCCATTCGATCAAAGGCAGAACTCCGAACAGGCCGCTTTGCATGATGGACATACCCAGAATGCCCGGCACGAAGAAGTCAATGAACCGCAGGTTGGTGGAAAGGATCGATTTTTCAGCCAGGGTAACGGCAACCGGCGCCTGCGTTATCTGCCGGTTGAACTGGTCGACAAATTGCTGCATCACCGGGAGGATAACCTGGGCTGTAGCGGTTTGCGATGGGTCGTGGAACAGAGTAATATCCGCGGCGTTTCCGCTCCCGATGGTGGCATCGATACCCGCGGGGATCACCACCACCGCCGAAATATCGCCCTTTTTCAATGCGTCGAGTGAGGCGTCAAAAGCGTACTCGGAAACGGTAAATATGGGGATTTGTTTCAGGGCGTCGGCCATGTGCTGACCTGTGACCGACGTGTCTTCCTGCACCAGGCCGACTTTGTAATTTACCGAGTTGTTTCCACCGAATACCATGCCGAAGAGTGCGATGAAGATTAGAGGGAAGGCGAAAGTAAAAAATAGAGCGGTCCTGTCTCTCAGGAACATTTTAAAGTTGGCTATCAACAATTTATTGAAAGCGGTCATTCTCTGATCTTTCTGCCGGTCAGTTTCAGGAACACATCCTCGAGCGAAGCCTGGCGGACACGGAGGTCTTTGAGTTGGGGCGGGCTGCAATTCATTTCGGCGTACTTGATGGCCGCGGACATGGTTGCCGGGACGTCCTTGGTGTACACAACAACCTCGTTCAGGTCGGTCGCGACGCTTGTGGCGCCGGGAAACGATAGCAGTATATCGTCGGAAGGCCTGGGATCAAGTTCGAATTGGATTGCCTGTTCTTTGAAATTGGAATTGATCAGGCCTCGCGGCGTATCGAGGGCGATGATCTTGCCGTGGTCGACGATGGCAATTCGGTCGCAAAGGCGTTCAGCCTCTTCCATATAGTGGGTGGTCAAGAAAACCGTTTTGCCTTTGGCTTTCATGTCCTCGATAACCTGCCACATGCTCCGCCGCACCTGGGGATCGAGGCCTGTGGTGGGTTCGTCCAGGAAGGTGATCTCGGGGTCATTGACCAGCGCCATAGCAACCGAGAGACGCTGTAGCTGTCCACCGGAGAGATTTTTGACTAGCACACGTCTACTTTCTTTCAGCGAAACGATTTCCAGAAGTTCTTCGGTCGGCAGGGATTTATCGTAAAATCCTGCGAATACTTCGAGCAATTCTTCAACGGTCAAAGAAGGCATGAGGGAAGGAGTCTGCAGTTGAGCCCCGATCCGCTGTTTGATCTCTTTGGTGGCTTTTTGTGAGTCCAGTCCAAGAACGGTAACTTTCCCTGAGTCCTGGGTACGCAGACCTTCGATGATTTCTACGGTCGTGGTCTTACCGGCGCCGTTGGGTCCCAGCATGCCGAAGACTTCGCCCTTATTCACTTCAAAGCTGATGCCGTCGACCGCTCGAATAGGTCCGTAGACCTTGACCAGGTTTTCAACCTTGATAACCACTTATTCTCCTTTACGGTCTTTATCCGCATGTTCAGGCTAAAACGAAAGCTATTATAACATGTACATCCGCCGCGGGAACTAGCTTTTTGGGTAGACACAAGCTGGTCTGATGACTATAATTTGTGGCCGTGACACCCCCTTATGAGTTGAAACTGCTGTATTCCCGGGAACAGATCGCCGCTGTTGTGACTGATCTGTCGGCTCGAATTTCGCGTGATTTCGAAGGCAGAGACCTCTTGGTCATCGGCGTGCTGAAGGGGTCGTTCATCTTCTTGTCCGATCTCGTTAGGGAGTTGAGTATTCCCGTTGAAATCGATTTTATCGGTACCTCAAGTTACGGCAACGCCACAACAAGTTCCGGTCATATCAGGATAACCGCGGAGCCCACCTCTTCTCTGGCCGGCCGCCATATCTTGATCGTCGAAGATATTGTCGATACGGGCCTGTGTATCGAAGCCATCGTGGAATATCTGTCCAAACGGGATCCTGCCTCGGTCAGTGTTTGTACTCTCATGAATAAGCCTGCCAGGCACCAGGTGCCGGTTGAGATCGCTTATACCGGCTTCACCATCCCGGACAAATTCGTTGTCGGTTACGGCCTTGATTTTTCCCAGCGTTACCGCCATTTGCCTGAGATATTCACCCTGGAGGAAAAGACCGATGCCGGACAACTTGCTTCGGACGATTAAGGTTGCCCGTGGCGCCGAACCCGCCGACCTCCTGTTCAAGAACGCCAGGATCGTAAACGTCTTCACCGGCGAAATCGAAAGCGGATCGGTTGCTGTCAGCGACGGCGTAATCGCCGGCATAGGCCACTACACCGCTGCCAAAGAAGTAATCGATCTCGGGGGTAAGTTCCTCGTTCCGGGACTCATTGACGGACACACTCACGTAGAAAGCTCCATGTTGGACATCGGCGAATACGCGCGCGCTGTCGTCGCCCGCGGCACCACTTCCGTAATCACTGATCTTCATGAACTCACTAACGTGGTTGGCACCGAAGGAGTTGAATACGTCCTGAAATCCGTCAAAACTTTGCCTATCGATCTCCACGTCATGGCGCCTTCATGCGTTCCCGCCACCCACCTGGAAACCTCTGGGGCGACTGTCACCTCAAAAGATATCTCCAGGCTCTTGAAGAAAGACGGCGTCATCGGCCTGGGCGAGATGATGAACTTCCCGGGGGTCATTTTCGGAGATGAAAGCGTTCTCGGCAAGATCAAAGCGTCATACGGCAAGGTCCTCGACGGCCACGCTCCCTTCCTCACTGGTCGAGACCTCAACGCCTACATCTCTGCCGGCATCGGCTCCGATCACGAATCGACCCGGCTCGACGAAGCCCGTGAGAAACTCGCCCGCGGCCTTCACATCATGATCCGCGAGGGTTCTACAGAGAAGAATTTAGCCGAACTATTGCCGCTGGTTACCGATAAGACCTACAAGCGTTGCATGTTCGTCGTGGATGACCGGAGTTGTTCCGATCTCAGGCGCGACGGAGACATCGACGCGGTGGTCCGTAGAGCCATCGCTCTCGGTCTTGATCCGGTGCGCGCCATCCAACTGGCAACGATCAACCCCGCTGAATATTTTGGTTTGCGCCAGACTGGAGCCATAGCGCCCGGTTACGCCGCCAATATGTTAATTGTTGGCAACCTTGAGACGCTTGAGATCACTGGCGTATATTTCAGAGGCAAGCTCGTTGCCAAAGAGGGCACGGCGTTGTTCAAGCCCCGCCACCGATCGTCCTCCCGGCTTCAAAAGAGCATGAATGTCGGACCGTTCACCATTGCCGATCTTGCCGTCGATCTCAGTCATGAAACAGTGCCCGTGATTGGAATCATTCCCGGCCAGATCGTCACCCGGTATCTTAGCGAACCGGTCAAGTGCGTTCCGGATTTCGAACGCGATATCCTCAAAATTGTTGTCGTCGAGCGTCACAAGGGCACCGGCAAAATCGGCAAAGGTTTAGTCAAGGGCTTCGGCATGGCCAGGGGCGCTATCGCCTCTTCGGTTGCCCATGACTCACATAACATCATCTGTGTCGGGGCCTCCGACGAGGACATCTTCGCGGGAGTTAAGGCTGTTATCGAAATGGGCGGCGGGCTGGTAACCGTTGCCGGAGGCAAAGTTGTTGCCAGGCTGCCTTTGCCGGTGGCCGGATTGATGTCTTCGGAACCTCTTGATTCGGTGATCGAGCGTTTCGAATCGGTCGAAGCGGCGGCACAGGACATAGGCGTCAGGCTCCAGGCGCCTTTCGCCGCATTATCATTCCTCGCCCTGCCCGTTATCCCAGAACTCAAGCTGACCGACCTGGGATTGGTCGACGTCAATGCCTTTAAACTGATCTAGGGGATTTGTCATTCTGAACGCATTGAAGAATCTCGGTGCTGGATTGTGGTACTTATTGATTTCTTAAAGATAAAACGATGGAAGGATTCCCTTTATGGTCTACCGCCAACCCAATCCCTCCCCCCTTTTTGAAAACCGTTTCGATGCCGGGCGCCAATTGGCGGAGAACCTTTCAACGTTTAGAAACGAGCCAGTCATTGTCCTTGCCATACCCAACGGCGGCTTGCCGGTAGGGCTTCAGGTCGCATTAGCTCTTGGCGCTGAACTTGACGTGGTCGTCGCCCGAAAACTTCCCATCCCTTTGCGTCCGGAAGGCGGCTTTGGAGCCGTCGCCGATGACGGCACGACCGTCCTTAACCACGAACTTGTCAGGTCGCTGGGTTTGACCCAGCCGCAGATAACCTATCAAACCGCCAAAGTCAGGAAGGATATCCGGCAGCGCAGCCTGGCTTATCGTAACAACCGGCCCTTATCGGTTGTGACGGGAAAGACGGCGATAATCGTGGATGACGGCCTGGCTTCAGGGTACACCATGATGGCCGCAATCGAATCGGTCCGGCGGCGGCGTCCGGCGCGTATCATCGCCGCGGTACCCGTGGCGTCAGAACTGGCGGTCCGTACCGTTTCCAAAGTTGCTGACCGCGTGATAACCGCCCACACCACCCTCGTCCCCAAGTTCTATGTTTCCTACTTTTATCGCTTCTGGAACGATATGCCGGAGGAAGAGGCGATCAAGTGTCTGCGAGAGTGGGAAACCAGAAGGTTCAAAACGACGCCCAAAGGTTAAAGTTCCCGAACCTCTGCGTGGGTCAATCTTCTGGTCTCGCCCTCTTTCAGGTTCTCCAGTTTAAGCTTGCCGATGCGTATGCGCTTCAGGAGTCGTACCTGGTGCCCCACCGCCGCGAACAGCCTCCGGACGATCCGTTTTCGCCCCTCGTGTATTATGATTCGGTAGTTGTACGGCGCCAGGAGAACCGGCTTCAGTTTTGCCGGCGCCGACATGCCGTCATCGAGTTCGATGCCTTTTTGTAATTGGTCGACCTGCGTCACGTTCAAAGCGCCGTCCACCGCCACCAGGTATTCTTTTTCAACCTCGAATTTCGGATGTGTCAGCCGATAAGCCAGGTCACCGTCGTTGGTCAGCAATATCAGCCCCGTTGTGTCCTCATCCAGCCGGCCGACGGGGAAAAGCTGGAAATGCTTGTAATCCTCCGGTAGAAGATCTATGACCGTTCGGCGGCCGTGTTTGTCTTCGGTGGTCGAGATCACATCCAGCGGCTTGTTCAAGGCAAGGTAAACTTGTTGCGTCTTGGCGCGTTCGATAGGCTTGTCGTCAAAAGTGATGCTATCAGCCGGTTTAAGCGGCAGGCTGAAACTCTCGGCGATGACGTCGTTCACTTTGACTCGCCCCGCCTTGATCGCCTCCGCTAGGTCCCGGCGTGAACCCAGCCGCTTATCCCTCAGCGTTTTCAAGAGAGTCGGAATTTCCAGTTGTGGACCGCTCTTACACCGTTGCGAAGAGCTGCCTTGCCTGCCTGGAGCTTGCCTGGAAGGCTTAATTTTCGACGGGTTCTGCGCTGGGGCTGCTGCTGTTCGCCCGCCCAACAGCGGTTCACCCGTAGGGGCGGGTCTTTGCCCCGCCCGCCCGCCCATAGGGGGCCGAAAACTGGCCCTTGTATTTATTTTATCTTTGGGATTCATGATCCTAAACTCGCTATCAAATCTTCCGCTTTTTCCATCAATTCTTTCTTTCGAGATTCTGAGACGCCTTTCATCGAGAGATATTTCTCCAATGCCTGCATCGGGGTTAAAGATTCATCGTGTTCGGCGCCTAATCGATTTCGTGCCTGGCGCTCAATCTCCCGCGAGACCGCAAAATAATAGGCGTCTTTGAGCGCGCTTTTGATCTCAGCGTTGCGGAGCAGGGGAGCCAGTGATTCCGGCATTTTGATTTTTAATTGGACTATGGCGTCCTTGATATCTTCCCGGCGGTCGGCAAGCAGTTTCAGGACTGACGCGTTAGGGTTCAGATCTTCCTCATCGAGGGTCTTTTCAAGTGTCAGGAAACGGCGGCCGTCCAGTTTTTGAAAACGGTGCCCGACAATTTTCCGTCCGTCGCGAACGGTTATCTCGATAACGTAGAAACCTTTATCATCATTTTCTTCGCCGAAATCCAGCCGTTCCAGGCTGCCGCTGTAAACCACGGGTGGCGTTCCACTCAGTTCCTGTCGCTTGTGCAGGTGGCCGAGAGCCACATAATCGAAAACGGGCAAGGCAATATTACTTAACATAACGGTAGGTTCGGCGCCGAGGATGAATTTTCGTTCGGAAGCCGTAGCCGCGCCGTCAACCCAGATGTGGGCTGCCAAAATCGAAGGTTGCATCGGGTCGATGGCATCCGCCATTTGTTGGATTTTGGAAGACATAGCCCCTTCGATCTTGGCTTTAAGTTCATCGGAGGACAGGCTCTGTCCTTCGCTCTGAGCTTTGCCTTCTAGAGTACTTTTTCGAGGCCAAGGCAGGGCGGCAATCTGAACGGGCCCTGAATCCGTTTCGATGTTATAAACCTTCGGTTGCGCCGCCACGGTGACCTTGTCAATTCGGAGGGTTTCATAAATCTCAGTGGAGGTCGCTCGTCCAGAGGCCGCCGGAAGATCGTGGTTTCCTATAAGCAGGAACACCGGGATGCCGGCGTCCGCCAATTTCCGGATACGGCGGGCGAACTCCCGCTGCTGGGTCTGCGACGGGTCGCGGCTTTTGAACGCATCCCCGCAGAAAAGAACCAGGTCAACCTTCTGGCAGATAGCGTAATCAACCAGTTTATCGAAGGCCGCCAGGAAATCTAAAAGCCGGGTGTCGAGGCCGGTGGTGGGGTCGGGCCTACCATAGACCTCGACGCCCAGGTGCAGGTCAGCGAAGTGAATGATTTTCATCGTCTTGTCATCCTACGCGAAAGCGGAGGATCCATGGTGGCTATCGGAACGACCCGGGTTTCTCGCCTACATCCCCTCCCTTTTCAGCCTCGGGAACAGGTAGGCTTTGATCTCATCGATCGGAATTCTATCCTGTGTCATGGTATCGCGATCGCGAACCGTAACCATCTTATCGTTTAAGGAATCAAAGTCCACGGTAATGCAGTACGGCGTGCCGATCTCATCCTGCCTACGGTAGCGGCGGCCGATACTCTGGGCTTCATCGTAGGTAACCATCCAGGCTTTACGCAGGGAGGCGTAGATCTCCTTCGCCAGGGTGGTCAACGGCTCCTTCTTCGAGAGTGGAAGGATGGCGGCTTTGTAGGGCGCCAGCCGTGGATGGAGCTTGAGAACGGTACGTATCTCATCTTTGTCGGGTTCTTCGGTGTAGGCGTCCAACATGAACGCCAGAACAGAGCGGTCGACCCCGGCGGAAGGCTCGATAACGTAAGGTGTGAAGCGTTCTTTGGTCTCTTCATCGAAATATTCGAGGTTTTTGCCGCTGAACTTGGAGTGCTGTTTCAAATCAAAGTCCTGCCGGTTGGCGATGCCCTCAAGCTCGCTCCAGCCCATGGGGAACAGGTACTGGATATCGGCGCAGGCTTTGGCGTAGTGCGCCAGTTCTTCCTTGCAGTGGTCGCGCATCTGCAGGTGTTCCTTTTTCATTCCCAGGGAGACATACCACTCAAGCCGTGTCTTGAGCCAGTGGGCATGCCAGTCTTCGTCGGTACCCGGTTTGACGAAATACTCCAGTTCCATCTGTTCGAACTCGCGGCTGCGGAAGATGAAATTGCCGGTGGTGATTTCGTTGCGGAAGCTCTTGCCGATCTGGCCGATGCCGAAGGGCAGCTTTTTGCGTTGGGTGTTAAGCACGTTATCGAAGTTGGTGAAGATGCCCTGTGCCGTTTCAGGGCGGAGGTAAACGACGCTGGCGGTATCCTCGAGCGGTCCCATGAAGGTCTTGAACATCAGGTTGAACTGCCGGGGCTCGGTCAGCTTTCCGCCGCAGGCCGGGCATACCGTGCCTTCGAAATCACCGGGACGCCAGCGCATTTTACAGACCATGCAATCCTGCATCGGATCTGAAAATCCGGTGACATGGCCGGAGGCTTCCCACACCTTGGGGTTCATCAATATCGATGCGTCGACGCCGACGACGTCGTCTCGCTCCTGGACCATCGATTGCCACCACGCCTGCTTGACGTTGTTCTTCAGCAGAACTCCCAGCGGGCCGTAATCCCAGCAGCCGCCAGGAGGACCGTAAATTTCGGAAGATTGAAATACAAAGCCGCGGCGGCGGCTCAATGAGACGATCTTTTCCATTTCCACATGATTGCTTTGATTTTCGGCCAAGTAATTACTCCTTATAAACCCAATGTCATTCTGAACGAAGCGAAGAATCTCAAATGCCTCAGAAAATGCTCAACGGCCGCTTAGTCCTTTTTCTTTTCTTCGACGCCCGTTATCGCTTTGTAACCTTTGATGGCGATAGGAACGCCAAAAACCAGAATTATACCCCCGCCTATAACCAGGGTGACTACGGCAAAGACCCACAGCGGGATAATATGCTCCGCTTGTTTGGCGTAGATAACGGCATCCACCAGAACGTAGGCCATGATCAACTGGATAATAGCGGGCATATTCCCTATAAGCGCCAGAAGGCGTCCCGGGTTGAACTTGAATTTATCGGTGTTATCGCGGAGCACCGGGATGTTTCCGATAGCTGAGGTAGTAATATAGGCGACGAGGGTTAGCAAAGCCTGGATGCCGATCATCAGGACGATAAATGAGGTTTTCGCCATCTCGGCTGAGGGATTTCCGTGAATATCGAACCTGAAAGTCACGTTATCCGGTAACTGGCCGTAGTAAACCGCCGATATGATTATCGTTGCCAGCAAGCAGAGAAGCGGCAGGATGATGAAGCTTGCGCGAAATTTCAAAGGGCTGGGGGTCGGTGGATTTTGGGATGGCTGATTCATCTCACGTATTTTACCTGAATCCGGGTTCGGTTAAAAGGTACGCCCTCCTGAATGACAGGGTCCGAGGATTTCCCTACAATATGAGAAAACGCTTCCTGGAAGGAACGCCAATGATCATTGAACGCCTTGTTGTCGGTCCCATCGAGGCAAACTGTTACATCGTCGGCGACGAGAAGACGAAACAAGGTATGGTCATCGATCCCGGTGACGACGCCGAAGATATTATTCAAGCGATAGGCCGGTTGGGTCTGAAAATCAGCTTCGTCGTCCTGACCCACGGGCACTTTGACCATGTTTCGGCCACCGCCGCGGTCAGGAAAGCCACCGGCGCCAAGCTGGCGGTTCACCAGGCTGACGCCGCGTCCCTGAATGATGGCATGCTGGCGCGACTCGCTGGTTTTATTCACCAACCGGTGCCCCACCCCGATATCCTGTTAAAAGGCTGGGAGGAACTCTCCGTCGGTGAATTGCGCTTCACCGTGTTGAGCGTTCCCGGCCACACCCCCGGAGGCATCGCGTTATACGGGCAGGATGCAGTTTTCACCGGGGATACCTTATTTGAAGGCAGCATCGGCCGGACGGACCTGCCGGGCGGCGACTACGATGTGATCATTGAGAGCATCAACACCCGGTTGCTCGCCTTAGATAATGAGATCAAGGTTTATCCCGGCCACGGCGACCCGACGACCATCGGGTTTGAACGGGATCACAATCCATTCCTGGTCAACCCGCCGCGAAAACAATGCTAAAGCATTATTTTCCGAGCCGGTCGCTGAATGCGTCAAGGCGTTCTTCCAGCCGCTTCTGCTGAAGCGTCAGGGTAAGGTCGGAGCGCGTCTTCTCAAGAATGCCTCGGACCATGTCCGTAGTCCTTCTCAGGCTGCCGGTGATGGCATCCGGGAAGTCCATGGTCACCAGGACCTCATAGATGGAATCCATATCAGACAGTAATTCTTCAGCCCTGGAAAGGTCTCCGGAACGCATCCCGTCCAAAATGTAGCGCCTGAGTTCTCCCACTACTTCGCCCATGCCGTTCAGGTACGCGGCCGAATCGACGGCTAGTTCCTCAGGAGTGGGAATCGGGCTGCCGGTGGTGATAGCCAGAGTGATGCTTCCTTCCGAATACTCCTTCTGGGCGTCCCGGAAGAAAGCGGTATTGGACAGTTCCTCGCAGGACTTTATGGTGGCTTCACCTTCATCGATGAGGGATTTGGCCTTTGCGAGGGATCTCCCGGCGTCATCGAATTGATGCCGGTGAATGGACCTGATTGACTCTGAGCAGTGCCTGATCGCTTCGCGGCAAAGCGGCAGTGCTTTTTCGCGGGCGCCATCCTTTTCGGTGAAAGATTGGCGGATGGATTCGATAATGGAGTCGAGCCGTTCATTGAAAGTTTCGGACATGATTTCAATCCTCATGTACCGGCGATACCACCGGGATGTTGACCGCCGTTGAAATTTCAAGGTTCAGGACTTCGGGGCAGAGTATGTAATCGGCGCCGCAGCTTTGCGCCTGGACGGCCTCTTCGGGACTTTTCGCGGCATAACCGATAAGACGGTCTATTTTCAGCAGTTTCCGGACGACTGAAATCGGCAGCGAAAACTCATCCAGGGCGACACCATCAACGTTGGCTGCCAGAGCGATATCAACGCTGTCTTCGACGATCAAAAGCACGTCGTTTTCGGCGCAGCGCGTTTTCGATTCCTGGACAAGGTCGTAAAAATGGTTTGGCGCAAGTGTGCCACGCTCCAACTGAATAGCCTGGGCGCCCGCTTCGACCGCCTGCGACAATTGCGCCTGGTTTTGGGCGATTTTATAGAATTTAAGCCTCTCAGCCTTGGCGGACCGGTTCAAGCGCGACAAGATTTCTTTTTCGATGGCATAAATCGCATAGCGGGCTTCTTCAAAAACCAGACCATTTTGGCATATGCCCGGCACCCGCGATATTTCTTCAAGGACACGGAGTGACTGTTCGACGCGACGGGCGTTGGCAACCACCGTATCGGCAAGGTGTGAGGCCGGTTCCTTTTGGTGTTCGACCTTACGGCCAATATCCCCGGCGCTGTCACGCGCTGAAATCAAGTCAACGGTTTGGTGGGGGAAAGACTGGTGGATGGCATGCCTCATCGCCTTAAGCCTGGCGGAAAGGTTGATGTCGTCAAGCGTGAACCGCGCAATGTCTTCAAGGACCCGCAAGCCCTCGGTCGCGCGGTCGAGATTGGCATCGATGATACGCAGGTTTTGGCTGTTCATTCGATCTGCTTTAAGATCAATTCTTACGATTTTATCATCACGCAGTTGACGGCGACAAAATCCGGTTACTCGATGGCGTCTACGGCGTTTGGGATATGGTCCAGGCGGGGACCGGACGCGGTAAACTCGATACCGATGAAGTCGATTCGCCAGAGCATCGCCGGATCAGCCGACTCAGAGACGTAGCGCTCAGCGGCGGCGATCAGTTTTTCCTGCTTACAGCGGGTAACGGATTCTGCGGGGCTTCCAAATTCGGCAGATGATTTGGCTCTGACTTCGACGAAAACTGTTTCGCCGTTCTGCTCGGCGATGATGTCGATCTCTGATTCACGGCAGCGCCAGTTGGTTGTTTTGATCCGGAAGCCTTCCTTTTCAAGATACTCTCTTGCAATTACCTCGGCGAGCCTGCCCGTCTGCTGTTTATTCAAAGTAGCGACCTGAACGAATTTACCGGGTCGAAGGTATATCGGTGAATGGGCGACGGTCCCAGCTTATTCAATCTCTGGATGTGCTCAGGTGTGCAGTAACCTTTATGCTGTCCCAGGCCGTAGCCGCAATGTTCGGTATCCAGGCGCTGCATCAACCTGTCGCGGGTTACCTTGGCGATGATTGAAGCGCAGGCGATAGAAACGCACAGCGCGTCGCCGTCGGTAATGCCTTTTTGAGGCAGATTGAACGACGGCAATGTCAGGTAATCTATCAACAACGCCTGCGGTTTGGAGGACATGGCTTCTATCGCCAATTTCATCGCCAGCTTGGTGGCGGGCGCGATGCCGTTCTCGTCGATGTATATGTGAGAAACGATCCCCGCCCCGAAAGAGACGGCTTCGGAAGTAATAGCCCGGTAGAGTTCCTCGCGCGCTTCCGCCGTCAGCATTTTCGAATCGCGGATGTCTTTAAGCCAGCCGCATCTCCGGCGTCGGGCCAGGATGACCGCTCCGGCGACTACCGGGCCGGCTAGAGCGCCGCGCCCCGCCTCGTCCACTCCGGCAATGAGAGTCAGTCCGCGGTCATAGAGCGCGTTTTCTTCTCTGAAAGTTGGACAGATCATCTTTCCCGGCATCAGGCGGTGATTATACCACCCCCCAGCACCTCGTCGCACCGGTATATGACCGCCGATTGCCCCGGGGTGACCGCCCTCACCGGTTTTTCGAAGGCAATTACGGCTGAATCCGGAGAATCGGGTTCTATGGATGTGACACATGAATCCGGCATGCGGTATCTGATCCTCGCCGACAGTCCGGAAACGTCCGCCGGCCACGACCCGGAGATCCAGTGAATGTTTTCAATTCTGACTTCGTGTTGAAAGAGCGCGTTTTCGTCACCGACGGTGATTTGGTTCCTCACGGCGTCGATACGTGTGACGTATCGAGGGCAATTAGCGACGATATCAAGTCCGTGGCGCTGCCCGATAGTGTATCGGGCTATGCCTCGATGCCGTCCGACAACTTCGCCCCGCGTATCGATGATTTCTCCCGGCGCCATGGGAAAACGGCTTTCCAAAAACGATTGGTAGTCGCCGCTTTCAAGAAAACAGATATCCTGACTTTCGTTTGTTTGAACGGGGATGGCGGCATCTGCGGCGATCTGGCGGACGCGGTCCTTTTCCAGCTCTCCAAGGGGCAGAATTACCCGGCTAAGCTGAGCCTGGCTCAACCGGTAAAGGAAATATGACTGGTCCTTCCGTGGATCCGTGGCTTTATAAATGTGATATCCGGTCTCGTCGCTTTGGATTCTGGCGTAGTGACCGGTTGCCAGATAGGTGGCGCCGATTGTTTCGGCGAGTTTTAAAAGAGCGCCGAACTTTATCTGCTGATTGCAGATGATGCACGGATTCGGTGTCCGGCCCGCCCGGTATCCTTCGCAAAAATAGTCGATTACATCCTTTTGAAACTGTTGAGTGAGGTCGAAGATATAGTGCCTGATTCCCATTTTGGCGGCGATGATCGAGGCGGAATCGGCAAGAGCGATGCTGTTCGGTAAGCCGGTGAGCCGCATGGTAACTCCGCTGACGTCATAGCCGGCTTCTTTAAGCCGTAGCGCGGCAACGGAGGAATCTACGCCTCCGCTCATGGCGACGGCTACCCTGAAACGGGTCATGGCATCATGGAGGCGCGGAGTTCAAGCGCCGCCAGGGTTTTGTTCCAGATAATGTTTGCGATCTCATCTTTGGGGAGTAATGCGTCGATCACCACGCAACGTGAGGGCTCAGTTGCCGCCAGCGCTCGATATCCGTCTCGGACGCGGCGGTGGAAATCGGTGCTTTCTCTTTCGAAGCGGTCGGCCTTGGTGCCGAATTTCCGGCGCGCGCCTTCATCCACCGGGAGGTCGAGGAAAAAGGTAATCTCCGGCATCAAACCCTGGGCGGCCATGGAGTTGATGGCTTTTACCGTAGAAACAGTCAAACCCCGGCCGTAGCCCTGGTACACCAGCGTGGAGTCTACGTACCGGTCGCACACAACGACCTTCCCGGATGCCAGGGCGGGTTTGATGATCCGGCTGACCAGTTCGGCTCTCGAGGCGTTGAATAACATGACTTCCGCCAAAGGCGAGATATGTTCGTCTTCACTCCATTTGAGCAACTGGGTGATCTTTTCACCCAGGCCGGTGCCTCCGGGCTCATGGGTCAAGACGGCCTTAAGTCCCGCCGTAGCCAGGCGTTCGGCCAGTATCCCGGCCTGGGTACTCTTCCCGGATCCTTCGCCGCCCTCAAAAGTTACGAACAATGACATCGCTACTCCTTGAAGATACTGACCCGGCGGTTGGGTTCGTTGCCCTGGCTGTCAGATTTCAGGTTGGCCCGCTCCGCCACCATGTGCTGCAACCGGCGGATGTAAGCGCTCTGTGGCGACAGGTCCACCCGTTCGCTGCCGCTCTTGACGCGATGCACCGCTTCTTCCGCTTCGAATAATGCCCGGTTGAGCGCACCGGATTCTTCAGCCTGCTCAGGTTCATGACGGGAGAGCATGCCCAGGAACTGCCGGAACTGGGCGGGAGTGTGGCTTTTGAGAACGTATACAGGCAGATTATGAGCCTCGGCATCCCGGATGCGCTGCGGGCGGCGCCTGAAGTAATTGCGGGAGGTTACCAGCATGCCCGCCTCACCTAATTTCTCGGTGATGTTGAGCCTCACGTGCATCTCTTCCGCCACCTGCTCCAGGCGGGAACGGTTGATGCCGAACAGGTAGAGGCTCGGGGTTTCCGCCACCGGCTGAGCCGCCGCTCTTCGCCGCCCTTCCGCCTGGACCGCTTCCGGCGCGGCATGGGTGGTTTTGACTTCACCGTCTTCGCCCACCGATCGGATTTCAGTTTCAAGCTCGTTGCCCCGCAAGAGAGCGTCCACCGCCTCCGAAGTATCGCAATGTACCGCTACGGTGTCGCGCTCCTGGATTTCAACTATGATATCAAAGGTCGGTGGGGCTTTGCGTTCCAGTACCGTTTTCTGGGTGCCGCGCCGCCTGGCTTCCTCGTCGCCCAGGGTGACGGCCTGAATTCCGCCGATAAGGTCGGAAAGGGTCGGGTTCTGCATCAGGTTGTCCAGCGTGTTGCCATGGGCTGTGCCGACCAGCTGAACGCCCCGCTCGGCGATGGTCCGCGCCGCCAGAGCCTCCAACTCCGTGCCGATTTCATCGATGACGATGACTTCCGGCATGTGATTTTCCACCGCTTCGATCATCACCGCGTGCTGCATGTCCGGCATGGCCACCTGCATCCGCCGTGCCCGCCCGATGGCAGGGTGGGGGATGTCGCCGTCGCCGGCAATCTCATTTGAGGTGTCTACAATCACCACGCGCTTTTTCAGGTCGTCGGCCAGGACCCGGGCCACCTCCCGCAGCATCGTCGTCTTCCCCACGCCCGGCCTCCCCAGGAGCAGTACGCTTTTACCGGATTGTATGAGATCCTCGATAATCTTTATGGTGCCGAAGACCGCCCGACCAACCCGGCATGTCAGACCGATGACCTTGCCTTTACGGTTCCTGATAGCCGAAATCCGGTGAAGCGTTCTCTCTATCCCCGCCCGGTTGTCCGCCCCGAAGGCGCTTACCCTGGCGATAACGTATTCAAGGTCCGCTTCCGTGACCTCTTCGGTTCGTAAGACTGCTTCTCGCTCGGCAAACCGGCCTTCAGGCGCCCGTCCCAGGTCCATAACCACTTCCACGAGTTGGCTCAGATCAGGTTGCAGGCTCAAAGGGCGGCGGATTTCAACGGGGAGGGTATCCAGGAGAGCTTCCAGGTCGTCGGTGATAAGGTTTGGCAATTGCAGCCTCCCGGCAGGCAGATTCAATGATTATTCTACTATTCGCAGCATATACGGGCAACGTTATCGCAGCGGATTTTTAGCCGGGATGCCGCTGCGCCTCGGGTATTCCGGCGGGGTGCGTTTGATCTTCTCGATAATGACCAGTTGTCGGGGGTCGGGCAGGCCGGCCAGGGAGATTTCCTTTACCTCGTAAAGCCGCCCGCCGAGGGTTTCAATGGCCGCTTTCGCGTATTCGATCTCGGAGGCGATCTCGCCCTTTTTCATGGCTATGAAGGTCGCCCCCACCCGGCAGAAGGGCAGGCACAGTTCACATAAAGTATCCAGTGAAGCCACCGCGCGGGAGACTGCCAGGTCGATTCTTTCCCGGTAATCAGGCTGCCTTGCGGCGTCTTCAGCCCGGGCATTCAGCACGGTGACTCCTTCCAACCCCAGCGCTGCCGCCGTTTCCTTCAAAAAGACCGCCTTTTTCCCCGTTGCCTCAAGCAGGATGAGCTTGATCGCGGGGAACGCGACTTTGAGAGGCAAGCCCGGGAAACCCGCTCCGGCGCCGATGTCGATTACCTTGAGACTTTCGAAATCGATCCCGGATTTGACCAGGCTCAGTGAATCCAGGAAATGCGTGGTTTGAACCCCGGTGTAATCCGTAACGGCGGTGAGGTTGAACCGCCCGTTCCATTCAACCAGCAGGTGAAAATACTTCTCAAATTGGCCGAACTGCTCTTCGGAAAGACGTAACCCCAGTTCTTCGGCGCCGGTTCTCAGGGTGGGTAGAATCATGTCCCAGATTATAGCAATTTTTGTCCTGCCATTGGAGATTATGTTATGCTAACCGAACCAGACCGCTAGGGGTGCGAGCCTGCTGAGAGTCCACCTATCGGACAACCCTGGCACCTGAACTCGATAATCCGAGCGTAGGAAAGCGGTGCCGCTGAATGACGACACAATTACAACTCGCCCGCAAGGGTATTATTTCACCCGAAATGCTCTCGGTGGCCGCCGCCGAGGGACTGTCGCCGGAGACCATCCGAGAGGGCTTGGCTGATGGGACGGTCGTCATTCCAGCCAATCCCAACCACCGGCATTTGAAACCGTGCGGTATCGGCTGGGGACTGCGCACCAAGGTCAACGCCAATATCGGCACTTCCTCAGATTGTGTCGACCTGGAAAATGAATTAGCGAAACTCGCCGTCGCCCAGGATTTCGGCGCTGACGCGGTCATGGACCTTTCGACCGGGGGAGATCTAGTCGCTATCAGACAGGCAGTCCTCGAACGTTGCTCGATAGCCCTGGGTACCGTTCCGATTTACGATGCGGGCGCGACAGCCCGGATGACCCGAGGTTCCATCGTGGAACTGACCGCCGACGGTCTATTTGAAGTTATTGAAAATCATGCCCGAGAAGGTGTTGATTTTGTCACGGTGCACTGCGGCGTTACCCGCGCCGTCATCAGCCGCTTGAAGGAGCAAGGCCGGGTCACCGACATCGTGTCGCGTGGCGGCGCATTGCTGGCCGGCTGGATGGCCTATCACCGCCGTGAAAATCCCCTGTACGAACAATACGACCGGCTTCTTCAAATCGCCGCCGAATATGATGTCACCCTGAGCCTCGGCGACGGCTTGAGACCGGGTTGCCTCGCCGACGCCACCGACCGCGCCCAGATCGAGGAACTATTGACCCTGGGCGAACTTGTCGACCGAGCCCGTTCTGCCGGCGTTCAGGTCATGGTCGAGGGGCCCGGCCATGTTCCGCTGAACCGCATACAGACTAACATTGAATTACAGAAATCGGTCTGCCGCAATGCGCCGTTCTATGTCCTGGGGCCGCTCGTCACCGACATCGCGCCCGGTTACGACCATATCACCTCCGCCATCGGCGGAGCTTTGGCGGCGATGCACGGCGCCGATTTCCTGTGTTACGTGACGCCGGCGGAACACCTGGCCCTTCCGGATGTCGAGGATGTCAAGCAAGGCGTCATCGCTTCCCGCATCGCCGCGCATGCTGCCGACATTGCCAAGGGGTTAAAAGGGGCAGGGGATTGGGATCTTAAGATGGCTCGTGCCCGCAAGGAACTGGATTGGGAAGCCCAGGCCGGACTTTCCATCGATCCCGAGTTATCCAAACGGCGCCACGGCGCCCATCAGACTTCCGGTTCCGCGTGCACCATGTGCGGCGAGTTTTGCGCCATGGAACTAGCCTCAAAATACCTGGGGACGACCGTTGGACGGTGCGCGTGATCAAGGCCGCCAAAGACTTGTTGCGCGATCCCAGGAGGCTGTTTTTCGCTTTCCTGGTTGTTTCCATCGGCGCCTATTTGATCTGGAGCCAGACCGATAACCGCATTGCCGCTGCCGTATTGATCTTGGTCGGAACTTGTACTGTTCCAATTCCGGTCATGGTGTTCCTATTCAACCGCCTGGATTACCGCGGCGGCGTCACCGCCAGGGACCTGGCGAATGTCTTCATGGTGGGCGGCGCTATCGGACTGATCATCGCCGGTTTTCTGGAATACAACCTTAGAGTCACCAGAACCCTGGGGGGCGATCTTTCTGTGGGCGTGATTGAGGAATCCGCCAAGATTATTTTTCCCCTGATACTTTTCTATCAATGGCGCTTTAAAAAACTTTCCGACGGCATTTTGATCGGGGCGGCTTCCGGCATGGGTTTCGCCGTGCTGGAAACCATCGGTAAAGGGCTAATCGTTCTCGCCGACGGCGGCAATGTCGGCTATACCATGCTTACCCGGGGTTTCTTCACGCCGTTCGGCCACCCGGCATGGACCGCGCTTATTTGTGTCTTTCTTTGGCTGCAGAGATCCCGCGGCAGGGTCAATACCGCTCAGATATTAGGTATCTTTGTTTTGGCGGCCGTGCTTCACGGCATCTGGGATGCCGCCAACCAGCTGGATATTCCTGACATCGCCACGGCTGGCCTGTTGATGTTGATCAGTATCTTCACCATGAGCGTTTTGTTCTTCCAGTTTGAAAAGGCTGAGCGGGAGAACAATGGTGCTTAGCGCCGCCAGCATCATCATCCAATACCACATTTTCCTGGCCTTTGCTTTGGTTGTGGCCGCTCTTCTTGGCCTGGCGATCCGCGCCCTGGTGAAGCGGAAATGGCTGCCGCCTTTTTTGGACGCGCCCGAATATCTGATTATCGCCGTTCTGGTCGTAATTTACGTGTTCGCCAATGTATGAACGGGGTCTGCGTTTCCTTTGCGTGCAAGACGTTTGGTTTTGTCCCAGGGGAAGGCTGAGTATATACTTTTAATTGAAGGCGACACCCGAATTATTCTAAAGTGTTTGTTAAGTAATCGATATTTTTATGTGAGGTATGGATGACCCCGAACGAAATTCAATTACCATCAAATCTGGCCGATGCCGCGGTAGCCTACCTGGGGACTCTTTCGCCCGCCAAGCGGGATGCCGTGACCCCGGCGATCATGAATTTTGTACGCTGGTACGGCGGCGGCAATCAGATCGAAAACCTCTCGCCGCCTAAACTGGGCGAATACGCCGATGGTCAACCCTCCGGTGCGGATGGCGGTGAGCGCATGAAAGCGCTACGGGAATTCCTGGGATTCGCTGCCAAAAAGGGCTGGACAGAAACAAACTACGGAATTCATCTCAAAGCTAAAAAGTCTCCTTCGCGCCTTAAGGCTGCCGCGGCGGTCAGATTGCCGGAAGTGGAGCGGCTGGTGCTGACGCCGGAGAAACAAACGGCAATGCAGCAGGAACTGTCCGGGTTGAAAGAGCGGCGTTTTCACGTGATCGAGGACATCAAGCGCGCCGCCGCCGACAAAGACCTTAAGGAAAACGCCCCCTATCACGCCGCCAGGGAAGAAAAAGCCAAGATAGATGGCAAGATCAAAGAACTGGAAACTTTGCTTAAGCACGCCGTAATCAGTGAACAGAAAGAATGCCTGGCCGGAGCCACCGCCGAATTGGGCCACAAGGTCACCCTGCGGGACCAGAAAACCGGCGTTGTAACCGTCTACACCCTGGTTACCACCAGGGAAGTAAACCCGAAAACGGGCCGGATTTCGCCGGCTTCTCCCATCGGTAAAGCCATTATCGGACATTCAGCCGGGGAAATTATCGAAGTCGTGGCGCCTGCTTTTGTCCACCGGTTCACCATCGAGTGCATAGAATAGAAACCTGAGCGCCAAGGAGGCCCGAAATGCGTTCTTCTTTTAGACTGGGACGGATACTGGGTATAGAGGTACGCATTCACGTTTCCTGGCTTCTGATCTTTGCTTTTCTAACCTGGTCCCTGGCTGCGGGCTATTTCCCTTCCCTGCTGCCGGATGGCAGCACCGCGGAATACTGGCTGCTGGGCGCCGTTTCCAGCATCGCGTTGTTCGCTTCGGTTCTCGCCCATGAGATCGGGCATTCCATCGTGGCTCGCCGCAACGGCATCCCGGTAAAGGATATTACGCTGTTCATCTTCGGCGGCGCCTCCAATATCACCCGTGAGGCGGAGAGTGCCGGCGCTGAATTCAGGATGGCGGTCACCGGACCGGTAGTCAGTTTCATCCTGGGCGGTATCTTTCTGGCCATCTATTTCGCGGCTGGCGGTTCCGGGACAAAAACCGCTTTTAACGCCGTCATGGTCTATCTTGGGCAAATCAACCTGATTTTAGGCGCCTTCAACCTGGTGCCCGGCTTTCCGCTCGACGGAGGCCGCGTTTTTCGCAGCATCGTGTGGACGATCAATCACGACGCAATGAAGGCCACCAGGATCGCCGCCACAACCGGCCAGATCATAGCCTATATATTTATCTTCGGCGGCATCGCGCTGGCATTCACCTTGAGCATCAGCGGTCTTTGGCTCGCTTTTGTCGGATGGTTTCTCGCTTCGGCTGCTTCAGCCAGTCTGCAGCAATCGGTTTTGCTCGATACGCTCAAAGGTGTGAAAGTGCGCGAGATTGCCAAGCCGGAAATTAAAACCGGGCAACCGAACCTTACCATTGAACAGGCATTATCTATCATGCTGGATTCCCGCCAGCGGGCATTGCCGGTGATGGAAGACGGCCGGATGTCGGGTCTGGTGAGCATGACCGACATCAAGCGTTCCTCCCGTGAAAATTGGCCGGTGGAGACCATCGACCGAATTATGACGCCCGCCGCTTCAGTGAAAACCGTGGCTCCCGATGATGATTTGACCAGGGCTCTGGAACTGCTTCAGAGTGAGGGCTTCAACCAGTTGCCGGTCATCTCAGGGGGGCAACTGCGGGGATTGATTTCCCGGTCGGATCTGTTGAACTATATCCAATTGAAACAGGAAGCGTCCCGCTGATTTCATTGATTATCCTTGTATTACCGGGATAATCCAGCCTTCAGCATAAAAGGATCTAACGTGGAAAAGACCTCGACTGGCTTACAGGAGAATATTGCCGGGCTGTTATGCTATGCCGGAGCCTGGGTTACCGGCGTCATTTTTCTCATCTTGGAACCTGATAACCGTTTCGTGAGATTCCACGCCATTCAGTCGGTCGTCACCTTCGGCGGACTGAGCATAATCGGGGCTATGTTCAATACCGTCCGCGGCGGATGGTTTTTCTCCGCTGTTGCCACAAGCATTAACGTCGCCCTATCCGTTTTGTTCTTTGTCTTGTGGATTGTCCTGATGATAAAGGCGTATCAGGGTTCTCTCTTCAGGTTGCCTGTAGCAGGGGACATCGCGGAACAGTTTTCGCGCAAGTCCTAGTTTGATAAGTCTGCAATTACCTGGAGCTTATTGCTTGCCCACGTAAACAATGTGGTCTTTGTTGACCGCCACAAAACTTGAGTGGCTTATTCCGCTGGGCAACTCCGGCGCGATATCGGCGTCAGTCACTGGAATGAACTGGTCGCTCCGGTTCAAGGAGTCCTGCAGTTCTTCCCACATCTCGGCGTACATGTTTCCCTTTACGCTGGTCTGAGGCAGGTTGATTATCGTTTCCAGCGTTTTTTTTCGGCGGATAGGGTAGGCGCTGGCTGAGGTTCCTGATTTTGGGCTTTCAGTCTCTCCGACCATGAGGACATTGTTTTTCCTGATGTAGACCGTGTCCATGTGTCTCGTCGGTATCCCCGGTGAAAAAACATCGAGATCGAACAACGGTAAAAAGTCCGACCCGCTCTGCAGCTTCGATGTTACGAATCCCTTGTTGAGGGCGTCCAGTAAACGCTGCTGGTATTGGCAATAGGTATAGCCGGAGAATACCCCGGTGGTGGTGTAAATAAACACCTTGATGCTGCGAAACCTGGAAGGGTCAATGCCGTCAGGCAGGTTTGGGGCTTCGTTTTCTTCCATGCCTATACTCCCACTCGATGTTTAGCTTATCACAGGTTATGTCCGATGCCGTAAATTATTGCGCCGGCAACCAGTGCTATGCTGGAACCGGCGACACCTCCCCAAGCCGCCGCCCGCTTTTGCTTCCTGGCCAAACCTGCCAGCCCGGAGAAAATCCCCCCAATAGCGGGGACCGCTGTCAGGACGACCATTAAGCGGGTATCGGTCGCCGTCCCGATCCCCAGTAAGAACAGGCTCACGATGCCAAGCGACATGCTCAGGATACCCATCGACGCCTCATATCCGGCCCGCCCGGAGAGCGGGTTGACCGGTTCATTCCGTTGGCCTGGCGGAGTTGGCCAGCATGTAACCCACGCCGTGCTTGTTCAGGATTACCTTGGGATTATCCACATCGGCTTCGATCTTTTGGCGTAACTGCCTGATATATACTCTCAACGCCGCCACGCAATCGGGGTAGTAATCATTCCATAGCGCCTCGGCTAAAGCGGTATAGGTAACTACTCCGCCCGCGCTTTGCATCAGTTTGCTGACTATGATTTCTTCCGTCCGAGTAAGGGGGATTTCTTTGTTTTGATAATGAAGTACCCCGGTAGCCGGTGAAAGCTTGAGTTCGCCGACAGACATGGTTGATTCGGGCGCCGGAGAGGCGGATCGCCTCAACAAGGCTTTGATCCGGGACAGCAGTTCCATCTGCCTGAAGGGTTTAACAAGGTAATCGTCGGCGCCGGCTTCAAGAGCTTTGACGATGTCGAATTCGTCTTTCCTTGCCGTGAGGATGATTATCGGCATCGTCGAAAATTGGCGGATGTTTTTCAGGACCTCAAAGCCGGGTATGTCGGGCAGCCCCAGGTCCAGGATCACCAGGTCGGGACGCGTCTCCTTCGCCAGGGAGGCGCCGCGCTCGCCGGAGTCGGTGGACGTGAATTCAACGTCAGGCCAGCGCATCCGGAATGCCCAGGCTACCGAGTCGACTATCTGGGCATCGTCCTCAATCATCAGTACTTTCATAATTATCCCTTCACCTCCGGGGCGCGGCCCAGCCCGGGCAGGGCGAACCCGAAGGAAGAACCTTTTCCAGGGGCGCTTTTGACCCATACTCGCCCGCCGTGCAATTGGATGATCATCTTGGACAGGGCAAGCCCCAGTCCCAGCCCTGAAAGCCTCTCTCCCCCGCGCTGCGGCACCCGGTAATAGGGTTCGAAGAGCCTTTTCTGACCATCATCGCTGATTCCGGGCCCTGTATCGGTTACTTCAACCACAAGTTCTCCGGCGTCGCCATGGGCGCTGAGCGTGATATGCCCAGCTTCGGGGGTGTACTTAACGGCGTTGGTGAGGTAATTATACATCACCTGTCTCAGCCGGTCTTCATCAACTGACACCTGGGGTAATTCCGGGGAAATATCGACCGATAACGTTTGTTTTTTTCGCGCGGCCGCGGCTTTAATGTTATCCGCCATTGAGAATAATAGTTGCCGCACATCCCCTGAGGCAGGCGATATGGTCAGCATCCCAACCTCGCCGCGGGCTACGTCCAGCAGTTCATCGGTACGGCGATCAAGATTTTGGGCCGCCCGGTAAATGTTTTTTGCCAGTTCCACCCTGGGATCGCCGTTCAATTCATCGACGAATAATTCCGCCGACGCCAGCATGGCCGTCAGCGGCGTCTTCAGTTCATGGACAAGGGCACGGTTGAATTCCTCCCTGCGGTGTATTTCCCGGTCCAATTCCTCGTTCAGTAATTTAAGTTCGGCGGTTCTCATTGCCACTTCGGATTCCAGCACCGCCTTTTGCCGGGCGATAGCTCGCAGTCTCAGGTAATAAACGCCGTAGGCCAACAGAACGCCGGCGGCCGCCGCCAGCATATTGACCCACCAGTTGGACGGGACCTCCAGTTCTGCCGGCGCGGAGGTCGTTGGGGTGCCTGTCACCTGGTAATGAATGCCGGAAACGGCGCTTTCTTGGTTACCGGGAACTGCCGCTGATACCGTCACCGGTAAAAATCCCAAGGCAAAAAGCGCGACAGGCAATAGCAATAGCCCGGGTAATTTAAATCTGGTGTTTTTGTATTTGCGGCAGTTATCCATCTATTTGAGGCATTGTAGTACAAGAATCTGCCTCTGGCAACGAAAATAAAGAGGGGCTCATTCAGCCCCTCTCTCGCGCCGGGTTATTTCTTTAGAAGCCCTGGGCGCCCATGTAGGCCGCCAGGTCGCCAAGGCGGGTGGAATATCCCCATTCGTTATCGTACCAACCGAGCACCTTGACCATGTTGCCGTCCATGACCATGGTTGAAGCCGCGTCGATGACGCAGCTGGCGGGGTCGCCCCTGAAATCGGAACTTACCAGTTCTTCCTTACAGAATGACATGATGCCCTTGAGTTCGCCGTTTGCGGCTTCTTCCAATGCCGCGTTGACTTCTTCAGCGGTCACCTTTCGTTTGACGATAGCGGTGAGATCGGCGATGGACACGCTGCCGACCGGGACCCTGAGAGAAATGCCGTGGATCAGTCCCTTCAGTTCCGGGATGACCTGTGCCACAGCCTTGGCGGCGCCGGTGGTGGTGGGAATGATGTTCAGAGCGGCGGCGCGGGCCCGCCTGAGATCTTGGTGGTAGATGTCCAGCAGGCTCTGGTCGTTGGTGTAGGCGTGAACGGTGTTGATGAGCGCCTTTTCAATGCCGAATTTGTCGAAGATTACCTTGGTCATCGGCGTCACGCAGTTGGTGGTGCAGGAAGCGTTGGAAATTACCACGTGCTTGGCCGGGTTGTACATCTTTTGGTTCACACCCATGACTACCGTCAGGTCGGCGTTGGAGGATGTGGTGGAAATGATGACTTTCTTGGCTCCACCGCCCAGGTGCAGCGCCGCCTTGTCCTTGTCGGAAAAACGTCCGGTCGACTCGATGACGATGTCGACACCGTAGTCTCCCCACGGGATCTTGTTCGGTTCTTTCTCGGAGAAGGCTTTCACCATTTTGCCGTCAACGGTGATAAACCCCTCGCCGGCCTCCACTGTTCCGGGATAAGCGCCGTAGCTGGTATCATGTTTCAACAGGTGAGCGTTGGTGGCGGTGTCAGCCAGGTCGTTGATGGCGACAATCTCGAGTTCATCCTGGTGGTACTTCTTCATAGCCCGGAAAGTCAGGCGGCCGATGCGACCAAATCCATTGATACCGATGCGGGTTACCATGATACCTCCTGCTTCAAATTTTGGTAGGGTTTTTTATCCAACTAATGGTATCAGAAATGGAGCTTGAAAATAAATGCGAATAACCATTCCAGTGTAACTATCGGGACCGGCGTTGAAATCGCACCACGTCGAGAAATGCTTCCAGCCTGGTCCTTAAATGCTGTGACAATCCAAAATCGGCGTTGCCTTCGATCGTTAATACCGGGACATCCAGTTCCGACCTGATGATGATGTCGCCGATAGCCCGGTGGCAGAATGACTGCACATAATGGATGACACCGTCGAGCCTGCGCTCCTTTATCGCCTGCCTGATGTCCGAAACTCTGCCGGAGGTTTCATAGGGATAGGTGTATCTACAGTATTGTTCGGTGAGGTTTGAGAGCTTGTAGGGCATTGAGAATTGCCTCTGGACCTCATTGAAAACCACCCGCCCGGCGCATCTTTCCAAGAACGGGTATAATTCTGCCGCGTATATCGGGGGAACGCCGGCGAATCCCAGGCGGAGTTCGGTCGGTGGATGAGGCTCGCGTTCGGCTGCCTCGTTGATGACTTCGGAAAGCTCTGTTGAAAACCGCTTCACGTCCTGGTTGAAATCGGATGAAGACACCAGCCAGTAGTGGTTTTCCTTGCCACTGACCTTGTTGTCTTGCCAGGTCATGCGGTCCAATTCCGAACTGAAGGCGCGCACGGATGCCAGGTCTTGCCTGACCGACTCTGCGGCATCGGCGGTTGTGCCCAGTTTAAAGGCCAGAGTTTCGATAGCTGCTTTCACCTGTCCTTGATCGGGTTCGCCGGGATAGGCGAAAGGGATCGTCTTGACGCCCCGGTGCCGCAGCACCTCCATCAGCATCAGGGTGTTCGAGCAGTCGCCGCCGGTGACGCAGATTACTTCTTCGATACCGTATTTGAGGGTAGCCCCGTAGATACCCTTGATCCAGGCGCACGTGTTGAGCGGGAAACCTGCCCGTTCCGCCGCGGCGATAAGCGATGCCGGGTCGCCATCGCTGACGAAGAGATTGTTAAGGTCTACCGGGACAGCGCCCGCGGCAAGGATAACTTCGACGGGCACAGTCGTCGTAATGCCGATCCTTTTCATTCAATCAATCTCGTCAAAATTCTCTCTTATTCCTTTCGTGGCGAGCCTGTCGAACCATGAACGGAATAGCGTCCTGAAACAATACGAACTAGGTTTGAACCGTTATTATATCTGATAACGAATTATCCTGCCGGGCGATGATAATTTCGACTGAGGAGTTGGGTTTTTAGCGTAGTATAATTCTAATATCAAAATACGGCGAGGAAATCTGTGGAATTTACCGAGGTCATCAAACAGCGCTATTCGGTCAGATCTTACCGCTCGGATCCCGTCCCTGACGATGTCCTGGCGCGAGTCCTTGAAGCGGCGGTCATCGCGCCTACCGCCGCCAACCGCCAGCCCTTCCGGATCCTGGTAATTCACACTGAAGATCGTGATTTGGAGCTTCAGCAGATTTATCCCGCCGCCTGGTTCTCCAAAGCTCCGATACTAATATGTATCTGCGGCATCAAAGACAAGGCCTGGAAACGGCACGACGGCAAAAATTACGCCGATGTTGACGCCGCCATCGTCATGGATCACCTGGTACTGGCAGCCGTCA
This sequence comes from Dehalogenimonas formicexedens, assembly GCF_001953175.1. Lineage (NCBI taxonomy): Bacteria > Bacillati > Chloroflexota > Dehalococcoidia > Dehalococcoidales > Dehalococcoidaceae > Dehalogenimonas > Dehalogenimonas formicexedens. The sequence continues at coordinate 909,410 of NZ_CP018258.1, read as the reverse complement.
ACGAAGGCCTGGGCACCTGTTGGGTAGCCGCTTTCGACGTGCCGACAGCCCGCAAAGTCCTGAATATCCCGGACGAATGGGAACCGGTTGCTTTCACTCCCCTGGGCTATGCCGAAGGATACGCCAAAAACAGGACTCGCAGACCTCTCTCGGAGTTGGTCGTCCACGACAGGAAACCGGGATAAGATCCGCTAGTGTTGTTTGAAAGCCGCCATTCCCGCGTATTTCGCGGCGGCGCCCAACTCAGATTCGATCGCCAGCAGGCGGTTGTATTTGCACGTCCGCTCGCCGCGGCAGGGGGCTCCGGTTTTGATTTGGCCGGTTGCCAGGGCGACCGACAGGTCGGCGATGGTCGTGTCCTCGGTTTCGCCTGACCGGTGGCTGGCGATAGCCGTCCAACCGTTGTCGTGCGCCATCCTGATCGCGGCGATGGTTTCGGTGAGAGTGCCGATCTGATTCGGCTTGATCAGAATCGAATTGGACGACTTTTCGCAGATGCCTTTTTCCAGACGCCTGATATTGGTGACGTAGAGGTCGTCACCGACCAATTGCACTTTCTTGCCGATCCTTTGGTTCAGCAGTTTCCAACCGTTCCAGTCATCTTCAAACAATCCGTCCTCGATACTGATGATCGGGTAATCGGCAACCCATTTGGCGTAGAAGTCGATAAACTCTTCCGAAGAGAAGGTTTTACCTTCCCGTTCAAGAACGTAGACTCCGTCCTTGTAGAGTTCGGAAGCAGCGGGGTCAAGGGCGATAAAGCAATCTTTTCCCGGGGCGTAGCCGGCTTTTTCGATGGCCTTGACGATCAACTCGACCGCCTCGGCGTTGGACTTGAGCGAGGGCGCAAAACCGCCTTCATCTCCGACATTGGTGCCGTAGCCCTGTTTTTTCAACAGGGCTTTTAGGGCGTGATATATTTCGGAACCCATTCGCAGCGCGTCGGAAAAACTCGGAGCGCCGGCGGGTGCGATCATGAACTCCTGCAGGTCGGTCGAGTTGGTGGCGTGCCGTCCGCCGTTCAGGATATTAAGAAGCGGGACGGGCAGAGTATATCCTCCATCCGGATTAAGGTACCGGAACAGCGGCACCTTTTTGGAGTTGGCGGCAGCTCGGGCGGCGGCCAGCGAGACGGCGAGCATGGCGTTGGCGCCCAGGCGGCCTTTATTATCTGTGCCGTCCAGGGCGATCATCGTCTCGTCCAAGTCTTTTTGGGCGGTAGCTTCTTTTCCGTTCAGGGCTTTGGCAATTTCGGTATCGACATTCTTGACGGCGTTGAGGACGCCGTTGCCGTTGTAGCGTTGCGGGTTTTTGTCCCGCAGTTCGACAGCTTCATGAGTACCGGTGCTGGCGCCGGAAGGCACCGCCGCCCAACCGCTCGTCCCGTCTGACAGAACCACTGTGGCCGCCACTGTGGGATTGCCGCGTGAATCCAGGATTTCATGGCCCTTGACACTCGTTATCTTTGGCATGCGTATTCTCCGATCACACTAGTGTATTGAACAGGCAAAAAGGTGAGACAACCGGGTTTATTCGCGGGCGGATTATAGCATCGGGATTCGTTTGCGGGCAAAATACTGTGGCGTTATTTAGCCTAAGCTGAAAGCCGAAGAACCGAGGTTTCACTGCTAGGTGTTACACGAAAGTGGGGGTTTCGGTTTATCAACCTGATTTTATTATCATAAGAGGCACATTGGACTTGTGCAGGAGATGATCAGCGACACTTCCGCTAAGGAATTTAACCAAGCCACAATGGCCATGGGTTGCCAGCGCGATAAGGTCGTATCCTCCTTCTTCGGCGCAGTCCAATATTGATTCGCCAGCTTCGTTTGAACGGAAAACTGAATATTCGGCTTTTAGCCCTTTAGAGCGAAGCTCGGCTGCTTTCATCGCCAGATAACCAACTGCCTCATTCTCAAGCTTTTTTTGAAGATCGGGAGCGCGGAAATCTTGCGACTGCATAACTCCAAGTCCAACCGATTCAACGAGACATAATTGACTACCGAAGGCTTTGGCTTGAGCCTCAGCATAGGGCAAAATCTTTTCGGATTCTTTTGAACCATCAAGACATACCAGTATCTTATTAAACATAGCTGTTCCCCCGGTAATCGGTAAAATTAGTTTTCTCAATCCCGGGTATTAGTGTCATGCCACCTTTTGGACTTCGCTCGCTTTAGGCATTTCAGCCAATTGCTTGTCCATAGATGTAAAATACCCTTGGATTTTTTCGAAAGTCGGGAAACCAGATAGGACCGCCGTCACATCAACCAGTCCTTTTTCGACCGGATAATCGCCGTACCTGATAGGCGCTTCAGGAGCTATACTCTTCATAAACTCCCCGAGGTATTTGACGAGGTCAGTACCAATCTCCTTTTCAGGAGCAGAAACCAGATACATAGCCTTGGTTGCTTGCTTGGTATCACACTGAACCGAAAGTTCGCTGATGGCCTCCTCCATTGCCTTGCGGCCGCTGGTCGTCTCATCACCTTGCTTATCCCATGGCAAAGTAATCATCGGTATCAAGGTCTTGCCGTATCCAATAGTTGTCCATCCACTCAACATGCTCTGGACATCACTGGTTGATAACATACTGACGCCGATGTGCTGCCGCTTCTTTTCTTCACCTGCGCAAAGGAGCCCATAAAATGGCTCAACGATGGCACGGTTGATTTCGGAAATATTGGAACTCCAGGACAAACCTTTCTTCGCATACCGCTGGTTGTCGATGACGAAAACCGCGTCCATGTTCGCCTTGGAGTTAACCAGGCAATACGCAGTGTTCGTGACATTGATCTTTTCCAAAGATTCTTCATGCTCGAAGGGTAATACCTCAATTCCGTATACCGGGAGATCGCGGAACCTTTCCTTCAAGATTTCAGCGATAACCGGCATACACCCTGCGGCAGTACCACCGGCGGTAGCCCCAACCAGAAGAAAGGCATCGGATTCAGCAAATCGCTTGGATTGTCTGATTGCATCGATAACCTTGAATCCCTCATCGCGAGCAATTTGCGCCGCCACTTCGCTCTGTCTGCCCACTCCCCTGCCGCGGGTTTTATTTTCACCAATTACCAATCGGTTTTTTTGGGGCACTTGCGATAGCCCCCGGAGTGAAGAGGCGTCCGTGTCTACCACATAAACACCAGTCAGGATTTCCACTTTTCGAAAATCGTGAGCCCGTTTCTGTAGAGTGATAAAATCGTCGGCTAGACGGCCGCCGCACTGTCCTAAACCAATAACCATGAGTTTCATTTGACTGCCTCCTTATCGTTTTGAAGTAGATACGACTCTTTGGTTATTTCAAACCCAGGTGTCCAATTGCCTTCCTGTTAGACCGGTCCTCGTTGAGCATATTTCTCGCTCGGAAGTTCGGAGTTCGAATTCAATAATGAGAGTTGACCCACCAGGCGGGACCTCGCTTAAATATTCGCTAGCTTCAATGTCCTGGCTATTGCGGAAGTCACCGGGAAGCGAAGCGCGCTTGATCCCCAAGGCGCGGCGATGCGTCGAATAAAGAATCGACACGAGTTGATCCCGCGGGAGGCGCTGGGACACTTGCATGGATACCTGTTCCGGTTGCAATGGCGGCACAGCATATTTCGACCTCCTTTCCAACAATTGTTATCGCGTGCGACGATTTTTATTTATTCGATCTCCGGTCGTTTGCCGTTTGTTCTCATCAAACACAATCCAACGTCCTCATTTTCGGAATAGTCCAGCCGCCACCCGTTGAATTGTTTAAGTACCGCCGGCTCGACGAAGATTAACATTTCACCTACAAGGATGATCCTATCTGCCTCGGTGACCTTGTCCAGTTTTATTGTGAGCCCGTTTGGCGATTCTCGCCCCGCGGTTGGCAGGAGACGGAATCCGATACCTCTGTTGCGGCATCTTTCGGCCAGTATATCTTTCAGCTTACCAACAGCTTTTGGACTTACCGACAAAGTCACTGTGTCCATACGAATATTTTGCCTCCAATTCTGTTTGTTGCCTATTCCCCAAAAGGGGCATTTTGAAAAAACCGAAGGGATTACCTTTAAGTAATCCCTTCGGTTAGAGTATCAATATTTTCCCGCGACTAAAGGTGAGGCTTATCCTCTTGTCTTATCCATTCGTGGAGGACCGCATAAACCGACAATTGTTGCCTATTTTTCAGTTCGAGTTTCCCGAGCGTGTTTTTGACATGCATTTTCACGGTGTTTTCGGAAATGTAAAGTTCCGTTGCAATTTCACGATTCGTTTTACCGTGCGCGATCATCGTTGCCACCTCTCGCTCCCTTTGAGTGACTTCTTCTCCAGACGGGTGCTCTTCCATCATAGTTCGTGTGTTGAGGCTGTCGGTGAACTGTTGGGCAAATACGGGAGAGATGATGATACGCCCGCTTGAAATCAATTCAATAGACTTAACCAAATCTTCGGGAGAGATATTTTTTGAAAGATAGGCCCTGGCCCCAGCCTTCAGGCCAGAAAATCCGTCATTGATTTCTCCCTGTCTTTTAAGAATTGCGATTTTAGTTTCAGGACAATCCTCTGTCACGGATTTCACAAAAGAAGCAGTTTCTTCTCCAGTAAGTTCGTCTTCAACCAGGAGAACATCAGGGTGTATCCGCCTGCCTTCTTGCACGATCTCTTCAGATTTATGACACCGTGAAACCACCTGAATTTGTGGGTGCTCTGTCAAGATCTTCTCCAGGCCCTGGACGAAGACCTCTTCGCTATCGGCAATTACCACCTTTATTACGTCAGTCAATTAGCCTTAAACCTCCGTGATGGGATATATAGGCCGATGACTAATCATAAATCCGCGGGCAGACCAATTCAATATGGCAAAAGACTGTCTGCCGGCTTTTAATCCTGAATCTTGATTTACATAACAAAATAATCCACCAAAAACGTCACGAGCCGCTTGACAAACCCAGTGAACACTAGTGCTATAATGTCTAGTTCTCTTCGATTCCATATGCCTCTTTGTCTTTCTGAGCGTAGCGAAGAATCTCGGTGTTGCCCTCGAAACCGTGCATTCCCCGAAAGAGAAGCTCCCAGATTTTTCGCCGGTAATATTGGGACTCGGAATAACAAATTAGAAAGGTCTTCCTTCGCTCCCGAGTGGAAGAGGAAATGAAGGAGAGGTCCTTGGTAATGATCCTTGAATAAAACTCCGAGGCAAAAGGGGTTGGGTTGGGGGTACGGGCGAGCGGCTGCTCGCCCGCGCCTGGTTCCGGCATGAATTCCAAGCCGCTACAACCCCTCGAAATTGGTATTAGTAGAATGATTACTGAAAGCAAGATTGTCCGAGTTGTCCGGATTGTTTGAATTGTTTGTTCCAGACGACTGCGAGTATGAGTCGCAAAATCTCAAAGCTGAATAATGGAGTCGTTTCGGTGAATTTCATTATCAGGGCCCAAACAAATATCAAAGACAGGCAGACCTGACACTCAATCTCAATTGTGATATAAAGTAAACCGATGACCGATAATCTTCTGAAAGCCCAGGCGAGAGCGCAGGAACTCCGCCGCGAGATAGAACACCACAACTACCAGTATTACGTGCTGGACGCTCCCCAGATTTCCGACCAGGAATACGACGCTCTCCTCCGCGAACTTCAAAAGATCGAAACCGAATATCCTGCCCTGGTGACGCCCGACTCTCCGACCCAGCGGGTAGGAGCGGAGCCGCTGAAGGCCTTCGGCGTGGTCAAGCACCGCCGGCCGCTCCTTTCCCTGGGCAACGCTTTCACCAAGGACGAACTTCGGGAATGGGTCAAGAGAGTAACCAAACTATTGCCCGGCGAAGAACTGGAATTCGTCTGTGAACACAAGATGGACGGCCTGGCCATCGCTCTCACCTACGAAAACGGCCAGTTTACCGTCGGTGCCACCCGGGGCGACGGTGAAGAGGGCGAGAACGTCACCCAGAACCTGAAGACCATTCACAGCCTCCCGCTCAAGACCCATGACGGTTCCCCGGCTGCTTTCGAGGTCCGCGGCGAGGTCTTCTTACCTAAATCGGGCTTCGAGAAGATGAACAAGGAGAGAGAAAAAGAAGGACTGCCTCTCTTTGCCAATCCCCGCAACGCCGCCGCCGGTTCCTTGCGGCAGTTGGATCCCTCAGTTACCGCTAAGAGGCCGCTGGATTGTTTCCTGTACCAGCTTGGCTGGGTTGAAGGCACGGGGATGCCTGCAACCCATTGGGACACGCTGCAACTGATGAAAAAGTGGGGTTTCAAGCTAAATCCCAACAACAGGCAATGCGCCACCCTGGCCGAAATCGAAAACTATTACGATGAATGGTACGCCAAACGCGACGGCCTGCCTTACGAAGCCGACGGAATCGTGATCAAACTCAATTCGATCGATCAACAGAATACACTGGGTTCGGTTGGGCGGGAACCCAGATGGGCTATCGCTTTCAAATTCCCGGCGCACCAGGCGACCACCCAGCTCAAAGACATCGGCATCAGCGTCGGGCGCACCGGAACGCTCAATCCGTACGCCATTCTCGAACCGGTTTACGTGGGCGGCGTGGTCATCAAGCAGGCCACCCTCCACAACGAAGACGACATCCGCCGCAAAGACATCCGGCTTGGGGATACGGTCATCGTCCAGAGGGCCGGCGATGTTATTCCCCAGATCGTCGGTCCCGTGCTTGAAAAGCGTAAGGGCAACCCTCCAGTGTTCAGTATCGAAGAAAAGCTCAAGAGTAAAGACGGCAAATCGCGCTGCCCCGTCTGCGGTTCTGAGATATATCGCCCGAAGGGCGAGGTAATGTATTACTGCCCCAATTCAGCCTGTCCGGCGCAGGTCCAGGAGAACCTGGAACATTTCACCTCACGTCCGGCCATGGATATCCGGGGCGTGGGTGAAAAACTTTCGGCGGCCTTTCTTGCCGAAGGACTGGTCAACGACGTCGCCGATCTCTACGAGTTGAAACCTGATCAGTTGGCATCTCGTGAGGGCATGGGAGAGAAAAGCGCAGGCAATATCCTTGCCGCGATCGAAAAATCAAAGACCCGGCCGTTGGCCAACGTCATCTTCGCTCTCGGTATCCGCCACATCGGGGAAGAAAACGCGGCCTTACTCGCCAACCAGTTTGGTACTCTGAAAGCTTTGTCCGAGGCGACGCGGGATCAAATCGACGCCATTCCCGGCATCGGCGATAAAATCGTCGACAGCATCGTGGCCTACTTCCAGAACAAAACGAATGAAACAGTTGTCGAGCGCCTGAATTCGATCCTGAAAACCCCTCCCGTGGAGACGGCAAAAAAGACAGGGCCACTGGACGGGGAGGAGTTTGTGATAACCGGTATTTTGAAATCCATGAGCCGTGAGCAGGCGTGGGAGAGGATCCGTGCCGCTGGCGGCACAACCAAGCCGGATTTAACCAAAAACACCAGCTACCTTGTAGTAGGGGAAGACGCCGGATCCAAATTGGAAAAAGCACAGGCAAAAGGCATTCGAACCATATCTGAAGAAGAACTGTTGAAGATGCTCAATCCCCCCAGTTCCGGGCAGCCGAGGTTGTTTCAATGAGACTCATTATCGGGCTCGGCAATCCTGGCAGGGAGTATTCCGGTACCAGACATAATATTGGGTTCACCGTTTTAGGCGAACTGGCGCGCAGGCACGGCATCAACTTCGATAAGCGATGCTGCCATTCCCGTGCCGGGGAAGGCCGGATCGGTGAACACCAGGTCGTCCTGGCCAAGCCTCAAACTTATATGAACCTGTCCGGCGATTCTGTTGCCGCTTTGATGCGCAAGTTCAAGATCAAACCCAGTGAAATTCTGGTGGTTCACGATGATCTCGACCTGCCGCTCGGTAAGCTGCGAATACGTTCCAGCGGCAGCGCCGGGGGACATAACGGCCTGAAATCGATCATTGCATCCATCGGTTCAATGGATTTTGCCCGTATCAAAATCGGTATCGGAAGGCCGGAAACTGCTATGTCCGGTGGCAGGGATATAGTCGACCATGTATTATCTGGTTTCGATCCCTTGGATCGGAAAGTTGCCGAGGAAGCTGTTGATCGGGCTGCCGACGTGATCGAAGCCGTTCTCGAACTCGGCCTTGAGACCGCTATGAACCGCTTCAACTAGGTTGAACAACCGGTCACAATCGGGTAAACTTACGGCTTTCTTAAGGTTTAGAAAGGAACTCAATGGCTGATATTCGACCCTTTAAGGCTCTCCGCTACAACACGGCGACGGAAAATATGTCCGCGGTAATCTGCCCTCCATACGATGTGATCAGTCCGCAGCAGGAAGCGGCTCTCCTGGCAAACGATCCGCACAACTTCATCCGCATCGAATACGCTAAAACGATCCCCGGCGATGATGAAACCTGCAACCGTTACACCCGGGCCTTATCCCATCTTCAGAAGTGGCTGCGGGACGAGGTATTGAAGCAGGATGATAAACCCGCTTACTATCTTCACGAGCACACTTACACCTTCGGTGGGGAGAAAGTCATCAGGCGTGGGTTGTTCGCACGGGTTCGGCTGGAAGAATGGGATAAGATGATTGTTCGTCCCCACGAGCGGACCATGGCCGGACCGAAAAAAGACCGGATCAAACTCATCGGCACCCTGGAAGCTGACACCAGCCCGGTCTTCGGGTTGTACCAGGATGATGGCAGGTTCATCGGTTCCGTCCTGGACCAGGTGACCGCCTGGCCTGAAGCGATCGAATTTGCCGGTGAACCGGGAGAGTCTCATCGCCTGTGGGTCATCACCGATGTTGAAGCCGTGTCGGCTATCCAGCGCGCCTTCACCGAAAAACCGATCTACATCGCCGACGGCCACCACCGCTATGAGAGTTCGTTGGCTTACCGGAACGAACGGAATAACCTTGATCCAAAAATTCCGCCGGATGCGGCGGTTAATTTCGTGATGATGTCGCTCACTGACATGGCTGATCCCGGCTTGTTGATCCTGCCGACTCATCGCGTGATAAAAGGTCTGTCCAAAAACCTGCTCTATATCTTGCCGGAACGCCTCCGGGAGCATTTCAACGTCGAGACTTTGAAAGCCTCAAACGGCGGTTGGGAAAACCTGAAGACGCTGATGGCTGAGGATAGTTCGCGCTTCTTCATTTTTGGCTTGAGCGGCGACGATATTTTGAGCCTGACGGTGAAGAATCAGCCCAAAGTCGAAGGCTTTATGCCATCGGGCCATACGGCAACTTATCGCGGCATGGATGTCAGTGTCGTAGACCACGTTGTCCTGGAGGACATCCTCGGCATGAACGCCATGGACGAGGAGCGAGTGGCTTACGATCATGATATGGACTCGACCATTTCACGGGTCAAGTCGGGTGAGTTCCAATTCGCCTTTATCCTCAAACCAGTCAAGCCGGAAACGATCCAGGCAATTTCGGATGCCAAAGACAGGATGCCGCGCAAGAGCACGTACTTTTACCCCAAGTTGCCGTCGGGGATAGTGGTTTATCGGCTGCGCGACTAGGCGCGCTTCTGGGCCAGATAGGTCTCCGCCATTCCTATGAAGTAACGGTGAAACCTGTCGTCAAGCGATAGTTCCGGGTGGAAACTGGTGGCAAGGAGGTTACCCTGGCGGACGGCCACGATAGTTCCGTTACCGAGCCTGGCCATCACTTCCGCCGGAGGCAAAACGCTCTCGATAAGCGGCGCCCTGATGAAAACGGCGGGGAAGGGCTCGCAACCGAGGCCTGCTACGGGGAGCTTGACCTCGAAACTGTCTACCTGGCGCCCGAACGCGTTGCGGCGGACGGTCATCCGCATCAATCCCAGACTCACCGGCATATGTGGCCCGGCGTTGGTGACTTCATCCGCGAGAAGTATCGCTCCGGCGCAAGTGCCCCATACCGGCAGTCCCGCCGACGCCTTCGTTTTTACCGTCTCGTTTATACGATAGATATCGGCCAGTTTGAGCATGGTGGTACTTTCGCCACCGGGTATGATGAGCCCCGCGAGATCGTCGAGTTGATCGATCTTGCGAACCTCAACGGCTTCGATTTCCAGGCGCTGAAGGACGCCTATATGCTCGGCGAAAGCCCCCTGCATCGCTAAAACGCCGATTTTCATGCTTCGCCCCAGGCTATATCTTCACCAGTTTGACGGTCTGCACACCCTCGAGCGCCCGGATCTGTTTCATCCCGGCGTCAGGTAGAGCTTCATCGAGGGCAAGGATCATCAGCGCCTGGCCGCGCGGCTTAAGCCGTGAAAGATGCATGTAGCTGACGTTGACGTCATATTTTCCGGTGATGCTGCCGACCGCGCCGATGAGCCCAGGGCGGTCCCGGTGGTCAGCGAACAGGAAATAGCCGCCGGTGGGAACGATATCCAGGTAGTATTGATCGATGCGTACAATGTGGGTTTCACCCCGGGTAATCGTACCCGCGACGATGGTGCTGCCTTCGGTGGTGACCGCTTCAACGGTGATGATGCTGGCGTAATTGTCGCAGGCGCTTTCTTTCTGTTCGGTGATATTCATCCCCCGCCGGGCGGCGACGATGTCCGCGTTGACCATATTTACACGTTCTTCGGATATCTGCTCGAGGATGCCGCCGAGCACCAGGGCTTTCAGCGCCCGGCTGTCATAACCGGAGATTTCGCCGGAATACTTGATATTGACCGCTGTCATTTGTCCTTCGGCCAGTTGAGAAACAAGCTTGCCGACAGTGTTTGCTACTTTCAGGAACGGATTAATTACCGGCAGGGCTTCGATGGCGAAGAACGGGGCATTAACCGCGTAGCGGGCCGGAGCGCCGTTGAAGATATCGATCACCTGGTCGACAACATCCGATGTCGCCAGGTCTTGAGCTTCGATGGTTGAAGCGCCGAGGTGCGGCGTGACCACGATATTCTCGGCGGCGAAACAGACGTTATCGGTGCACGGCTCTTTGATGAATACGTCGATGGCTGCCCCGGCTAATTTCTTGGCGTTTACGGCGGCTACCAGTGCCTCTTCATCGATAAGACCGCCCCGCGCGGCGTTAACAATGCGGGCGGTGGGTTTCATCATTTCCAATTCTTTAGCGCCGACCATATTCTTGGTCTGTGCGGTAAGCGGTACGTGCAGGGTGATAAAATCGGCTTCCTTGTAGATTCTTTCCAGTGAAGCCAGTTCGATCTGCATGTTCTTGGCGCGTTCGGCTGAAACGAAAGGATCGTACCCAATCACTTTCATTTCGAAAGCCCGGGCCCGTTTGGCTACTTCAGAGCCGATGTTCCCCAGGCCGATAATGCCAAGCGTCTTGCCGCGAAGTTCGGTCCCTAGGAACTTGCCCCGCTCCCAAACGCCGCCTTTGAGGCAGGAATTGGCACGGGGAATATGCCGCGCCATGGATAGCATCAGGGCCAGGGTGTGTTCCGCGGCGGATATAGTATTCCCGGTTGGGGCGTTGACGACAATGATTCCGGCTTCAGTCGCGGCTTTTATGTCGATATTATCGACACCGACTCCGGCGCGGCCGATAACCTGCAGCTTTTTGCCTGCGCTGATGACATCGGCGGTAACCTGGGTCTGCGACCTGACGAGCAGGGCGTCATAACTACCGACGATAGCGATCAGTTCTTCCGGTTTGAGACCGGTTTTAACGTCAACTTCGGCGATAGCCTTGAGCCGTTCGACCCCGGCTGCTGAAAGAGCGTCCGCAACTAATACCTTTTTCATCGTCCTGAATATTCTCCTTATTTTACGAAACCGGCCTTCGGCAAAGCCACCTTAAGGCCATCAAAAACCGCCTGGATATCTTTTTCATTAACCATACCCAGATGACCGATGCGGAAGATCTTGCCTTCCAGAGGCCCTTGGCCGCCGGCCAAGACAATATCAAATTCTTCTTTCATGATCTTGTTCAATTTTTTGGCGTCGAGTCCGCGGTCGGCGACTACCGAGGTAACTGTGTTCGAGGCAAACTTTTCGTCGGCTAACAACGTTAGGCCCAGGGACTTGACTCCCTCACGCGTAAATTTGCCGATCCTCGCGTGCCTGGTAAAGATATTATTTATGCCTTCCTTAAGCATCATCTCCAGGGCAACCTGAAAGGCAAAAACCACCGACACGTTGGGTGTCCATGGCGTTTGGCCTTTCTCAAGCCCGGCTTTGGCCTTGCCAAGATCCCAATAGAATCGCGGCATTTTCGCCTGGGCGTATGCCTGCCAGCCGGTTTCAGAAACCGATATCATGGCCATACCCGGAGGAACCATCCAGCCTTTTTGAGAACCTGAAATGGCAACGTCGATGCCCAATTCGTCAACGGGGACATTGAGAGAACCGAGCGATGAGATGCAGTCAACCAGGAGTAGTTTTCCCGCGCCTTTTACGATCTTGCTGATGGCAGCCAGATCATTGGTGACGCCGGTGGAGGTTTCGTTATGAGTGACCAAAACCGCCTTGATTTGCGGGTTGGCGTCCAGGGCTTCCTTCATCAGGGCTGGATCGGCGGCTTTGCCGTGCTCAAAATTCAACGGTATGACGTTGGCACCAAAAGTTTGAGCAATCTTGGCGAAACGTTCGCCGAAAACACCGATAGCCACCCCCAGCACCGTATCCCCGGGTGAAAGCATGTTGACCACCGCCGCCTCTAGACCCGCGGTACCGGAGCCGGTTAAAAGCATCAGTTCGTTCTTGGTCTGAAAGACATGTTTCATTTTGACGGTGACGTCCTTGATGATCTCGGCGAACTCGCTGCCGCGGTGGTTGATCATCTGGCGTCCCATCGCTGCCAGGACTTCGGGAGGGCAGGGCGTGGGGCCGGGAATACGTAGGTTCTGCATCTGGAATCTCTCCTTCAAAAAAATGGGTCTATGAAGCGCTGATAATATCGGTATTGATGATACGGGCAAATTTCCGCTTGCCGGCTTTTAAAACGCAACCGCTCGTGATTCGAGCCTTTTCCGAGGTGACCTTTTCGCCCTCAAGTGATACGCCGCCCTGCTGGATCAACCTTTTGGCTTCTCCCTTGCTGGCTGCCAACCCGGTAGCCACCATCAGGCACGGCAGGTCGATATCCTCGCAATCGCCGGATTTCATGGCTTCGAATGAAACTTTGCATTCGCTGATTTCTTCCGGCATCTCCCGGCGTTGATGGACTCGCTCGAACGCTATCTCGGCGTCGGCGGCTTCAGACTGGTTGTACAGTTGGTTGATTATCTCCCTGGCCAACCGCTTTTTAAGTAGCATCGGGTTGGTGCGGCCGCTTTCGATATCTCTTTCGAAGTGGCGCAGTTCTTCATCGGTAACGTCGGTTAACAGATCGAAATATTGGATAATGAGGTCATCGCCAATGGACATGACCTTACCAAATATGTTTTCCGGGGATTCAGCCACCCCGATATAGTTGCCCAGGCTCTTGGACATCTTCTTGGTGCCGTCGGTGCCAGTGAGGATCGGGGTGAGGAAGACTTGCTGGGCCGGCTGGCCGATCATTGATTGGAGTTCGCGACCAACCAGAAGGTTGAATTTCTGATCGTTGCCACCGAACTCGACATCCGCCTTAACCATAACGGAGTCATAGGCCTGGAGTAGCGGGTACAAAAATTCGGTGATGGTGATCGGCCGGTTGGACTCAAAACGTTTCTTGAAATCTTCTCGGGCCAGCATCTGAGCGATAGTAAACCGGCTGGTCAATTTGATGACATCGGCCAGAGTAAACTTGCCGAACCACTCGCTTTGCCAGCGGACTTCGGTTTTTGACCTGTCGACGATTTTGAAAAACTGCTGCATATAGGTCTCGGCGTTAACTTTGACCTGCTCGGCTGTCAGCATCGGTCGGGTGACCGAAGCTCCGGTGGGATCGCCTATCTGCGCCGTCCAGTCGCCAACGATGAGAACAACCTGGAGACCCAGTTCCTGCAATTGTCTCAGTTTCCGTAGCCCGACCATGTGTCCAAGGTGGATATCGGTCGAACTGGGATCGAATCCTTCCTTGAGCCGCAAGGTTTTGCCGGAATCTAGCAGCTTGCGCAGTTCTTGTTCGTCGATAATTTCGCTAACTGCTCTTTTAAGAATGAAATCTAAATCAGCCATCAAACGCAACCCGTCTTTTTCAATAGCTCTTTGGCGTTTTCAATGTCGCCGGCAATCTGAGACAGCAATTCTGCGGCGCTGGAGAATTTCTTTTCAGGTCGGATCTGCTCTATTATAGCAATTTCAAGAGAACGGCCGTAAAGGTCGCCGTTGAAATTCAAAAGATGAGTCTCGATGGTCCGATGCCCTCCGCCGAACGTCGGCCTGGTCCCGATATTTGTAATGGACGGCATGGATTTTCCTTCTAAACAGGCGATGGTGGCATAAACCCCATCCGCAGGGAGTGCCTGGTCCAGCGGGACCTTGATGTTGGCCGTAGGGATGCCTATTGTTGCGCCACGTCCTTCGCCCTTCACCACCGGACCCTCAAGACTGAAATACCTTCCTAAAAAATCGTGAACCTTTGCCATATCGCTCTCGGCCATTGCCTTACGGATGAGCGTGCTTGAAACTTTCTGGCCGTTTTTCAGCAGCGGCGGTACCACGGTGACGCCAAAGCCGAGTCTTGCCCCGATCGTTTTGATCGATTCGATATTCCCTTCCCGTCCCTTACCCAGGGCGAAGTCGGGGCCGATCACCAATTGCGTTAGCTTAAGTCGCTTTACCAGCAGCGAAAGAAATTCCTCCGCGGAAACCGATGCCAATTCTTTAGTAAAGGTTAAAACAATAATCGCATCGATGCCGGTTTCCCTGAGAAGGCCAGTCCGTTGTTCGAGGCTGGTGAGGTGGGGCAGTTCTTCGTGTTTGCCAAGAACCCGGCGCGGATGTCCCGCAAATGTGACAACTGCCGGAAGAAGATCGTTTCTTTTGGCTTGCCGCAGCGTTTCGGTTATCAAAGCCTGGTGGCCGAGGTGAACACCGTCAAAGACGCCGATGGTCAATGCCGTCGGTCGGTCCGGCCTAAATGCCGCGAGTTCTTTTTCCAGTTGTGTCACAGTTTTAATAAATTAAAAAGGGGATCATCATCCCCTTGAGCAACTGCGTTTAAGTTGCCCCATAGTATCACTGGGAAACGGTATCCGTCAATCGTTTTGGGGCGTGTTCCCGTTCGAAAGGTGTCGATCAGATCTTGAACCTGACCCATGTTGACAGGCCGGTAACATTGGTATATACTGAGTGGTTGTTAATTATGCCTCTAAAGCAATTCCATTATATAAAGGTCTTTTCAGGTTCCACTTTTCCCAGGAACTAGTCTGCCCAATTCCTTTACTTTACTACTGGTATAAGGAGTAAACATGGTCTCAACATTAGCCGCTACCGGCGAACTGTCGGCAGCCGCAGCCCGCAAATCCTATTCCAAAATCCCCGAAGTCGTCGACGTTCCCAACCTGATCGACATTCAATTGGCATCGTTCCGCTGGTTCATGGAAGATGCCCTTAAGGAACTCATCGAAGAAATTTCACCCGTAAGAGACTTCAATGGCAATCGTATGGAACTCGAATTCATCGGTTACGAGTTCCGGGAACCGCGC
Organism: Dehalogenimonas formicexedens; assembly: GCF_001953175.1. Classification (NCBI taxonomy): domain Bacteria; kingdom Bacillati; phylum Chloroflexota; class Dehalococcoidia; order Dehalococcoidales; family Dehalococcoidaceae; genus Dehalogenimonas; species Dehalogenimonas formicexedens. The sequence goes on along the minus strand of NZ_CP018258.1, from coordinate 893,931 downwards.
CTGTCAGAAGAAGAATGCCAGCAGAGAGACCAGAATTACTCGGTGCCTCTGTACGTCAAAGCCCGGCTGATTATTAAAGCCACCGGCGAAATCAAAGAACCATTTGAACTTTTCTTCGGCGACTTACCGCTGATGACCCGTAACGGCACCTTTATTACCAGCGGCACGGAACGGGTGGTCGTCAGCCAGCTGTTACGCTCTCCGGGCGTTTATTTCACCGTCCAGGAAGACACCGCTACCGGTCGCCCGCTGTGCCATACCTCACTTATTCCCAGCCGCGGCGCGTGGTTGGAATTTGAGACGTCCAATAGGGATGTCGTGTCGGTTAAAATCGACGGCCGGCGTAAAATTCCGGTCACCAGTTTCCTGAGGGCCATCGGCTACAGCTCCGATCAGGAATTGATCAATTTATTCAGCGATGTCGATACTTCGATGGAGCACCTGTACACCCAATCCTCGATCGACAAGGATCCCTTGATCCGCGATACCAACGGCGCCCTCATCGATATTTACGGCCGCCTGCGCCCGGGAGACCCGGCCAACGTGGAGAACGCCTCCCGCCTGGTGAACGACATGTTCTTCAGCCCGGACCACTATGACCTGGGCATGGTCGGCCGCTATAAAGTCAACCGGCGCTTGAATCTCGAGGGTAAAGTCTCGGAAGAAAACCGGGCGCTAACCCGCGAAGACATTGTTGCCATCATTAAACAGATCATCCGCATTAATAACGGCATTGAGCACGCTGATGATATCGACCATCTCGGCAACCGCCGCATCAGGACGGTCGGGGAGCTGATTCAGAACCAGTTCCGCATCGGTCTGCTTCGTTTGGAGCGCGTCGCCAAGGAACGCATGAGCATTGTCGCCCTTGACCAGGTGACGCCCAGCGGGCTGGTCAACATCCGGCCCGTCGTGGCCGCCGTCCGCGAATTTTTCGGCGGTTCCCAGTTGTCCCAGTTTATGGACCAGACCAATCCTCTGGCAGAGTTGACCCACAAGCGACGTTTGTCGGCCATGGGCCCCGGCGGTCTTTCGCGCGAACGCGCCGGTTTCGATGTCCGCGACGTTCACTACTCCCATTATGGCCGGATCTGCCCCATCGAAACTCCTGAAGGCCCGAACATCGGTCTTATCGGTTCGCTCGCGTCTTACAGCCGTGTCAATCGATATGGGTTTATCGAAACTCCTTATCGCAAAGTTTTGAAGGAACTCTTGAATCATGATTCGCGGTTGATCGGTCTGGCGCTCCGGGAAGATGTGAAAGACGAAAGCGGCACCACCATCCTGGCTGCCGGAGATGTTGTCGACGACAAGTCGTTCACCAGGATCGCCAAGCTGCCCGAACATCTCGTCATGATAGAACCGTTTGTTTCGGACGAAGTCCCTTATCTCTCCGCCGATGAAGAGGACAAGTACGTCGTAGCCCAGGCGACCGCCAGACTCGACGCCCGCGGACGCTTCATCGACGAGCGTATCGAGTCCCGGTTCGGCGAGCAGTATCTATACGAACCGCCGCTCAAGATCGATTACATGGACGTTTCGCCGCGGCAGATTTTCTCTGTCGCCGCGTCACTTATCCCGTTCCTTGAACATGACGATGCCAACCGCGCTCTTATGGGCGCCAACATGCAACGCCAGGCTGTGCCTTTGCTGAGGCCGGAAGCCCCGCTGGTGGCCACCGGCATGGAGATGGAGGCCGTAAGGTATTCGGGTCACGTCATTTTCGCCCGGAATCCGGGTACCGTTAGATCAGTCACCTCTGAAAAGATCATCGTCAAGACTGACGGTAAAACCGAAGACAGCTACAAGCTGATCAAATTCATGCGCACCAACCAGGGTACCTGCATAAACCAGCGCCCGGTGGTTTCCGTCGGCGACGTTGTCAAAGCCGGTCAGGTACTGGCCGACTCTTCGGCCACCGAAAACGGCGAGTTGGCTCTCGGGCAGAACGTTATCTGCGCCTTCATGAGCTGGCACGGTTACAACTACGAAGATGCCATTATCATTTCCGACCGACTGGTAAAAGCCGATCGGTTTACTTCGATCCACATCTCCAAGCACGAGGTGGAAGCCCGGGACACCAAGCTGGGTCTTGAAGAGATCACCCGCGATATCCCCAATGTCGGCGAAGAATCGCTGCGCGAACTAGACGAAGAAGGCATCATCCGGGTCGGCGCCGAGGTCGGACCGGACGATATCCTGGTCGGTAAGATCACCCCCAAGGGTGAAACCGAACTTTCTGCCGAAGAAAAACTGCTCAGGGCGATCTTCGGTGAAAAAGCCCGGGAGGTCAAAGATACCTCCCTCCGCATGCCTCACGGCGAATGGGGCAAGGTCATTGCGGTAAAGGTCTTTACCCGCGACGGCGGTGACGACCTGCCGGCCAGGGTCAACAAGTGGGTCCAGGTTTGGGTCGCCCAGAAACGCAAGATTTCGGTCGGCGACAAGCTGGCCGGACGCCACGGCAACAAGGGTGTCATTTCCATCGTCGCTCCGGCTGAGGATATGCCTTTCCTGCCCGACGGCACCCCGGTAGATGTCGTTTTGAATCCCATCGGCGTTCCCTCCCGCATGAACCTTGGTCAGATACTTGAGCTCCACCTCGGTTGGGCCGGGCATCTGCTTGGTTTCAGGGTCCGCACCCCGGTCTTTGACGGCGCCACCGATGTTGCCATCGAAGACGATTTGGCCAGGGCTTACATCGCCCAGGTTGCCGGTTTGATAAAACTGGATTACGAATTGAAAGATGCCAAGGCCGTAGCCGGTGCCGCCGCTGCCTGGCTCAACAAGAAAGGTTTTGATGGCACCCGTGCTTTTGATGACAATCATCCCGGCGTCGGCCGTGAGACCTGCCTGAGGCTGTGGCTGGAGGAACTGGGTGTCGGCGACGCGCGCACCATGCCAGCCTCCGACCTTGATGCCCGGGTTTTCAAGCTCTCCCGTGAACGCAATATTCCGTCGCCGGTCGCTGGCAAGATGATCCTCCGCGACGGTAAGACCGGCGATCTTTTCGATCAGCCGATCACTGTCGGCAATATGTACATCCTGAAGCTGATCCACCTCGTTGAGGACAAAGTCCACGCCCGCGCCACCGGACCTTACTCATTGATCAGCCAGCAGCCCCTTGGCGGTAAAGCCCAGTTCGGCGGCCAACGCTTCGGTGAAATGGAAGTCTGGACCCTGGAAGCGTACGGCGCCGCCTACAATCTCCAGGAGATGCTGACCATCAAATCCGACGACGTGACCGGCCGCGCCAAGGCCTACGAATCAATCGTCAAGGGTGAGGATGTGTCCCAGCCCGGCGTGCCGGAATCGTTTAAAGTCCTGGTGAAAGAATTGCAGAGCCTCGGTCTGGCCGTAGAAGTCATCAATGAGGAAGAAAAAGTTCTTTCGGCCGAACGTTTGCCCGAAGTAGGGAGCCAGGAAGACGAATCGGAACTGGCCACCCTGGCCGGAGAGTTAACCTCGCAACTGGTTGAGGTTGATGACTCGGGCGAAGAAGAATCTGAAGAAGAGGATACCGATAACTAATATGAATGAAGTCATTGATTTTGACGCCATTCGAATCTCGCTGGCCTCTCCGGAGCAGATCCGCAGTTGGTCGTATGGTGAAGTCACCAAACCCGAGACCATCAACTACCGGACCCTGAAACCTGAACGGGACGGCCTTTTCTGCGAGCGCATTTTCGGTCCGACCAAGGACTTTGAATGCTCCTGCGGCAAATACAAGCGGATCCGCTACAAGGGCATTATCTGCGATAAGTGCGGCGTTGAGGTTGCCCGGGCTAAGGTTCGGCGCGAGCGCATGGGCCATATCGAGCTTGCCTGTCCCGTTGGCCACATCTGGTTTACCAGGGGTATCCCAAGCCGCGTCGGTCTGCTTCTCGATCTTTCGACCCGCAGCCTTGAACGCATCGTCTATTTTTCGCACTATGTGATCACCTCGGTAAATGAGGCGGCCAGGCAGGCCGCCATCGGTGACCTTGAAAAGGGTCGCCGCCTTGAGATGGACGAGCGCCAGAGCGAGATCGACGCCAAGGCTTCCGCGATGGAATCCGCCGGCGCCGATATCCAGGAGATCAACAATCTGCGCCGCGACTTCGAGGCGGAACGCGACGAGAGCGAAGAAGAGACCGTCAGCATCGTCGAGCAACTGGCCGGCTTACGCACCGGTAATCTGCTGACCGAAAGCCAGTATTACGATCTGAAGACCCGGTATCCGGAAATCTTTGAAGCCAAGATGGGCGCCGAGGCGATTCTCGACCTGCTGCGCGCCATTGACCTTGGCGAGATGCGCAATCACCTGATCCAGGAAACGCGCTCTTCCTCAGGCCAGAGGCGCAAGAAAGCGTCTAAGCAACTCCAACTGGTTGAAGCCTTTCGCCGGAGCGGCAACAAGCCGGAGTGGATGGTACTGACCGTCCTGCCGGTGCTGCCTCCGGATTTGCGCCCGATGGTCCAACTCGATGGCGGCCGCTTCGCGACCTCCGACCTGAACGACCTTTACCGCCGCGTCATCAACCGTAACAACCGCCTCCAGCACCTGCTTGAGATCGGCGCCCCGGAGATCATTATCCGCAACGAAAAGCGCATGCTCCAGGAAGCTGTCGACTCTTTGATTGATAACGGGCGCCGTGGCCGTTCTGTCGCCGTGTCCGGCGATCACAAGGCTAAGTCTATTTCCGATCTGCTGCGCGGCAAGCAGGGCCGCTTCCGCCAGAACCTGCTGGGTAAGCGCGTCGACTACTCCGGCCGCTCGGTCATCGTGGTCGGCCCCAGCCTCCAGCTGCATCAGTGCGGTTTGCCCCGCCGCATGGCCCTTGAGCTTTTCAAGCCATTCGTCATGCACCGCCTGGTCACCGACGGATTGGCTCCCAACATCAAGAGCGCCCGCCGGTTGGTGGAGCGGGCACGTCCCGAGGTATATGACATTCTTGAGGATGTGGTCAAAGACCGGCCGGTCATGCTGAACCGCGCGCCGACGTTGCACCGGTTGTCGATCCAGGCGTTCGAACCCGTGTTGATCGACGGCTCGGCGCTGCAGATCCATCCTTTAGTTTGCTCCGCTTTCAACGCCGACTTCGACGGCGACCAGATGGCCGTCCACCTGCCTTTATCCAAGGCGGCGGTCAAAGAAGCCCGGGAGGCTATGCTGTCCATCCACAACATGCTGCTGCCTTCATCAGGCGATCCGGTGGTCACCCCCAGCCTTGATATGGTCTTCGGTTGCTACTACCTCACCACCATCCGCCCAGGACTCAAGGGCGAGGGTAAGCACTTCGGCAGCTTTGAGGAAGTCAAAAGGTATTTCGACCTCGGCATAATCGAACTGCGCGCCGAAATCGAAGTGCGGACTCCCGATGGCGAAAAACTAAAGACCAGCGCCGGGCGCATTATCTTTAATGAAGCCTTGCCGCCGGGTTTGCCTTTCTTCAACAAGCCGGTTGACAAGTCCACCATCCGCCGCCTTATCGGCGAGTATAAGAGGGTTGCCAGTGACGAAGTGATGGCCAAGTCGCTGGATCATGTTAAACAACTGGGCTTCCGTTTCGCGACACGCTCGGGCATCACCATCGCCATGGGTGACATCGCTGTACCGGCGGCTAAATCCAATATCGTCGCCACCGCTGAATCCGAAACCGGGATCATCGAACAGCAATACGCCCAGGGTCTTATCACCGACGACGAGCGTTATGCTGGCGTTATCGAGATCTGGATGCGGGCAACCGAACAGATCACCGATGCCATCTCCAAAGGCCTGGACACCTACGGTAATGTCTACATGATGGCCACCTCAGGCGCCAAGGGTAACATTTCCCAAATCCGCCAGATGGCCGGCATGCGCGGCCTCATGACCAACCCTTCCGGCCGCATCATTGACTTCCCGATCAAGGCCTCCCTGCGCGAAGGCCTGTCAGCCATTGAATACTTCATCTCGACGCACGGCGCGCGCAAGGGTCTGGCCGATACCGCTCTGCGAACCTCCGGCTCCGGCTACCTGACCCGCCGCCTCATCGACGTTACCCAGGACCTGATAATTTTCGAAGACGATTGCGGCACTATGGACGGACTTTGGATCGAAGAACCCAAGGAGAAGGGCATCCTTCCGCCCCTGGCCGAGCGTATTTCAGGCCGGTTGGCCGCCCAGCCGGTGGCCCATCCCCAGACTGGCGAAATCCTGGTCGACCGCAACGGTGAAATCGACGATAAAAAAGCTAAAGAGATCGCCTCCGCCGGCGTCACCGCGGTCTATGTCCGCTCGCCTCTGTCATGCGGCTCGCGCCGCGGCGTCTGCACCAAGTGCTACTGGCGCGATCTCGGCCGCGGCCATACCGTTGAACCGTATACCGCCGTCGGTATCGTTGCCGCCCAGAGTATCGGCGAACCGGGTACCCAGCTGACGTTGCGGACCTTCCACACCGGCGGCGTTGTCGGTACCGACATCACCACCGGTCTGCCCCGCGTCGAAGAACTTTTCGAGGCCCGGCCGCCCAAGGCTCAGGCCATTATTTCCGAAATTGACGGTACGGTTCAGGTCATGGAATCTGATGCCGGCCGAAGCGTGCAGGTTATCTCCCGTGAAACCTACCAGGATGAATATGAACTGCCGGAAGGCTGGAAACTTGAAGTAACCGAAGGCCAACCCGTTGATATGGGTGCCGTTCTCGCCACCGCGCCGGAAGCAAGTAAGAAGTCGGCTCATCTGACTACCGGTGAATTCGTTCTGGCCGCCAGGGTCGGCGGGCGGGTAAGTGTCGAGGGCTCACGCCTCGTTATCAAATACGAAGATATCGACCAGCGCGAGTATCCTGTTCCAGCGGCTTCGCATATTGCTGTTAAAGACGGCGACATCGTGAAAGCCGGTCAGCGCCTGACTGACGGTTCCGTCAATCCGCAGGATATTCTGGCGGTTCTGGGCCGCGAAGCCGTCCAGCGGTATCTGGTTGAGGAAGTTCAGAAGGTCTACTTCTCACAGGGCGTTCATATCAATGACAAGCACATCGAGGTCATCGTCCGCCAGATGATGAACCGTGTTCGGATTGATTCGTCCGGAGATACCGACCTGGTTCCCGGTGAACTGGTGGATAAATTCCGCTACGAAGATATCAACGCCAACATTCTCGCCGAGGGCGGTGAACCTGCCACGGCGCACACCGTGCTGATGGGCATCACCAGGGCTTCGCTTTCGACCGAATCTTGGCTGGCCGCCGCCTCGTTCCAGGAGACGACCCGCGTCCTGACCGACGCCGCCATCCACGGTAAGAAAGACGTCCTGTCAGGCCTCAAGGAGAATGTTATCATCGGTAAGCTAATTCCGGCGCAGTGCCAATCCTGCCGTGATGCCACCGCCGACAAGAACGCGGAATTGGAAGCCGCCAAGATGGTTCAATTGGAGCAACCAGCCATCTAGATAATTTACCCTCAGACCAAAAAAGAGAGCCTTCGATCGAAGGCTCTCTTTTTATATCCGAGCGTGAAAAAGAATCCCTGGTTTTCCAGGCAAATGAAATACATTACATAATATTATTGTATCCGCGATTTCCGGGGTGTATGATAAATGAAACTGAGGGAGAGCTATTATGACCGGAAGACCTGCCAATAAGTTGATGGGCTCGCTGGGGGGAGTTGCTCTGATTTTCATTTCGCTTTTTTCACTTCTTCCCAAGGAAGTGAATGCCCAAACCAGCGACGGTAGCTATCAGATGTACGGGTTCAACCTGGTCGGGTCGTTGCCCATGATGAATAAGAATGGTCAGTCGATCTCCAGCGGGGACCTGCAGACGCCTGACGGAAAAATGAGTTTGAAGATCCCACTAGGGACCATCATCCACAACGCCGCCGGGAAAAACCAGGAGTTTATCTCAGCCATCCTTGTTCAGAACCCGGCCTCTGTTCCGTCTCAACAGCAATCGGTCATTGCCTACGAGATTGGTACTCCTGGGGCTACTTTCAATCCCACGGTCGGGCTGGCCTTCAATTATTCCGATGCTGAATTGCCTTCGAATATCTCCGAATCGAGCCTTTACATCGCCCAGTGGAATGGGTCGTTGTGGGTACGGCTGGCATCCGACGTCAATACTTCGTTCAACACCGTCTCAACTACTATCTCAAGTTTCACGACTTACGCCTTGATAGGCGGCGGTTCTACAGTCACGACCACCCCATCGGCGACAACAACCCCGCCCGCTACAACGACCACCAATCCTACAACTTCGCCGTCGACCCAGGCGTCAACCTCGGAAACCTCAAGCTCCGGGGGTAGTTCCAGTTCTACGATGATCTTTGTGATCGGCGGGGCCGCCGTACTCCTAATCATTTTATTGATCGCGGTAACAAGGAAGAGTTAGTCCTTTCGTGAGGTTTTCCTGTATTTATTCGGACCAATTTTTCCGTTGACTGTGTTATAATCTGCACAATTTATGGCCGAACGCATAATTTCCAGCCAATCAGTTCCTGACGATACCAAGCTTGAAACGAGCCTTCGTCCCAGGTCGCTTGATGATTTCATCGGCCAGGCCAAAATAAAAGATAACCTGGCGGTAACAATGGTGGCGGCCAGAGCCCGCAAAGAGGCACTGGACCATGTTCTCCTGTATGGTCCGCCCGGTTTAGGCAAGACCACGCTTGCCTATATCATCGCTCACGGCATGGAGGTCAATATCCGGATCACTTCGGGTCCGGCTATCGAACGCCCAGGTGACCTCGCCGCTATTTTGACCGGCCTTCAGCCGCATGATGTCCTTTTCATCGATGAAATTCACCGCCTCGGCAGGACGGTTGAAGAGATCCTTTATCCGGCTATGGAAGATTTCGCTCTCGATATCGTTATCGGTAAAGGCCCTGGAGCCAAGAGCCTACGGCTGAAACTGCCGCCCTTCACTTTGATAGGGGCCACTACCCGATACGCCATGTTATCTTCGCCGCTACGTGATCGCTTCGGTTCGATTTACCGCCTCGACTTTTACACCGATGAAGACATCGAGGCCATCCTAAGAAGGTCCGCCGAAATTCTGGGAGTCCAGGCCGATCAGGCTGGCTTGAGAGAGATTGCCTGCCGCGCCCGGGGCACGCCTCGTGTCGCCAACCGTCTGCTCAAGAGGGTACGTGATTACGCCCAGGTGAGAGGTCGCGGGGTCATTGATTGCGAGATCGCCCGGGTCGCGCTTGGCCGATTGGAGGTGGACGCTGTCGGTTTGGACAATATCGACCATCAACTCTTGAAGGCCATTATCGAGAAATTCTCGGGAGGACCGGTCGGTCTTGAGACCCTGGCAGCCGCCATCTCCGAGGATACCGACACCATCATGGATATTTACGAACCTTATCTCATGCAGCTCGGCTTTTTAGAGCGCACGCCTCGGGGGCGGGTCGCCACCCGCCGGGCTTACGACCATCTCGGCCTGAAATATCCCAAAAGTCGCCTTGCTGCGGAAGGTGAATCGCCCCAGGCGCCCCTTCTTTAGCTTTTTTATACGGGCGACATGCAATCGCCCGCCCCGTCCGGACCTGAAGAGATATAACAATGTACCCATCTCTTGTTAATCCAGACGGATAGCGCAATTCTCTCGTTTTTTTGAATGCCGTAAAACCGCCTTTGAGAAATTGAAAACATCTTCCCAAAAACGACATGAAACGCTTGACAGCTCGCTGAACACGTGTGCTATATTATACCTACAATATGGTTAAGTACCCGAAGCTCCCGTCGCCGTTTTTCCATCGTTCCTCCGCACCGGGGGAATTGTTTCCTTTGTTTTTGCGAGCGCGCGCCCGGCTGACGCTGCGAACGTCAAGAACATGGCGCACAACATCGGAAACACGGGATTGCGTGATTGTTGGCAAGAATCTACTTAGCCCGGGTGATTCGTTTCATTCGTTTTTCACACCGGAAATTTGTGAGAAAATTCCGTGACACCCAAACTTCTGGTCCATTGCTGCTGCGTGCACTGTTCGGCCTATACCCTTAACTACTGGCGGGAACAGGGCTTTGGGGTCACCGCCTTCTGGTATAACCCCAACATCCATCCGTTCCTTGAACATCAGCGGCGTCTGGAGGCGCTAAAATCCCTGGTCGCCAGGGAGGGCATTTCGGTCGAACTAGAGCCGGGGTATGACCTGGACAAGTACTTTGTGGCTGCCGCCGGTAAAAATGAGAACCGCTGCCGGGAATGCTACCGTCTGCGCCTTGGTAAAGTCGCTTCTTACGCTGCTGAACACGGTTTCGACGCTTTCACCAGCAGCCTTTTGATCAGCCCTCAACAGAAGCACGATCAGATTATCGAAATCGCCCGGTCGGTGGAGCTAATCTCGGGGGTTGTGTTTGAGTACGCTGACCTGAGGAAACGATATTCTGATAGCCGCCGCCTGACCAAACCGCTGGATCTGTATCGGCAGCAGTATTGCGGTTGCCTTTATAGCGAATGGGAAAGATATCGGGATGAATCGACGACTCCAAAGGGGATAGAGGTCTGATATGCAGTACATCGTGCGTCCAATGACCCAGGAAGACGTTCCCCAGGTAACCGCCATAGATCGTGAGGCCTTTCCCACCATGTGGCCGCCGATGAACTACCAGCGCGAGTTGGAGAACCATCTGGCCCATTACATCGTCGTCGCCGAAGAATCTGATAAAACAAGTGAACCCCCAACAACTAAAATCGAAGCCAATACCGGGCTTGCCCACAAAGTTGTAGAATGGCTGACACCGCACAAAGCCGGCCCGGAGCCTCCTCAGAAAATCGTCGGTTTCGCCGGGTTTTGGATGATGGCCGGCGAGGCTCACATCATAAGCCTGGCCGTTAAAAAGGAGTTCAGACGTCGCGGGTTCGGTAAACTGCTGCTTGTCGAACTGGTCAGGGCGGCAGTTAAAATCGAGGCTGAGATTGTGACTCTCGAAGTTCGGGTTTCTAACTATGAGGCGCAACGCCTCTATCTGCAATATGGGTTTATCGGCAAAGGCGTGCGCCGGGCTTACTATACCGATAATCGGGAAGACGCGCTCATCATGACCCTGGATGACGCTGATTCAAGCCAATGTGTCGCTAAATTTGAAGAGTGGAGAAACAGCCTGAAATTTGGCCTTTAAAGGGGCCGCGCGGCTGATTCCGAGCTTAATTTACCCCCGGAAGCCCAGTTGGTTTTGGCGACATCGCGGAATATGATCGTGACCTTTTCGGCGGGAGTACCTATTTTAACGAACTCGTTGGTGATGCCCTCAACCAGTTGCTTCTTCTGGGCAATGGATCGGCCTTCATGCATCTCTACGGTGATAACAGGCATTCAAGCCTCCTTGGTTATTCTCTTTAAGAAAATCGGGCAGGTTTGCCAGTCGCCATGGATGTCCGGGGTGGCAACTATCAGCCCCCAAATATCATCCGAGCCGCTGCGGGCGACATGCCACCAATGGGTGAATCGCGGAGGAATGCCTCTGGTTCTGAAAACCGCCTCTTCCACTCCGATGGTTTGCACCATAAGGCCGGGCCACTCTGAAAAGCCGCCTTCAGGCTCGGACATACTTACGTTAACCTGTTTTCCGAGCCAGTCAATCTCAAGCACCACCGTACTGGAGTGGTTGGTTCCAGGCAGGTGGACTTCTCCTTGGAACGACTCCATATGGAATTTTACCGGCCGCGGGAGCGCTTCTTGGCTTCCTGCTCTTGTTCAAAGCGGGCCAGTTCTGCGTCATCCATCGCTTCGCAGCTTACCAATCGGTTGTTCTCAAGATTTATCTTTAAAACTGCACGGCATTTCCAGCACTTGTAAGGGCCAATGTAATAAGCATCGGTTATAGAAAAACCGCCGCTCGTATTGCACTTTGGGCACGTAATGTTGACCAGCATAACACTGCTCCTTTACAAAGCGTCCTGTATGGTCGCTATGTTCGCGATAATGTTATCAGTTTGATTTATCGTAAACAAATGACGGTTAGGGTTTTTGGACAAGCAGACATATGTTTCGGGAAAAATATTTTACCGGCAGGTGGTAGGTTGATTCAGGCCGAGAACTGATAATCCTGAAACCGGCGGATTCAAATAGTTTCTCAAGTTCTCTGTAGGAAAATAGATGGTAGAAACGTTCGATCACTTCGTCTTTGGCACGCCACGGGATGTGAACATCGCGGTTCCTGAAAATGAAACGGGGCTGAAAGGCATTCCAAACGGTAATGAATGCTTCGCCTCCGGGCTTCAGAACTCGGAACATTTCCCTGGCGGCTTTCTCTCTGCCTGGTTTGTCGTCGATGTGATGCAGGCTGGCCACAGCCAATTCGAAATCGAAGGAGGCGTCCCGGTAGGGTATCAATCTCATGTCAGCCTGCTTCAGATCGGCTTGGAATCCATGTTTCCGCATGAATTTTTCGGCGAACTTGAGCATTTCAGAGGAAATATCGATGCCCGTCAGATCGAAACTATCCTTGAAAGGTAGAAAATCAGCGCCGTGCCCGCAACCGAGGTTCAATAATTTACCCTTTTCCCACCTGCGGGCGAGTGAATCCAGTTCTGTTTTGAAGATCGTCCGGTGTCTGAACCCGTACCATCCCGCGGCGATACGATCAAAGGTGGGAGATGTCTGGTAAATTGACATAAATATTTCTTCGAAATGGCGCCTATTGTATAATGGAGTATAAATGAAAAAGCTGACCCGGACAATTTCAGGCGTCACCCCGGTGGCGGTCATGAGTCGACCCGCGCCATGTCCGGGGCGCTGCGTTTATTGCCCTGACTTTTCGGACACACCTCGCAGTTACACGCCTCACTCTCCGGCAGTCATGCGCGCCGTGAGATACGACTATGATCCGGGCGCCCAGGTAAAGGCCCGGCTGCGTATTCTATCCGACATGGGACACCCGACAGATAAAGTTGAGTTGATCGTGATGGGCGGCACGTTTTTAGCCACTCCGGTTGATTACCAAAACAGTTTTATAAAATCATGTTTCGACGCTTTGAATGGCTCTACCGGCGTTTCTTTGGAAGATGCTCAGAAAACCAACGAGTTATCGGCTAACAGGGCAGTGGGCTTATGCATCGAGACCAGGCCTGATTATTGCGGTGACGCCGAAATCGAGCGCATGATCAAATGGGGTACTACTCGGGTTGAACTTGGGGTTCAAACCCTTGATGATAACGTTTATCGCTTGATCAACCGTGGGCACGACGTGTCGGCCGTGATTGGAGCCACTGCTCGATTGAGAAGAGCGGGTCTGAAAGTGCACTATCACTGGATGCCGGGATTGCCCGGATCGACGCCGGAAAACGATCTGGCGATGACCAAACGCCTTTTTAATGACCCCAATTTTCAGCCGGACGGGATTAAAATCTATCCCACTATGGTCATTGAAAATACGGAACTGGAAAAATGGCAGCGCGAACACCGGTATGAACCTTATAATGACGAAACAATGATCAAGCTGATCGCGGAGATGAAAATAAACGTTCCACCGTATGTCAGGATTTCACGGGTTCTAAGAGACATTCCCTCTGAGTACATTACCGGGGGGCTCAAGAACTCTTTGAGGGACGGGGTAAAGAGCATACTTCAGGCGCAGGGGCTCAACTGCCAATGTATCAGGTGCCGCGAGTTTGGTCACCGGAAGACCAGGAATTTCACCGAACTGGTGCTTCGGCGGCGCGAATACGAAGCGTCAGGGGGCAAAGAGCTATTTCTTTCGATTGAGGATGAAACGGACACCTTGTTCGGATTGCTCAGGCTCAGGATTCAAGATCAGGAGCCGGATAATCTTCAACACATCTCAGAACGAATTGCGATCGTGAGAGAACTACATGTTTACGGCCCTGAACTCCAGTTTGGAGAAAAAGGACGCAACTCCGCCCAGCACAGGGGTATAGGCAGACAATTACTCCAGGTGGCTGAAAAAATAGCTCTAAACGAATTTGGGATGGAATATATCGGCATATTATCGGGCGTGGGAGCACGCAATTATTACAGGGAACATGGTTATGAATTTCGTTCCGGATATATGATCAAACAACTTAAACCACCTGTCTCCTGAACGCAATTCGATTGACAAAATCGGTCACTGTGCGATAGTATTGTACCAAAGATATAGTACCTGTTTGGCATTTTCAAAGTCGACCTTATCGTTTTTTGACACGGGTACTAGGCCTAAGATACTATATTATGCCTTGGCGGTTAGACTCTATATTAAGGCTAACACGTATGACTCAAACTGCGGATCCCCGCGAATTTAACCTGATCCCGGGCCATATAAGCGAATTTGCTTCAAGCATTAAGGCCCTTCACGGGGTCGACGCCAACATGTGTTTTCAGTGCCGGAAATGCTCCAGCGGTTGCCCTCTTACTGAATTCATGGATATGACTCCGGTCCAGGTGATCCATGCTGTTCGCCTCGGGCTCAAGGATGAGGTGCTGAATACAAATACCTATTGGTTGTGCGTTGCTTGTGGTACCTGTACCGCGCGCTGCCCCCAGGAAACCGGTTTATTAAAGGTCATGGACGCACTGGCTAACATCGCAATCAGGGAAGGCATCCAACCTAAAGAACCTGACATTGCGGCTTTTTACAAGTCAGGCTTATTTATTATCAAGAACTTCGGAATGATGTACGAGACCGGAGTGGCTGGCCTTTTAAGCTTGAAAACGGGAAACCTTGGTCGCGACGCTGCGCTCGGTATTCGTATGCTCAAAAAAGGAAAACTAGAAGTTTTCCCCCATTTCCAGAATTCACGTGAAATGAAACGACTGTTCAAAAAAGTCGCTAAGAAAGAACGGGAGCTGGCTCAATCTTGAAATACGCTTTATTTAACAGCTGTTCCCTCCGGGCTAGCGGCAAAGACTACTATCAGTCCCTGTTGCGGCTATTTGAAATCGTCGGCATCGAAACTGAGGAGTTGAAAAACTGGATATGCTGTGGTTCGACCATAGCCCATAACGCCTCAGTAATGTTGGCTGATACTCTCCCATTAAAAAACCTCGCCGAGGTTCAAAAACAGGGATCCGACCAAATAATCGTACCCTGTACCGCCTGCTATAACAGGTTCAAGGTTGCTCAGTACGAAGACGAAGGTGATAGCCGCCTGAAACGTGAGATCGAAAAGATCATTGATCACAAATTCGAAAAGCCGGTTTCTGTGCTTCACCCCCTCGAGATATTATCTACCGATGAAAATCTGTCCAAGCTAAAGTCAAAGGTGCGAAGGGACCTTTCGCATCTCACCGTGGCCTCATATTACGGGTGTTTACTTGTCCGGCCACATAAAGAAACAGGCTTCAGAGATGATCCTGAATATCCGATGTCTATGGATAGGATACTGAACGCCGTAGGCATTAAAACGACTGATTGGTCTCACAAGGTTGACTGTTGCGGCGGTTCGTTATCTCTTACACGACCCGATGTCGTATTAAAGCTCACGACTAAAATTATCGATGACGCCTGCGCTTGTGGAGCCACGGCGATCTCGGTTCCTTGCAGCTTCTGTCAACTCAACCTGGACGTGCGGCAGGATGACCTCAATAGACTTGGTGGAAACTACCATGTTCCGATCTTTTATTTTAGTGAGCTTTTGTCGTTGGCGCTCGGCGTCCCCGAGAGTGAATTAATGCTGAACAAACATTTCGTCGAGGGTGAAAAACTGCTGGTGAAGGTTTAGAGTTGAGCAAGACAAAAATTGGCGCAGCTTTAGTCGTTGGGGGCGGAGTCGGCGGCATGCAGGCAGCTCTTGATCTGGCAGAAGCCGGCATTAAGGTATATCTGCTGGATGAAGCTCCCGCCATCGGCGGCAAGATGGTGCAGCTGGATAAAACCTTTCCTACCAATGACTGCGCCATGTGCACGGTTTCACCGCGGCTTGTCTCCATAGACCGTCATCTGAACATAGAACTGCTAACGAACTCCCGAGTCATCAGCTGCGAAGGTGAAGCGGGTAATTTCAGGGTCAACGTACTAAAAAAAGCTCGCTTCGTCGATCTTTCAAAATGCACTGGATGCAATGTTTGTGTGGAGAAGTGTCCGGCCAAAACTACCAGTGAATTTGAGCATGGGCTTGCCAAGCGTAAAGCCATATATACTCCCTTTGCCCAGGCGGTACCCAACGTACCGGTGATTGATAAGGACAATTGCATCTATTTCAAGAAAGGCAAAGGGTGCAAGGCTTGCGAGAAATTTTGTGAGGCGGGGGCTATCCTTCTCGACCAGCAGGATGAAACTGTCGAAATCAATGTCGGCGCCGTGGTGCTGGCGCCTGGCTATGACCTTTTCGATGCGGCAGAAAAACCCCAACTCGGTTTTGGCCGGTATCCGGACGTCCTGACGAGCCTCCAATTCGAAAGAATGCTCGCAGCTTCAGGGCCTTTTGCCGGAAAGGTGGTTCGCCCGTCCAATGGAGAACTGCCTCAAAAAGTGGCGTTTATCCAATGTGTCGGCTCTCGGGAGACATCGGCTGATTTCTGTTCCGCGGTATGTTGTATGTACGCAACCAAGGAAGCGTTGATTCTTAAGGAACACCATCCGGAGATTGACGTCGCTATTTTCTACATCGACCTGAGAGCCTACGGTAAAGGCTTTGAAAGTTATTACGAAAGAGCAAAAAAGGCCGGAGTGCGTTATATCCGCTGCCAGCCATCCTCATTGAAACAGATTCCCGCCAGTAAAGAAATAATCGTCAGGCATCAGGACGAGCAGGGTAAGATAGAAGAGGAAAAGTTCGATCTTGTCATGCTGTCATGCGGCCTTCGGCCGTCCAAAGGCAGCCAAACGTTAGCTGACAGATTCGGTATCAAGCTCGATAGTAATGGGTTCTGTCTCACTGACGGTTTGGATCCGGTTGCTACCAGTCAGGAAGGAGTTTTCGCCGTTGGTGCGTTCACCGGACCAAAGGACATTCCTGAGACCGTAATTCAGGCGGGGGCTGCGGCTTCCAGGGTGATGGCTCTCCTTGCTGAGAAGAAAAACGAACTTATTCAACAGAGAATATATCCCGAGGAACGGGTGGTCGATGGTTCCGAGCCGCGCCTGGGTGTTTTTGTCTGCCATTGCGGTAAGAACATCTCTTCAGTAGTAAATATCCCTGACCTGGTCGATTACGCCCGGACATTGCCGAATGTCACTTTTGTCGATGACACACTTTTTGCCTGTTCGACCGACGCCGGCGAGAAGATCAAACAATCCATTATTGAACATGGGCTCAATCGGGTGATCGTGGCCGCCTGTACCCCTCGAACCCACGAGGGTTTATTTCAGGATACCTTGCGGGAAGCCGGTCTTAACCCATATCTCCTGGAAATGGCTAATATCAGGAACCAGTGCTCCTGGGTACACATGCACCAGCCAGCCGAGGCCACTTACAAGGCTAAAGATATCGTCCGGTTGGCTGCGGTGAAGGTTAATCATCTTAAGCCTTTACGTCCTGGTCAAGTCCCGGTCAGTCACGAAGGAGTTGTTATCGGCGGCGGGTTAGCCGGGATGACCGCGGCTTTAACGCTGGCTGATTCAGGCTATAAAACGTATCTATTCGAGAAATCAAGAGAACTTGGGGGGAATTTTAAGCGGGTAAAATTCGGGGAGCCGGGTGAGGAACCCCAGGCTAAGCTTCATGAAATGATCGAACGGATCAAGATCCATCCCAACGTCGAATATTTTCTTGAAGCCAGTTTCAATGCATTCGAAGGCGCCGCTGGTAATTTCCTGATCGGTTTCGAACTGGATGGTCAACAGCGGCAAGTAAAAGCCGGAGCGGTTATCGTCGCGACAGGAGCCTCGGAGTATCAGCCAACCGAATACCTTTACGGCAAAGACCCGAGGGTGTTAACCCAGCTCGAACTGGAAGAACGGCTTTCAACCGAAAAAATCGAAGCCAAAACCGTGGTTATGGTCCAATGTGTTGGCTCCAGGGATGAGAAACGACAGTATTGCAGCCGTTTGTGCTGTATTCAGGCAATCAAAAACGCCATCAAAATTAAAGCCCGCCAACCCGAAACAGAAGTATTCATCCTCTATCGGGATATTCGCTCCTATAGCCTGCATGAGGCGGAATACACCAGGGCGCGCAAATTGGGCATTCGCTTTCTCAGATATGAGCAGTTTGAAAAACCGGTTGTTAAGATGGAAGCCGGTGTATTAAAGGTTTCGACGTTTGATCCGATATTAAAGGCGCGGCTTAATGTCACGGCCGACATGTTGGTTCTTTCTGTCGGTGTGGTCCCTTCGGAAGATCAGGATGTCGCCAAATTGTTGAAATTGCCGCAATCCGAAGATGGATTCCTTATGGAGGCTCACATTAAGTTACGTCCGGTGGACTCGCCGGTTGAAGGGGTGTTTCTCGCTGGATTGGCGCATGGTCCCAAACTAGCCGATGAGTCTATCGCTCAAGCTGGGGCAGCGGCGGCAAAGGCCGCGGCTATTCTTTCGAAGGACGAACGCCAGCTTGAAGCCTGTGTCTCAGAGGTTCTAGATGATAACTGTGACGGCTGCGCATACTGCGTCGAACCGTGTCCTTTCAAAGCGATAACTCTTATCGAATACATGTCGAACGGCTCCGTAAAAAAGACAGCTGAATCCGATCCCGCTAAATGCCAGGGTTGCGGGGTGTGCATGGCTACCTGTCCCAAGAAAGGTATCATGGTCAAGAATTTCAACCTTGAAGAACTATCAGACATGGTGTCTGCGGTTTTAACCCCTGCGTAAAGGAAGACATAAGATGAGTTCCATGACGGTAACCGATAACGTTGATGCCTCCCAGGATCAGGGGTATCAGCCCATCATTATTTGTTTCGCCTGCAACTGGTGCTCCTATGCTGCCGCCGACCTGGCCGGGGTATCACGCATCCAGTATCCACCGAACGTTCGAATAATCCGGGTCATGTGCTCCGGCATGGTCCATCCCAATCTGGTTATAGACGCTTTGACTAAAGGCGCCGATGGCGTTTTGATGTGCGGCTGCCACCCTGGCGACTGCCACTATCGGGAAGGCAACCTGCGCGCAGAATCTCGCGCGGAAGCGATCAAGCTGATGCTCCAGGATTTCGGCCTGGAAGATGAACGTTACAGGTTGGAGTGGGTATCGGCTTCTGAAGGGGCGAGGTTTGCGCAGGTTGTAACCGATATGGTAGCGGACCTTAAAAGACTGGGACCAAGCCCGTACAAAATGTAAGGAGGACGATGGAACTCTCTCGCCTCTTCGATGGCAGGAAATTCATGTGGGACGGCAAGGAATATCACAGCGCAACCGAAAGCCGGGAACAGGAAGAACATTACAGGTCACTCGGTTTTGAGGTTAGATCGCTGAACGAGGGTGACATGCATTATCTGTATACACGCAGGGTGGTGTTAAACTCTCTGGGATAAATCTATTTCGGGATCGTGTCGCGGGGTCAACCGGAAGTCAAGCAAATTACAAGGAGGATCTGACATGGTACGTGTAGCTGAAGAATGGTTCGCGGTGTGCGGGGGGTGCGAGGTCTCTATTCTGGACATCGGCGAGCCACTTCTGGATCTGCTGCCCAGCCTGGAGTTCGTCCACATGCCGGTACTGATGGATCACAAGCTTTTCGGTCAAACCGGCGAAAAAAAGCACATGGAAATACCGGAGGCCGATGTCGGCATTGTCACCGGCAGTATCCGCAACCAGGAAAACAAAGAACTGGCTGAGGAAATGCGCCGGAAATGCAAAATCATCATCTCTCTGGGATCTTGCGCCAACTTCGGCGGCATTCCGGCTTTGGGCAACATGTACAACAATGGCGATATTTTTGACATTGCTTACCGTAAAACCGCGAGCACCGAAGCTGGCGACAACCCGAGTCAGGGTCTGCCGGCGCTAACCGACCGCGTTTATTCGGTGAATGAGGTGATCAAGGTGGACGTCTCGATCCCGGGCTGTCCGCCTACGCCAGAATGGATCGCCGGCGCCTTGACAGCGCTGCTTCAGGGCAAGAGTTTCAGCCTGCCCGAGCGAAGTGTTTGCGATGATTGCCCTACGGTACGCGAGAAAAAGGCCAAGGTGGCCATTCGGCGACCGCTGCAGGCTCCTGAATTTACCCCGGGGCGCTACGATAATATGCGCTGCATGAATGAGCAGGGTATCCTCTGCCTTGGGCCTGCCACCCGCACTGGTTGCGGTGGTTCGGAAAAGACACCTCGATGCATTAAGGCTTACATGCCTTGTCGGGGTTGCTTCGGTCCTATTCGCGCCGGGGCGAATCCCATGGTCGATATGATGGGCGCGTTGTCCTCCGTTGGCCTGGATCCCAAACAGATCGAAGACCGGATGGCAACATTCAACCGCTTCATCGGCGCCGGGCGTCTGCGCCCGATGCCGACCCGCTAAATCAGGGTAAGGAGAAGAGAAATGAAAGAAATTGTTATTCAGCCGGTCTCTCGTATTGAAGGCGGGGCAAAGATCACCATACAGCTTGATGACAGCGGCAACGTTGCCGACACGCAGGTCAACGTGCTCGAACTTCGCGGCTTTGAGAGATTCTGCATAGGGCGTCCTGTCGAGGAAATGCCACGGATAACCACCCGCATCTGCGGCGTTTGTCCGTGGTCGCACCACCTGGCTTCAGCCAAGGCTTGCGACGCTGTTTTCGGCGTCACTCCGCCGCCAGCCGGCAGGAAACTGCGCGAACTTTGCAATAGCATTGCCTACATGGAAGAGCATATTTTGCACTTCTACTTCCTTGGCGGAGGCGACTTCGTCATGGGTCCCGACGCTGCCTACGAGGTTCGGAATGTGTTTGGTATCGCACAGAAGTTGCCTGATGTGGCTCGAAATGTGGTCAAGGTTCGCCACATGTGTGCCCACATGCTGGAAATTATCGCCGGCAAATCGATTCATCCGGCGGCGGCCGTACCGGGCGGATTCTCCAAGCCCATGACAGAGGCAGAGCGCCAGAAATTGATTCCCATGGGCAAGGAAGCGCTAGAGTTAGCCAAATTCTCAATCGACTATGCCAAGAAGAATATCTTTCCTGCTTACATCGATGCAGTCAAAACCGTTGGTGTTATCAAGACGGGCTTCCTTGGTACCGTTAGAAGTGACGGCGCGATGGACCTTTACGACGGCAAGTTGCGGATGATGGATCCGGATGGCAAGTATGAGGATTTTGAAGCCAAGGACTATCTTGATTACATCACGGAACATGTCGAGCCGTGGTCGTTCGTCAAATTCCCCTACAACAAGAAATGGGGCGGCTTCTCCATGGATCCGGATAATCCGAAGGGTATTTATCGGGTCAACACGCTTGCCCGCATGAATGTAGCTGACAAAATCTCTACCCCTCTTGCGCAAGCGGAGTTGGAAGAATTCCGGGCCAACTTCGGCCGGCCTGCCCAGGCGACCTTGCTGTTCCATTGGGCCCGCCTCATAGAGATCCTTTATAACGCTGAAAAAACTCTGGAGCTTTTAAACGATCCCGAGATAACATCTCCCAATACCCGGGTTGCTGCAACACCTAGGGCGGCTCGTGGTGTCGGCTGCACGGAAGCTCCGCGCGGCACCCTGATTCACGACTATACCACTGACGAGAAGGGACTGGTGACGGCTGCCAACTTAATTGTAGCCACCTGCCAGAACAATGCTCCCATCAATATGTCGGTCAAGCAAGCCGCCAAGCTCCTGATCAAGGACGGCAAGTACGACCAGGGCATCCTGAATACCGTGGAAATGACTATCCGCGCCTATGACCCATGCCTGTCGTGCGCCAGCCATGATCTTAACGGACAACTAGCCTGCAAAGTCGATATCGTGGGAGCTGACGGGCAACTCATTGAAACACTGACCAACCAGTAATGGAATACGTTCCGGATTACTACAACAAGGATCTACTGATACTCGGTGTGGGTAATCCACTCTTCGGCGATGATGGATTCGGCCCGGCTGTGGCGGAGGAACTCTCCTGCCGCGGCCGGGTTCCGTCTTTCTCGGCGGTGCTCGATGTCGGCACCGGGGTTCGCGAGATCTTGTTCGACCTCATAATATCCCCTAAAAGACCAAAGGAAATTGTCATCGTTGATGCCCTTGATTGCGGGCGTGAACCTGGGGAAGTGTTCAAAGTAAGAGTCGATGAAGTCCCGAGTCTAAAGAGCCACGACTTTTCTTTGCATCTCGCGCCCAGCCTGAACCTGTTGCAGGAATTGCGAGACAACTCTGGGGTCAGGGTAACCATTCTGGCAGCACAACCCGAAATTATACCTGAGATTGTCACAGCCGGGTTGTCAGAACCTATCCGGAAAGCGGTGAAAGAAACCGCTGACTATATTGAGGCTAGCTTTTTCAAACGAATTTAGGCGTTTTCGTCTGACCAATTCTGCATGATGCGCTTGATGCGCTCCGCCAGCTTCGGGCTTTCGCGCAGCCGCTGAATGAACACCGGGCAAGCTTCCACCATCGAATTCTGCACCGCCTGAGCCATGCTTCCTATCATGTTTTGCATGTTGGCGTCATCCTGGGCGGTAAAGGTCACGCCCTGCTGAGCTTCCATCTGCCTCTTGATATCTTCGGCGGTGAATCGCATCGGAATGGTGCAAGATTTATACCAGGCACATTCCCGGCACAGTGCTATATTACTGGCTTCTCTTAAAATATCGTCGGTCATACCTACATCTCACAGGTGTTATTCAAATATATCGACCCTAATATTATACATAATCATCCACATCGGAGTCACTTATAATCGATGCACCGCCAGATACGGTAAGAACCTTGACATCTCTAATGGTGAAACATGATCCGTCGAATTCATCTAACCCTAATTTCCGAATAGAAGGTGGTAAGAATAGAACCCTGGAATCTCTGTAGTGGCTGCCTATCTTGACTTAATATGATAGGACTGCCAATAATGACATTTATGTGCGGAATTGCTGGGTATATAGGCATCAAACCTGCTAAAGAGATATTGCTGGATTCCTTATCTAGACTCGAATACAGGGGCTATGATAGTTGCGGGATTGCCGTTCGAGGCAGTCCGCTTACCATTTTTAAAGGGACGTCCCGGGTTGGGCATTTGAGGCTGCAATCACCCGAACTGGGTGGGACGATAGGAATCGGACATACCCGATGGGCAACTCATGGTGAAGTATCTGCGGCAAATGCGCATCCTCATACTGATTGTCACCACAAAATCGCGGTTGTGCACAACGGTATAATTTCCAATTATCGAGAATTGCGCAAATTATTGAAGGACGAAGGTCATACCTTCAGGTCGGAAACAGATTCTGAGGTTTTGCCTCATCTCGTAGAGAAATTCTATAGAGGAGACATTGAATCCGCCCTCCGTCAGGCTCTTGGCTTGATCGAAGGGACCTATGCCGTTCTGGCGGTTACTGAACATGAAGACAGGGTCGTGGCAGCCAGAAACGGTAGCCCGTTGGTCGTAGGTGTTTGTTCCGACGGATTCATTTTCGCTTCAGACGTCCTGGGAATAGGGGCTCAAGCTGAAAGCATCGTTTATCTTGAAGACGGCGACATCGCAATCTGTGATAAACGCCAAATTAAGATTACCAACGAAGGGAAAACGGTTCAGAGAATCCCTTCCAGTGTTCATTTGAACGCTTTGATGATTGAAAAAGGTGGGTTCGAGCACTACATGCTGAAGGAGATCAATGAACAGCCGGAAGTAGTTCGCGCCTGCTTGCGGGCTTATTCCGATCCACCAAGATTTCGTAACCAACTCATCTTTGACTCAACCACTGATAGCCTTACTCTCACGGCATGTGGGACTTCTTATCACGCAGCAGAAGTAGGGAAATTCATCATTGAAGAACTGACCGGTATTCCGGTGAGATTGGAAATCGCCTCGGAAATAAGGCATCGTCCGACAATTATCAAAACGGCGAAAGCCATTGGTCTTTCTCAATCCGGCGAAACAGCTGATGTATTGACCAGCCTGAAGAGAATGAAGGAAGCGGGAATCGAAACCATCGCTTTGACCAATGTTTTTCAAAGTTCCATAAGCCGAATAGCGGATGACACGATATATATCCCCGCCGGTCCCGAGGTGGCCGTTGCCGCCACAAAAACGTTTGTAGCGCAGATTATAGCCTTGATCAAACTGGCATTGGCGCACCAGAGTGTTGACCGTACGATGCGTGATCAAATAAATTTGGAACTTGAACGCATCCCTCATAAGATTCAACAAATACTCGATAATCGCCACCTCATCAAACAAGCGACGTCTCTCGTGGCGGCTGCCGATCAAGTATTTTTTATAGCAAAAGGTGTCAACGTCCCTATCGCGTTGGAAGGTGCCTTAAAGGCAAAGGAAATCGCGTATATCAATGCGGAAGGTTTTTGTGCCGGGGAGCTGAAACACGGACCGTTTGCTCTATTATCGCCATCTTCTACTGTTATCGCCATTATCGCCGGGGATGAGAACCAAGCGTCAATCACCGCCTCTGTTCGAGAGATACAAGCCAGAAAATCAAAGGTTGTCTGTATCACCAGAGAAAACGATTCGACGTTTAACGATTCAACAGACAATATTTTGAGAATACCGTCCACACACAGGCTTTTATCACCGATTTTGAATGCCGTGGTGGTGCAATTACTGGCTTATTACACCGCGGAGGCCAGAGGCTGCCCGATTGACTTCCCGCGTAACCTGGCAAAAAGCGTGACGGTTGAGTAAACCTTTGGTTTAAGACTGTTTTTTCCTTGTTTAGGTGTAACAGTATCGCCGGAAACAGGCGCGCGATTTGAGTTTGGCGTTGTTTCTACTTTGCCGCCATGGCTCGTTCGAGTGTATACTTGACCGTTAATCACTTTTCAAAGAAACCGGAGGGATCAACTTGAAGGTCTACCATATCGCCTATGAGCCATCGTATGGATCGGTGGATATCCACATTTGGACTAAGTGCACTCTCGATTGCCAGGCTTGCTATACGAATTGGGAATTGTATGACTTCAGCCTTTACGATGACGCAACCACTGAGATCATGACCCGGCAAAGAACTACCCCACCAGACAAATTTTTATCTTATGACCAGGTTATAGAACTGCTCAAGCCTCTCCAAATCAAATATGCTGTATTTATGGGAACCGAGGCGGCCTTGGATCCGGAATTGCCGAAATTGACTAAAGAGCTGCACGAGAAATGGGGTGCTTATAATATACTGTTGACCAATGGCATTGTCATGCCGGATCTGGCTGATATTGATCAGGTTATATTCAGCATCAAGGCTGTATCCGACGATATCTACCGTAAGTACACCGGAAGAAACAACAAACCCGCTCTTGCTCATTTCGCCGAAATCGCCAAAATGGGCAAGAACCTTCACGCCGAGGTAGTTCTCATACCGGAATTAATCGAAGCCGAAGAGATCGAAAAGGTTGCCAAGTTCGTTGGCTCGATCGATCCGAACATCCCTTTCCGCATCGATGCCTATTTCCCCGTCCCTGAGTGTCCGTGGCGGGCAGCCACCAACGCCGAAGTTGAATACGCCGCCGAACTGGCAAAGAAATATATGAACAAAGTGACCATCCTCACTCTAGATATGAAAAGAGTAGGGGACAAGGCGCTACGCATTTTCTAGGTCGAGGGCGGGAATCGAAGGTCGTGATTTGACACGCTGCGTCACCCGGCGTATATTATAATCAATTAAATATTAGCCAACTCAAGGCTGCTTGTTTATTCAAGCTACGGGAGCAAGTCCGGTGAAAGTCCGGCACAGTACCGCCTGCTGTAATCCCAATATTCTTGGGAGAGTCAGAACCCCGGCCTTAAGGCAACTAAGCTCTCCGCGGTTTAAGGAGCGCAAATTGGTAAGCATTAACCTCCTGACCGCAATGGATTTGGAGGTTTTCTTTTTAACCGAATATAAGAAGAATCTTTCTATACCAGAGTAGCCTGTTGATCAGGTGAACGGGTGCAAGTCCGGTGAAAGTCCGGCACAGTACCGCCTGCTGTAATCCCAATCTTCTTGGGAGAGTCAGAACCCCGGCTCAGGTCGAGTGTTTCTCCGCGGAAAAGGAGGCGGGTAAATGTGTAATACAAGCTGACATAGATTTCTTCGATGACCAGTATCAACGAAACAAAAAAGGAAAGTTCAGGATGATCAGCTTCAATAAAATAATAAATTACACACGGGCCAAAATAGGCTTTCTGTCAATCGCCCTGACCGCCGTGCTGATGATAGGCCTGTTGCCAGGCTGTGGAAGCACGACCGAAAATACGACATCACCTGTTACCACGACGCCACCGCCGACCACCGATTACACCGTTACTTTCCCTCTCACGATTAAGGACCAAACCGGGCAGTCATTCACCTTTACCAAACCAGCTACTAAAATAGTGTCTTTGGCGCCGGGTAATACCGAGATCGCTTTCTCGATAGGACTCGACGCAAACATAATCGGTGACACCACTTATTGCGATTATCCACCGGCGGCCGCGAGCAAGCCGAAGATGGGTGGCTTTTCCACCGCCGATACCGAAGCGATCGTTGCAGCTCAACCTGACCTTATTCTCACGGCAAATTTGCACATCACTAAAGTCGTTCCTCAACTACAATCACTGCTACCCAAAACCGCCGTATTCACATTGAATCCCAAAACCATCCAAGATGTAATGGATGCCATGATCTTGGTCGGAAAGATTACTGATCATTTGAAGCAGGCGACCGAACAAGTGGCAGC
Organism: Dehalogenimonas formicexedens; assembly: GCF_001953175.1. Lineage (NCBI taxonomy): Bacteria > Bacillati > Chloroflexota > Dehalococcoidia > Dehalococcoidales > Dehalococcoidaceae > Dehalogenimonas > Dehalogenimonas formicexedens. The sequence goes on along the minus strand of NZ_CP018258.1, from coordinate 867,328 downwards.
TTTGCAAGCGAAGTTTGACTCGGTCACTTCGAAAACTGTCCCGCTTACCTCCTTCCAGAAGCCAAAGGTTTTGTACGTCCTGTACCCCGACCCGCTAATGACCGTCGGACCGGATACCCCGCAGTACCAGCTTGTCGAGTTGGCGGGCGGACTCAGTATTTCCCGAGGCATGGCCAATGGATACCCTACCATGTCAATCGAAGCTTTAGTAGCGGCTAATCCGGACATAATAATCACCAGTGGCATGGGAACCGCAGGGTCAGCCAAAGACCAGATTCTAAATAACCCACAACTGCAGACCGTCGCCGCCGTGAAAAACAAGCAGGTATTTGATATAGACGGAAACATCATCCAGCGAATGGGACCCCGCCTGGCTGATGGCCTGATAGCTATGGCACAAGTGATCCATCCAGAATTAGGAATAAAATAAAAGAATAGCGCGGGACGGCGGTTGCCGTCCCGCGTGTAAAACTATGGCCTTGAATTCACTGACTCAAATGAAAGCGGTAAACGCAGCTCCATCGCTGGCCGTAAAGTGGCATTCCCGCGTGGTCACTATGGCTTTGTTATTGACCGGCTTGTTCTTGCTGGCCGCCTTCGCCACGACCATCGGCACCGTTCAGATCCCCTTCAGTTCCACTATAAGCATAATCCTGGACAAGCTGCCGTTCATCCACATAGATCAAACGTGGTCAGATGCTGCACAAACCATCATTACTCAGATCAGGCTCCCTAGAGTAATCCTGGCCGGCGCTGTCGGAATAGCGCTTTCTGTAGCTGGGGCAACTTACCAGGGATTGTTCCGCAACCCGCTAGCAGATCCCTACCTTATTGGCGTTGCCCAGGGGGCCGCTCTGGGTGCTGCAATCGGTTTTATTTTACCCATCACTTTCCACAATGTAGCATTTAGCATCATTCCTGTATTCGCCGCACTCGGCGCTATTCTCACCGTTTTCGTTGTATACAGCATCGCTAAAGTAGGGACGTCAATCCCTGTCACCACCCTCATTTTGGGCGGTGTGGCGGTAGGTTCGCTGCTCATGGCCCTGGTTAACTTCATCATCACAATAAGCGGCGACAAGATCCACGGAATAGTTTTCTGGATGATGGGCAGTTTTTCTTCGAGCCAATGGTCAGATGTTGAAATTGCGCTACCGATCATCTTGCTTGGCAGCGGATTCATTTTCCTGTTTGCCAGGTCGCTAAACATCATCCAGCTTGGTGAAGACCAGGCCAAGCAACTTGGAGTCGACATCGAGAAGATGAAAGTTATGCTGTTGGCAGCAGCCACAATAATCACGGCCGCGGCTGTATCTTTCGTGGGAATCATCGGTTTTGTCGGCATTATCATCCCTCATGCCATCAGGTTGATCTGGGGTGCGGACTATCGCTTCCTACTTCCTTTTTCGGCCCTGGTTGGAGCGATTTTTCTGATTGGTGCGGACATCGTCTCCCGAAGCGTCGGAGCTTCAGAAATACCGATAGGCATTATTACTGCGCTTTGCGGTGCGCCGTTCTTCATGTACCTGTTGCGCAAAAGGACGAAGGTGCTGTTCTAAATGTTAACCCTAGAAATGGAGAACATCACCCTCGCTTACGGCAATAAAGAGGTTGTCCGCAATATTACCTTCAAAGCCATGCCCGGAGAAATGGTCGGCCTGGTCGGGCCAAACGGGTCCGGCAAATCGACTATTATAAAAGCGCTGTGCCACGTCTTGAACCCCAAAGCGGGGCGCATTCTCACTAACGGCAACGACATTTCTCAGTTGTCGTACAGGGATTTAGCCAAGACGATTAGCGTGGTGCCGCAGACTCCCGTGTTGCCCAGTGCTTTTACGGCTTTCGAAATTGTTCTCATGGGTCGCAATCCACATCTCGGCATGTTCCAATATGAGAGTAAAAATGACATAGACATTGCCTGGGGGGCAATGGAACGTTGCGGAGTGCAACAATTCGCCGACAGGCATATTTCGGAATTGTCCGGCGGTGAAATTCAGAGCGTGGTCATCGCCAGAGCCCTGGCCCAGGAAACAGAAGGGATATTGCTCGATGAGCCAACGGCTAATTTGGACATCGGGCGCCAGATAGAAGTTCTCGATCTATTAAAAGAAGAGTGCACCAACAGGCATCTTACGATCATCGCGGCTATTCACGACCTGAACCTGGCGGCACATTACTGCGAAAAACTGGTTTTGATCAAAAATGGTGAACTGTATGCTTTTGGTAGCCCCCGAGAGGTAATAACCTCCGAAAACATTTGCAACGTTTACGGCCCCGGCAGCTATGTCCACACTCACCCATTAAGCGGTCTGCCCGCGGTTTTACCCAAAGTCAGCAACATTAAAGATATCGAACCTTGCATCGTTCACGGAGCGTAAAATGGCCCAGGATATTCATTCGGAGATACTCGGATGTTTCCACGGCATAACCGCCGAAGTGGTTTTTCACCGCATATGGAACGTACCTTCGAACGCGTTGTTGTTGCACCTGCCCGAGCCCCAGAGGACACTCTCCGGCCTCCAGGGATACCGGCGCGTCAGCGTGGTCGCCAACTGTCACATTCCCCAACCGCTATGGATGAAACTTCATGACCCGGCGGTGGATTGGCGCGATTATTACCGGCGTATCTTGAAGGCGAATTCTTTCGGCAAGGTACTTTCATTGGACAATGCCACCATGCTTTCCACTGGCGTCCCGATGCCTGAACTGGCTTATCGCGAAGAAACCGACTGCCATCTTTGGGCTATAGCCTTTGTAACCGCCGGTGTCGAAGGCAATGCCCTGCGGGTCGGAGTAGATACCGGCCGCCACCATAACCCCGTTGGTACCATAAACACGGTTGTATTCACATCGGTCGAACTGACTCAGGCGGCGATGGCAGCCTCTTTTATAACCCTGACAGAAGCCAAGGTGGTTGCCCTGGAAGATCTCGGAATAAAAAGCTCCTACAACCCGGCGCTGCAAGCCACGGGAACAGGCACCGATCAGATTGTCATCGTTTCGGGTAAAGGCGAAAAATGTACTTACGTCAGCGGACATACTAAAATAGGCGCGCTGATGGCGCGGGCGGTTACCGCGGCCACTAAGGAAGCCATCACCAAAAGGCGTAAAGCCCTTAACAGTTAGGAGTCCCGTTGGATATTGTCCTGATACTCCTGGTCGCCCTGGCCGTTGAGTTCACCTTGGGTGACCCTCCGAACGTGGTACACCCCGTTGCCTGGATAGGCAAGGCTATTTCCTCCCTCGAACGTTTGGGATTCATCGGCGGGAAGACCTATCAGTTCGTTTACGGCGCCGTTGCCACCCTCGGGCTGACTGCGGTTGTGATAACCGCCTCGCTTTTCATCGTCTCCTGGCTTAAGGATATCAACTATGTGCTCTATGTGATCGTCGCCGGCGTTTTGCTTAAGATGACGTTCAGTTTTGTATACCTTCGAAAGACGGCGTTGCACATCAAACACTTGATCGAGAACGACGAAACGTTAGACAAGGCTCGTTTCGAACTAAGGGCATTGGTAAGCCGGAACACTTCGAAACTGACACGGCCATACCTCGTTTCCGCCACCGTCGAATCGGTCTCCGAAAGCCTGTGCGATAGCCTGGTTTCACCCCTGTTCTTTTTCGTCGTTTTCAGCTTGTTCGGACCATATGGGATCGCTGCGGCGTTTGGGTTCCGGGTGGTTTCCACCTTCGACAGCATGATCGGTTATCACGGTAAATACGAATACCTGAGTAAATTTCCTGCACGGCTTGATGACGTGCTGAATTATCTTCCGGCCCGGATCTCGGCTCTCCTGGTCGTTGTCGCCGCCGGGATTACCAGGATGGGTGCCCGGCGCACCTGGAGCATCGCCCGGGTAGATCACCTTAAGACCGAAAGCCCCAATGCCGGATGGCCGATGGCTGCCGCAGCAGCGGCGTTACGTGTTCAATTTGAGAAAATTGATCATTACCGCCTGGGGAGAGCTGATCGTCCGATGACGCCTGAGGTAGTCGACGATTCATTGAGACTTATCAACAGCGCCACCTGGGTGTGGTTCATCATCTGTTTTGCCGCGGGAGGACTGCTCTATGCCCTCGCCAAGGCCTGAAATTGCGGCACTCTCAAGCTGTTATCATGGCGGGCCGAATTACACCGAATTCGCTCGGCTGGGAATTGACCCAAAGGATGCCATCGATTTCAGTTCAAACTCCAACCCTTATCCCTTCAACCTTGATTTTAAACTAGATGATGTAATTATCGACCATTATCCCGATTCCGATTCGACGGAATTGCGCCGGGCGCTTGCAGCTCAAAACCAGGTTGGCCTTGATAACATCGTCGTAGGGGCTGGGAGCATGGAGATAATAAGGCTTATTGCTCAAGCCTATTTCAGCCGCGGCGATGAAGTAATCATCGTTAAACCGACCTTTGGCGAATACGAGACTGCCTGTTTGGTCGCCGGAGCGGAGGTGGTGGAGTTTTGGGCTCAGGAAGCTGCCGGTTTTTGTCTCAATATCGAGCGCGCGGTCCAGGCTGTCAAACACCTGAAACCAAAAGCAATCTTTATCTGCAACCCCAACAACCCCACCGGCCGGCACGTTTCCAGGAAGGCGATCGAAGAACTCCTGGTTGCGGCAGACCATGGGCTGGTGGTGCTCGATGAAGCCTATCTTGCGTTTACCGACAATCCGTGGAATTCAGTCGACCTTCTTTCATACGGTAATCTGATAATTCTTCGGAGTATGACCAAGGATTTTGCATTGGCCGGATTGCGCCTGGGTTATTGCCTGGCGTCCGCGGACATTATCGAAAACCTGAACAAGGTGAAACCGCCGTGGAACGTCAATGCCGTCGCGCAAAAAGCCGGATTGCAGGCGACAAGGGATGGAGCCTACCTGCGTCGAAGCGAACGGCTTGTAAAGAAAAATCGAGATTACCTGATGAATGAGTTTATCCCACTGGGGTTCAAAATCGTGCCCACCAGCACCAACTTCTTCCTGATGAAGGTCGGCAAGGCCGGAGAGTTCCGTTCAGCTCTTTTGCGTGATCGAATCGTCGTCAGGGATTGCACTTCGTTCGGCCTCCCCGAGTACGTCAGGATAGCTCCAAGGACAATGCCGGAATGCAGGGAGTTGGTGAGAGCAGTCAAAGGCCTAAAATGGCGGCTTGACACTACATTTTGCCGACGTTAATATTAGCAACAATTGAATATCGGGTTTACGGCGCTCGCAAGAGCTTAATTGGGAAGTTCCGCGCAAGTCGGATGCGGTCCCGCCGCTGTGACTGGTGACGAAACCGGCATCACGCCACTGTTCTTTAAAAGAGAATGGGAAGGCGCCGGGAATAGGTTGAGCCAGGAGCCAGAAGACCTGCCGTACAGCGTAACCCTCGAGGAAGGGTTCGGGAGATGGTAAATCCCTGGACCTGAAAAGGCGTACAGGGATTTTTTTATTTTCAGAATATACTAAATAACAAAAGGTAAGGAGACGACCATGGGAGATTTATTGAACAAGACAATCGCGGCGATCAAACCGCTGGACAAGGACGCTATGGCCAGGGCTGCGGCGCGGCAGGACATGCTAACCAAGCCCCAAGGCGCTCTCGGTAGATTGGAAGAAATATCGATCAGGCTCGCCGGCATCCAAGGCAAGCCAATTCCGGTAATAAAAAACAAGGCAATCATCACCATGGCCGGAGACCATGGAGTTGTCGCAGAAAAAGTCGGCAATTATCCCCAAGAAGTTACCCCGCAAATGGTATTGAACTTCGTACATGGTGGCGCGGCGATTAATGTGATCTCGCGCCAGGTAGGAGCCCGCGTCGTTGTAGTTAACATGGGTGTGGCGGGTGACCTGCCGGCCGACATCCCGGTGGTCAACAAGCTTGTCGCCAGGGGCACCAGGAACATCGCCAAAGGGCCTGCGATGACCGAAGCGCAAGCGGTCCAGGCCATCGAAGCCGGCATCCAGGTGGTTAACGCCGAGATCGATAAAGGCCTCGATATCGTGGGCACCGGAGACATGGGCATCGGGAATACCACGCCTTCCGCCGCCATCTGTGCCGTGATGACCGGCCAATCGGTAGTTAAGGTTACCGGCCGCGGCACCGGTCTTACGGACGATCAACTGCAACACAAAATCGAAGTTATCGAAGAAGCCATCTCGGTTAACAGGCCTGACCCGAAGAATGGACTTGACGTTCTGGCCAAGTTGGGCGGATTTGAAATAGGCGGTATCGCCGGCGTCATTCTGGGCGCCGCTGCCCGCGGGGTACCGGTGGTTGTCGACGGCTTCATTTCCGGCGCCGGCGCTCTGATCGCCGAAGCGATAGCCCCCCAGTCACGTGAGTACATGTTCCTGGGACACCTCTCAGTGGAACCCGGCCACAAGATCATGGCTGACAAACTGGAGCTCAAGCCGATAGTTACACTGGACCTGCGCTTGGGTGAAGGCACGGGCGCGGCGATAGGTATCTTTATCGCGGAGACCTCTGCTAAAATACTGGCCGAAATGGCAACCTTCGGCGAAGCGGGAGTCTCCGAGAAGGAAGAATAGGCAAAGGTCGAAATCTCCACCCGCGATCGTTTAGAGGTTACCCGGAAGGCGATAGAACGATGTCTTTCCTGGCAGCTCTACGTTTTTTGACCAGCATACCGATTCCTTTCAAACGGGAGGAGTGGGACAGGCCGTTGACCCAGCAGCAGTTCGCCAGGTCACTGGTCTTTTACCCGTTGGTAGGACTGATCCTCGGGGGAGTGCTGTGCGGGCTGTACTGGATATTCTCCAGATTATTGCCTCCGCTGCTTGCCGATGCGATGGCCATAGGAGTCCTGGCTTACCTGACTGGTGGATTGCACCTGGACGGCTTGATCGATACCTTCGACGGATTGGCCGGGGGGCACCGGTCTCCCGAGCGCCGGCTGCAGATCATGAAGACCCCGGACGTCGGCGCGATGGGGGTGGTAGCCGGCGTGGTCCTGTTGCTGTTGGAATTCGCCGCACTGGCCAGCGTGCCCCAGGACCATGTGTACCTGGCGCTCGTCCTGATGACGGTGCTTTCCCGGTGGGCCATGGCTTACGCTGTCTTCAATTATCCTTACGCCCGGGATACGGGGATGGGCAAAGAATTGAAAAGCGGCTCAAGCGGCTGGGTCATGCCGGTTGCCAGTATTGTCGCCGCAATTATCGTCGGCGTTACCGGCAGTTGGCTGGGAATAATTGTCATGGCGGGAACCTGGGGGTTAACCGTTATGCTGTCAGCGTTCTTCAAAGGCAAGTTCGGGGGCCTTACCGGGGACACTTACGGAGCGCTCAACGAAATCAGCGAATTTACCACCTTATTGCTGGTGGTTCTCTTCACCTTCAATAATTGGCTTTAGAGGACAAACGATTGCGACTTATCCTGGTACGACACGGCAAAACGGCTACCGATAATCCGGAAAAATGCCACGGTTCTACCGACATCGACCTTTCGGAAGAAGGGTACCGGCAGGCCCACCGCCTTGCCGAGCGATTCAGGCATCAGAAAATAGACGCCATATATGCCAGCACACTCCGCCGAGGGATCGAGACAGCTAAACACATCGCTGCTCCTCATAATATCAAGATATATAGCGCTCCCGAACTTAATGAAGTGAATTTCGGCCAGATCGAGGGCATAACCTTCGAAGAAGCCTGCGGGCTCTTTCCCGAGGTAACCGAATTATGGCGCTGTGGCAGCACCAGTATTTGCTTCCCGCTTGGAGAACGGTTCTTGGATTTTGTCGAAAGGGTCAGCGCGTTCACAGAGAAATTGAAGAGCCATAAAGACGATGATACGGTCATGGTCGTAGGCCATGGCGGACCCTACAAGGTGCTCCTGTGTAAACTCCTCGGCCTGCCTATCGATCATTATTGGCAATTCAAATTTGATATGGCTTCGGTAAGCATAATAGATATTTACCCCACCGGGGCAATGCTGGGAAAATTAAGCGACACGTCACATCTGACAAGGGATTAATATGAAAAAGAGAACCATTCTCCTCATTGGGGGAGCGCGGAGCGGCAAGAGCAGTTACGCTGAAGAATTAGCCCGTGAGATCGGCGGCGAGGTCTTATTTGTGGCTACTGCCGAAGCCCGCGATGAAGAAATGCGACGGCGGATTGAGGTGCACAAGAAATCGCGTCCGGCGCACTGGCATACGCTTGAAGCACCATGCAAGGTTGGCGATTGCATCTCCAAAGATAACCGGATACTCGACGTTGTGGTGCTGGACTGCGTTACCCTGCTGGTAAACAACGTCCTGTGCCAGCATATGGCAGTCTCAGGCGAGGACGTTGACGAAAAAGCCGTGGAGGCTGACATCAAAACCGAGATCAACTCGATCATCGCATGCATGGTTCAAAGTCTGGCCACATATATCATGGTGACGAATGAGGTAGGTGAGGGCATCATCCCGCTCGGGGCGTCGACGCGAATTTATCGAGATGTTCTGGGCAGGGCGAACCAAATGCTGGCAAAAGCGGTGGATGAGGTCTATCTGATGGTCGCGGGAATACCGCTGAAGGTAAAACCCCAGAACTAGCGATTCCCGTTACAAACGAGAAATCAAAAAGAGAGGCGGCTCGAATCGAGCCGCCTCTTTACATAATCTGGTGTCACCCTAGATCAATTTATCGATCTTGGACTGAAGGGCGCTCTCCGGAACGGCGCCAACAACGGTATCGGCAACCTTACCATCTTTAAAGAACATAAGGGTAGGGATGGACATCACCCTGTACTCACCGGCGGTTTTTTGGTTATTGTCAACGTTAATTTTGCAGAATTTGAACTTTTCCTTGTGCTTTTCTTCAAGTTTATCAACAATCGGGGCTACCATCCTGCACGGACCGCACCACGGAGCCCAAAAATCCACCAGGACCGGCAGCTTGGATTTCATCACCTCGGCATCAAATGTATCATCGGTAACTTCCAGCGGCATTGTTCACCTCTCTTTATAGACTATCTACAATAGTAACGTTTCGGGCTTAACTAGGTCAATAGTTGGAACAACGCGGTCCTGCCGCGCCGGATAATTATCGGATCGTAGCTGGTTACGAAATCGAAAACGGTAATATTTAAGGGCTCACAAAAGCGTCTACCATGGCACGTAACTGATCGGGCGTAAACCCTTTGACCACAATGCCAGCCTTTGGGCAGGTAGCCATGCAGACGCCGCACCCACGGCACTTGATCGGGTCAGTCTCAACTATTTTTTTGATAACGCCGGAATTTTCATACTCGATCAATGTGATTGCCTTATACGGGCAGGGGTCGATACAATAAGCGCAACCATCGCAATTTTCCTCTATGACTTCGGACACCCGGGGCTCAAGTTCGATCTTGCCTTTGGCGATGGTAGCCAGGACCCGGGCAGCCGCGGCCTGGGCTTGGGCAACCGTTTGGGGAATATCTTTCGGTCCCTGGGCGCAACCGGCGATAAAGACGCCCTCGTTCATTGTCGCGATCGGGTCCAGTTTGGGGTGCCTCTCGAGGAAAAAGCCGTCAGCACTACGGGACAGGCCAAAAAGACGCCCGACGGCTTCGGCGTCCGGTTGGGGTTCGACAGCCACCGCGAGAACCACCATGTCAACCGGTACCCTCAGGACGGTGCCCAGTAGCGTATCTTCAACAATAACGATGAGTTTGCCGCTCTGTTCATCACCGATCGTTTTGTCGGTGATCTCAGCGACTTTACCGCGGACAAAATTGACACCATCTTCAGCAATCCGGTTCGAGAATTCTTCATAACCTTTGCCCGCGCACCGAAGATCGATGTACATCTGGTAGACCCCGGCACCGGTGCGCTCCCGGATCAGGTGAGCCTGTTTAAGTGAATACATGCAGCAGATCTGGGAGCAGTATTCATGATGATTTTTGTCCCGACTGCCCACACAGTGAACGATGGCAACCGATTCTGGCTTGCGTCCATCCTTTAACCTGATATCACCGCTGGTGGGACCGGAAGCATTAGCCAGGCGTTCAAATTCAAGGCTGGTTATGACATTCGAAAATTTTCCGTAACCATAGCGGGAAATCGCAGCGGGATCGAAAGTATCGAAACCGGTGGCGACAACAATGTTGCCGATTTCCAAATCGATAGCTTCGGTCTTCTGGTCGAAATCGATGCACCTGGCTTCACACGCATCGACACACTGCTCGCAGTCGGAACAACCGGCGCAGTTGAGACAACGGGCGGATTCTGCCACAGCCTGCGCTTCAGTCAGGGTAAGTTCGGATTCGGTAAATGAATTATCGAACGGAGCGTGAGATGTTTTTGCCCGGTTTGTCCGGATAATCCCGTCAAGAGAAGGGTGCACGATATCTGATTGAGGTTTACGGTTAGCGGCGAGATCTACCCCGTTGAGAAAGCGGTCGATAGAAACGGCCGCCTGCTTGCCTGCGCCGATGGCTTCGATAACCGTTGCCGCTCCGGTGATGGCGTCACCGCCGGCGAAGACGCCTTTTAGATTTGTTTCCAGAGTCACCGGATCGGCTGTTACGGTTCCATTGGTATTGCGTTCGAGCTCCCCGAATTCAGCGCGGTCAACCGATTGGCCGGCAGCGATAATGACACTGTTGACCGGTACTTCAAATTCGCTTCCGGACACGGGTACCGGGCGGCGACGGTTGCTTGCATCAGGCTCTCCGAGTTCCATGCGGACACAGCGCAAAGCGCTCAGAGTGCCTTCAGAGGAAAGGATTTCAACCGGGGCAGCAAGCATCATGAACCGCACGCCTTCAGCTTCGGCAGCGGCTACTTCCTCGGGAATTGCCGGCATCTCAACCCTTGAACGGCGGTAGATGACAGTCACCTCGGTGGCTCCGAGACGAACCGCGGTGCGGGCGGAGTCGATCGCGGCATTACCGCCGCCGATTACAGCAACCCTGTCGCCGAGTTTGGGCGCCTGGCCTTTTCTTACCCGCTTTAGAAACTCGAGGGCGTTAAGGACGCCGTTGGCTGACTCACCTGGTATACCAAGTTCCTGGCTCTTCCAGGCGCCGCAGGCGACGAACACGGCAGCGAAGCCATGGTCGTCGAGACCGGCAAGAGAATCGACCTTGATCCCGGTTTTTATTTCGGCGCCGAGTTCCTCGATATACTTGATGTCATTATCCAGGGAGGCTTCTGGCAGGCGATAAGCCGGAATGCCGTAACGGAGCATACCACCTGGTTTTTCATCGGCCTCATAGATGGTCACCGGATAGCCAAGTTTAAGGAGGTCATACGCACATGCCAGACCAGCGGGACCCGAGCCGACGACGGCGATTTTTTCCGACCGCTTGATGTTCCGAACCACGGGGTCACGTCCGCGAGTCAATTCATAATCAGCGATAAAACGTTTAAGAGCCCGAATTGAAACGCTTTCATCGACATCTTTTCGACTGCAGGCGTTTTCGCATGGATGGGTGCACACGCGTCCGCATACGGAGGCGAATGGCATGGTTCGGCGCACGACTTCAAGAGCTTCACCAAATTTGCCTTTGGAGATCAAAGCCGTATAGCCCTGGACGTTCACGCCAGCCGGGCAAGCGGCGCGGCAGGGCGGGGTACCACGCCGGTCTATGGTATAGGTGTTGGGAACGGATTGTGGGAACGGCCGGTAGGCGGCTTTACGAACTGAGAGTCCCTGATCGAACTCGGAGGAAATCTCGACAGGGCAGGCGACAGCACAATCACCGCAACCCTTGCAGTCCTTTTCACGTATATAACGCGGTTTCCGGTTGACTGTAATTATGAAGTTTCCGGCGTGCCCGGAAACTGAGGCAACCTCGCTGTACGATAACAGTTCGATATTGGGGTGCTGGCCGGCCTGGCTCATCTTGGGCGTGGAAATACAGGCGGCACAGTCGAGGGTCGGAAAGGTTTTGTCCAATTGGGCCATGTGCCCACCGATGCTGGGTTTTTTTTCGACGAGGAAGACCTTGTGCCCGGCATCTGCGATTTCGAGGGAGGTGGTGATCCCTGCGATACCGCCGCCGACTACTAGAGTATCTTTATTAACTTCGATAGTGTGGGGTTCGAGGGGCTTTTGGAGAGCTACCCTCATTACTGCGGCTCTGACCGCGTCCTTAGCCTTTTTGGTTGCCGCCACCGGGTTTTCACGGTTAACCCAGGCGCAGTGTTCCCTGATGTTAGCCATCTCAAGCAGATACGGGTTAAGGCCGGTGGTTTGCAGCACCCGGCGGTAGGTTTTCTCGTGCATTGTGGGCGAACAAGCGGCGACCACCACACGATTCAGTTCGAATTTCGAAATATCTGCCTTGATAAGTTCTTGCCCGGGATCGGAGCAGGTGTATTTGTTCGCCCGGGCGATTACCACACCTGGAAGTGTACCGGCGTATTCGGCGACTGAGGCCACATCGACAACGCTAGCGATATTGATACCGCAATGGCAGACATAAACCCCGATCCTGATTTCCTCAGACACAAGAAGCCTCCAGCAAAATTTACAGGGCCTCGGCGAGTAGTTCGCTGATATCCATGATGTCGATGGTTTCCGAGGCAGACTGATTCAGAGAACTGTCTTTAAAATTCGATAAACAGTAAGGGCACGCGGTTACCAGTGTATTGGCGCCGGTTATCAACGCTTGTTTCAACCTGTCCTCACAGAAGCGTTCGTCTCGGGGGGTGTCCATCCAGATACGGCCACCCCCGCCGCCGCAGCAAAGGCTTTCGGCCTTATTGGGTTCAATTTCGATGAAATCAACCCCGGTTATTTCTTTGATCAGTTGTCTAGGATCGTCGTAAACCCCGTTGTGGCGGCCCAGGTAACAGGGGTCATGATACGTGACCTTGCGCTGAGTGTTTTTTCCGGGTTTGAGGCGCCCTTGACGGGTTAGTTCCGAAAACAATTGCGAGGTGTGAATTATTTCGAAGCGTGCTCCGATTTCAGGGTATTCACGTGCGAAGGTATCGAAACAATGTGGTGAATTTACAATAATCTTTTTAACCCCGTTGGTTTCAAAAAGACTGCTGTTTGTGCCGACCAGCTGTTGAAACAAGGCTTCATCGCCGGCTTTACGCGCGCTTTCACCGCAGCAGACTGCACCTTCAAGTATGCCAAAATCGATTCCAGCATGCGTAAGAATCCGTGTTGTAGCTCTGGCTACACTTTTCAAGTTCGGGTCGTAGGACGTGACGCAACAAGGGAAGTAAAGGTAGTGTGTGTTTTGATCGAACCGTTTGATATCTAAATCAGCAGCCCAGGCGTTTCGGTTTCCGGTGGGTTCGCCCATGGGGTTACCCACGGCAGACAGGTTGCGTAAAGCGCCGGCCAGGGCAGACGGGGCTTCGGCTATGCCCATTCCAATAACCGATCGCCGCAGTGCCCGCATCAGATCGATGATCGGCACCCCTCGGGGACAACGCTCGACGCATTTGTTGCATGTAACACATCGCCACAAAGATTCCGATTCAAAATCGGTCAGGCCGAGCCAGGCTTCCTGGAACATACGACGCGGCAAAAACGAGGTATAGTCTCTCCAGGGACAAGTGGCGGTGCAAGTGCCACATTGATAGCATTGTTTTAAAGCATCGCCGCCGCTTTCGATGATGAGATCTGCGACTTCTTGGAAGGGTGATTTGGTCCCCAACATTCACCTCACTGATGTTGAACGATCATTCAACATTATTGAGCGGGATTATAACATAGGGTCAAGATCCGTACCAATTTAGTAGGGGTGTTCAGTGTGCTCGGATGGGTTGGGGAGTTCGACCTTTACAGTCGTGCCCTCGCCTGAAACTGATTTTATCGACAGTTTTGCTCCGATCAATTGGGCCCGTTCCTGCATACCGGTCAGACCCAATTTCCCGCTGACTGCCAGATCACCTATCCGGTCCGGAGGATGGAAACCCCGGCCGTTATCCCTAACGGTAAAAACGGTTGTCTCAGGTTCGAAGTCCACGGTAACCAAAACCTCTGTCGCCATAGCATGCTTCCCGACGTTGCGGAGAGACTCCTGAACTATCCGAAAAAGAACGAGTTCCGCCTCAGGCGGAAACCGCTTAGCCTCTCCATTGATCTTCAGTTCGATTTTTATTTTGTAGTGCTTGGACAATTCCGGGATTAACCAATCTAAAGCCGGAATTAAACCAAGGTCGTCCAGTACCGAAGGGCGAAGGTCCTGACTGAATCGACGGACGCCACTTAAAGTGCGGTTAATATGCTGATGCATATCCTCAAGATAGCTTTCATCGGTTGAAGGCAAAGCCGGATGCAGGGTCATGAAACCATCAACTTTGCGTGATAAAGCGATCAGGTCCTGCGCCGTTTCATCGTGAAGTTCTTGGGCGATCCGCCGTCGCTCCTCTTCCTGAGCGATAGTAATCTGTTTCAAATAGAACCTGAGATTTTGTTGCATGCGCTGCAGTTCACGTTGAGCATTCTCTAATCTCAAATACGCTACCTGGCGGTGTCTTTTGTCAGTTTCATAACTCTCAAGCCAGAGATTAACCACCAAACCGATGATAACAATACCGATAATTTCAATGATGTCATCCTGGGTCGGTCCGGACTGCGAAAGAAACAAGTTGGGCATTATGATACCGATGGCGATCAATAAAGCGAGTAAGCCGAAACGCATCCCGAAAACGAGCGCGGCGTAGGTGACCGGCAGTAACATAATCAGCCGTCCGAAAGAGTGCCGGGTAAGCGATAAAAACGAATTAGGGTCGACTGTGTTGATAAATGGAATCAGGTGGGGATATTGCAGGAAAAATCCTCCCACAAATAAGAGAACCAGCAGCCAGAAATGGAAATTAAGTAGGAAACGAGGCCACCGCCGCGTTTTTGGTGTTTTGGGACCGGAGGGTGCAGTACTGGCACTAACCGCGCCTATGGCAATTCCTCCATATAGAACCAGCCCCGCTTCAGATCATACAAAATCGCTTCGGTACGCGAAGCGACATCTAATTTTTTGAATATGTTTGAAAGATGGGTTTGTACCGTCCTGGTGCTTACAAAAAGCTGCTCGGCGATATCCCTGTTACTTACGCCTCTAGCTGCCAGTTTTAGCACTTCCATCTCCCTTTCGGTAAGAGTGTTGGAAGAGGTGTCATCATCAGTTTTAACTGCCTTTACCTTGAGATGATCGATAACACGGCGAGTAGTGGAGGGTTGGAGAATCGACTCTCCGGAATATACCGCTCTAATGGCGTCTATGAGTTGATTGCCGCGAACGTTTTTTAGCAGGTACCCCGCGGCTCCGGCCTCTAGCAAAGCCATGATGTATTGGTCGCTATCATAGGCAGTCAGTATCAAGACAGCGGTAGAAGGCTGGATCTTCTTGATTTGCTTGGTCGCTTCGATACCGTTCATGTTCGGCATTGCGATATCCATTACAATGACGTCAGGTCTATAGACGCGCGCCAATTCCACCGCTTCGACACCATCGCTGGCTTCAGCCACGACCTGCATATCCGGTTGTCGCTGAACCAGTTCTTTTGTGCCCTCACGAACGATAACGTGATCGTCGGCAAGGAGGACCTTGATCTTTTCGGTACTTTCCATAAAGTTTATATCTAAATTATTATATTCCAGCAGGGTCAGGCTGTCTATGATTTGGCATTTTTCAGGCGGCTAACCGGTTGGCAACCGAATGGCATAAAACGGCAACATCTTCGACAGGGAGATAATCCGTGATGCTGGCATCGAACAAAATCGAACCCTCGGGTGGCAAAAGGTCATCGCCGCGCCAGAATACCCAGTTCAAGGTGACCCTGGCAAAGACAGGGATCGATAAACCCAGATCGCCCATAGCGATTTGGGTTCCACCAATATTTTTTGCCGCGCCGATTAGATCACCAACGGACTTGTTGAATATATTGACAATCGGAGCGATCGCCCTTTTGTAGAACGTTGGGAAATAACCCGAACCCTCGGGGAGGTCTTTGAACGAAATCAATTTGCCCGAAGCCGGTTTGCCCCCGGCCGTGACAAGGTAGTGCAGGATAACCAGTTTATCTGAAATCGAAAGTAGAGGAAACCCTGCTGCGGTCACGCTGCGCTGTCTGATGTCGACGATGACCGGAAAATTCAAAAAATCTAGCTTTATACCCTGGCCCGGCCCAAGCGAGGCGCCGCTGCGCATTCCCAATATCGTCGGATCAACCTCGGTGAGTCGATCAAAAGCCAATTCATAGGATTGGCCGTACGCCTGGTCGTATCCCGGAGGCGAAGGTAGCTTCGGCTTCTGTTCGTTCGGCTTCAATCTATTTCCAGTTCGATTTTAGATATGACAGGAGGTGAGCCGCTTCCCGGGGTCCTACCATAATCTCCCAACCAGGTAGCTGTTCTTCGAGGCCGCCGCTTTCCTGGGCAATGTATCCAGGGATAATAATCTTGCGGTGCTTGATCCGGTCGGCAATACCGCTCTTTTTGACGAATCCGCCGATGTTATCGGCGCCGAACTTTCCGGCGGCCCAGGCAGTCATCACGGAAAGCCCTTCAGTGTCCTTGATCAAGAGGTGGGCAGGCATCCGGGTGTTCTCGATCTCGCCGGAGACGATGAAATAAGTCAGCGAGAAATTGCAGGTGATGGCAACAGGAGAGTTCTCATCGGGTCCGTTTATCTCATAGATGCCCTCGGCGGTAGCCTGGGGCCTCTGGGGGTCGCTGAAAAGGTTCATCCGTGCTACCAGGAGCGGGAAAAGGGTCTCTCCCCGAAAATCCGACAAGACGATTATCCCCGCGTATTTCGCTACCATGATCGAAGCAATCAGCGCTTCTTTCAGGGGGTTATCCGTCATTTCGCCAGGAAAGGCGATCGTCGGATAACCCAATAACCGGAACTTCTTTAGCAAAGCCAACCTGCGTAGGGCAACTTGATCCGCCAGGGCGCTTTTGATGTTTCGGGCTCCGGAATCCAGGATTATGTCCTTGATGCCAAGTTTGACCAACCGGTCGGTCAATTCGGCCAACCCATCCAGGCTTTCGCTTCGCGCTACAACTGGCAGCTTGTAATCGACCGCAATTGGAGCCAGCAGGTCAAGGTTTGATTCTGTGATAGCGCAAAGAACTGGTTTTCTTTCTGAGCAGGCATTAGCCGCAGCTACTATACCATCGACGGCTTTGCACAGCAGGATGATGCCTGCGTCGGTTTCGGCTTTGGCTCGGCTTGCCAAAGATGCGTAAGTTTCCGGGTTGCCGGACTCATATTTCAGAGCCACCAGTTCCGGACGGAGGGTCGCTCCAACGCGGTTATAAGTGTAGAACTTCAAAGCTTTCAAACGGCGATCGATTTCAGCTTCAGGCATGGTATCGCTGATCGTAATCGCCAGTCCCGGGGGATTCTCAAACCTTTTCTCATGCCGGAATAAAACCGTCTCTCCACCGACTTTGAGCGTCTTGTTTCCAGTGCTTATCGTTATGGGGCGGATGGGCGGCGCAGAAGCTTCCTCAAGTTTTGCCTTTGACTCGGCGGTTACAAAAGGGCAGGCGCTCAACTCGGCCTTACCGGCAGCCAGACTCATGGCGAAAGCCAGGCAGGTGGGCACGCCGCATTTACCACAATTTGTTCTCGGTAGATATTTGAAAATTTCAATCCCTGAAAGGGCCATGGTGTCTCCTTTGTTATAACAGCGGATCTAACGAGAGCGCCGGGTGATTCATCTCGGTCAGGAAGGAAAGAATGGCCTCTTCCGTCGTACCAACGGTCTCGTCGGCAACCCGGTTCAATAGATCCGGGATGCCAATCTCGTTTGCCCGCTCGTTAAAAAGATCGGCGATCTCTTCTTTAAGGGAACGGGGCATCCAGACCAGCCGCTTAATCCCCTCTTCGGCGGCCAGGAATTTCCGTTGGGTGATATTGTACTTGGAATGCCCCACGAAACCGGGTGTAGTAACGCCGCCGCCGATGGTCCCGGCCAGCGTGGTGAATTTCATACCGCAGGGCGTCATATCGGTGTATTCTCGGTTGACCGTCATAACTCCGTTGCACAAGGGGAGTATGGCGGAAATGCATTCCATACAGCCGCAGGCGGTCATAGGATCCGATATGATGCTGTAAAAATTATAATGGTCCACGTTACCCCGCGACGCTTTGAAAACATATTCGTTAACGCCTTTCCACTGGCCCAGGCGCGGGTCGAGAGTCTGGCCTTTGGATACTGGCTGGTTGGGACCGATGGGGTTGATGTCAAAGGATGCCTTGCAATCCATCCAGTTGTAGGACCCGCAGAGCCCGGTCCGTTCCGGACTGATCACGCATACATGGGACGGGGCGAAGGACTGGCACAACAGGCAGGAATAAAAGGTCTCCACAGATTCATCGGTCATTCCCTCGATGCGGGCATCACGAGCGGCGTAGGCCTCTTTGGCTTTGGCAACGATCGCCAGCACGTCCTCGGTGCGGGTGTAAAGGGTTACCTGCATTTTATCGAAGATGCGGCCGAAATCCTGGTGCAACTTGGCGTGGAGCAATTTTCCGATATGACTCAGCCTGAACCCTTTTTCAACCGCCCCTTTGCTCACCCTTAACCATGCAATATCCCTCTGGCCGATGTGCATGACACCCTGGGCGTAATTGATGAGGTGATGGATCTGCCTTTCCAGAATGGGCTCGTAATCGTCCTGCATTTGCCTTCCGGCGACTTCGACAACGATGGCCAACGGCAGTTTGCTGCCGGCGGGAACCTCATCTAATTCAGGTCCACTGACTTCAACCGCACCGTCAGTGACTTCGTCGATCGGCCTTGAAGTTACCCACTCTACCATCGGCGTGCGCCCGCCACCGCATTCAAGGTAGATGTCTTCACCCCTGACACGCTCACCTTCGTAAGCAGGGCCGTAAGCCACCGGGACCGGGACTTCGTTGATCACGATCTTGAGCCCACGGACATCGATCGCCCGGTTGACGATTTTATCTTGAGAAACATTCGATACGATGGCATTTGGAATTTCGGGAATGGCAGAATCGGCAATAACCGGAAAGCCGAAGTTGAGAGCACCCGCCGCGGTAGCCGCCCATTCTTCGCTCACTTCGCCAAGAGCCATCACAAAGGCGTAAACCCTGTTTTTGCAGTATTCAAACAAGCTCTTCGCCTGCCCCGGAATGACGTTGCCAAAAGAGAGGGCGACTCGCACGGCAAAGCCGATCCCGAAAACGGTCGACGAGGTGTCCGGACCGAAGGGCACCAGCCGGGTCGGCCAGCCGACCTGGATGCCAGAACGCAGTAACTGCCGCGCTAATAGTTGGTCGCCGCTGGCCGCGCTCATAAAGGTATAGAGGTTTTTCTGCTGCAGTTCAGTCGCAATTTTTACGGCGATTTCATCGGAGGGCGCCGCGCCAAGAATAGCAGCAAAACCAGGGGCGGTCCCGTCAACGAACTCGACGCCCCTTTTTCTCAGGATGACGTCATCGGCGGCGCCAAGCCAGATATTGTCGTCAATCGGATCCTCGGTCTTGGTGTAATAATCAGGCTGTTCCAGGTATCGGATCGCCTCAATGATCTCTTCGGCGAACAGAGCCGCCATGCCGGCATTGAGCACCGGATCCAGTGATAAGAGAGCGTCCTCAGGTTTCATGACCGGAGGCAGCATCTCGCGGCATTTGGCTATTGCGTGTGCCACATCGCCGAGGGTCTCTACTTTTTGACCGGTTACGCCGTAAATTACCGGAAGGAAGTAAGCCGTATTTGGGAAACCGACTGGTTGGCCGCTACCTTTGGTTACCAGAGCGTTCCGCCAGGCAGATTCAGCCCGGTCTACCAACTGGTGAGCGCCGTTTATGGCAGCAGTGGCAATAATCGTTGACATAATGTTAACCTCGGAATCGCTAAATATCGAGATCAGCTAAGATCGTCGATCATATCCTTAACCAGTCTAATAGCCTCAGGATGCCGCATCACCAGTATATCGGCGCCAGCCAAAAGCAGTAACGTGGCGCTCATGGCTTCCAGGGTAATGCCGCGTTTTTCGGCATCTCCCAGCCTGGGGTCTTCGGATTCTGCGATTTTGGCTTCTTTGGATTTCCAGGTTTCCCGGGCGATATTACAGATGAGCGGGAATTGGAGCTTTTCATCCTGTTGCGTGAGCGCCGCCATCCGGATACGTTCCATCACAGAATATGCGTATTCGATGCCGTAGCCGATAGAACTCACCGTTGGATCCATTATCATCTCGTTGGGATTGACTCCCAGGTTAGCCATCAGGATATTTAACTGCTTGGCAAGGTTGATATCGATAGGGCTGGACGCAATGACGGTATGCTTGTATGCCATTGCCGCTGCCGCTATCTTTTTGTAATCACCTTTTTCCACAGGACCAAGGACAAGGCGCCGGTCCTGTACCGCTTCCGCCACAGCCCGCAGCACCTCGGTATCTTTTTCATGGTTGGCCGTACCCCAGACAATCAAAGGCACATCGATTGAGTGGGCTACTTGGGAAACCACCCTGGCTGCTGCGTCTGCATCCCGGTTGGTTCCGTTCGGGTCGGTGCTCTGGAGTTGCAGGCAGATCATCTCTGCCCCGTACACCTCGACGCACTTTCTTGCCCATGCGACCGGATCGTTCATCTCACCGGCGAAGGGCGCCTGTGCCGCCTCGGGCCAATCTAATGGAGCTTCATCATAAACTTCCATGGCGATACGGGGCGGATTCGGTGAAGATCCTTCAAAACCGTAAAATGAATATCTCTGTTCGCCGCCGACCATGACTTGCTGTCTATCACCGAGACTGATTGAACGTATACTACCGGAATAATTGATCCTGGGAATATCTACAGCCATAAAAGTTCCTCTCGTCTGGAGGTGGAATAATCTCGGCTATTTCAAGCCGTGAGCCATCTTGGCGGCTTTGACTGTGTTTGCCATCAGCATAACGATTGTCATCGGGCCGACGCCCCCCGGAACCGGCGTGATGGCGCTTGCGACGGCCTTAACATTATCAAAATCGACGTCTCCACACAAGATTCTCTTGCCGGCTGGAGTTTTGCCGATCTCATTGGTTCCCACATCTATGACCGTGGCGCCCGGTTTCACCATATCGGCGGTGATAAACCGTGGTTTACCAATGGCCGCGATGAGGATGTCAGCCCTTCGGGTATGGTTGGCCATATCATGTGTAGCAGAATGGCAGACGGTCACCGTGGCGTTGGCTCCGGCGGCCTTCTGCAACAGTATGTTGGCTATTGGCTTGCCCACGATGTTTGACCGCCCCACGACTACCACTTCCGCACCTTCGGTATCGACATTGCTTCGGATCAGCATCTGCTGGATGCCGGCAGGGGTACACGGCAGCAGGGATTTTTCGCCGATAACCAAACGCCCGATGTTGATGGGATGGAACCCGTCCACGTCTTTGTCGGGCGAGATCGCCGTCAGAACCCTGTTTTCATCGATATGTTTCGGCAGCGGCACCTGCACCAGGATGCCGTTGATCCTCGGATCGTCATTCAAAGTTTTGATGAGGTAGAGCAATTCCTTCTCGGACGTTTCTTCCGGCAATGGATAATTGGCCGAGAATATCCCCAACTCCTGGCAGGCTCTGACCTTGGAACCGACATAGGTTTGGGACGCCGGATCATTGCCCACGATGACGGTGGCCAGACCGGGTATGACATGGTGGCGGGCGCGAAGCATCTCAATTTCATTTTTAAGTTCTTCGCGAATCTGCTTAGAAATTTCGGTACCGCTTATAATCCTGGCCGTCATGAATTAACCTCACTCGGATTCTTTGAAAGAATCTGGTTCATCATTTTATCGATTGCCTGGACCGACGCCGAGTCTCCGGGCATATCCAGCAGCGACCGCTGGTGCCAGTCGTATTCCATTATTAGACGGTCTTCCGGTATCGCGGCTCCTATCGAGATGCCCAGCCTGCCGAATTCCGCTTCAACAAGTGGATCGATTGTCTCGGGAGCCTGGTTCAAGATGACCCACCGATGTTTGATGTTAAGTCTCAGTTCTTTTACCAATTGGATTATCGTACCGACGGTACGTACGCCCTTTACTGAATGGTTTGAGACGAGCAGCAGATGGTCGATAGACTCGGTTGTGCCGCGGCTTAGATGCTCAAGTCCGGCTTCGTTATCCATAACCATGAACTTATAGTTTGGCAAAAGTTTGTCGATGAAGGATTTCAGGACATTGTTCGGAAAACAATAGCAGCCCGCTCCTTCTCCCCGGCCCATGGTTATTAAGTCAAAATCCTGGCTTTCAAATATCGACTCGTTCAGTTTCAAGTCCAGTAGAGCTTCCTTGGACATACCCGGTGGAATAACAAGTTTATTCTCGTTGTAACCAGCCAAAATGGAGCCAATGGTTTTTTCAACATTCACACCCAGGCCAAGGTCAAGATTTGCTGCAGGGTCGGCATCGACTGCCAGGACAGGGACCCTACGCTGTTTTATGAGATAACGGACGATCAGGCAAGCAATGGAGGTTTTGCCGGTACCCCCCTTGCCCGCCATGGCAATGGAAATGGTCATGTCGACTGTGTACCCCCCGATTTGATCACGCCGTGGCTGACTGAAGGGAAGAGGCTTGCATCGGTGTGGGGTAAAAACATGGAAGCCGTGTAATTTTCCATAAATGAAACATTTTCCGAAAGCTCAATGTTGGTTATAAGCCCGGCGACCTTCCTGCCGGCTTCAATAAGTTCAGTTGAAAAACTGGACAGGCGTGCGCCGAGAAGAGAGCCGTTCCCGACAAACACGAATTTACCGCGGTCGATGTCCGGCAATAACCCGATGGTAATTGCATCTTCGATATCGAGATGGCTGCCGAAGGTACCGGCCACGATAACGTTTACTAAACCATCGAAGGTGAGGTCCACGCTTGCCAGAAGTGTTTGATAGCCGGCGTACATCGCCCCCTTGGCGCGAATCAGGTTTTCAACATCGATTTCAGTCAAGACTATATCTTTACCGATCGACGTCTCACCCGCCTGAACAAGCAGGTATTCCGGGCCGTCCTCTCCATCCCGAACGTGTTTTGAAGCCTCGATATTAAATTTGCCTCTTTGGTTGATGATTCCGTTTAAATACAGAGCCGATATCGCGCTAATCAAGCCGGCGCCGCAAATGCCGCGGGGTTTGTCTCCGCCGATTGTGGTGATGTTCGGGCTCCCGTCGGCGCCAATCCTGAACGATTCGATCGCTCCTGCTGTCGCCAGCATGCCATGTCGGATGCCACCGCCTTCGAAAGCCGGGCCAGCTGAGCAAGAAGCGGACACCATCCATTCCCGGTTGCCGACCACGATTTCTCCGTTTGTGCCTATATCGATATACAGCACCGTGTCGGAACGCTGGAATATTCCGGTTCCCACGAGACCGGACACGATATCGCCGCCAATGTAGCTGGCGACCGATGGAATCGTCGAGACGGGCACGTCGTACCCCAGGTCAAGACCGATTTCTCCTGCGGAAACAACAGGAAAGACAGAAGCAGTTGGCACGTAAGGCTCGAGTCTCAGATATTTTGGCTCCACTCCCGTCATCAATTGGACCATGGTAGTGTTCGCAGCAACCATGACATGGGCTATCTGCGACGTATTGACGCTGGCACGGGAAGCCATGTCCGATGCGATCTTGTTCATGGTCGAGACCACCGCCCGTTGCAGTTGGGTCAGGCCGTCCCTTTTTCCGGAGTAATTGATCCGGCTGATCACATCGTCGCCGTAGGCGCGTTGACCATTGTACTCAACCCCCTGGGCCAGGACCTTGCCTTCGTTCAGGTCCAGAAGTTCCCCGCGGATGCCGGTGGTCCCGATGTCGAAGGCGATCCCGTAATTCCGGTCTCTGGTGTCGCCTCCTTCCACGTCGATCAACCGCAGTCCATGTTGTTCTTTCAGCGCCGTGAGAGTGATTTTCCAATTGCATTCTCTAACTGCGCCGGGCAATTTTTTCAAAAAAGCAAGCGCAATCGAAGGATTCTCAATGCCGTGAGATTCGAGAGCCCGGGCCAGGCGGGTAAGATCGCTTGAATTATCCCGCAAATTCGGCGGGGGTAGCGCTATAAAAAGTTTGAAGACCGGCGGGGCGAACCGCCAACCGGATGCCGCCATGACTTCTTCTCGAGTGACCAGCGAACGAAGGTGCCCGCTTGAAGCAGGCGCTTGGGCTTCGGGTAATACGTACACGATCAGGTCTGTCAAAATCCGGGTCTGGCACGCCAGCCGCACGCCGTTAGCAACATCTTCGTTGCAAAGGATCGAACCCGGAGATGTTTCTACGTCACCCTTTTTAATGGATACCCTGCAAGTGCCGCAAACCCCATCGCCACCGCACGAGGCAGCGATGCCGACACCCACGCTCCTGGCGATTTCCAGCAGGTTGTCACCTTCGTGTGCGGGAGCTGAGATGCCCTGGGGCTCGAAACGGACGGTGATCGGCTTATTCATGGTGTTCAAACCTAAAACAGGCCTTTGACTTTGCCTGTTTCGACATCGACATCGATGCGGCGGAATGCAGGGTCGGAAGACGTCCCCGGCATCAATTTAATATCTCCGGCCACCGGGACAACAAATCTGGCGCCATTATATGTAAGGATATCCCGTATAGGAAGAACCCACCCGGAAGGCCGGCCTTTCAAGTTGGGATCGTGAGACAAACTCAGGTGGGTCTTAACCATGCAGGTAGCAAAATCCGATTTGGAAGCGTCAGCTTCGATGGCTTCGGCTTTAGCTTTGGCTTCCGGCGTGTAGGATACCCCATCGGCACCGTACACCTGCCTTGCGATCTTCTCGATGCGGGAGGTCAGGGGCAAGGAGCTTTCGTATAACAACTTGAAGTCATTTTTCTCTTGGCAGGCATCGATAACCGCGTCCGCCAGCTCGAGGGCGCCTTCACCGCCCAGGAGCCAATGGCGCGAGACGGCGACCCTGGCTCCGGCGCGTTCAGCTTCTCTTTTGACGATGGAGATTTCTTCTTCGGAATCCGTTGAGAAATGATTGATACAAACCACCGGGATAATACTTGACTGTTTCACCGTTTCAATGTGGGCGACGAGGTTTGCCGCCCCCTGCTCAACGAGAACCGGGTTAGGCTGGGTGTACGCTGCGTCCAGCGGTTTACCCGGTTTAACAGTCGGACCGCCTCCGTGCATCTTCAGGGCGCGCACCGTGGCAACAATTACGGCGCAATTAGGTTTCAATCCACTGACCCGGCACTTGATGTTCCAGAATTTTTCAAAGCCTATGTCGGCGCCAAAGCCACTTTCAGTTACATGGTAATCAGATAATTTCAGGGCGACTCTGTCGGCGACGATAGAAGACTGGCCGACGGCGATGTTGGCGAACGGCCCGGCGTGGACCATCACGGGTTGTCCTTCAATTGTCTGGAGAAGATTCGGATTTGAAGCCCGGACCAGCCAGGCAGTCATCGCTCCATCGACTTCAAGGTCGTGGGTAGTGACCGGATTGCCCTGCCGATCATAGGCGACGACGATGCGTCCGATGCGCTCGCGCAGGTCACGAAGGCTGGTGAACACCGCCAAAATAGCCATGACCTCCGAACTTACCGATATGGCAAAGCCCGAGCGCATCATGTAACCATCGGTTTTGCCGCCGAGCCCGATGATGATATCCCGCAATGATTGAGCGCAGAAATCCATGGCCCATCGCATTGGAATATTATTGGGATCGATATTCAGCCTGGGTAGCTTGCGTTTTGCCAAAAATTCGTCGGTGTTGTTGGCTTCGTGCTGTAATCGGGCAGTCAAAGCTACCATAGCGAGATTGTGCGCGTTAGTGACGCAATCGATGTCACCGGTTAAACCGAGCGAAAAAGGAGTCAGAGGAATACATTGAGAAAGCCCGCCTCCGGCCGCCGATCCCTTAATATTGAAAGTCGGCCCGCCGGACGGTTGGCGGATTGCCCCCGAAACGTTGCCTTTTCTCTTGGCTAACCCTTGAACAAGTCCGATCGTTGTGGTGCTTTTGCCTTCGCCGAGCGGGGTAGGGGTGATTGCGGTGACGTCGATGTACATGCCATCGGACTCATTTTTGAGACGTTCCAGTACTTGGGCGTAATCCACTTTGCCCAAATAATGTCCGTAGGGCAAGAGTTCATTTTCCAGAATGCCCCATTCAGCCGCCAGCCGGGATACCGGTCTCATCGACTTTTCGGATTCTTCCGCTATCTGCCAGTCCTGAAGTTTTGTTGGATCTAACATCTTAGTAATCTTCCAATGCGAACAACGATGCCGCCGGGAGAAAAATCATAGAATAGTCCAGTATAGTTTGGGGTCGTTGGCTAGTCAAATGGATTGGCCATTTGTTCCCGTTTTTAGACAATTGTTTTATCAGTATTAGGACTTGACCCCAATGGGCGCTTCTGATATGCTTTGTCGGGTTTTTTGAGGCAGGGATGAACCGATGGCGAACCGGCCTGCAGTTCATCGGGATCGGCTGGTATATCAGCCTGATGATCCTGGGAGGGATTCTCCTGGGTCGATGGCTGGATTCCAAGCTTAACACCGGACCTCTGCTGTTGATAGTCGGGCTTTTCCTGGGTTTGGTAGTCGCGTTTTACGGCGCTTACCGGATGATGCCGAAGCCGCCGGATAATAGCAACGAATAGACAAGGATAATCGATAGTGCCAAAAGCGCCTCAAAAGAAAATAATCGGGCTGTCAAAACCGGTCTTTATTGCCTCTTTAATTATCGTTCTGGCTCTGTCTATTGTCAGCCTCCTGGCAGGCGCTATCGGCCGATCCATTATCAAAAATGTCAGTTTGCCCAGTTGGATCATCGTCGATCAACCCAGACCGGAACTGCCCGCTGAAGCCATTGCCCACATCGGCGGCATCGCAATTACCAACACCATGTTGACCGCCTGGATAAGCATAGTCGTTTTAGCCGTTTTCTTTTTCCTTGCCACCCGAAGAATGAAACTGGTGCCTGGCAGACTACAGGCAGTTGCCGAATCCATCATCGATCACCTCTTCTCCTTCTGCACGGACATCGCCGGAGAGAAGAACGGCCGTAAGTTCTTCCCGCTGATGGCAACCATCTTCCTTTTCGTCATTACCAATGCCTGGATGAACCTCATCCCCGGTTACGGATCCATCCTCATCGACACCCACGAAGGCGCCGTCATCTTGTTTCGCGGCGCCAATACCGATATCAATTTCCCCCTGGTGTTAGCGGTTGTTTCATTCGTCATGGTCGAATACTGGGGCTTGCGGACGCTGGGTGTATTTCATTACCTGAGCAAGTTCTTCAATCAATATTTTGAGAATACCGTCCACACACAGGCTTTTATCACCGATTTTGAATGCCGTGGTGGTGCAATTACTGGCTTATTACACCGCGGAGGCCAGAGGCTGCCCGATTGACTTCCCGCGTAACCTGGCAAAAAGCGTGACGGTTGAGTAAACCTTTGGTTTAAGACTGTTTTTTCCTTGTTTAGGTGTAACAGTATCGCCGGAAACAGGCGCGCGATTTGAGTTTGGCGTTGTTTCTACTTTGCCGCCATGGCTCGTTCGAGTGTATACTTGACCGTTAATCACTTTTCAAAGAAACCGGAGGGATCAACTTGAAGGTCTACCATATCGCCTATGAGCCATCGTATGGATCGGTGGATATCCACATTTGGACTAAGTGCACTCTCGATTGCCAGGCTTGCTATACGAATTGGGAATTGTATGACTTCAGCCTTTACGATGACGCAACCACTGAGATCATGACCCGGCAAAGAACTACCCCACCAGACAAATTTTTATCTTATGACCAGGTTATAGAACTGCTCAAGCCTCTCCAAATCAAATATGCTGTATTTATGGGAACCGAGGCGGCCTTGGATCCGGAATTGCCGAAATTGACTAAAGAGCTGCACGAGAAATGGGGTGCTTATAATATACTGTTGACCAATGGCATTGTCATGCCGGATCTGGCTGATATTGATCAGGTTATATTCAGCATCAAGGCTGTATCCGACGATATCTACCGTAAGTACACCGGAAGAAACAACAAACCCGCTCTTGCTCATTTCGCCGAAATCGCCAAAATGGGCAAGAACCTTCACGCCGAGGTAGTTCTCATACCGGAATTAATCGAAGCCGAAGAGATCGAAAAGGTTGCCAAGTTCGTTGGCTCGATCGATCCGAACATCCCTTTCCGCATCGATGCCTATTTCCCCGTCCCTGAGTGTCCGTGGCGGGCAGCCACCAACGCCGAAGTTGAATACGCCGCCGAACTGGCAAAGAAATATATGAACAAAGTGACCATCCTCACTCTAGATATGAAAAGAGTAGGGGACAAGGCGCTACGCATTTTCTAGGTCGAGGGCGGGAATCGAAGGTCGTGATTTGACACGCTGCGTCACCCGGCGTATATTATAATCAATTAAATATTAGCCAACTCAAGGCTGCTTGTTTATTCAAGCTACGGGAGCAAGTCCGGTGAAAGTCCGGCACAGTACCGCCTGCTGTAATCCCAATATTCTTGGGAGAGTCAGAACCCCGGCCTTAAGGCAACTAAGCTCTCCGCGGTTTAAGGAGCGCAAATTGGTAAGCATTAACCTCCTGACCGCAATGGATTTGGAGGTTTTCTTTTTAACCGAATATAAGAAGAATCTTTCTATACCAGAGTAGCCTGTTGATCAGGTGAACGGGTGCAAGTCCGGTGAAAGTCCGGCACAGTACCGCCTGCTGTAATCCCAATCTTCTTGGGAGAGTCAGAACCCCGGCTCAGGTCGAGTGTTTCTCCGCGGAAAAGGAGGCGGGTAAATGTGTAATACAAGCTGACATAGATTTCTTCGATGACCAGTATCAACGAAACAAAAAAGGAAAGTTCAGGATGATCAGCTTCAATAAAATAATAAATTACACACGGGCCAAAATAGGCTTTCTGTCAATCGCCCTGACCGCCGTGCTGATGATAGGCCTGTTGCCAGGCTGTGGAAGCACGACCGAAAATACGACATCACCTGTTACCACGACGCCACCGCCGACCACCGATTACACCGTTACTTTCCCTCTCACGATTAAGGACCAAACCGGGCAGTCATTCACCTTTACCAAACCAGCTACTAAAATAGTGTCTTTGGCGCCGGGTAATACCGAGATCGCTTTCTCGATAGGACTCGACGCAAACATAATCGGTGACACCACTTATTGCGATTATCCACCGGCGGCCGCGAGCAAGCCGAAGATGGGTGGCTTTTCCACCGCCGATACCGAAGCGATCGTTGCAGCTCAACCTGACCTTATTCTCACGGCAAATTTGCACATCACTAAAGTCGTTCCTCAACTACAATCACTGCTACCCAAAACCGCCGTATTCACATTGAATCCCAAAACCATCCAAGATGTAATGGATGCCATGATCTTGGTCGGAAAGATTACTGATCATTTGAAGCAGGCGACCGAACAAGTGGCAGCTTTGCAAGCGAAGTTTGACTCGGTCACTTCGAAAACTGTCCCGCTTACCTCCTTCCAGAAGCCAAAGGTTTTGTACGTCCTGTACCCCGACCCGCTAATGACCGTCGGACCGGATACCCCGCAGTACCAGCTTGTCGAGTTGGCGGGCGGACTCAGTATTTCCCGAGGCATGGCCAATGGATACCCTACCATGTCAATCGAAGCTTTAGTAGCGGCTAATC
Organism: Dehalogenimonas formicexedens; assembly: GCF_001953175.1. Classification (NCBI taxonomy): domain Bacteria; kingdom Bacillati; phylum Chloroflexota; class Dehalococcoidia; order Dehalococcoidales; family Dehalococcoidaceae; genus Dehalogenimonas; species Dehalogenimonas formicexedens. Next base: position 837,783 of record NZ_CP018258.1, on the reverse strand, counting down.
CGGACATAATAATCACCAGTGGCATGGGAACCGCAGGGTCAGCCAAAGACCAGATTCTAAATAACCCACAACTGCAGACCGTCGCCGCCGTGAAAAACAAGCAGGTATTTGATATAGACGGAAACATCATCCAGCGAATGGGACCCCGCCTGGCTGATGGCCTGATAGCTATGGCACAAGTGATCCATCCAGAATTAGGAATAAAATAAAAGAATAGCGCGGGACGGCGGTTGCCGTCCCGCGTGTAAAACTATGGCCTTGAATTCACTGACTCAAATGAAAGCGGTAAACGCAGCTCCATCGCTGGCCGTAAAGTGGCATTCCCGCGTGGTCACTATGGCTTTGTTATTGACCGGCTTGTTCTTGCTGGCCGCCTTCGCCACGACCATCGGCACCGTTCAGATCCCCTTCAGTTCCACTATAAGCATAATCCTGGACAAGCTGCCGTTCATCCACATAGATCAAACGTGGTCAGATGCTGCACAAACCATCATTACTCAGATCAGGCTCCCTAGAGTAATCCTGGCCGGCGCTGTCGGAATAGCGCTTTCTGTAGCTGGGGCAACTTACCAGGGATTGTTCCGCAACCCGCTAGCAGATCCCTACCTTATTGGCGTTGCCCAGGGGGCCGCTCTGGGTGCTGCAATCGGTTTTATTTTACCCATCACTTTCCACAATGTAGCATTTAGCATCATTCCTGTATTCGCCGCACTCGGCGCTATTCTCACCGTTTTCGTTGTATACAGCATCGCTAAAGTAGGGACGTCAATCCCTGTCACCACCCTCATTTTGGGCGGTGTGGCGGTAGGTTCGCTGCTCATGGCCCTGGTTAACTTCATCATCACAATAAGCGGCGACAAGATCCACGGAATAGTTTTCTGGATGATGGGCAGTTTTTCTTCGAGCCAATGGTCAGATGTTGAAATTGCGCTACCGATCATCTTGCTTGGCAGCGGATTCATTTTCCTGTTTGCCAGGTCGCTAAACATCATCCAGCTTGGTGAAGACCAGGCCAAGCAACTTGGAGTCGACATCGAGAAGATGAAAGTTATGCTGTTGGCAGCAGCCACAATAATCACGGCCGCGGCTGTATCTTTCGTGGGAATCATCGGTTTTGTCGGCATTATCATCCCTCATGCCATCAGGTTGATCTGGGGTGCGGACTATCGCTTCCTACTTCCTTTTTCGGCCCTGGTTGGAGCGATTTTTCTGATTGGTGCGGACATCGTCTCCCGAAGCGTCGGAGCTTCAGAAATACCGATAGGCATTATTACTGCGCTTTGCGGTGCGCCGTTCTTCATGTACCTGTTGCGCAAAAGGACGAAGGTGCTGTTCTAAATGTTAACCCTAGAAATGGAGAACATCACCCTCGCTTACGGCAATAAAGAGGTTGTCCGCAATATTACCTTCAAAGCCATGCCCGGAGAAATGGTCGGCCTGGTCGGGCCAAACGGGTCCGGCAAATCGACTATTATAAAAGCGCTGTGCCACGTCTTGAACCCCAAAGCGGGGCGCATTCTCACTAACGGCAACGACATTTCTCAGTTGTCGTACAGGGATTTAGCCAAGACGATTAGCGTGGTGCCGCAGACTCCCGTGTTGCCCAGTGCTTTTACGGCTTTCGAAATTGTTCTCATGGGTCGCAATCCACATCTCGGCATGTTCCAATATGAGAGTAAAAATGACATAGACATTGCCTGGGGGGCAATGGAACGTTGCGGAGTGCAACAATTCGCCGACAGGCATATTTCGGAATTGTCCGGCGGTGAAATTCAGAGCGTGGTCATCGCCAGAGCCCTGGCCCAGGAAACAGAAGGGATATTGCTCGATGAGCCAACGGCTAATTTGGACATCGGGCGCCAGATAGAAGTTCTCGATCTATTAAAAGAAGAGTGCACCAACAGGCATCTTACGATCATCGCGGCTATTCACGACCTGAACCTGGCGGCACATTACTGCGAAAAACTGGTTTTGATCAAAAATGGTGAACTGTATGCTTTTGGTAGCCCCCGAGAGGTAATAACCTCCGAAAACATTTGCAACGTTTACGGCCCCGGCAGCTATGTCCACACTCACCCATTAAGCGGTCTGCCCGCGGTTTTACCCAAAGTCAGCAACATTAAAGATATCGAACCTTGCATCGTTCACGGAGCGTAAAATGGCCCAGGATATTCATTCGGAGATACTCGGATGTTTCCACGGCATAACCGCCGAAGTGGTTTTTCACCGCATATGGAACGTACCTTCGAACGCGTTGTTGTTGCACCTGCCCGAGCCCCAGAGGACACTCTCCGGCCTCCAGGGATACCGGCGCGTCAGCGTGGTCGCCAACTGTCACATTCCCCAACCGCTATGGATGAAACTTCATGACCCGGCGGTGGATTGGCGCGATTATTACCGGCGTATCTTGAAGGCGAATTCTTTCGGCAAGGTACTTTCATTGGACAATGCCACCATGCTTTCCACTGGCGTCCCGATGCCTGAACTGGCTTATCGCGAAGAAACCGACTGCCATCTTTGGGCTATAGCCTTTGTAACCGCCGGTGTCGAAGGCAATGCCCTGCGGGTCGGAGTAGATACCGGCCGCCACCATAACCCCGTTGGTACCATAAACACGGTTGTATTCACATCGGTCGAACTGACTCAGGCGGCGATGGCAGCCTCTTTTATAACCCTGACAGAAGCCAAGGTGGTTGCCCTGGAAGATCTCGGAATAAAAAGCTCCTACAACCCGGCGCTGCAAGCCACGGGAACAGGCACCGATCAGATTGTCATCGTTTCGGGTAAAGGCGAAAAATGTACTTACGTCAGCGGACATACTAAAATAGGCGCGCTGATGGCGCGGGCGGTTACCGCGGCCACTAAGGAAGCCATCACCAAAAGGCGTAAAGCCCTTAACAGTTAGGAGTCCCGTTGGATATTGTCCTGATACTCCTGGTCGCCCTGGCCGTTGAGTTCACCTTGGGTGACCCTCCGAACGTGGTACACCCCGTTGCCTGGATAGGCAAGGCTATTTCCTCCCTCGAACGTTTGGGATTCATCGGCGGGAAGACCTATCAGTTCGTTTACGGCGCCGTTGCCACCCTCGGGCTGACTGCGGTTGTGATAACCGCCTCGCTTTTCATCGTCTCCTGGCTTAAGGATATCAACTATGTGCTCTATGTGATCGTCGCCGGCGTTTTGCTTAAGATGACGTTCAGTTTTGTATACCTTCGAAAGACGGCGTTGCACATCAAACACTTGATCGAGAACGACGAAACGTTAGACAAGGCTCGTTTCGAACTAAGGGCATTGGTAAGCCGGAACACTTCGAAACTGACACGGCCATACCTCGTTTCCGCCACCGTCGAATCGGTCTCCGAAAGCCTGTGCGATAGCCTGGTTTCACCCCTGTTCTTTTTCGTCGTTTTCAGCTTGTTCGGACCATATGGGATCGCTGCGGCGTTTGGGTTCCGGGTGGTTTCCACCTTCGACAGCATGATCGGTTATCACGGTAAATACGAATACCTGAGTAAATTTCCTGCACGGCTTGATGACGTGCTGAATTATCTTCCGGCCCGGATCTCGGCTCTCCTGGTCGTTGTCGCCGCCGGGATTACCAGGATGGGTGCCCGGCGCACCTGGAGCATCGCCCGGGTAGATCACCTTAAGACCGAAAGCCCCAATGCCGGATGGCCGATGGCTGCCGCAGCAGCGGCGTTACGTGTTCAATTTGAGAAAATTGATCATTACCGCCTGGGGAGAGCTGATCGTCCGATGACGCCTGAGGTAGTCGACGATTCATTGAGACTTATCAACAGCGCCACCTGGGTGTGGTTCATCATCTGTTTTGCCGCGGGAGGACTGCTCTATGCCCTCGCCAAGGCCTGAAATTGCGGCACTCTCAAGCTGTTATCATGGCGGGCCGAATTACACCGAATTCGCTCGGCTGGGAATTGACCCAAAGGATGCCATCGATTTCAGTTCAAACTCCAACCCTTATCCCTTCAACCTTGATTTTAAACTAGATGATGTAATTATCGACCATTATCCCGATTCCGATTCGACGGAATTGCGCCGGGCGCTTGCAGCTCAAAACCAGGTTGGCCTTGATAACATCGTCGTAGGGGCTGGGAGCATGGAGATAATAAGGCTTATTGCTCAAGCCTATTTCAGCCGCGGCGATGAAGTAATCATCGTTAAACCGACCTTTGGCGAATACGAGACTGCCTGTTTGGTCGCCGGAGCGGAGGTGGTGGAGTTTTGGGCTCAGGAAGCTGCCGGTTTTTGTCTCAATATCGAGCGCGCGGTCCAGGCTGTCAAACACCTGAAACCAAAAGCAATCTTTATCTGCAACCCCAACAACCCCACCGGCCGGCACGTTTCCAGGAAGGCGATCGAAGAACTCCTGGTTGCGGCAGACCATGGGCTGGTGGTGCTCGATGAAGCCTATCTTGCGTTTACCGACAATCCGTGGAATTCAGTCGACCTTCTTTCATACGGTAATCTGATAATTCTTCGGAGTATGACCAAGGATTTTGCATTGGCCGGATTGCGCCTGGGTTATTGCCTGGCGTCCGCGGACATTATCGAAAACCTGAACAAGGTGAAACCGCCGTGGAACGTCAATGCCGTCGCGCAAAAAGCCGGATTGCAGGCGACAAGGGATGGAGCCTACCTGCGTCGAAGCGAACGGCTTGTAAAGAAAAATCGAGATTACCTGATGAATGAGTTTATCCCACTGGGGTTCAAAATCGTGCCCACCAGCACCAACTTCTTCCTGATGAAGGTCGGCAAGGCCGGAGAGTTCCGTTCAGCTCTTTTGCGTGATCGAATCGTCGTCAGGGATTGCACTTCGTTCGGCCTCCCCGAGTACGTCAGGATAGCTCCAAGGACAATGCCGGAATGCAGGGAGTTGGTGAGAGCAGTCAAAGGCCTAAAATGGCGGCTTGACACTACATTTTGCCGACGTTAATATTAGCAACAATTGAATATCGGGTTTACGGCGCTCGCAAGAGCTTAATTGGGAAGTTCCGCGCAAGTCGGATGCGGTCCCGCCGCTGTGACTGGTGACGAAACCGGCATCACGCCACTGTTCTTTAAAAGAGAATGGGAAGGCGCCGGGAATAGGTTGAGCCAGGAGCCAGAAGACCTGCCGTACAGCGTAACCCTCGAGGAAGGGTTCGGGAGATGGTAAATCCCTGGACCTGAAAAGGCGTACAGGGATTTTTTTATTTTCAGAATATACTAAATAACAAAAGGTAAGGAGACGACCATGGGAGATTTATTGAACAAGACAATCGCGGCGATCAAACCGCTGGACAAGGACGCTATGGCCAGGGCTGCGGCGCGGCAGGACATGCTAACCAAGCCCCAAGGCGCTCTCGGTAGATTGGAAGAAATATCGATCAGGCTCGCCGGCATCCAAGGCAAGCCAATTCCGGTAATAAAAAACAAGGCAATCATCACCATGGCCGGAGACCATGGAGTTGTCGCAGAAAAAGTCGGCAATTATCCCCAAGAAGTTACCCCGCAAATGGTATTGAACTTCGTACATGGTGGCGCGGCGATTAATGTGATCTCGCGCCAGGTAGGAGCCCGCGTCGTTGTAGTTAACATGGGTGTGGCGGGTGACCTGCCGGCCGACATCCCGGTGGTCAACAAGCTTGTCGCCAGGGGCACCAGGAACATCGCCAAAGGGCCTGCGATGACCGAAGCGCAAGCGGTCCAGGCCATCGAAGCCGGCATCCAGGTGGTTAACGCCGAGATCGATAAAGGCCTCGATATCGTGGGCACCGGAGACATGGGCATCGGGAATACCACGCCTTCCGCCGCCATCTGTGCCGTGATGACCGGCCAATCGGTAGTTAAGGTTACCGGCCGCGGCACCGGTCTTACGGACGATCAACTGCAACACAAAATCGAAGTTATCGAAGAAGCCATCTCGGTTAACAGGCCTGACCCGAAGAATGGACTTGACGTTCTGGCCAAGTTGGGCGGATTTGAAATAGGCGGTATCGCCGGCGTCATTCTGGGCGCCGCTGCCCGCGGGGTACCGGTGGTTGTCGACGGCTTCATTTCCGGCGCCGGCGCTCTGATCGCCGAAGCGATAGCCCCCCAGTCACGTGAGTACATGTTCCTGGGACACCTCTCAGTGGAACCCGGCCACAAGATCATGGCTGACAAACTGGAGCTCAAGCCGATAGTTACACTGGACCTGCGCTTGGGTGAAGGCACGGGCGCGGCGATAGGTATCTTTATCGCGGAGACCTCTGCTAAAATACTGGCCGAAATGGCAACCTTCGGCGAAGCGGGAGTCTCCGAGAAGGAAGAATAGGCAAAGGTCGAAATCTCCACCCGCGATCGTTTAGAGGTTACCCGGAAGGCGATAGAACGATGTCTTTCCTGGCAGCTCTACGTTTTTTGACCAGCATACCGATTCCTTTCAAACGGGAGGAGTGGGACAGGCCGTTGACCCAGCAGCAGTTCGCCAGGTCACTGGTCTTTTACCCGTTGGTAGGACTGATCCTCGGGGGAGTGCTGTGCGGGCTGTACTGGATATTCTCCAGATTATTGCCTCCGCTGCTTGCCGATGCGATGGCCATAGGAGTCCTGGCTTACCTGACTGGTGGATTGCACCTGGACGGCTTGATCGATACCTTCGACGGATTGGCCGGGGGGCACCGGTCTCCCGAGCGCCGGCTGCAGATCATGAAGACCCCGGACGTCGGCGCGATGGGGGTGGTAGCCGGCGTGGTCCTGTTGCTGTTGGAATTCGCCGCACTGGCCAGCGTGCCCCAGGACCATGTGTACCTGGCGCTCGTCCTGATGACGGTGCTTTCCCGGTGGGCCATGGCTTACGCTGTCTTCAATTATCCTTACGCCCGGGATACGGGGATGGGCAAAGAATTGAAAAGCGGCTCAAGCGGCTGGGTCATGCCGGTTGCCAGTATTGTCGCCGCAATTATCGTCGGCGTTACCGGCAGTTGGCTGGGAATAATTGTCATGGCGGGAACCTGGGGGTTAACCGTTATGCTGTCAGCGTTCTTCAAAGGCAAGTTCGGGGGCCTTACCGGGGACACTTACGGAGCGCTCAACGAAATCAGCGAATTTACCACCTTATTGCTGGTGGTTCTCTTCACCTTCAATAATTGGCTTTAGAGGACAAACGATTGCGACTTATCCTGGTACGACACGGCAAAACGGCTACCGATAATCCGGAAAAATGCCACGGTTCTACCGACATCGACCTTTCGGAAGAAGGGTACCGGCAGGCCCACCGCCTTGCCGAGCGATTCAGGCATCAGAAAATAGACGCCATATATGCCAGCACACTCCGCCGAGGGATCGAGACAGCTAAACACATCGCTGCTCCTCATAATATCAAGATATATAGCGCTCCCGAACTTAATGAAGTGAATTTCGGCCAGATCGAGGGCATAACCTTCGAAGAAGCCTGCGGGCTCTTTCCCGAGGTAACCGAATTATGGCGCTGTGGCAGCACCAGTATTTGCTTCCCGCTTGGAGAACGGTTCTTGGATTTTGTCGAAAGGGTCAGCGCGTTCACAGAGAAATTGAAGAGCCATAAAGACGATGATACGGTCATGGTCGTAGGCCATGGCGGACCCTACAAGGTGCTCCTGTGTAAACTCCTCGGCCTGCCTATCGATCATTATTGGCAATTCAAATTTGATATGGCTTCGGTAAGCATAATAGATATTTACCCCACCGGGGCAATGCTGGGAAAATTAAGCGACACGTCACATCTGACAAGGGATTAATATGAAAAAGAGAACCATTCTCCTCATTGGGGGAGCGCGGAGCGGCAAGAGCAGTTACGCTGAAGAATTAGCCCGTGAGATCGGCGGCGAGGTCTTATTTGTGGCTACTGCCGAAGCCCGCGATGAAGAAATGCGACGGCGGATTGAGGTGCACAAGAAATCGCGTCCGGCGCACTGGCATACGCTTGAAGCACCATGCAAGGTTGGCGATTGCATCTCCAAAGATAACCGGATACTCGACGTTGTGGTGCTGGACTGCGTTACCCTGCTGGTAAACAACGTCCTGTGCCAGCATATGGCAGTCTCAGGCGAGGACGTTGACGAAAAAGCCGTGGAGGCTGACATCAAAACCGAGATCAACTCGATCATCGCATGCATGGTTCAAAGTCTGGCCACATATATCATGGTGACGAATGAGGTAGGTGAGGGCATCATCCCGCTCGGGGCGTCGACGCGAATTTATCGAGATGTTCTGGGCAGGGCGAACCAAATGCTGGCAAAAGCGGTGGATGAGGTCTATCTGATGGTCGCGGGAATACCGCTGAAGGTAAAACCCCAGAACTAGCGATTCCCGTTACAAACGAGAAATCAAAAAGAGAGGCGGCTCGAATCGAGCCGCCTCTTTACATAATCTGGTGTCACCCTAGATCAATTTATCGATCTTGGACTGAAGGGCGCTCTCCCGGAACGGCGCCAACAACGGTATCGGCAACCTTACCATCTTTAAAGAACATAAGGGTAGGGATGGACATCACCCTGTACTCACCGGCCGGTTTTTTGGTTATTGTCAACGTTAATTTTGCAGAATTTGAACTTTTCCTTGTGCTTTTCTTCAAGTTTTATCAACAATCGGGGCTACCATCCTGCACGGACCGCACCACGGAGCCCAAAAATCCACCAGGACCGGCAGCTTGGATTTCATCACCTCGGCATCAAATGTATCATCGGTAACTTCCAGCGGCATTGTTCACCTCTCTTTATAGACTATCTACAATAGTAACGTTTCGGGGCTTAACTAGGTCAATAGTTGGAACAACGCGGTCCTGCCGCGCCGGATAATTATCGGATCGTAGCTGGTTACGAAATCGAAAACGGTAATATTTAAAGGGCTCACAAAAGCGTCTACCATGGCACGTAACTGATCGGGCGTAAACCCTTTGACCACAATGCCAGCCTTTGGGAGGTAGCCATGCAGACGCCGCACCCACGGCACTTGATCGGGTCAGTCTCAACTATTTTTTTGATAACGCCGGAATTTTCATACTCGATCAATGTGATTGCCTTATACGGGCAGGGGTCGATACAATAAGCGGCAAACCATCGCAATTTTCCTCTATGACTTCGGACACCCGGGGCTCAAGTTCGATCTTGCCTTTGGCGATGGTAGCCAGGACCCGGGCAGCCGCGGCCTGGGCTTGGGCAACCGTTTGGGGAATATCTTTCGGTCCCTGGGCGCAACCGGCGATAAAGACGCCCTCGTTCATTGTCGCGATCGGGTCCAGTTTGGGGTGCCTCTCGAGGAAAAAGCCGTCAGCACTACGGGACAGGCCAAAAAGACGCCCGACGGCTTCGGCGTCCGGTTGGGGTTCGACAGCCACCGCGAGAACCACCATGTCAACCGGTACCCTCAGGACGGTGCCCAGTAGCGTATCTTCAACAATAACGATGAGTTTGCCGCTCTGTTCATCACCGATCGTTTTGTCGGTGATCTCAGCGACTTTACCGCGGACAAAATTGACACCATCTTCAGCAATCCGGTTCGAGAATTCTTCATAACCTTTGCCCGCGCACCGAAGATCGATGTACATCTGGTAGACCCCGGCACCGGTGCGCTCCCGGATCAGGTGAGCCTGTTTAAGTGAATACATGCAGCAGATCTGGGAGCAGTATTCATGATGATTTTTGTCCCGACTGCCCACACAGTGAACGATGGCAACCGATTCTGGCTTGCGTCCATCCTTTAACCTGATATCACCGCTGGTGGGACCGGAAGCATTAGCCAGGCGTTCAAATTCAAGGCTGGTTATGACATTCGAAAATTTTCCGTAACCATAGCGGGAAATCGCAGCGGGATCGAAAGTATCGAAACCGGTGGCGACAACAATGTTGCCGATTTCCAAATCGATAGCTTCGGTCTTCTGGTCGAAATCGATGCACCTGGCTTCACACGCATCGACACACTGCTCGCAGTCGGAACAACCGGCGCAGTTGAGACAACGGGCGGATTCTGCCACAGCCTGCGCTTCAGTCAGGGTAAGTTCGGATTCGGTAAATGAATTATCGAACGGAGCGTGAGATGTTTTTGCCCGGTTTGTCCGGATAATCCCGTCAAGAGAAGGGTGCACGATATCTGATTGAGGTTTACGGTTAGCGGCGAGATCTACCCCGTTGAGAAAGCGGTCGATAGAAACGGCCGCCTGCTTGCCTGCGCCGATGGCTTCGATAACCGTTGCCGCTCCGGTGATGGCGTCACCGCCGGCGAAGACGCCTTTTAGATTTGTTTCCAGAGTCACCGGATCGGCTGTTACGGTTCCATTGGTATTGCGTTCGAGCTCCCCGAATTCAGCGCGGTCAACCGATTGGCCGGCAGCGATAATGACACTGTTGACCGGTACTTCAAATTCGCTTCCGGACACGGGTACCGGGCGGCGACGGTTGCTTGCATCAGGCTCTCCGAGTTCCATGCGGACACAGCGCAAAGCGCTCAGAGTGCCTTCAGAGGAAAGGATTTCAACCGGGGCAGCAAGCATCATGAACCGCACGCCTTCAGCTTCGGCAGCGGCTACTTCCTCGGGAATTGCCGGCATCTCAACCCTTGAACGGCGGTAGATGACAGTCACCTCGGTGGCTCCGAGACGAACCGCGGTGCGGGCGGAGTCGATCGCGGCATTACCGCCGCCGATTACAGCAACCCTGTCGCCGAGTTTGGGCGCCTGGCCTTTTCTTACCCGCTTTAGAAACTCGAGGGCGTTAAGGACGCCGTTGGCTGACTCACCTGGTATACCAAGTTCCTGGCTCTTCCAGGCGCCGCAGGCGACGAACACGGCAGCGAAGCCATGGTCGTCGAGACCGGCAAGAGAATCGACCTTGATCCCGGTTTTTATTTCGGCGCCGAGTTCCTCGATATACTTGATGTCATTATCCAGGGAGGCTTCTGGCAGGCGATAAGCCGGAATGCCGTAACGGAGCATACCACCTGGTTTTTCATCGGCCTCATAGATGGTCACCGGATAGCCAAGTTTAAGGAGGTCATACGCACATGCCAGACCAGCGGGACCCGAGCCGACGACGGCGATTTTTTCCGACCGCTTGATGTTCCGAACCACGGGGTCACGTCCGCGAGTCAATTCATAATCAGCGATAAAACGTTTAAGAGCCCGAATTGAAACGCTTTCATCGACATCTTTTCGACTGCAGGCGTTTTCGCATGGATGGGTGCACACGCGTCCGCATACGGAGGCGAATGGCATGGTTCGGCGCACGACTTCAAGAGCTTCACCAAATTTGCCTTTGGAGATCAAAGCCGTATAGCCCTGGACGTTCACGCCAGCCGGGCAAGCGGCGCGGCAGGGCGGGGTACCACGCCGGTCTATGGTATAGGTGTTGGGAACGGATTGTGGGAACGGCCGGTAGGCGGCTTTACGAACTGAGAGTCCCTGATCGAACTCGGAGGAAATCTCGACAGGGCAGGCGACAGCACAATCACCGCAACCCTTGCAGTCCTTTTCACGTATATAACGCGGTTTCCGGTTGACTGTAATTATGAAGTTTCCGGCGTGCCCGGAAACTGAGGCAACCTCGCTGTACGATAACAGTTCGATATTGGGGTGCTGGCCGGCCTGGCTCATCTTGGGCGTGGAAATACAGGCGGCACAGTCGAGGGTCGGAAAGGTTTTGTCCAATTGGGCCATGTGCCCACCGATGCTGGGTTTTTTTTCGACGAGGAAGACCTTGTGCCCGGCATCTGCGATTTCGAGGGAGGTGGTGATCCCTGCGATACCGCCGCCGACTACTAGAGTATCTTTATTAACTTCGATAGTGTGGGGTTCGAGGGGCTTTTGGAGAGCTACCCTCATTACTGCGGCTCTGACCGCGTCCTTAGCCTTTTTGGTTGCCGCCACCGGGTTTTCACGGTTAACCCAGGCGCAGTGTTCCCTGATGTTAGCCATCTCAAGCAGATACGGGTTAAGGCCGGTGGTTTGCAGCACCCGGCGGTAGGTTTTCTCGTGCATTGTGGGCGAACAAGCGGCGACCACCACACGATTCAGTTCGAATTTCGAAATATCTGCCTTGATAAGTTCTTGCCCGGGATCGGAGCAGGTGTATTTGTTCGCCCGGGCGATTACCACACCTGGAAGTGTACCGGCGTATTCGGCGACTGAGGCCACATCGACAACGCTAGCGATATTGATACCGCAATGGCAGACATAAACCCCGATCCTGATTTCCTCAGACACAAGAAGCCTCCAGCAAAATTTACAGGGCCTCGGCGAGTAGTTCGCTGATATCCATGATGTCGATGGTTTCCGAGGCAGACTGATTCAGAGAACTGTCTTTAAAATTCGATAAACAGTAAGGGCACGCGGTTACCAGTGTATTGGCGCCGGTTATCAACGCTTGTTTCAACCTGTCCTCACAGAAGCGTTCGTCTCGGGGGGTGTCCATCCAGATACGGCCACCCCCGCCGCCGCAGCAAAGGCTTTCGGCCTTATTGGGTTCAATTTCGATGAAATCAACCCCGGTTATTTCTTTGATCAGTTGTCTAGGATCGTCGTAAACCCCGTTGTGGCGGCCCAGGTAACAGGGGTCATGATACGTGACCTTGCGCTGAGTGTTTTTTCCGGGTTTGAGGCGCCCTTGACGGGTTAGTTCCGAAAACAATTGCGAGGTGTGAATTATTTCGAAGCGTGCTCCGATTTCAGGGTATTCACGTGCGAAGGTATCGAAACAATGTGGTGAATTTACAATAATCTTTTTAACCCCGTTGGTTTCAAAAAGACTGCTGTTTGTGCCGACCAGCTGTTGAAACAAGGCTTCATCGCCGGCTTTACGCGCGCTTTCACCGCAGCAGACTGCACCTTCAAGTATGCCAAAATCGATTCCAGCATGCGTAAGAATCCGTGTTGTAGCTCTGGCTACACTTTTCAAGTTCGGGTCGTAGGACGTGACGCAACAAGGGAAGTAAAGGTAGTGTGTGTTTTGATCGAACCGTTTGATATCTAAATCAGCAGCCCAGGCGTTTCGGTTTCCGGTGGGTTCGCCCATGGGGTTACCCACGGCAGACAGGTTGCGTAAAGCGCCGGCCAGGGCAGACGGGGCTTCGGCTATGCCCATTCCAATAACCGATCGCCGCAGTGCCCGCATCAGATCGATGATCGGCACCCCTCGGGGACAACGCTCGACGCATTTGTTGCATGTAACACATCGCCACAAAGATTCCGATTCAAAATCGGTCAGGCCGAGCCAGGCTTCCTGGAACATACGACGCGGCAAAAACGAGGTATAGTCTCTCCAGGGACAAGTGGCGGTGCAAGTGCCACATTGATAGCATTGTTTTAAAGCATCGCCGCCGCTTTCGATGATGAGATCTGCGACTTCTTGGAAGGGTGATTTGGTCCCCAACATTCACCTCACTGATGTTGAACGATCATTCAACATTATTGAGCGGGATTATAACATAGGGTCAAGATCCGTACCAATTTAGTAGGGGTGTTCAGTGTGCTCGGATGGGTTGGGGAGTTCGACCTTTACAGTCGTGCCCTCGCCTGAAACTGATTTTATCGACAGTTTTGCTCCGATCAATTGGGCCCGTTCCTGCATACCGGTCAGACCCAATTTCCCGCTGACTGCCAGATCACCTATCCGGTCCGGAGGATGGAAACCCCGGCCGTTATCCCTAACGGTAAAAACGGTTGTCTCAGGTTCGAAGTCCACGGTAACCAAAACCTCTGTCGCCATAGCATGCTTCCCGACGTTGCGGAGAGACTCCTGAACTATCCGAAAAAGAACGAGTTCCGCCTCAGGCGGAAACCGCTTAGCCTCTCCATTGATCTTCAGTTCGATTTTTATTTTGTAGTGCTTGGACAATTCCGGGATTAACCAATCTAAAGCCGGAATTAAACCAAGGTCGTCCAGTACCGAAGGGCGAAGGTCCTGACTGAATCGACGGACGCCACTTAAAGTGCGGTTAATATGCTGATGCATATCCTCAAGATAGCTTTCATCGGTTGAAGGCAAAGCCGGATGCAGGGTCATGAAACCATCAACTTTGCGTGATAAAGCGATCAGGTCCTGCGCCGTTTCATCGTGAAGTTCTTGGGCGATCCGCCGTCGCTCCTCTTCCTGAGCGATAGTAATCTGTTTCAAATAGAACCTGAGATTTTGTTGCATGCGCTGCAGTTCACGTTGAGCATTCTCTAATCTCAAATACGCTACCTGGCGGTGTCTTTTGTCAGTTTCATAACTCTCAAGCCAGAGATTAACCACCAAACCGATGATAACAATACCGATAATTTCAATGATGTCATCCTGGGTCGGTCCGGACTGCGAAAGAAACAAGTTGGGCATTATGATACCGATGGCGATCAATAAAGCGAGTAAGCCGAAACGCATCCCGAAAACGAGCGCGGCGTAGGTGACCGGCAGTAACATAATCAGCCGTCCGAAAGAGTGCCGGGTAAGCGATAAAAACGAATTAGGGTCGACTGTGTTGATAAATGGAATCAGGTGGGGATATTGCAGGAAAAATCCTCCCACAAATAAGAGAACCAGCAGCCAGAAATGGAAATTAAGTAGGAAACGAGGCCACCGCCGCGTTTTTGGTGTTTTGGGACCGGAGGGTGCAGTACTGGCACTAACCGCGCCTATGGCAATTCCTCCATATAGAACCAGCCCCGCTTCAGATCATACAAAATCGCTTCGGTACGCGAAGCGACATCTAATTTTTTGAATATGTTTGAAAGATGGGTTTGTACCGTCCTGGTGCTTACAAAAAGCTGCTCGGCGATATCCCTGTTACTTACGCCTCTAGCTGCCAGTTTTAGCACTTCCATCTCCCTTTCGGTAAGAGTGTTGGAAGAGGTGTCATCATCAGTTTTAACTGCCTTTACCTTGAGATGATCGATAACACGGCGAGTAGTGGAGGGTTGGAGAATCGACTCTCCGGAATATACCGCTCTAATGGCGTCTATGAGTTGATTGCCGCGAACGTTTTTTAGCAGGTACCCCGCGGCTCCGGCCTCTAGCAAAGCCATGATGTATTGGTCGCTATCATAGGCAGTCAGTATCAAGACAGCGGTAGAAGGCTGGATCTTCTTGATTTGCTTGGTCGCTTCGATACCGTTCATGTTCGGCATTGCGATATCCATTACAATGACGTCAGGTCTATAGACGCGCGCCAATTCCACCGCTTCGACACCATCGCTGGCTTCAGCCACGACCTGCATATCCGGTTGTCGCTGAACCAGTTCTTTTGTGCCCTCACGAACGATAACGTGATCGTCGGCAAGGAGGACCTTGATCTTTTCGGTACTTTCCATAAAGTTTATATCTAAATTATTATATTCCAGCAGGGTCAGGCTGTCTATGATTTGGCATTTTTCAGGCGGCTAACCGGTTGGCAACCGAATGGCATAAAACGGCAACATCTTCGACAGGGAGATAATCCGTGATGCTGGCATCGAACAAAATCGAACCCTCGGGTGGCAAAAGGTCATCGCCGCGCCAGAATACCCAGTTCAAGGTGACCCTGGCAAAGACAGGGATCGATAAACCCAGATCGCCCATAGCGATTTGGGTTCCACCAATATTTTTTGCCGCGCCGATTAGATCACCAACGGACTTGTTGAATATATTGACAATCGGAGCGATCGCCCTTTTGTAGAACGTTGGGAAATAACCCGAACCCTCGGGGAGGTCTTTGAACGAAATCAATTTGCCCGAAGCCGGTTTGCCCCCGGCCGTGACAAGGTAGTGCAGGATAACCAGTTTATCTGAAATCGAAAGTAGAGGAAACCCTGCTGCGGTCACGCTGCGCTGTCTGATGTCGACGATGACCGGAAAATTCAAAAAATCTAGCTTTATACCCTGGCCCGGCCCAAGCGAGGCGCCGCTGCGCATTCCCAATATCGTCGGATCAACCTCGGTGAGTCGATCAAAAGCCAATTCATAGGATTGGCCGTACGCCTGGTCGTATCCCGGAGGCGAAGGTAGCTTCGGCTTCTGTTCGTTCGGCTTCAATCTATTTCCAGTTCGATTTTAGATATGACAGGAGGTGAGCCGCTTCCCGGGGTCCTACCATAATCTCCCAACCAGGTAGCTGTTCTTCGAGGCCGCCGCTTTCCTGGGCAATGTATCCAGGGATAATAATCTTGCGGTGCTTGATCCGGTCGGCAATACCGCTCTTTTTGACGAATCCGCCGATGTTATCGGCGCCGAACTTTCCGGCGGCCCAGGCAGTCATCACGGAAAGCCCTTCAGTGTCCTTGATCAAGAGGTGGGCAGGCATCCGGGTGTTCTCGATCTCGCCGGAGACGATGAAATAAGTCAGCGAGAAATTGCAGGTGATGGCAACAGGAGAGTTCTCATCGGGTCCGTTTATCTCATAGATGCCCTCGGCGGTAGCCTGGGGCCTCTGGGGGTCGCTGAAAAGGTTCATCCGTGCTACCAGGAGCGGGAAAAGGGTCTCTCCCCGAAAATCCGACAAGACGATTATCCCCGCGTATTTCGCTACCATGATCGAAGCAATCAGCGCTTCTTTCAGGGGGTTATCCGTCATTTCGCCAGGAAAGGCGATCGTCGGATAACCCAATAACCGGAACTTCTTTAGCAAAGCCAACCTGCGTAGGGCAACTTGATCCGCCAGGGCGCTTTTGATGTTTCGGGCTCCGGAATCCAGGATTATGTCCTTGATGCCAAGTTTGACCAACCGGTCGGTCAATTCGGCCAACCCATCCAGGCTTTCGCTTCGCGCTACAACTGGCAGCTTGTAATCGACCGCAATTGGAGCCAGCAGGTCAAGGTTTGATTCTGTGATAGCGCAAAGAACTGGTTTTCTTTCTGAGCAGGCATTAGCCGCAGCTACTATACCATCGACGGCTTTGCACAGCAGGATGATGCCTGCGTCGGTTTCGGCTTTGGCTCGGCTTGCCAAAGATGCGTAAGTTTCCGGGTTGCCGGACTCATATTTCAGAGCCACCAGTTCCGGACGGAGGGTCGCTCCAACGCGGTTATAAGTGTAGAACTTCAAAGCTTTCAAACGGCGATCGATTTCAGCTTCAGGCATGGTATCGCTGATCGTAATCGCCAGTCCCGGGGGATTCTCAAACCTTTTCTCATGCCGGAATAAAACCGTCTCTCCACCGACTTTGAGCGTCTTGTTTCCAGTGCTTATCGTTATGGGGCGGATGGGCGGCGCAGAAGCTTCCTCAAGTTTTGCCTTTGACTCGGCGGTTACAAAAGGGCAGGCGCTCAACTCGGCCTTACCGGCAGCCAGACTCATGGCGAAAGCCAGGCAGGTGGGCACGCCGCATTTACCACAATTTGTTCTCGGTAGATATTTGAAAATTTCAATCCCTGAAAGGGCCATGGTGTCTCCTTTGTTATAACAGCGGATCTAACGAGAGCGCCGGGTGATTCATCTCGGTCAGGAAGGAAAGAATGGCCTCTTCCGTCGTACCAACGGTCTCGTCGGCAACCCGGTTCAATAGATCCGGGATGCCAATCTCGTTTGCCCGCTCGTTAAAAAGATCGGCGATCTCTTCTTTAAGGGAACGGGGCATCCAGACCAGCCGCTTAATCCCCTCTTCGGCGGCCAGGAATTTCCGTTGGGTGATATTGTACTTGGAATGCCCCACGAAACCGGGTGTAGTAACGCCGCCGCCGATGGTCCCGGCCAGCGTGGTGAATTTCATACCGCAGGGCGTCATATCGGTGTATTCTCGGTTGACCGTCATAACTCCGTTGCACAAGGGGAGTATGGCGGAAATGCATTCCATACAGCCGCAGGCGGTCATAGGATCCGATATGATGCTGTAAAAATTATAATGGTCCACGTTACCCCGCGACGCTTTGAAAACATATTCGTTAACGCCTTTCCACTGGCCCAGGCGCGGGTCGAGAGTCTGGCCTTTGGATACTGGCTGGTTGGGACCGATGGGGTTGATGTCAAAGGATGCCTTGCAATCCATCCAGTTGTAGGACCCGCAGAGCCCGGTCCGTTCCGGACTGATCACGCATACATGGGACGGGGCGAAGGACTGGCACAACAGGCAGGAATAAAAGGTCTCCACAGATTCATCGGTCATTCCCTCGATGCGGGCATCACGAGCGGCGTAGGCCTCTTTGGCTTTGGCAACGATCGCCAGCACGTCCTCGGTGCGGGTGTAAAGGGTTACCTGCATTTTATCGAAGATGCGGCCGAAATCCTGGTGCAACTTGGCGTGGAGCAATTTTCCGATATGACTCAGCCTGAACCCTTTTTCAACCGCCCCTTTGCTCACCCTTAACCATGCAATATCCCTCTGGCCGATGTGCATGACACCCTGGGCGTAATTGATGAGGTGATGGATCTGCCTTTCCAGAATGGGCTCGTAATCGTCCTGCATTTGCCTTCCGGCGACTTCGACAACGATGGCCAACGGCAGTTTGCTGCC
Organism: Dehalogenimonas formicexedens; assembly: GCF_001953175.1. Lineage (NCBI taxonomy): Bacteria > Bacillati > Chloroflexota > Dehalococcoidia > Dehalococcoidales > Dehalococcoidaceae > Dehalogenimonas > Dehalogenimonas formicexedens. The sequence continues at coordinate 819,371 of NZ_CP018258.1, read as the reverse complement.
GGCGGGAACCTCATCTAATTCAGGTCCACTGACTTCAACCGCACCGTCAGTGACTTCGTCGATCGGCCTTGAAGTTACCCACTCTACCATCGGCGTGCGCCCGCCACCGCATTCAAGGTAGATGTCTTCACCCCTGACACGCTCACCTTCGTAAGCAGGGCCGTAAGCCACCGGGACCGGGACTTCGTTGATCACGATCTTGAGCCCACGGACATCGATCGCCCGGTTGACGATTTTATCTTGAGAAACATTCGATACGATGGCATTTGGAATTTCGGGAATGGCAGAATCGGCAATAACCGGAAAGCCGAAGTTGAGAGCACCCGCCGCGGTAGCCGCCCATTCTTCGCTCACTTCGCCAAGAGCCATCACAAAGGCGTAAACCCTGTTTTTGCAGTATTCAAACAAGCTCTTCGCCTGCCCCGGAATGACGTTGCCAAAAGAGAGGGCGACTCGCACGGCAAAGCCGATCCCGAAAACGGTCGACGAGGTGTCCGGACCGAAGGGCACCAGCCGGGTCGGCCAGCCGACCTGGATGCCAGAACGCAGTAACTGCCGCGCTAATAGTTGGTCGCCGCTGGCCGCGCTCATAAAGGTATAGAGGTTTTTCTGCTGCAGTTCAGTCGCAATTTTTACGGCGATTTCATCGGAGGGCGCCGCGCCAAGAATAGCAGCAAAACCAGGGGCGGTCCCGTCAACGAACTCGACGCCCCTTTTTCTCAGGATGACGTCATCGGCGGCGCCAAGCCAGATATTGTCGTCAATCGGATCCTCGGTCTTGGTGTAATAATCAGGCTGTTCCAGGTATCGGATCGCCTCAATGATCTCTTCGGCGAACAGAGCCGCCATGCCGGCATTGAGCACCGGATCCAGTGATAAGAGAGCGTCCTCAGGTTTCATGACCGGAGGCAGCATCTCGCGGCATTTGGCTATTGCGTGTGCCACATCGCCGAGGGTCTCTACTTTTTGACCGGTTACGCCGTAAATTACCGGAAGGAAGTAAGCCGTATTTGGGAAAACCGACTGGTTGGCCGCTACCTTTGGTTACCAGAGCGTTCCGCCAGGCAGATTCAGCCCCGGTCTACCAACTGGTGAGCGCCGTTTATGGCAGCAGTGGCAATAATCGTTGACATAATGTTAACCTCGGAATCGCTAAATATCGAGATCAGCTAAGATCGTCGATCATATCCTTAACCAGTCTAATAGCCTCAGGATGCCGCATCACCAGTATATCGGCGCCAGCCAAAAGCAGTAACGTGGCGCTCATGGCTTCCAGGGTAATGCCCGCGTTTTTTCGGCATCTCCCAGCCTGGGGTCTTCGGATTCTGCGATTTTGGCTTCTTTGGATTTCCAGGTTTCCCGGGCGATATTACAGATGAGCGGGAATTGGAGCTTTTCATCCTGTTGCGTGAGCGCCGCCATCCGGATACGTTCCATCACAGAATATGCGTATTCGATGCCGTAGCCGATAGAACTCACCGTTGGATCCATTATCATCTCGTTGGGATTGACTCCCAGGTTAGCCATCAGGATATTTAACTGCTTGGCAAGGTTGATATCGATAGGGCTGGACGCAATGACGGTATGCTTGTATGCCATTGCCGCTGCCGCTATCTTTTTGTAATCACCTTTTTCCACAGGACCAAGGACAAGGCGCCGGTCCTGTACCGCTTCCGCCACAGCCCGCAGCACCTCGGTATCTTTTTCATGGTTGGCCGTACCCCAGACAATCAAAGGCACATCGATTGAGTGGGCTACTTGGGAAACCACCCTGGCTGCTGCGTCTGCATCCCGGTTGGTTCCGTTCGGGTCGGTGCTCTGGAGTTGCAGGCAGATCATCTCTGCCCCGTACACCTCGACGCACTTTCTTGCCCATGCGACCGGATCGTTCATCTCACCGGCGAAGGGCGCCTGTGCCGCCTCGGGCCAATCTAATGGAGCTTCATCATAAACTTCCATGGCGATACGGGGCGGATTCGGTGAAGATCCTTCAAAACCGTAAAATGAATATCTCTGTTCGCCGCCGACCATGACTTGCTGTCTATCACCGAGACTGATTGAACGTATACTACCGGAATAATTGATCCTGGGAATATCTACAGCCATAAAAGTTCCTCTCGTCTGGAGGTGGAATAATCTCGGCTATTTCAAGCCGTGAGCCATCTTGGCGGCTTTGACTGTGTTTGCCATCAGCATAACGATTGTCATCGGGCCGACGCCCCCCGGAACCGGCGTGATGGCGCTTGCGACGGCCTTAACATTATCAAAATCGACGTCTCCACACAAGATTCTCTTGCCGGCTGGAGTTTTGCCGATCTCATTGGTTCCCACATCTATGACCGTGGCGCCCGGTTTCACCATATCGGCGGTGATAAACCGTGGTTTACCAATGGCCGCGATGAGGATGTCAGCCCTTCGGGTATGGTTGGCCATATCATGTGTAGCAGAATGGCAGACGGTCACCGTGGCGTTGGCTCCGGCGGCCTTCTGCAACAGTATGTTGGCTATTGGCTTGCCCACGATGTTTGACCGCCCCACGACTACCACTTCCGCACCTTCGGTATCGACATTGCTTCGGATCAGCATCTGCTGGATGCCGGCAGGGGTACACGGCAGCAGGGATTTTTCGCCGATAACCAAACGCCCGATGTTGATGGGATGGAACCCGTCCACGTCTTTGTCGGGCGAGATCGCCGTCAGAACCCTGTTTTCATCGATATGTTTCGGCAGCGGCACCTGCACCAGGATGCCGTTGATCCTCGGATCGTCATTCAAAGTTTTGATGAGGTAGAGCAATTCCTTCTCGGACGTTTCTTCCGGCAATGGATAATTGGCCGAGAATATCCCCAACTCCTGGCAGGCTCTGACCTTGGAACCGACATAGGTTTGGGACGCCGGATCATTGCCCACGATGACGGTGGCCAGACCGGGTATGACATGGTGGCGGGCGCGAAGCATCTCAATTTCATTTTTAAGTTCTTCGCGAATCTGCTTAGAAATTTCGGTACCGCTTATAATCCTGGCCGTCATGAATTAACCTCACTCGGATTCTTTGAAAGAATCTGGTTCATCATTTTATCGATTGCCTGGACCGACGCCGAGTCTCCGGGCATATCCAGCAGCGACCGCTGGTGCCAGTCGTATTCCATTATTAGACGGTCTTCCGGTATCGCGGCTCCTATCGAGATGCCCAGCCTGCCGAATTCCGCTTCAACAAGTGGATCGATTGTCTCGGGAGCCTGGTTCAAGATGACCCACCGATGTTTGATGTTAAGTCTCAGTTCTTTTACCAATTGGATTATCGTACCGACGGTACGTACGCCCTTTACTGAATGGTTTGAGACGAGCAGCAGATGGTCGATAGACTCGGTTGTGCCGCGGCTTAGATGCTCAAGTCCGGCTTCGTTATCCATAACCATGAACTTATAGTTTGGCAAAAGTTTGTCGATGAAGGATTTCAGGACATTGTTCGGAAAACAATAGCAGCCCGCTCCTTCTCCCCGGCCCATGGTTATTAAGTCAAAATCCTGGCTTTCAAATATCGACTCGTTCAGTTTCAAGTCCAGTAGAGCTTCCTTGGACATACCCGGTGGAATAACAAGTTTATTCTCGTTGTAACCAGCCAAAATGGAGCCAATGGTTTTTTCAACATTCACACCCAGGCCAAGGTCAAGATTTGCTGCAGGGTCGGCATCGACTGCCAGGACAGGGACCCTACGCTGTTTTATGAGATAACGGACGATCAGGCAAGCAATGGAGGTTTTGCCGGTACCCCCCTTGCCCGCCATGGCAATGGAAATGGTCATGTCGACTGTGTACCCCCCGATTTGATCACGCCGTGGCTGACTGAAGGGAAGAGGCTTGCATCGGTGTGGGGTAAAAACATGGAAGCCGTGTAATTTTCCATAAATGAAACATTTTCCGAAAGCTCAATGTTGGTTATAAGCCCGGCGACCTTCCTGCCGGCTTCAATAAGTTCAGTTGAAAAACTGGACAGGCGTGCGCCGAGAAGAGAGCCGTTCCCGACAAACACGAATTTACCGCGGTCGATGTCCGGCAATAACCCGATGGTAATTGCATCTTCGATATCGAGATGGCTGCCGAAGGTACCGGCCACGATAACGTTTACTAAACCATCGAAGGTGAGGTCCACGCTTGCCAGAAGTGTTTGATAGCCGGCGTACATCGCCCCCTTGGCGCGAATCAGGTTTTCAACATCGATTTCAGTCAAGACTATATCTTTACCGATCGACGTCTCACCCGCCTGAACAAGCAGGTATTCCGGGCCGTCCTCTCCATCCCGAACGTGTTTTGAAGCCTCGATATTAAATTTGCCTCTTTGGTTGATGATTCCGTTTAAATACAGAGCCGATATCGCGCTAATCAAGCCGGCGCCGCAAATGCCGCGGGGTTTGTCTCCGCCGATTGTGGTGATGTTCGGGCTCCCGTCGGCGCCAATCCTGAACGATTCGATCGCTCCTGCTGTCGCCAGCATGCCATGTCGGATGCCACCGCCTTCGAAAGCCGGGCCAGCTGAGCAAGAAGCGGACACCATCCATTCCCGGTTGCCGACCACGATTTCTCCGTTTGTGCCTATATCGATATACAGCACCGTGTCGGAACGCTGGAATATTCCGGTTCCCACGAGACCGGACACGATATCGCCGCCAATGTAGCTGGCGACCGATGGAATCGTCGAGACGGGCACGTCGTACCCCAGGTCAAGACCGATTTCTCCTGCGGAAACAACAGGAAAGACAGAAGCAGTTGGCACGTAAGGCTCGAGTCTCAGATATTTTGGCTCCACTCCCGTCATCAATTGGACCATGGTAGTGTTCGCAGCAACCATGACATGGGCTATCTGCGACGTATTGACGCTGGCACGGGAAGCCATGTCCGATGCGATCTTGTTCATGGTCGAGACCACCGCCCGTTGCAGTTGGGTCAGGCCGTCCCTTTTTCCGGAGTAATTGATCCGGCTGATCACATCGTCGCCGTAGGCGCGTTGACCATTGTACTCAACCCCCTGGGCCAGGACCTTGCCTTCGTTCAGGTCCAGAAGTTCCCCGCGGATGCCGGTGGTCCCGATGTCGAAGGCGATCCCGTAATTCCGGTCTCTGGTGTCGCCTCCTTCCACGTCGATCAACCGCAGTCCATGTTGTTCTTTCAGCGCCGTGAGAGTGATTTTCCAATTGCATTCTCTAACTGCGCCGGGCAATTTTTTCAAAAAAGCAAGCGCAATCGAAGGATTCTCAATGCCGTGAGATTCGAGAGCCCGGGCCAGGCGGGTAAGATCGCTTGAATTATCCCGCAAATTCGGCGGGGGTAGCGCTATAAAAAGTTTGAAGACCGGCGGGGCGAACCGCCAACCGGATGCCGCCATGACTTCTTCTCGAGTGACCAGCGAACGAAGGTGCCCGCTTGAAGCAGGCGCTTGGGCTTCGGGTAATACGTACACGATCAGGTCTGTCAAAATCCGGGTCTGGCACGCCAGCCGCACGCCGTTAGCAACATCTTCGTTGCAAAGGATCGAACCCGGAGATGTTTCTACGTCACCCTTTTTAATGGATACCCTGCAAGTGCCGCAAACCCCATCGCCACCGCACGAGGCAGCGATGCCGACACCCACGCTCCTGGCGATTTCCAGCAGGTTGTCACCTTCGTGTGCGGGAGCTGAGATGCCCTGGGGCTCGAAACGGACGGTGATCGGCTTATTCATGGTGTTCAAACCTAAAACAGGCCTTTGACTTTGCCTGTTTCGACATCGACATCGATGCGGCGGAATGCAGGGTCGGAAGACGTCCCCGGCATCAATTTAATATCTCCGGCCACCGGGACAACAAATCTGGCGCCATTATATGTAAGGATATCCCGTATAGGAAGAACCCACCCGGAAGGCCGGCCTTTCAAGTTGGGATCGTGAGACAAACTCAGGTGGGTCTTAACCATGCAGGTAGCAAAATCCGATTTGGAAGCGTCAGCTTCGATGGCTTCGGCTTTAGCTTTGGCTTCCGGCGTGTAGGATACCCCATCGGCACCGTACACCTGCCTTGCGATCTTCTCGATGCGGGAGGTCAGGGGCAAGGAGCTTTCGTATAACAACTTGAAGTCATTTTTCTCTTGGCAGGCATCGATAACCGCGTCCGCCAGCTCGAGGGCGCCTTCACCGCCCAGGAGCCAATGGCGCGAGACGGCGACCCTGGCTCCGGCGCGTTCAGCTTCTCTTTTGACGATGGAGATTTCTTCTTCGGAATCCGTTGAGAAATGATTGATACAAACCACCGGGATAATACTTGACTGTTTCACCGTTTCAATGTGGGCGACGAGGTTTGCCGCCCCCTGCTCAACGAGAACCGGGTTAGGCTGGGTGTACGCTGCGTCCAGCGGTTTACCCGGTTTAACAGTCGGACCGCCTCCGTGCATCTTCAGGGCGCGCACCGTGGCAACAATTACGGCGCAATTAGGTTTCAATCCACTGACCCGGCACTTGATGTTCCAGAATTTTTCAAAGCCTATGTCGGCGCCAAAGCCACTTTCAGTTACATGGTAATCAGATAATTTCAGGGCGACTCTGTCGGCGACGATAGAAGACTGGCCGACGGCGATGTTGGCGAACGGCCCGGCGTGGACCATCACGGGTTGTCCTTCAATTGTCTGGAGAAGATTCGGATTTGAAGCCCGGACCAGCCAGGCAGTCATCGCTCCATCGACTTCAAGGTCGTGGGTAGTGACCGGATTGCCCTGCCGATCATAGGCGACGACGATGCGTCCGATGCGCTCGCGCAGGTCACGAAGGCTGGTGAACACCGCCAAAATAGCCATGACCTCCGAACTTACCGATATGGCAAAGCCCGAGCGCATCATGTAACCATCGGTTTTGCCGCCGAGCCCGATGATGATATCCCGCAATGATTGAGCGCAGAAATCCATGGCCCATCGCATTGGAATATTATTGGGATCGATATTCAGCCTGGGTAGCTTGCGTTTTGCCAAAAATTCGTCGGTGTTGTTGGCTTCGTGCTGTAATCGGGCAGTCAAAGCTACCATAGCGAGATTGTGCGCGTTAGTGACGCAATCGATGTCACCGGTTAAACCGAGCGAAAAAGGAGTCAGAGGAATACATTGAGAAAGCCCGCCTCCGGCCGCCGATCCCTTAATATTGAAAGTCGGCCCGCCGGACGGTTGGCGGATTGCCCCCGAAACGTTGCCTTTTCTCTTGGCTAACCCTTGAACAAGTCCGATCGTTGTGGTGCTTTTGCCTTCGCCGAGCGGGGTAGGGGTGATTGCGGTGACGTCGATGTACATGCCATCGGACTCATTTTTGAGACGTTCCAGTACTTGGGCGTAATCCACTTTGCCCAAATAATGTCCGTAGGGCAAGAGTTCATTTTCCAGAATGCCCCATTCAGCCGCCAGCCGGGATACCGGTCTCATCGACTTTTCGGATTCTTCCGCTATCTGCCAGTCCTGAAGTTTTGTTGGATCTAACATCTTAGTAATCTTCCAATGCGAACAACGATGCCGCCGGGAGAAAAATCATAGAATAGTCCAGTATAGTTTGGGGTCGTTGGCTAGTCAAATGGATTGGCCATTTGTTCCCGTTTTTAGACAATTGTTTTATCAGTATTAGGACTTGACCCCAATGGGCGCTTCTGATATGCTTTGTCGGGTTTTTTGAGGCAGGGATGAACCGATGGCGAACCGGCCTGCAGTTCATCGGGATCGGCTGGTATATCAGCCTGATGATCCTGGGAGGGATTCTCCTGGGTCGATGGCTGGATTCCAAGCTTAACACCGGACCTCTGCTGTTGATAGTCGGGCTTTTCCTGGGTTTGGTAGTCGCGTTTTACGGCGCTTACCGGATGATGCCGAAGCCGCCGGATAATAGCAACGAATAGACAAGGATAATCGATAGTGCCAAAAGCGCCTCAAAAGAAAATAATCGGGCTGTCAAAACCGGTCTTTATTGCCTCTTTAATTATCGTTCTGGCTCTGTCTATTGTCAGCCTCCTGGCAGGCGCTATCGGCCGATCCATTATCAAAAATGTCAGTTTGCCCAGTTGGATCATCGTCGATCAACCCAGACCGGAACTGCCCGCTGAAGCCATTGCCCACATCGGCGGCATCGCAATTACCAACACCATGTTGACCGCCTGGATAAGCATAGTCGTTTTAGCCGTTTTCTTTTTCCTTGCCACCCGAAGAATGAAACTGGTGCCTGGCAGACTACAGGCAGTTGCCGAATCCATCATCGATCACCTCTTCTCCTTCTGCACGGACATCGCCGGAGAGAAGAACGGCCGTAAGTTCTTCCCGCTGATGGCAACCATCTTCCTTTTCGTCATTACCAATGCCTGGATGAACCTCATCCCCGGTTACGGATCCATCCTCATCGACACCCACGAAGGCGCCGTCATCTTGTTTCGCGGCGCCAATACCGATATCAATTTCCCCCTGGTGTTAGCGGTTGTTTCATTCGTCATGGTCGAATACTGGGGCTTGCGGACGCTGGGTGTATTTCATTACCTGAGCAAGTTCTTCAATTTTAAGAAATTTATCCGCGGATGGAAGGAATTATTCACCGGCAAACTAAAAGATGGCGTCATGGACATTTTTATGGGCGCCATCGATATCTTCATCGGTTTAATCGAACTGCTTTCTGAGTTCATCCGACTTCTCTCTTTTACCTTCCGTCTTTTCGGCAACATGACCGGCGGCGAAATCTTACTTATCTCTATGTTGTTCCTTGCGCCTTTCATCGTGGCCATCCCGTTCTACGTACTGGAATTGTTCGTGGGGTATATTCAGGCGCTCATTTTCGCCGGGCTTACCCTGGTCTTCGCTTTCATGGCCGTGTCTTCCCATGAAGCTGAGGGTGAATCCCACAGCTCGGAACACGGCGGAGCAGCAATCGCTGAGGCCGCATCTCACTAGGGAAATATAACGAGAAGTTCAAGAAAGGGGATCAATCAATGGACGAAGCAGCGGTACGACTCTTAGCAGCAGGTTTGGCAATGGGCTTGGGCGCCATCGGCCCTGGCGTAGGTCTTGGCATTCTGGGCATGGGCGCGGTTAACGCGGTCAGCCGTAATCCCGAAGCGCGGGGCACCATCTTTACCAACTTCCTTTTCGCCCTGGCTTTGACTGAAGCCGTCGCGATCTATGCCCTGGTTGTCGCTATCATTTTGATCTTTGTCGCCTAGACTACCAAGGAGGATAAGACCATGGGAGCACTAGGCATTAACCTGCCTTCATTTATTGCGCAACTGGTAAATTTCGGGATTCTGTTCCTGCTTTTATCGGTCTTGGCTTACAAACCCATCCTAAAAATGATGGACGAACGGAGCCGGCGCATCAAAGAAAGCCTGGAACAGGCAGAGGTGATGAAGGCGCAGGCCGAGAAAGCGCAAGAGGACTTCAAACAGCAGATCGCCGAAGCCTCCAAACAAGGTCAACAGGTGATTGAACGGGCGGCCAAGACCGGCGAAGAGATCAGGGAAAAAGCCAAGGTGGAAGCCCAAGCTGAGGCGGAAGCTCTGTTGCAACGAGCCAAGGCTGACATCCGCCGTGAGCGCGATGAAGTGATCGATGAGTTGCGTAAAGAATTCGCCGATCTGACCATTCTTGCGGCCGGCAGGGTTATCGGAAAATCTCTCGATAAAGCAGCCCATCGCGAAATGATTGACCAGGTGCTCGAAGAGAGCGCCGCGTTGAGAAAGAACTAGAGGGTTACTTTGGGAAAAAGTGCCTACGCCCAAGCCATGCGGTATGGACAGGCGATTTTTGAAATTGCCGCCAAGCACCAGAACTTCAACACATGGCGGGACAACCTTGAAACGTTGGTCCGCATGGTGCAAGACCGGGATGTACTCTTTTTCCTCGAGAATCCCCGCGTGTCAGTAGCCGCAAAAAGAGAAGCGCTCGAACCGAAATTGAAAGGCGTCAATCCGCTGGCGGTCAACTTGCTGTACCTACTTGTCGAGCGCGGTGGTCTGGCACTGATGCCTGATATTTTTACCGATTATCAGCGCCGATTGGACGAACTGCACGGAATAGCCCACGCTAATGTCAGTGCCGCGGTTCCCCTGTCCGAAGCCGAGACGGTGGAAATCAAGCAAAAGTTGTCGCTTATGTTCGGTAAGCAGGTTGACATAACAACCAAGGTAAACCCGTCTCTCCTGGGGGGAATCGTAGCCAGGGTAGGTGACAAAGTTATCGACGGCAGTGTCTCACGCCGTCTGGAAAATTTGAAACGAGAAATTAACCAGGCCAGATTATAACTCGGCCACTCCAAAAGGAGTTTTGAACATGGCGCAAAAAGGTTTGGACATAGTTGCCGTAATCAAAGAGCAGATCGAAAACTTCGGTGCAGAGGTTACCGTTACCGACGTCGGCACGGTGATCGAGGTCGGCGATGGTATCGCCCGTATCCACGGCCTGGCATCGGCGGAATACAACGAACTGCTTGAGTTCCCTAACGGCGTTATGGGTATTGCCCTAAACCTCGAAGAGGACTCTGTCGCCGCAGTGCTACTGGGAGAAGATACCCTGATCAAAGAAGGCGATGAAGTCAGGCGCACCAACCGCGTGGTCGAGGTACCCGTCGGGATGGAAATGATCGGCCGTGTCGTCAATCCTCTGGGCCAACCCATCGATGGCAAAGGACCAATAAAAACCTCAAAGCGACGTGCCGTCGAGCGTGTGGCGCCTAACGTCGTCACCCGAAAAGGCGTCGATACCCCGGTTCAAACCGGTATCAAGGCAATCGACTCAATGATTCCGATTGGCCGTGGTCAACGGGAACTCATTATCGGCGATCGTTCCACTGGTAAAACAGCCGTCGCCCTGGACACCATTATCAATCAGAAGGGCGGCGATCTAATCTGCATCTACGTCGCTATCGGTTTGAAGACGTCAAAGATCGCCCAGATTGTCGGTACGCTTGAAAAATACGGCGCCATGGCTCATACCATTGTTGTAGCCGCCTCTGCCTCAGATCCGGCCGCTTTCCAGTACCTGGCTCCGTTTTCCGGTTGCGCCATGGGAGAAGAGTTCATGGATACCGGCAAAGAGGCTTTGATCGTCTATGACGACCTGACAAAACACGCTTGGGCCTACCGCCAATTGTCCCTTTTGCTTCGCCGCCCGCCGGGCCGAGAAGCCTATCCCGGCGACGTCTTCTATTTACACTCACGACTTCTGGAACGCGCTGCCAAATTGAACAAAGAAAACGGCGGTGGCTCCCTGACCGCGTTACCGATTATTGAAACTCAAGCCCAAGACGTTTCGGCTTATATTCCGACCAACGTAATTTCGATTACCGACGGCCAGATCTACCTTGAGCCTGATCTGTTCAACGCCGGCATTCGGCCTGCCCTGAACGTCGGTATTTCCGTGTCTCGCGTTGGTTCGGCCGCCCAAACCAAGGCTATGAGAAAGGTTGCCGGCCGCCTTAAGTTGGAAATGAGCCAATATCAGGCTTTGGCTGCTTTCGCTCAATTCGGTACGTCTGAACTCGACAAGGCGACTAGAGCACAAATCGAGCGCGGTCAACGGATTACTGAAGTCCTGAAACAACTCCAATACAAACCCGTTGCCGTGGAAAATCAGGTCATTATTTTCTTTGCCCTTCTCAACGGGTTCCTCGACGATGTCGCCGTCTCCGATGTGTCACGGTTTGAAACAAGCCTTTACCAATTCTTGTCGGCTAATTACCCCCAGATTGCCAAAGGGATCGCCGACACCAAGGTCTTTAGCCCCGAGACCGAGACGGCCCTCAAAGGCGCACTGGTCGAATTCAAGAAAAGTTTTATAGCCTAGGGAAGGATCATACGATAAATGGCTAACCTAAGAGCCATACGGCTGCGGATTCGCGGCGTTAAGAACATCGCCAAGATCACGCGTGCCATGGAGATGATCGCCGCCTCCAAGATGCGCAAAGCCCAGGATCGCGGTTTGGCGGGGCGCCCTTACAGCCAGAAAATAACCGCTGTCATCGCCGCTCTCTCGGCCAGGTCCGAGGGCAAAGCTGGGCATCCCCTTTTAGAGCAACGTCCGGTGAAGAAGGTCGCCATCCTTCATATCACCCCGGACCGTGGTCTTTCAGGCGGGCTCGTTGGAAACATAAACCGGGCGACGCTGGCCTTTGCCATTGATCATAAAGAGCTACCTCTGAACATGATCGTGGTCGGTAAAAAGGGGCTCGATTTCATGAGGCGTTCGCAACGAAACATTGTTGCTGAATTTACTGGGCTTGGAGATAAACCCACTCTGATGGATACCCTGCCCATTTCGCGGGTAATTATGGATGACTTCAAGTCCGGCGCCGTCGACGAGGTCTATGTGGCTTACAGCCAGTTCGTGTCAACTTTGGTTCAGAAACCTGAGGTCGTGAAACTACTGCCGGTAGAACCTGCGCAAGTACCGCCCCAGCAGAATGTCGAATACATATTTGAACCGGATGCCGCCGGTGTTTTAGGTTCTCTATTGCCCCGATACATCGAAATGAAAGTCTACCATTTGATACTGGAATCGATCGCCAGTGAACAATCGGCGCGCATGGTGGCCATGAGAAACGCCACCCAGAACGCCAACGAACTGGTGGGTGAATTGACGCTTGAATACAACAAGGCGCGCCAGGAGTCTATTACTTCGGAACTGCTCGACATCGTCGGCGGCGTGGCGGCGCTGGCATAACTCTAGGAGGAATTGATGGCCAAAGGTAAAGTTGTACAGGTTATCGGCTCGGTGGTTGACGTTGAATTCCCATCAGCTGAACTTCCGGCTCTCTTCAATGCTGTTGAAATCGACAACCAGGGCGAGCGCATCGTTCTGGAAGTTCAGGCCCACGTTGGAAATAACTGGGTCCGATGCCTTTCCTTCATGCCGACCGATGGCTTGGCCCGTGGCACCGAGGTCGTTGACACCGGCGCGCCGGTTAGCGTGCCGGTAGGGCAGGGAGCGCTGGGACGCATCTTCAACGTCCTGGGTGAACCTCTTGACAGCGAAGGCGAAGTCAAAACCACCGAACGCTGGCCGATTCATCGAAACGCCCCTCCTTTCGATCAGCAGGAAACTACCGCTCAGATGCTGGAAACGGGTATCAAGGTTATCGACCTCATCACTCCGTTTGCCAGAGGCGGTAAGATCGGTGCCTATGGCGGCGCCGGCGTGGGTAAAACCGTTATCATCCAGGAACTTATCCGCAACATCGCCTCGGAACACGGCGGCTTCTCGGTCTTCGCCGGCGTCGGCGAAAGATCCAGGGAAGGTAACGACCTGTGGCATGAAATGAAGGACTCCGGTGTTATCGCCAAGACCGCTCTGGTTTTCGGTCAGATGAACGAACTGCCCGCCGTGCGCCTGAGAATCGCCCTGACTGGCCTGACCATGGCCGAATATTTCCGCGATGTTGAGCACCGCGACGTACTTCTCTTCATCGATAATATCTACCGCTACACGCTTGCCGGTGTTGAAGTGTCGGCCCTTCTCGGCCGCATGCCTTCGGCCGTTGGTTATCAACCGACGCTGGCTACCGAAATGGGCGCCCTCCAGGAGCGCATCACCACAACTAAAAACGGTTCGATCACCTCGTTCCAAGCCATTTACGTACCGGCCGACGACTACACCGACCCCGGCGTCGTTGCCACCTTCGGCCACCTGGACGCGGTCATCGCCCTTGAGCGTTCTCTGGCGGCCCAGGCCCTTTTCCCGGCGGTTGATCCCCTGGCTTCGAACTCCCGCATCCTTGATCCTATCGTCGTTGGCGAAGAGCATTATCGCACCGCCCGCGAAGTGCAGCGGGTGCTTCAACGCTACAAGGACCTCCAGGACGTCATCGCCATTCTCGGCATGGAAGAGCTTTCAGAAGAAGACAAGGCTACGGTTGCCCGTGCCCGCAAGATTCAGCGCTTCTTGACCCAGCCGTTCTTCGTGTCGGAGATTTTCACCGGGCGTCCCGGCAAGTATGTTTCACTTTCCGAAACCATCCGCGGCTTCAAAGAAATCCTGGAAGGCAAACATGATGCCCTGCCGGAGCAAGCCTTCTACATGGTCGGCACCATTGATGAAGCCGTCGAAGCCGCAGCCAAGATGGCTGCCTAACAACAATTGAGTTTTTAAAGGTACAATACTAGATATGGTATCGGAGTCGGAAATTTGGCAACGATAAGATTAGAAGTGGTGACGCCGGAACGGAGCGTCTTTTCCGACGACGTCGATATCGTAGTCGCCCCCGGTATTGAAGGTGAACTTGGCATCCTGCCCAAGCACTCGCCATTGATGACCGCCCTGAAAACTGGTGAACTCCGAGCCCGTAAAGGATCAGAGGAATTTTCGCTCTGCGTTGCCGGTGGATTCTTGGAAGTCAGGCCGGACCGTGTGATCGTTCTTGCCGATACCTGCGAACGGGCCGAGGAGATCGATCTGGCTCGGGCAGAGGAAGCTCGCAAACGGGCTGAACAGCGAATGTCGGAGAAATACGAACCCGGTTTCGATGCCGCCGAAAGCGAAGCTGCCCTCCATCGGGCTATGGCGCGTCTGGCAATCGCCGAAAAAGCGAAGCACCGTAAGGGTTCCCTCCGACCACCTCCTTCGACTTGATAAACCCGATTCTAAAAAGAGTCCTGAAAATAGGACTCTTTTTTTACACAGTTCATTCCCGAGTCCCTGATCTCGGATAAATCGCGTTGAGCCGTGGTTATTTGTATTCATTCTTTGGTAATTCCGCACTTATCAATGGTACCTTGGAAAAGTATGCACGGTTTTGTTCGTCTTGAAATCCCTTCATAGCCTCGGAACCTGGACTCGGGTCGATTTTATCTTTACCTTTTCCGGGGGGATGCGTGATAAAGAAGGTAAATTGATATCAAAACGATAGGTCCTCAGTCGCAAAAAAGAAAGGGGGATGCACCGGTTGGCGCATCCCCCATTCTTAATATCTGAAATGGTTCTTAATTTTAGAGAATTTCAAGCCTGGCTTTGGTGCCGGCTTTTGCGGCTTTCACCCTTATAAGCGTCCGCATGGCCTGAGCGATCCGGCCCTGTTTGCCGATGATACGGCCCTTATCGCCGTCATCTACCTTGAGGGTCAGCTTCAAGCCTTCCTCTTCCTGTTCTTCAGTGACTATCACCGCTTCAGGTTTGTCTGCCAGGGATTTGGCGATGTACTCCACTAGCTCTTTCATGGTGGCTCCTTGCTAACGGATCGAGACCTACAGGACCCCGGCTTTTTTCAACAGTCTGCTGACCGTCTCGGTGGGTTGGGCTCCCTTACCGATCCAACTCTTGGCTTTTTCCGCTTCGACTTTGATGGTTTCGGGATTTGTCATCGGATCATATTGACCGACAATCTCAAGAAAAGCGCCGCCGCGGGAGGTTTTGGAATCGGCAACGACCATTCTGTAGCTTGGCCTTTTGGGGGCGCCCATTCTGCGAAGTTTGATCTTAAGCATGCTGCTATGGAATACTCTCTCTCTCTTTTTAGGGTATTATCCAATATGCTGATAGTAGTGTCAAATACAAACAGATTCGGAATATCATACTCCCGGTTAGCTCAGCTTAGTATGGAAGGTAAATTGCATACCGGGTATAATTACATAAAGTGATGATCAGCGAATTACATCCGTTTGAATTGTCGTATTCCTCAGCGGTGAAGCTCCAGACTGATTTGGCTTCTTCTATCGTATGTGCCGATACACCGGTCGAAGTCAAGCTTATTGCGGGGATTGACGTGTCGGTAGGCCGGCAGGGGAGTACTGGCAGGTCCGCTGTGGTCGTAATGAGTTATCCCTCCCTCGAAATCGTCGCCGAATCAATCCACGAAGGCACAGCGACAATGCCTTATATCCCCGGTTTATTATCGTTCCGGGAATTGCCTTTGATCCTTCCGGCGCTTGAAAAATTAGACGTTGAACCGGACCTTTTTATGGTCGACGGACAAGGGATAGCACATCCCAGGCGGTTGGGTATCGCATCTCACCTCGGGTTGATTGTGGGTAAACCCTCCATCGGCTGTGCCAAATCCCGCCTGTGCGGGGAGCACCAGGAGCTCGGCCCAGACATCGGCAACGGGTGCGCCCTAACCGACAGAAAAGAGATCATCGGACGCGTGCTTCGCACCCGAGCAGGCACTAAACCAATATTTGTCTCGGTAGGCCATATGATCAGCCTTGAAACTGCTGTCGATTGGGTGCTTAAATTGAATATAGGATACAGGCTTCCCGAACCCGTTCGGCAAGCTCACCTTGCTGCCGGTCGTAAAACAGCTGGGGTTTATGGTAATCATTCCCGCAGTAAGATATTGGAGAGATAATGTCAGAATTTGCATCGCCCTTAAGCGCTCTGTCTGAACGGATAATTAACGACTTGGAGCGTCTTTGACATCCCTGCTAAAGAAAAAGAAATCGCAGAACTGGAGCATATTACCGGAAACGCTGAATTTTGGCAGGATTCTCAGAAGGCGCAAGTTACCATGCGCAGGCTTAATGAGTTAAAAAAGACTGCGGAACAATGGCGCAGCCTCGAAAACCGGCTTTCCGACCTGAATGAGTTAAGCAAACTCATCGAGGGTGATCCGGCATTGTTTACTGAAATCCAGAAAGACCTGGATACCTTGACCGCTGAGCTTGACAAGCTGGAATTCGAACTGGCTTACTCCGGTCCCTACGATGAGCGCAGCGCAATCCTTTCGATCCACGCCGGAGCCGGTGGGGTGGAAAGCCAGGATTGGGCGGAGATGTTATTAAATATGTATCTCCGTTGGGCGGAGAAACATGATTATGACGCTGAAGTGCTCGACGTGTCTGCGGGCGATGAAGCCGGCATAAAAAGTGTCACCGTAATATTTCGCGGACGGTACGCCTATGGCAACCTGCGGAGTGAACATGGCGTGCATCGTCTGATCAGGCTTTCGCCTTTCGATTCCGATCACGCCAGGCACACCTCATTCGCGTTGGTGGAGGTTATGCCCGAAGCTGAAGCGGACGCCGATGTCGAGATCAACCCTGAAGACATAAAAATGGAAGCCTACCGGTCAAGCGGCGCCGGGGGGCAGAACGTCCAGAAAGTGTCCAGCGCCGTGCGCCTGACCCATGTTCCGACCGGCACTGTCGTCACCGCACAAACAGAACGCTCTCAATATCAGAACCGCGAAATAGCGATGAGCCTGCTGAAAGCCCGGCTTTTAAAGTTCAAGATCGCTGAACAGGAAATCGAACGTGCCAGGCTTAAAGGTGAACGGATCTCTGCCGAATGGGGCAGTCAGATCCGAAGTTACGTCTTACATCCGTACAAGATGGTCAAAGACCATCGCACGGATTATGAAACGGGCAATACCACGGCTGTTCTCGAACAGGGCGAGCTCGCGCCTTTTATTGATGCCTACCTGAGATCGCAGGCGGCCGGTTAGAAGCTCGCGAAAAAGAAAATAAAATGGCGGAGGGTGTGGGATTCGAACCCACGGTCCGCTTGCGCGGACAACGGTTTTCAAGACCGTCACCATAGGCCGCTCGGACAACCCTCCGCGATGCGCCGGCTATTTTAGCATTACTTCCACGTGGTTTGCATCCAGATGAGACTGGATGAACTTGCGGCCTTGCAGTGAGTTACGGGCAGAATATGTGGTGGCGCATGTCTGTGACGCCGCTCATGGCTTCGATTATGGCATCGGCTGTGGCGTCAAAGTTAGCCAGGGGCTGGATAGTGAATTTGCTGATATGGCTTAACGGGAAACTCAGGAGAATTCTGGTCAATTCTTCGTGTGAGGCTGCATCAATAATAAATAAGCCGCCACCGTCGGTAAAACTGTATGCGCCATCAAGTTTTTTTGACTCCGTCAGTTCCTTGACCCATTCTTTGCATGATTCCAGATAGTTAAGCTGAGATCTGTGTTCGGAAGTGGTCGAGGTTTGTTGTCCGTTTACCAGAAATTTCATATAAGATCCTTTAAGCCAGGGGTCGAAGCCATTTTAGGTTGAGCTAAAATTCATGTCAAGGAAATGCCAGGATTTTGCCTTGGTATACCGGTGGCGTTATAATTGCCCGATTCGGTGAGTTTAATGTTGGAAAACAAACTCATAAGGACGAGGTGAAGATTTGGCGAACGAACCGATCGATCAACAACTGGCGATGATGCGCCATTCGGCAGCTCATGTGTTGGCACATGCCGTGACCGCTCTGTTTCCGGGTACCAAACTGGGGATTGGTCCGTCGATAGAAACTGGTTTCTATTATGATTTCGAGTTGCCGCGAGCGTTGGTTCCTGAAGATCTGCCATTGATAGAAGCGAAAATGGCAGAGATTGTTAAACAGAACCTGCCGTTCGTAAAAGAAACGGTTTCCAGGGCGGAGGTGGAGAAAATTTTCGCTGGCCAACCCTATAAACTTGAAGTTCTCGCCGATCTACCTGAAGGCGAGGATATCACCATTTACCGCGACGGTGACTTTGTTGACCTGTGCCGCGGGCCTCACGTATCTCATACCGCCCGTATCAAGGCCTTCAAATTATTATCAATCGCCGGCGCGTATTGGCGTGGTGATGAGAAACGTCCGATGCTACAGCGAATTTACGGGACGGCCTTTCCGACCAAGGCTGAACTTGAAGAATACTTGAAAAAGCTCGAAGAGCTCGAAGCCAGGGACCACCGCAAGCTCAACAAACAACTCGATCTCTTCGCCACACCTGAAGAATTGGGCGGAGGGTTGATTATCTACGGACCCAAAGCTGGCCGTATAAGAACAACGGTCGAGGAATTCTGGCGCCGAGAACATTATGACGCCGGCTATGAAATACTGTACAGCCCGCATATAGGTCGCGGCACATTATGGGAGACATCAGGCCACCTCGCGAACTACAAGGATATTATGTACTCTCCCATGGATATAGATGGGCAGGACTATTACGTCAAACCCATGAACTGCCCCTTCCACATACTGTATTACAAGTCGCAGACCAGGTCTTACCGTGACCTGCCGTTGAGATGGTGCGAGCTTGGCACCGTCTACCGTTACGAACGCAGCGGCGTCTTGACTGGCCTGCTTCGGGTCCGCGGCTTCACTCAGGATGACGCCCACATTTTCTGCACTCCCGAACAAATGGAGAGCGAGATCGCCGAGGTAATCCGGTTCTCATTCCATATTTGGCAGACGTTCGGCTTCAAGGACTACCAGCTTTACCTGGCTACTCGCCCTGAGAAGGCTATCGGTACCGAAGAGCAATGGCAAAAAGCCGCGGACGTGTTGCGGAAGGTGATGGACGCCCAGGGATTGAAGTACAAGATCGATGAAGGCGGCGGCGCCTTCTACGGGCCGAAAATAGACCTTAAAGTCAAGGATGCCTTAGGCCGCGAATGGCAGATGACGACCATCCAGTTCGATTTCAACCTGCCGGAACGGTTCAACATGGTTTATGTTGGTGCGGATGGCCAGGAGCATCGGCCGTACATGGTTCACAGAGCGTTACTGGGATCATGGGAACGCTTCTTCGGTCTGTTGATAGAGCATTATGCCGGGGCGTTTCCGGTGTGGCTCCACCCGGTCCAGGTAGCCGTTCTTCCGATATCAGATCGACACCTGGAGTACGCTGGTAACCTGACCCGCGAACTCAAGGCAGCAGGCTACAGGGTGAACTTGGATGATCGCTCCGAAACCATTAATCAGAAGATCAGGCAAGCCCAATTGGATAAGATTCCATGTATGCTTGTCATAGGAGACAAGGAGATTGAATCCGGCACCGTGTCCGTCAGGTTAAGAACCGGCGAACAGAAGTTCGGTGTCACCCCAGGCAAATTGTTGGAGGGTCTAAACGCAGCGGTGAGAGAACGGGCTACAAATTTAGCCTTGTAACTTGATGAAAAAGGTTTGGAAGTGATACAATTTAACGTAAAGTAATCGAATTCTTGTGGGGGTTGCTCATGCCAATTTACGAATATATTTGCCCGCAGTGCCGCAAAACATTTGAACTCAGAAGACCGTTCAGTGAATGTGACGCCATCACAAATTGTCCAAATTGTAATGCGGAATGCGACCGGATTCTTTCAGCGGCATTTTCTCAAGTAATGTCTACGCCGCCCGATAGCTATTTGATCACTCAAGACAAAGCCAAGGAAAAGATGTGGCAGTCACAACGGCGGGCTGATGATGACAAGATCAAAAACCCGGATCCATTAAAACGGTGGCGTGAGGAACGTCAGGAAGCCTGCGGCCGCGGTCCTGAAGCTTGGGTGGAGTGGGCTAAAGAAGAGCTCGTCAAACAGGAAAAAGAAAAAGACGAGCAGAATATGAAGGAAACGGCGGAAAAGGACTACGCAAATTGGGCTAGGAAATCCACAACGGTAGATCCAAAAGAAAAAGAACGTTATTGGGCGTTGGGCGAACTCCAGAAAATGGAGGCTGAAAAACAGGCTCTTCAGGAAAAAATGAAATGGAATCCGGATACTGAAACCTGGGAAGAAGAAAAGCCCGTTTTTGATTATCCGCCGGTCATTAAACCCACAGGACAAAAGAAAGAAAGCCGTTTCGAACGCAAAAAAGTGGAACGTGACGAAGAGTCCGAAGACGAGATACCCGAGGGCGAACAATACCTATAACCGCCACCGGGCTCGTAGCTCAGTGGTCAGAGCGGGCGGCTCATAACCGCTTGGTCGCAGGTTCGAAACCTGCCGAGCCCACCATATTAAGAGCTTGATTCCGGGGGACATGTGAAGTCCCCCGGTTTTTTTAACCTGTAAAATAGAGGCAAATTCATCCCGAAATCGATTATCAATACCTCAATTGAACCTGAACGGGTAATGCTGGTCGCCATCAATACCGGCAATCCCAAGGCTCAGTCTGAGTGGACTGCCGACGAATCGCTTACGGAGCTGGCTGAACTGGTCAAAACCGCAGGGGGCGTTGTGGTGGGGCGCCTGACGCAGCGGTTGCCCCAACCCCAAAAGGTGACCTATCTGGGGAAAGGGAAGCTCGACGAACTAATCGAGTCCCGAGCCCAAATCAACTATGACACCGCGGTTTTCGACGACGAACTAACTCCGTTGCAGCAGCGAACTCTTGAAGAAGCCCTGAAGGTCAAGGTGATCGACAGGGTAGCTCTTATCCTCGACATCTTCGCCCGGCACGCACACACCAGGGAAGGAAAACTTCAAGTTGAACTGGCGCAGTTACAATACCTGCTGCCCCGCCTTGCCGGACAATGGAGTCACCTGGAGCGTCTCGGGGGCGGCATTGGTACCAGAGGTCCCGGCGAATCCCAGCTAGAGACTGACAAGCGCATATTGCAGCGCAAAATTGTCGTCCTGGAATCCAAACTTGACGATGTGAGCCGCCAACGAGACCTGTACAGGCAAAAGAGGAAAAGAGAAGGGATTCCGGTAGCTGCCCTGGTGGGATATACCAATAGCGGCAAAAGCAGCCTTATGCGGGCTATGACCAAAGCTGATGTTTTTGTAGAAGACAAATTGTTTGCCACCCTGGATCCGACGACCAGGCGAATGACGCTGCCCGACAAACGGCAAATCCTGATAACAGACACGGTCGGGTTTATTAAAAAGCTGCCGCCGACGATCGTGAAAGCCTTCCGGGCCACTCTCGAGGAACTCTCCGAGGCTTCCATATTGATCCATGTAATTGACATAACATCGAGAAATGCGGTAGGGCAGTGTCAGACTGTTGAGACTATCCTTAAGGAACTTGAAATCGACGAAAAACCACGGATCACTGTGTTTAACAAGATAGACTTGTTACCAGGCCTGGTAAACGCTAAAAACGAAACAGAAGCGCTGAGCGGTTTGAAAGAACGCGGCGTTGAGCCAGCATGTACTGTGTTCACCTCGGCGACCAACCGGTGGGGACTTAAGGACCTTTCACTAGGAATCGGGCAGCTGGTACCTGGCAACTCGACGTTCGGTTTTCAAACCTGACAAACTCAAAAGATAGCGCTCGAGACTCGAAACGGTGAATGCTTTATCCATAATCCGGGCGGCGGAGATCCGCGACCTCAAAGATAATTGGCTTTTGCTAAATGGGGACTGGGTTATTTCACGTTTATATGGTTCGCACTATATATGTTATGTTATATAGAGATATAACACTTAACATAATAGGTGCGAAATGCTTTTACATAAAGTAATCATAAAAGGATCGGTACCGCTTGAAGCTAAATGCTTAGCTTTGCCGCCCGTTCTAAAAAGAGAACACTCTAAGTTAACCGTAACTCGCATATGCGAACCGAAAAAAGAGGTAGAAAAATGTCAATCAACTTTGAAGTTGACGCCCGCCCGAAGCTTAACCCGTACGAACTGGCGATCATTCTGGGCTTACTCAGGAGAGCGGAACTTGCCGCCGAAGCTGAAAACGCCAACCACGCCCACTATCACGAATACGATAGCCCCTATAAACAACGGGCCGATGATCTCCACACACTTAGATACCGGCTTGAATACGGCGGGCGAAGCCGTGTTACCCGCCCCGTTGACCTGGGCGATCTCTCAATACCCACCGAAAAACGCCTATTATAACCCGATCGGTACCGATAAATCCCTGGGAGAACTTAGCCGGCGGCTACGCCGGCGTAAAAAACACGCCGCCGGCTATCGCGCCGGTATTATTTTATCCGTTCGGAGGGCCTGTGTCGTCTAAGTACTACCGCAAACTCTCTAAAGACGTATACCAATGCCTGGTATGCGACCGCCCCTACTCCGGCCCTATGGGTCGCCACGCGGCTACTAAATGTTGCGACGCCAAAAAGCCGGTAATCGAAATCGCTCTCTCCGAAGCGGACGAAGTTGTTAACGCCTACCTGGACAAAACCCGCCTTAGCCCCGAACTTACAGCGGATATGATGTGGGCCGATATCGAACTAGGCGCGTTAGTTCTGCCGGCCAAACCCGCCAAAAAACCCCGCCGGACGCCGGCCCAGGTTGTCGCCCAGGGCGGTAAATCAGACTCGAAAAAGGCCGATATCATCTTAGGCCAGGCGATGGCTAAAGCGGATCGTGCCGCCTTTAATGCCAACCTGGACAATATCTTGTCAACGTGCGGCCAGGCGGACGGACACGAGTGTTCGGCCCTTCAAAAACTCGCCTACGCCTTCCACCTTCATTCCTGGACTGCCGTTAAAGGCGCGGCCTATGATCTCGCGCTCGAAATTGCCGAACGGACTATAGCCCGTGGCCCTAACTGGACGCTCGCCGCCCGCTGTGAGGAAGTCTTAGCCGAACTCGACAACCTGGCCGGAGATCTCGGCATAGATCCGGCCGCCGATCCATACGACATTGACGGCCCATGCTTTGACGAAAAGCTATTTAACGAGGCCGGCGAGTGAAACAATGGCGCCGCGTCATTATTGACACTTGCCCGCATTGTGGCGCCAGTACCCAGGGCGGCCGGCGCCTGGTATTCGATCGGGATCTGGATAATTGCCAGGTCTGTATATTCTGCGGTTACGTAGCCCACGAGAGTATTAAATTAGGAGGTAAAAGGCATGAAACAACCGGCGGCCGCGCTCTATGTTCGCGTATCAACTGACGATCAAACAGTAGACAATCAATTAATAGCTTTGACTCGTTGGCTAAATGAACGCGGGCTAGGGATCGCGGCCGTTTATCAAGAGAGCGAGAGTGCTTTCAAGAGTGGCCACCAAACCGAACTAGCCCGCTTAAGGGCCGATAGCCGTAGACGCGGCCGGCCCTGGGACATTGTAGCAGTATGGGCGTTAGATCGCCTAACACGCGAGGGGCCAACGCGGGCGTTATCCCTGATTGCCGATTTTAGGTCCGTCGGCGTTCGTGTTTTAAGCTATCAAGAACAATGGTTAGATATGCCTGGCGGCCTAGACGAAGTTTTTACGGCCCTGATCGCCTGGGTTGCTAATTGGGAGAGTAAACGCCGATCTGAGCGCACAAAGGCCGGATTGGCCCGCCTGGCCGCCGGCGGTAAAACCCTGGGCCGCCCCAAAGGTTCAACCGATACGAAAAAAAGGAAAAAAAGGAGATACTATGAACCCGTCAAATCAATATAGGTTAGACGAACGCGAAATTAAGCAGATCGCCGCCGCCCTGGCCGCCGCCCAGGCCCAGGCCGAAAAAGTAGGCCGGATCGACGACGCCGGCCGGTGCTATACGTTGCGGTTGCGATTGATGGCCCCTGGAAACGCCGCGGCTAAGAAAAACGCGGCCCCTACAATGCCCGTACAAGGCCCGAAACTGGCCGCCGGAGTGGTTTAGTATGCCTGAAATTAGTACCGAACGAATCAAACAAGCCATAGCCGAACTTTGCCGGCATTGTAAAAGCGGTATACCGCCCTGGGGCCGGTGCCAGTATAGCCTATTGCCGATCACCGAACAGGGCGAGGCTTATTGTATCTATCGTTGTTCGATCTACGCCGGCGCAAAGGCGGCCGGCCGATGATTACCCAGGTATTGCCGTTAGGTGTTACCCCGAGATCGGTTAACAACCTAAAACAATTCCGAGACAAGAAAACACCAAACCGCCCGGGCGATTATAGAGGGGCGTTTGCGTCCGGTCCGGAACGGATCATAAGGGAATTGATCGGCAGCTCGGATAACGTTTTACACCTTTATTCGGGCCGTTCGACAATAGGCCGGATCCGTGTAGACCTGGAATGCGAAGAAGCCACTCTAAAAATGAGCGTCGAAAAATATATATCGAGCTGCTCGGATCATTTCGAGTGGTGTTTACTCGATCCCCCATATCAGATCAAAGACCACGACAACCTAAAAGAGTATGCCGACGCGAGGGCTTTATCAGGTAACGCGTTATTCCGTGATCGGATCCGGCTTTTTTTCCGCGAACACGTCGATAACGTTTTATACCTTGACTATTGTAGCCCAACTTGTCGAGGTTTTAGCCGAGCCGGCGTGTGGGCCTTTTTACCTGGCTATTCCTGGCAGCCGGTCCGGTGTTTGACCTGGTTAAAACGGCAAAACTATGAAATGTCTTTGTTTGATAAAAAGGATCGCCCCGCGCCAATCGTAGCCGGCCACGATTAACGGCCGAATAACAAAAAAGGAACCTTTTTAACATGTGTGAAACTGTCAATGAAAAACCGAATAATGCAATTCCTAACGTCGGGCGGGCTATCCCAAAAGCCCCCGATCCCTGGGCCGGACGCGGCGTAAAAATGCGGTGCCTTTCGTGTATGTGGTTTGTCGAAAAACGCGAGGCCGTGGGACGTTGCCGACGCCACGCCCCTACCATGTCCGGTTATCCGGTTGTCTTTAACACCGATTGGTGTGGAGATCACAAACTTAACGAGGAGGTAGTAACCTAATGACTCACCCTTGCCCGCATTGTTCTAAAGGCCCCTTTAGTTCCAAAGCATCGTTAGATCGACACGTTAGCAAGTACCACGGCGGCCCGCCGGCTGATCCGCCGGCCGATCCGCCGGCCACGCCCGCCCAGGCGGCTATCGGTACCGATCCGGCGGCCCAACCGCTTAACGTCACAAAACCGCCGGCCGGCAAATCGTATTACTGCATAGACTGTGGATCGGATATCAAAAAGGGCGCCGCCACTTGTCCGACGTGTGGAGCCGTCCATGATTGGAGCGCCGTTAAATGAGCCTAAAAACACAAGCCGACATACTCAACATAGCCGGCCAGGCGGCCGGATCCGCCGGCGCCGGCGCTCCGGCCGGCTCGGATCTAATGAGCGGCCTAAATAGCCTAATCACCGGAGCAAATCAGTTTATGACTAACCTTAACAACCTGGCCCAAAAAACCGGTATGCCGCTAATCGGGCCGGACGCGGCTATCCGACGCCTGGCGCCGCCAGCGCCCGCCCAGGCGCCCGCCCAGGCTCCGCCGGAGAGATCCGGCCCACTACTGCCGGCGCCGCCGCCGCCGCCCGCTCCGCCCGCCGTACCGGCCCTGGACTGGCCGGCTATCCTGGGCCGAGTCTCCCAGGAACTAGACAAGCGCGGGATCTCCGGCCTAACTGTCGGCCAGGTTCTCGCGTTTCTCCAAAATAAAACGCTAGGCGAGCTAGTAAACGAGGTAAAAAATGGATCTCAACCTAAAGGGTAAAACCGGAGTTATCGCCGGCCTTAAAGGATCCGGAAAGTCTAACCTGGCCGATACGATCTCGAGGACGTACGGCGCCCAGGCGCTAATCTATGACAGCCTGGGAGAGTACAACCTAAAGGCCGAGTACGACATATACCGGCCCAACGATCGCAACTCGCCGGCCGAGCTAGAAAAGGTTATCCGTGGCGTCATGCGCTCCCGCGCCTACCGGCTACTCGTTATTGACGAGTCACATCGTTTCTGCCCGCCAAAGCCGGCGCCGCTCCCCCTGGCCGTCCGCGATCTTAACGACTGGTGCCGACATGAGCAATATGATCTATCGGTACTTTTTATCACTCAACGGCCGGTTAAGCTACATCAAGATATAACCGAGCAAGCGGACTATCTCTTTTTGTTCCGCCTGGCCGGAGTTAACGATCAAAAGTACCTTAACGATCTCTCCGCCGGCCTGGGAGACGCGGTTCAAACGCTCCCGCCGTTCTACTTCTACCTATGCGATCAAACACGCCAGTATAAACTTATGTCTCCGGTACCAAAGGCGGACAAATCGAGCCACTAAAAAAGATTTTTTAACTACGTTTGCCGCCGGCTCTCCGTAAACGCGGAAAATTAGAGCCGGCGGCCCTTTTTTAGTATTGACTCCCTGGGCCGGATCCTAATACGCTAGGATCATACAAAGGCGCAAGGATCGGGCGGCCAATCTCATTAATTGGCAATACGGCCGATCACGACGGGCATTAGTCGAGTACCACGGAGCGCCGCGTAAATCGAAATAGGAGCAAGACCACTTTGGACAAAATTGGCGTACCTTCAGTACGTACCATGAAATCAGCCTTTGGCAACTATGCCGTAGGCGCCCTGGGCGGGTTGATTTACTCGCTCGGCCGCTCCGTATTCGGTAACGGCTTGATTGGCTCGCTCGTCGCGCCCGTCCTGGCCGGATCCGTTGTTAAGGGCGAGGCCGGTGTAGCTCTCGCTACAACTGCCGGTTTCTTCCAATTCTCCGGCATAGCCGGATCGTCCGCCGTGGCCGCAAGCTCCGCACCCGCCGAACAGGTAATCTAAAATGGACTTAAACAGCCTTCTAGGTTCAGTCATGGGACGCGGCCAGGCCCAGGCGGCACCGAAAAGCCGCTTTAACAACTCTTACGGCGCAAACGTCGTCATTACCGACGGCGATCTGCCGTACGATACGGCCGCCGAAGTCTATGGCGCTATGGGCGCCGCCGGCGCCGGCTTTTTCCAGATATGGCGAAAGACCGTCCTGGCACAGCGCGGTATCCGTTGGGGATCCGGCAACGCTTTAACCCCGTATAATCAAGGTTATATGTGGTTTGCTTTGCTCGACAAGACCACGGATTTCGCAACTGGCGTCGTTAGGCTTGGGATCGCGGACGCGGCCGAGCAGTACGTTTTAGTCGTCAAGGAAATGGACGACACCAACAGACTGCACACCACGACAAACACCACGATCACCACGGCACAGCCGACAGATATGGCCCAAATGATCGCTCTCCCCGAACAGATTCAAAAACCGATCGTGGGCGAGGATTCAAAAATCCATATTAAGTACGCGGCCATTTCTCGGCCAGCCGCCGAGGACTCCGCCGGCTTCTCGATCCCCGTTACCAACTACACACTCTAAGGACTGCCGGCGGGCCTGGATCCCAGGCCCGCCGGAGCCTTAATTAAGGGAAAATTTAGATTATGACAATGCTTTTTAGCAATTCGATCGCCAGGACTCAAGCCGAGCGCGAGTACCGCGCTAAAACGCGCGGCTCCCCCGATTTTACGTACACGCCAGGCGCCATAGATCCGGCGGCGATCGTCGAGATCAATATTAACAAACAATTCCCAGGCGCCCGAAAATACGAGCCGCTAGACTCGATCGAAATTATAAACAACGAGGCGGCCAATCCCGTTACAGTCTCGATCAATGATCGGCCCGCTTACGCCGATCGGACGTTTCCGATCCCCGCCAGGACTAGCCGGATCGTTGACGATGGAGTGTATATCGGAACTGTCCACGTAAGGAATGATGGCGCCGTTGCTACAACGGCCGGTAACATCGTAATCCGGCTCAAAAAGAAGCCGTACGACGCTAACGACGCGGCCAGGCGGGCGCTATGAAAACCGGCGAGACGATTCTATTGATCGGCGGCGGCGCCCTGGCCGCCTATATGCTTATTCCAAAGGCCAAAGAGGAAACGGACAAAGCGCTTTCCGGCCTGGGCGGCGGCTCGACGATGATAGATCTCTCCGGACTACTCGGCGGCCTTAACCTGGGCGGCGGCTCCGGATCCGGCGGCCTGGGCGGCTTAACCGGCGGCCTGGGCGGCGGCCTTAATGGCTTACTCGATCAGCTAACCGGCTATGTTGACGACGCCATAAAGGGCGTAACCGACGCCACAAACACGGCCCTAACCGACGCCGGCAAAGGTACCGATAATGCTTTCAAGGGCATTTTAGATCTAATCACCGGCCTAACGGATAAGGTCACTAACATTAAACTACCTGGCGGCGACGGCCCGACACAGAACGACGACGGAACGACGATCGTTAATCGAGATTGGGGATTGATCGCTAAAGATATCGGCTCCGGAGTGATCTCCGCCGGCATAGGCATAGCCGGCACATACGGCGCGATTAAGTTAATCCCGCCGATCGCAACGGGAGGCGGCGCCGTGATTAAAGCTACCGGCAATTTTGCGAGTGATCTAATTAGCGCGGCCCGAGGTCCGTTATCTACGGCAACCGAGCGCGGTTTGCTTAACCTGGGACGCGGCTTCTCGCTCGCCGGCGGCGCCCTGGGCGCTCCGGCGGCCTTTACAGTACCGACAGTATTAGCCGGCGCGGGAGCCTTTGCCGGCGGCTACGGGTTAGGCACTCTCTTTGTGGAGCATACGAGCGCCGGCCAGGCTATGACGGCATGGAGCGGGCGCCAGGGCGCGGCTACGGCCGCCGCCGTGAATAATGGTTCTGCCAACTGGCTACAAAGCACGATCGGCCGCGCGGCGGGTTGGAACGTGGCCCAGGCAACGCCGGAGGCGTACGCGATAGTAGCGAACAAGGAAAAAATGGACAATTATAACGCCGCCAATGGTACCAATTTCAATTTTGGCGGCGTAAATGTTAGTCAAATTGCTAGTACGCCCGCATTAACGCCCACGCAATCGGCACAGGTTGTAGCCGATTGGAAAAAATCACACGGCGGGAGTTTCTAATTGAGCGGAGAACTATTAGCCGCGATCATCGGCGGCTCGATCGTTGGCTTTTTGAACCTTTTAGCCTTTGCCTTTACTTACGGCAAGCTAACGCAAAAAGTTGATAACGACGATCGCCGGCTCAACCGGCTAGAATGTAAAGTTTTTGGAGAAGTGGACAAATGACGGATAAAGTAACAATCATTCCGAGTGTGCGCCAGGCGTACTATAACACCTTTGCCAATTTGCCCACGGCCGGCCTAACGGCCGGCGATTTTGGTTATGCCACGGATCGCCTAACGCTCTATCGTTGGAGCGGCTCCGCCTGGCAATCCATAAGTATTTACTCTAGCGCCGGAACCTATGCCACTATACCGGCGGCGGCGGATCTGCCGGCCGGATCCGTGTATTTTGCCACGGATCGGCTCGTTGTATATCAGCAACAGGGCGGCGCCTGGGTTGCTATTACGATCTACTCCGGATCCGGAACCTTTGCCGCAATACCGGCGGCGGCCAATCTGCCGGCCGGATCCCTTTACAAAGCCACAGACAACGGCAACCTATATCAAGTTCAAGCCGGCGCCTGGGCGGCGATCGTTAGCTCCGGAGTGAATTATCAATCCTTTACGGCTAACGGCACATGGAATAAGCCAGGCAATACAACGCTTGCCTATGTTGAAGTTATCGGCGGCGGCGGCGGTGGCGCCGGTGGTGGTAACGCGAACCCCGCTTCCGGCGGCGGTGGTGGCGGTGGCGGCGCTCGCGCCTGGCGGATTATCCCGATCTCCGTTTTAGGCGCTACGGAGTCCGTAACAGTTGGCGGAGTCGCAAACGGCGGCGCTGGAACTAGTTCAAATATGACGAGTGGCTCCCCAGGAACGGCCGGTAACTATTCCAGTTTTGGCGCCTGGCTCCGAGCTAACGGCGGCTATGGCGGATTAGGCGGATATAGCGGAGCCGTCGGCGGCGCCGGCGGCCATGTAGGAACTACGCAACCGACAAAAACGGCGGCGATCTCCCAGGCCGGCGGCCTGGGTGGCATAGCAAGCGCAACCGGCTACGGCGCGGAGTTTGGCGGCGGCGCGGGCGGAACGTCTACAACTGCAGCCGGCGTAAATGGTCAAAGTTCAGTATTCGGCGCCGGCGGCGGCGGATCCGGCGGATCCGCGACAGGCGGGCCGGCTTACACCAACGGCGGAGCCGGCGGCGGCGTAGGCGATTGGGGAAACGGCGGCGGGCCGGCGGGCGGCGCGGGCGCCGGTACAGCCGGTACGGCCGGTAATGCCTGTATCTGTGGAACGGGCGGCGCCGGCGGCGGCGGCGGTACGAATATAGGCGGCGCCGGCGGAGCGCCAGGCGGCGGCGGTGGTGGTGGTGGCGCGGGTATAGTTGCTATTAGCGGAGCCGGCGGCCAGGGCGCTCGCGGAGAGGTTAGAGTATGGTCATTCTAAATAGAGCCTTGATCGAAACGGCAACCGGCAAAGTATTAAACGTATGCGCCATAGATCCGGCCAAAGCCTGGGCGGCTCCGGCCGGCACTACTCTTTTATCGGAGTTTGACAGCGCCGGCGCGGAGATCGGCGCAACCTGGGACGGAACGAAGTTTACACGGGCCGCCGTTGTCGTAACCGACATACGGGCCGAGTTTGCCGCCCTGGGAACTGTGGCGGCTAAGATTGATTTTATCGCTAATAGGCTCGGTTTACGATGATCGCCAGGCTAAAGCTAATTGCCCAGGTTGCGATCGGCCGCGCCTATTACTGGTTTTGGCATGATCTACTCTGCCGGCAAGAGCCTTTTACTTATCAACTCGCTCGCAATATCCGGCGGAACGGCGCCTTTTTTTGGGCCGCGTTTATCCTGGCCCAATGGGCGGCCTACTGGCATTTTATGCCGGCCTGGCCCTATGCCCTGGCCTGGCTCGCTTCCGATTGTTGGCTCATTGACCATCTAATTGACTACCTAATAGATCACAGATCGGAGATCTCCGG
Source organism: Dehalogenimonas formicexedens (assembly GCF_001953175.1). Classification (NCBI taxonomy): domain Bacteria; kingdom Bacillati; phylum Chloroflexota; class Dehalococcoidia; order Dehalococcoidales; family Dehalococcoidaceae; genus Dehalogenimonas; species Dehalogenimonas formicexedens. Next base: position 788,138 of record NZ_CP018258.1, on the reverse strand, counting down.
ACTATGAAACAAGATTTTAGACTCGACAACGCGGAGTATATCGAGAGCGAGGCCGGTAACATCGGCCTACGCTGTAAATGTGGCGCCGGCGCCGGCAAGGTTGTTTATATCGTAACGGCCAGGATCCCGCCGGCCCGTAATCCGATCACGCGCCGCGAGTGTGCCAGTATTGAAACGGGCGCCTATTGTTACCGATGTCTAAAGGCCGCCGTCCTGGGCGCCGGCCGGATCCCAACGCCAATGAGCGAGGATCTATACGACAAATTACGGGCGGATCTTACCGGCACGCTCTACCCTGGCCGGCCGCTAAAGACCTTGATAACGATCTAAAGCTAAATACGATTGATAAAAGCCGCGCAAGATCCCGCGCGGCTTTTTTGTTGTCCGGATCCAAAAAGCCAGGCGCTACAATGCCCAACGCGGCCCGCTCCGGCGCCCGCCTGGCATTTTACCCGAGACGATATCGGTACCGATCAGTTTAGATCTAAACATATCGGTACCGCTCCCGTTGCCGGCAACGGCTCCGGTACCGATCCGGCCGGATCCATTTGTTATTAGCCGGTTAAAAAAAGTATTGACAAGCCTTTTTAGATAGTGATAACATGATAACAGTTATGAGCGACGAAACGACAACAATGATCCGGATCCCGATCTCGATCCATAAAGCGCTAAAGGTTGCGGCCGCCGCCGCCGGCAAATCAACGGCTCAATATGTGGCGGACGTGCTAACTCCAACTCTAAAAACGTCCGCCGGCGCTCCCTATCTGCCAAACGATCGTACTAAATAGGATACCGGAGATATATGTTATGGTAATTAGGGAGTGCTCAGAGCACGGTCTTTACATAACGATAGCTGGATTTTGTCAGGAAAGGCTACCGGGATTTACTCCTGCCAACCGTGCCCCTCCAGGACGATAATTTAGAAAGACCTTTAACGAGACTGGCGTCAGAAAGGGTTAATGACAGCCTTACATAGCCTTCACCTTCGGCGCCGTAACCGGTACCCGGCGTAACAACAACGCCAACCTGGTCCAGCATTTCCGTGGCAAAACTGGCTGAAGTAAAACCCCTGGGTACTTTTGCCCATACATACAGGCTGGCTTTCGGCGTCTGCACTTCAAGTCCCATGTCCTGAAGTGTCTCAACAACCAGGTCGCGCCGCCGCTGGTAGATCGCATTATGTCGTGCAATCTCGTCCTGGGGACCTGTTAGAGCTTCGATTGCCGCAAGTTGTATCGCCTGGGGTACGCCGGAGTCGATATTAGATTTGAACCTTTTGAGCGCATCGATCATTTTGGCGTTACCAACCGCCATTCCGACGCGCCAACCCGTCATGTTGTAGCTTTTGGACAACGAATGGAACTCGATGCCGATGTCCTTGGCGCCGGCAGCCTGCAGGAAACTTGGCGGTTTGTATCCGTCATAAGACACTTCGGTGTACGGACCGTCATGGCATACCGCTATGTCGTGAGCCTTGGCAAATGCCACGACTTTATCGAAGAATCCTATATCGGCGATTGCTCCGGTGGGATTGTTCGGATAGCAGATCCACAGCAGTTTTGCCTTCTCAAGTATCTCGTGTGGAATTGAATCTAAATCTAGTAGAAAATTATTGGCTGCAGTCAATGGCATGTGATACGGAACGGCATCCGCCAGCGAGGTGCTTATACCGTACACCGGGTAAGCCGGATCGGGAATTAATGCCACATCGCCGGGGTCCAGCATGCACCAGGTAATGTGCCCGATGCCTTCCTTTGATCCGATTAGCGGCAAAACCTCCGAATCCGGGTCTAAGGTGACATCAAACCGTCGCTGGTACCAGGTTGAGATAGCTTTTCGCAATTCCGGCATGCCCTCGGATTCTGGATAACGATGGTTCGCCGGATCATGGGCGGCCAGGCACAGTTTGTCGATTACGTTTTTGGGTGTTGGAAGATCGGGATCGCCGATGCCGAAGCTGATCACCTCTTCGCCGCGTGCCCGTTTTTCAGCTATCTTTTTGCTTATGGTAACAAATAGATAAGGCGGCAGATTTTCAATTCTCCGGGCGATTTTCATAGGTTAAACCTTTCAGAGCCTTAGTTATTTAAGCCACGCGCCGGTAAACACAATTTCAGCCTCACCGGTCAAGAACACGTCTCCCTGCCCGGACCATTCGGCGGTCAATTTCCCACCGGGTAACGTTATGTCAACTGTATCACCAGTGTAGCCCATTATCCAGCTTGCGACAGCCACGGCACAGGCGCCTGAACCGCAGGCGAGCGTCTCTCCAACGCCCCGTTCCCAAACCCTCATCTCGATGGAACGACTGCTCCTAACACGTGCGACCTCGAAGTTGGTCTTCCTGGGGAAAATCGGCGCCTTTTCAACTTCCGGACCGATCTCGGCTAGGGAAAATTCATTCACCGGTTTATCCGTGAAATAAACAGCATGCGGGTTCCCCATGGAAACAAAACCGAGTTTGAGAGGTACATTTCCGGCTTGAAATGGGTAATTTACCGTCATACCGCAAACAAGGCCGCCTTTACCCAATTCGGTATTCACCGGAATTGAGTGCGGTTCAAATATCGGGGCGCCCATTCCTATGCGAATCCTTGATTTCCCGGAATCGCCCGAGATTTCAGCTTTCCTGACCCCGCCAAGAGTCTCGATTGTTAGGTTTTTGGCATCTGACACATTCTTGGCATTTATATAATGGACAAGGCAACGCAAGCCGTTGCCGCAGGCTTCAGCTTCTGAACCGTCGGTGTTGAAAATGCGCATCCGAAAATCGGCCTTGTCCGAAGGCATGAGCAGCAATAGCCCGTCGGCACCGACGCCGAAATGCCTGTTGCAGACTGCACCGGCAAGAATTGACCAATCACTCTTGGTATCAGCCGTCTCGATTAGCACAAAATCATTGCCGACGCTCTGGACCTTAGTAAAATCCATAATTCGAATCAGCCTCTTTCACAAATTCACAGACCAATCGTTTTACTTTTTCCAAATATTCAGTCCCGATATCAAACCAATGAATGCGTTCGTCGTTCAGATGAAACCAATTGTATTGGTGTCTTACCAGGCGATGGGTTTCAACCTTAATGCGTTCAACTGTTTCTCTGAGGTTAAGTTCACCCTTTAAATAGCTTACAACTTCTTTGTACCCTACGCTTCTGAACCCAGCGGCATCGGGCGCATACCCTCTGTCAAGCAGGGCTCTTACTTCCTCAACCAGGCCCATTTCTATCATTTTATCGACGCGAGCGTCAATCCTCCGGTACAGTTCCTCTCGGTCGGCCGTGAGGCCAATAACCAGAATCCGGTACGCAGGTTCCTGTTTGGTTGGCCGATCGCCAGAACTGGATGTTCCTGCTATCCTGGTCTCAAGAGCCCGAATTATCCGTCGGGTGTTCTTAGGGTCAATCCTGGAGGCTGCTTCAGGGTCCATAAGTTTAAGCCGTTTGTAAAGGACTTCATTTCCTGCGGCCTTAGCCCTGCCCTCGAGTTCTTTCCGTAAATTCATGTCCGGGGCAATCTTGGGTATCTGCCAGCCCTCCAAAACAGTCCAGACATACAGACCGCTGCCCCCGACCAATATGGGCAAACGCTTCCTGGATTGAATCTCGTCGAAGGCGGAATACGCCAGTCTTTGAAAATCAGCCAGGTTGAAATCTGTTTCGGGAGTAATTATGTCAAATAAATGACTTGGTACTCCGGCGAGATCCTCAGGTGTCTGTTTTGCGGTCCCGATGTCCAGGTATCTTAAAAGCTGGCGGCTGTCTGCGTTGACGATTTCTCCGCAGAAGGTTTTCGCCAGTTTGACGGCGAGATCGCTTTTGCCGCTTCCCGTCGGACCCACGATGGCGATGAGCTTATTCAAGCGGTTGCCACCGGGCGGTTAGGAACAGCTCAATTCGCCGGCCTGTTTCAAAATACTTAAGAATTGGTCGGCCTTAAGGCTTGCCCCGCCAACCAACGCCCCATCGACTTCCGGTTGGGATAATAGTTCGGTGATATTTGAGGCATTGACGCTCCCGCCATAAAGCAATGGAATATTCAAAGCAGCCTCGCTCCCGAAAAGCCCTTTGAGCAAATTCCGGATAAGGCCCATTATGTTGTTGGCATAGGCCGCGGTGGCCGCTTTGCCAGTTCCGATCGCCCAGATGGGTTCATAGGCTATCAATAACTCGGCAGATTCGATTCCCTTTAAACCTTCCTTGATCTGCCGGCTGATAACCGACTCAGCGTTGCTGCTCTCGTTTTCGGTCAAATTTTCTCCGACGCACATGATCGGCCTGAGCCCGTGTTTGATGGAGGCCTTCAATTTCCTGTTTACGGTCTCGTCGGTCTCGCAGAAATACATTCGCCGTTCGGAATGTCCGACAATGACATAACGGCAGAGGCCGGAAAGCATGCCCGGTGAGATTTCACCGGTATAGGCGCCAATTTCTTCGTAAAAAACATCCTGGGCGCCTAGCTCGATCGGCGTACCGGCGGTGAGTTCTTTCAATTTTGCGAGGGAAATGAACGGAGGGCAGACAATTGTTTCTACACGCCACCCCTTATCCGTCCCCTGCCCTATCTTAGTCACGAGATCTACAGCCTCAGAAAGCGTAGTATGCATCTTCCAATTGCCGGCGATTACTGGTGTCTTGTTTCCCATTTCACGCACCGTATTTTTCCAATTTCAACGCGTTGGCCATCGCCAAGGGCATAATGTGACACGCAGGTATGTGTCCCAGCCCGCCTGAGATGCAGGCGGTTTCATTGAAAGCGGATACGGTATCAGGTCTGCAGAATTTCCCGTTAACCACTACGGGTACCGCGTGCCAGCCGTGACCGCCAAGGGTCGCGGGAGTAGAGTGATCTCCGGTGACGACCATGACATCTGGTTTTAGTCCGATGATCAAAGGCAAACGCCTGTCAAAATCTTCAAGAACCGAGACTTTCCTGCCAAAATCGCCGTCCTCACCCGCGGCATCTGTGGCTTTAACATGTAAGAAGAAGAAATCGTACTTGTTGAAATTCTCTTTTAGCGTTTTAATCTCGTCGTCCAATGTTGCGCCTGTCTTTACGACGGTCATTCCGACCACTTTGGCCAATCCCCGATACATCGGATACGAAGCAATGGCGCAGGCGTCAAGTTTATATACATCCTTGAAACCTGGAAAATGGGGCATCCGCGAAAATCCTCGCAACAGCAACCCGTTTGCCGGGTGATGACCGGCGAGAATCTTGGAAGCCTGAGTAAGAAAAACGTTGGCTATCCTGGCCATTTTGGTGGAGTCATCGTTACCTGCAAAAACAGGTTGGGGCGCAAGACCAACGCGTTGAGGATCCGAATCGGTCACGGAATCGGAGAGCCCTTCTCCCCGGAATACCACTACCACCCTGTGGTCTTTGACCGCTTCTACAATCACCCTGACACCCTCGATCTCGATCCCATCCAACTGCGAAGCGATTATCCGGCTTTTTTCGGTATCGACCCTACCTGCCCGTCTATCGGTAATTATTCCTTGGTCGTCAAGAGTGCAAAGATTTCCTCTCGCTGCGACATCCCCGGGCTTCAGGTCGAAATCTATGCCGAGGGCTTCGAGAATCCCGCGACCGATCATACATTGTAACGGGTCATACCCAAACAAGGCCAGGTGCCCAGGGCCACTACCGGGGGTAATGCCGGGTAACACAGGATCAGATAGTCCGCAGATACTCTGTGAGGCTAAAGCGTCTAAATTGGGAACGTGTGCCGTTTCAAGCTCGGTTTTACCCGCATCGTTTGGCAAACCACCGAGGCCATCCAGTACCACCAAAACGATCTTCGTCTCGGTTTTCAGGCAGAGCTGGCGCATTAGACCGATCTGATCCATGCTAACCCGATTTCCCGCTCTTTTTTAGGAGGGCTTCTACCCCAGGGAGTTTTTCGCCCGAAAGAAATAACATCGATGAGCCGCCTCCGGTAGAAACGAAACTCATCTTGTCGGCCAACTTGAGTTCGGCGACTATTTCGGCGGTTGAACCGCCGCCGATAATGGTGGTGGCGTGAAGCCGGCTGATGACGTCGGCCATGGATTTCGTGCCTTCCGCAAACTGGGGCATTTCGTATATCCCCATCGGCCCGTTCCAGAAAACGGTCTTGGCCCGTTCAAGTTCTTTGGTAAACAGATTGATCGTCAGCAGCCCGATATCGACCACCCGACCCAGCGGCGGGATTTTCTCCACGGGTACGCAGATACCTCTCGCATCCGGAGTCAGATCGCCGGTGACGATGACATCTTTTGGTAGTAGGAACTTGATGTTGTACTTCTTAGCTTTGGCCATGAGTTTAACGGCGACATCGAGTTTGTCATCGACAATCGACTTGCCCACCTCGTAGTTGTCGGCTTTAAGAAAAGTCGCCGCCATGCCACCACCCACGAGGATGGTATCGACCTTATCCATGACATTTTCCAGTAATTTGACCTTGTCAGCGATTTTCGCTCCGCCGAAAAGGACGCAAAAAGGTCGCGCCGGTGTTTCGAGAATATGTCCTAGGGAGATCAGTTCTTTCTCAAGGAGCAGACCAGCTACGGCAGGAAGGTACCTTGTCACCCCCACGATAGAAGCGTGAGCCCGGTGCGCGGTGCCGAAGGCATCATCAACGAAGATTTCACCCAACCGGGCCAGTTTTTCAGCAAAGTCTGGATCGTTTGCCTCCTCTTCGGGGTGGAAACGAAGGTTCTCCAGGACGAGAATGTCACCGTCTCCAAGCCCAGCTGCCGCTTCCTCTACCTTAGGTCCGACACACTCATCGACAAAGCCAACCGGATGGCGCATCAGTTCGGCCAGCCTCTCGGCCGTAACTTTTAATGACAACGAAGGCACGACGTTACCATCAGGCCTTCCCATGTGAGACATGATGATGACTTTAGCCCCATTCTCAACCAGGTATTCAATGGTCGGAATAGCAGCTTTGATGCGCCCGTCGTCGGTGATGTGCCCGTCCGGGCCGAGAGGGACATTGAAATCGACACGTACAAGCACTTTCTTGTCCCTAACATCAATGTCGCGTACCGTCATCCTGTCCATTCAAACTCCAGCTAAGTCAGTACAAAAAAGAGCGCTTCGTGAAAGAGCACGGGATAATGGCTAACTCGAAACCAGGAATTGCTTCGAAAATTCAGCGTCTTCGGCGAATGCCGCTACCTCCCCGGCAATGCCTTCAGCATCCAGATGATAATTAGCCCTGAGCCTTGACTGGGTGCCGTGAGTAACAAATTCGTCCGGGATGCCAAGTGACTTCAATCTAACGTCGTTCAGGTCGGTTCTTTTTAGGAGGGATGCGACCCTGCTCCCCAGTCCTCCGGCGAGAACGTTCTCTTCGACCGTGACAAAACTCTTGATGTCTTTGGCGATCTCGAGTATCAAATTATCGTCCAATGGACTGATATACCGCACGTTGACAACCGTCGCCTTGATCCCCTTCGTTTCCAAGAGTTCGGCGGCTTCCAGAGCTGCGGCAACGCTGGCTCCGGCCGCTAAAACAGCCACATCGTGTCCCTGACGCACTATTTCGGCGCTACCTATCGGAATTTCTCTAAATTCGTTATCCAATTCCACACCGGTGCCTGCACCCCTGGGGTACCTTACCGCCATGGGCCTGCCGCACCTGGTAGCGGTGTAAAGCATATGTTGCAATTCGTTTTCATCTTTGGGTGCGGCGACTATAAGATCTGGAATCAGAGACAGGTATGAAAGGTCGAAGATCCCCTGGTGAGTTTTACCGTCTTCCCCAACAATACCGCCCCGGTCCAGAGCAAAAACCACCGGTAGTTTTTGCAACGCAACGTCATGGATTATCTGATCAAAAGCACGCTGTAAAAATGTTGAATAAACGGCAACGACCGGAGTCATGCCTTGTGCTGCCATTCCCGCTGCAAATGTTACCGCATGTTGTTCGCAAATGCCGACGTCAAAGATGCGGTCAGGCATCGTCGATTGCATGTGACCCAGACTGTACCCATCCGGCATCGCAGCGGTGATAACCACGATTCTTGGGTTGTCCCGGGCTATCTTTTCTACCGTCCTGGCAAAAATCTCACTATATGATGGGACTTTGTGGCTGTTACCGTTCTTTTTGGGACTGCCTTTGGGAGAAATCCCGTGGAAATTGATCGCGTCACTTTCAGCCGGTTCGTAGCCCTTGCCTTTGGTAGTCACCACATGGATCAAGGCAGGCTTGTGGGAATAGTTCTTGGCCTGTTCGAGCGCTGACATTAGGTCAGCTATATTATGGCCGTCAATTGGTCCGGTATAAGCAAACCCAAACTCTTCCCATAAAGTGGTCGGCATGATCATTTTCTTCATGCTGCCTTTTACTCGCTGACCGAGTTCCCAGATACGGTTGCCTATTCCAAATTTAGAAAGAAGCCTTTTACTGTTTTCAGAGGTCTTGTAATAGCGCTTATCGAATCGGACTTTGCCGAGCAGGCGGGACATCGCCCCGACAGTCGGTGAAATCGACATACCGTTATCGTTTAAAATAACAATCAGGCGCCTGCCAAGATGCCCTGCATTGTTGAGGGCTTCCAACGCCATACCACCCGTAATCGCGCCGTCACCGATGACGGCTATCACATTGTAATCATCATTTGCAAAATCTCTGGCGACCGCCATTCCCACCGCGGCCGAGATCGAGGTACTGGCATGACCGGCGGTAAAGGCATCGTACGGGCTCTCGTCCCTGCAGGTGAACCCTGATAACCCGCCGAATTGCCGCAGGGTCGCGAATTGCTCTCTACGGCCGGTCAACAACTTATGGGCGTAGGATTGATGCCCCACGTCCCAAACAATCTTGTCTCTTGGACAATCGAAAACCCGGTGCAGCGCAATGCTTAATTCCACCGCTCCCAGGCTTGAAGCAAGATGACCGCCGTTGGCGGTCACTCGGGAGACCATCTCTTCCCGTAATTCGACCGCCAATTTGTTCAGGTCGGCCAAAGACAGGGGTTTGAGGTCAGCTGGGGAATTAATACTGTCTAGAATTTTAGGCATGGTTGATTTTTCAGGGTCGTTTGGCACGGACTTAATACTAACAGCGGCTATCTATCGTGTCAAGGTAAAGTATTCGTAAATTACGATTGATGAATATCTGCTTTCTCCACCATGCCGAGTTCTTGACCCCTTCCGAATCACGATGCTACTATTAGCCCATGTCCCAGTAGCTCAGCTGGATAGAGCGGCTGCCTTCTAAGCAGCGGGCCGTGGGTTCGAATCCCGCCTGGGACGCTCTTCCCCCTATTGACCTCACTATCCTGTTTCTATTCATGGTGTTCAATTGTATTTCAGATACTGTGAATATCCATTGAAACAACTCGGGTTTTGCGTTCAAAACATTGGGAAAAACAACGACACGCGGAAAACAAATCCCTATTATATCCAGGGCTTCGCCCTCCCCCGACGATGCCCGGTTACCTACTCCGCGCGGGTGAGAATTTTCGGTCAATTGTATGCTGAAATTGCGATCCTGGAGTATACCGCATTGGTGAAGGCGCAACTGTCCAGTATATATCGCTTGTTATTATAGCCCTGGTGTTCTTTTGGTCGTCAAGCGAATCATGTCGCATTTGGTGTCATTTTGAAAATATATTTATGCCCCAAGGTCTAAAGCCTTTTTAGCACACTACTAGCTCAAGAGGTAATGGTTGTCTCAGCAAGCGGTGAAATTGGAGGCAACGCCGGCATTTTTGGAATTGGCGGTTGTATGGCGAGGACGATCCCGAAGCCCGGCCCGCTGGTACGCAGTTTGTTTTAGCAAGACTGAAAATATTATGTTAATTGCCGTAAACGGTTTATTTAGCGCATTTTCTACGGCAAATACCGCACCTTCAACCAAGGAGATTGAACGGCGGAGGTTTATAAGGATTACAGAAAGAAATAATGAATAAAGCGGCGGGTAAGCCGATGACTAACTCTTTTTGCGGCCTTTAAAAATGAAAAATACCAAGACAATGATTACCAGGATCAGAACAATTTCCGTAGGACCTAAGCTCACTTGATTTTACCTCGCTGACTGATGTTTTCATTGTATAGTATAAAACCCCCTGGAAGTTAATCCAGGGGGCTATCGAGCGTTTACGGGTATCTTAACTAACTGCTGTTTTGACGAGATCGGCGAAAGCTTGCGGTTGAGACACCGCCATATCCGCCAGGACTTTGCGGTCAAGTTCAATGCCCGACTTTGCCAAGCCGTCGATCAACCGACCGTAAGTCGTCCCGTTGAGACGCGCCGCGGCGTTAATCCGTGCGATCCACAACTTCCGGAAATCACCTTTCCGGTCTCTGCGGTGGGCAAAGGCATAGGCCAGGGCATGAGTCATGCTCTCATGAGCGCGGCGCCAAATATGATTGCGCTGGCCGCGATGGCCTTTAGTCAAGGCCAAGATATTTTTGTGTCTCTTATGGGTAGCTACACCACCCTTGATGCGTGCCATGTATTTTCTCCTAAATCCAGTCTAAATAAGTTGTACAAATTGAACTAAGGCGTACCGTAAGGAATGAGACGGCTGAGACGCTGGACGTCAGCCTTAGCTACCGGGATCATCTCATCGAACTGTCTCCGTGCTCTTTTCGACTTGTTGCGCCGCAAGTGGCTCTTCAGGCCTTTCATGCGCATCATCTTACCGTTACCGGTAAGCTTGAAGCGGTTCTGTGCACCTTTATGGGTTTTTAGCTTGGGCATTTTCAGGTTGACCTTCCTTTGTTTTCACTTTGGCGCCAGGCTTAGGCACCAGCATCAAATGAATTCTCGAACCCAGAAGCGTAGGCTGACCTTCAACAATCGAAACATCCGCCAACTCTTCGGCGATTCGCCTCAATATCTTAATACCCAGATCCGAATGAGTAATTTCCCGGCCACGGAACATGATGGTCACTTTTACCTTGTCCCCGGCTTCCAGTTGTTTCTGGATGCTGCGGACCTTAGCCTCGTAATCATGCTCGCCGATTTTGGGGCGAAGGCGAACCTCTTTGAGAAGCGACATCTTCTGACCTTTTTTAGCTTCTCGCTCTTTCTTGGTTTGTTCGTAGCGATATTTGCCGTAGTCCATGAGACGGCAAACAGGAGGTATTGATGTCGGGGCTACTTCAACCAGGTCGAGGCTGTTGCGACGGGCTAGTTCCTTGGCAGCCGCTACGGTCATAACACCCAGTTGTTCGGCGTTCTCACCGAGCACCCGAACTTCGCGGCCCAGGATTTTCTCGTTGACTCGGAGTTCTTTAACTATGTGCCAGCTACCTCCAGGGTAAAAATAAAGACCATCGAAAACTATATCATAATTACGTTGAAATGTTCAAATATACATACCGGAGGCAATCGATACATAATTACCACCGGTGATGATCAACAATCGTCTGTATCAGGCTAAATCCAGAACCTGCCCGCGGATGCCAATGGTCGTCTCCTGGATAGGTACACTGACCCCGGACTCAAGAGATGCCTGTCGCACCAGCTGTGTTAAACCGCCACAGCAGGGAACCTCCATGCGTAAGACGGTGACGCTTCGAGGCTGGGCATTCCGGAATATCTGGATCAGTTTATCGAGATATGCCTCGCAGTCGTCAAGCTTGGGGCAGGCAATCAGCAGGCTCTTGCCCTGGAGGAAATCCCGGTGGAAGTTGGGATAAGCAAAAGGAACGCAGTCTGCCGTCAGCAAAATATCAGCGCCCTTCAAAAAAGGGGCGTGAGGAGGCACCAGGGTCAATTGGACGGGCCAATTTGATAACATCGACCGATCGGGGGTTTCTGCCGGTCTTTTTTCGGGAGCCCCCAACGGTCGATCGAACGACATCATACGGGTTGAAGGGCAAGAATGCACCGCTTGCTTCATTGTTTTTCGGGCAGAGTGTTCGACAGCCGCCGCCTCATCAAACTCAGGAGCTTCTCTCTCCTCAATGGAAATGGCATCCATCGGGCATTCGCCCAGGCAGGCTCCAAGGCCGTCGCAGTAGGTTTCGGAAACTAATCTGGCTTTACCGTCTATAATATGGATGGCCCCTTCGACGCAGGACGGGACGCATTCGCCACAACCGTTGCATTTCTCTTCGTCGATTTTAACTATCTTTCGGACCGGCATCTAACGTAACCTCCCCTTATTGACCCTGGATTTTTTGCCATTCTTCTTCACCCACGCACTGTCTTGCCGCAGAACACCAATCGGCACACGACGGCACCTTACGCCGGTTGGTGAAAAAACCGCATCTATTGCATTTGACCCGAACCTCATCGGAGAAGATTTCCAGCTCAGATCCGCACCGTGCACAGAGCAGAATCTCCGACGTGAGTTTTCGAGAACTTTGACCCGGGCACCTGGCGTTCAAAGTGGTATCCTCAACTTTTAGGATGATTATACCAGTGCCCGTTTGCGTGGAATATGATCTATATCAATGTGTGATGAGCTTAGCTGAAGCTCAACCTTCAGCTAACACCGCAAGCTTGGGTCCGTCCCCGATCACGACCAGTCCCCGTTTAGATGTGATTATCCCCTCTTGTTTAAGCCGGCTTAAGTAGCGGACTGTCGTTTCCAGTGTTGTCCCGGACATATCAGCCAGGTCCTGCCGGGTAAACGGGAGTTCCGGACCGAGTTTCGAATACAGGCGATAAAGCGTCCTCGACAGCCTCTGTTCAACGCGTTCCCCCGCCAGGTCGTGAAGGCGGCTCTGGGCTTCCCGTAAACGCCCGGAAAGGATGCCGATCATTGCCAGTGTCACCTCCGGGTGTCTCCGGACAAAATCCCGAAATGCCTGACGGTTTATGGATAGAGCGGCCGAGGTTTCGAGAGCGACGGCTGATGCGGGATACGGCTTATCTTCGAGAACGGCTACCTCGCCGAAGATTTCTCCCGGACTAAAAAAGGCGACTGCGGTTTCCCGGCCCTGGGACCCGTGCTTGATCACCTTCACCCTGCCGGAAATGAGTAAAAAGAAGTTGTCCGGCGCGCCGCCCTCCCAGAAAAAATATTCCCCCTGGACGAATTGTTTTTCCTCAGCGCGCGCCAATAAATCCGCCAGATCTTGATCCGAAATAGATGAGAAAAGAAAACTGCTCTTGAGGGCAGACGATGCCGTTTGATAGTCCATCAGGCCGGCTCACCCGATTTTTCCAGCAACAGCCTGAGGTTTCGCGGCAATATGGAATAGAACGGGGCCAAATGAAAATAACGCAGTTTATCACGGGTGGATTGGTTCAATTTATCTAAATCAACCCCGGATAAGATGGCAAGTGTTTCCGCTTCGGAAAACTCGGCGACATTGGCTGCGCTATTGATGACGTCATGGTTCATCGGACACACCTGCTGGCACACCCGGCAGCCGATGAGAGAATTATGCCACCTTTTTTTAACCCAATCCGGGAAATCCGATGGTTCTTTGGATAATAGGGAAAGGCAGCGGCTGACGTCGTAAACTTCCTGGCTGATACATTGTGTCGGGCAAGCTTCAATGCAGAGCCCGCATTCACGGCACGAAGGCGCGACCCGGTGCTGTTCACCCCAGGTATCGTCGACAGCCGGCAAATCGGAAAAAAAGGACGTCAACCTGAAAAAGCTGCCCATCCCCTCGATATACCCCATGTTGTTGATACCATTTTGGAGTAAACCGGTATGGCTCGCCAGGACCTTCGTCGGCAGGTTTGAATCAGCAAGACGATAACCGTGAGTGCCGATAGCGTCTGTTATGATTTTGATGATCCGCGCGACAACCCGGTCGTAATCCCCGGAAAGTGGAGGGGCTTCGAACGAATGGTGAATCCCACGATAGATAAATCCCAATCTAACCGGGGTCACCGGAGCGGCTATGACGATTATCGACCGGGCGGGGAAATCAATCGGAGGAGCGAAGTCGAAGCGGTGCTGCGAAAGGTGCGGCGACCGGCGCCAGACATCCCGAGCTGTAATCATTTTATATTCGGCTTCCAGGTCAGCCAACCGCTCTATCGGAGCGATACAAGCGCGGTACCCTGCTTCGGCCAGGTTATTTATAACTTCGGTTGATGGTGTCATTCCTTGCTCAACTCCCGGCGCCATCGCTCAACCCAACAAGCGTCCATTTTGATCAAACGATTCTTCGACAAATTGTCTTTCATTATACGTCGAATGTCCGGTTCAAGCTTTACAAGCCATTTTTCCATCGCGCTCTTGCCTCGCAGGGGCACAGCAGCCACCGCGACACTCCAGCAGTATCCAAGTGCTTGCCTCAGGACCTTGAAGCTCTCCTCTCGGCGGTCGGTGGCGGTAACCATCGTGCCGGTTATCGTGTCCAGGATGTCGATTACTTTCCCGGCGACATCAGGTCGTTGAAGTAACCTCGGCTCGCAAAGAGTAGCAGCCGCCGCCCGTTGTTGGTAACGATTCCCCCCGGCCCAAACCTCCACCTTGGCAGTAAGATCATCAATGTCTCTGTCTCCATAACTCTGGAGCGCCATAGCCACAGCTTCCCGGGTCCTCCACCATGGATCACTGGCAAAAGTTTTCAGTTGCTCCCAGATGGAATCGTTAGTCTTCGAAAGATATTTCCCCAATCCATAAACTCCGCAGAAATGCAGAAATTCTCCGGGCGAATTGGCGGGCGCTTTATCCGGAGTGAATGAAAGAAAACCATCGAAAAGGGCTTCATCCCCTTCTTCAAAAACAGCGCGGGCTAGTTCAAGGTTACCGCGCGGCCCGGGTAACCCCGAATGAGCCAGGAGATACGGCTCCCAGTGCCGCAATTTTTTCAATTCTTCGCGATAAGCGCCGATCTTGGAAACAGTCATGATCGCAGGCACCTGCGAGGAAGAGGAATACTGGAAAGCAATAAGAAACTCATATATCTATGGCAAATGGTGGGGAAGCGGGGACTCGAACCCCGACGCCTTGCGGCACATGATCCTAAGTCATGCCCGTCTGCCAATTCCGGCACTCCCCCAAGGCTAGATATTCTAACACAGCAACATCACTGCCGCACCTGATATTGACAACATGCGATCCGATAAGATTATATTCATTTGTCATGGTATTCATATTTGGCAATAAAGGTTATGGCGATCCGCTGGGTTATATTGTCACCAGGTGTCAGAAATGCAAAACGGACCGCATCTTCTTCGTGCACCAGGTCCGGGAAAAACTCACCCTGTATTTTGTGCCTACCGTCCAGTACAAGGTCAAGCAGTACATGACCTGCCTCAACTGCAACGAACGGTATGAGATAGCCGACGGACTCAAGCCACAGGTCGCCGAACGGCTTATGACCGAGGAACAGTTGAAAACGACGCTGGGTGAAATTGCGGCTCAGACCATGCTGCCTCCCCTCCACTGCTCAACCTGCGCCTCCCCGATAGATCACGGCATGAAATTCTGCCCTTACTGCGGCGCAAAAACCTCATAAGATGTACCAACAAATTCGGGACAATGTGCTCCGCCTGAGGACTGAAATCCCATCTGGTGTTTCGATCCTCGCCGCCGTTAAAGGCCGCACGGTCGGGGAGATTGCCGCCGCTGCAGATGCCGGAATCACCATCCTGGGCGGGAATTACATCCAGGAAACTGAAGCCGCGAGATCTCTCCTGCCATCCCGGGGCGAGTGGCATTTTATCGGTCACCTGCAGTTGAACAAGGTGAAAAAAGCCGTTGAGCTTTTTGATCTGATACAGACGGTTGATTCTGCCGCTTTGGCGGAGTCTATCAACAGGCACGCGGGCGGCTTTAACAAGGTAATACCGTTGTTGATCGAGGTAAATATCGGCAGGGAACCTCAGAAGAATGGAGTCTTACCTGAAAATGTTATCGCCTTAGCCCGGCTTATCTCAGGACTTCCCAACCTCCGTCTTTCCGGGTTGATGACGATGGGGCCGAACATTCCGCAACCGGAACTCAGAACTTTTTTCGCGGCGACCCGTGCCATCTACGAAGATCTTAAAGCCTTGTGTCTTCCGGGCGCCGATATCCGTTTTTTATCCATGGGTATGAGCGATTCCTACCGAGTTGCTATCGGAGAAGGCGCCAATATGGTGCGACTGGGGACGGCAATTTTCGGGCCGAGGCCTTAATTCAGCTTTTCCAATCCTTCAACGATATCACGAAGATCGGAAAACGGGGTGTGCGCCAATTTTTCACGGCGGTAATAATCAAGCAAAGAATCGGTGGCAAAGGTGTGTTCCGCCAGGCGGGAGGCCGGGACGTCCGATACTCCGTTACCGGCGTAAAGCACACGGTACCCCTGGTTCAAAAACCGGCGGGTGTGATAGGCTTTGAATTCGTCGACCAGTTCGTGATTGTCGATGTCGTAATATCGCGCGTCCAGGCCGTTCGGCGTGAATAGTGTCCTTGAGGCGGCAATCTCAACTTGGCCGAAGCCATTGTGCCCAAGTAGCGTTTGGACATAGAAATCGAGACCGTTTGAAACCACCCTGAACTCGATGCCCTTCGCGCGACAATAATCGAGAAGTTCGCGCACCCCCGGACGCAGCCTGGCTTCTTTCCTGACCAGCTTTTCCAGGGTGGCCCGGTTTTGCTTGACCAGCTTGAAAGCGCGGTAATTGAACTGACCTACCGGAATTCTGCCTTCCTGGTAATCCTTGAGAATTGATTTCCAGTCTCCCTCGGCGAACCGATCGAGGATCAGAAAGCTGACATCTTCCTCGGTCAGGGTGCCGTCGAAATCACATTGAAGGAGTATCCTGGTCACTGCGAGGCAGCCAGGTCGGCGGCGGCGTCTTTAGCTTCGACTTCGACCGGTTTTTCTTTCTTGAACAGTTTATCTGGCGATTCAACCCTATCTATGAATAAAACGCCATTGAGATGATCAATTTCATGTTCGAGAGCCTGGCAGAGCAATTCCTTGCCGCGGACCCGGATTGGTTTCCCCTGGCGATCCAGGCCTTTGACAATAACGGATATCGATCGCTTAACATGGCCGCCGAGGTCAGGCACCGAAAGGCAGCCTTCCTCGATTTCACGTTCGCCGACGCGTTTGACGAACTCAGGATTGATGATGGCGAAAGGCTCTTCCTCGGGCATGCCGAGGACGATGCAGCGGAGCGACACGCCCACCTGGGGCGCCGCCAGACCGCAACCGGATCCGGCCTTCATCGTTTCGATCATATCGTCAATCAGGGTCTTGATGCTCTTATCAACGACTGGAACGGTTTTCGCTTTTTGCCGGAGGACCTGATCGGGGTATTTTATTATCGGTCTAACGCTCATCGAGCCTCACTCGTTAATAGTTATGTAAATATTATATCTAATCCACTCATTCGGGACAACCGCTTGCGATAGACTATCGTCTATGCTAACATCTTTAGGCTCATTTCGGCGGGGTGTAGCGCAGCCTGGTAGCGCACCTGAATGGGGTTCAGGTGGCCGACGGTTCAAATCCGTCCACCCCGACCACTACGATTGAAGTGGTTCTATCACCGCACCTGAATCATTAGGGCTGCAAAGGTAGGCTGGACATCGTTCAGCGCACCTGATTCGATAAATGGCGAGTCCGCACAATCGAATATGGATACCGAGCTTAAAGTGGGAGTCCCTTTGGGGCAATCGCTCAAATCACTAGCGGCCTACTTTGTCATCACCAAACAATCCGAAGGAAAAAGTCCAAAGACCGTCTCGTATTACCATGATAATTTACGCCGTTTTCTCTGGTACTGCGACCAACAACAGTTCAGCGACGACATCAGGCTCATCACCCAATGGCAAGTTAAGCAGTTCTTAGCCTATGTCGGTTCCGCTAAAGACCGCTGGGGTCTGACAGGAACTGAAAGTCAGACATCCAAACTCCCCGCTAGTCAAGCAACTGTCAGACATTATTATGTCGTATTGTCCTGTTTTTTCAACTGGGTGGTGGCTGAAGGGTTTCTTTCAGAATCACCGATGGCCAAAATCAAGGTAAACAAACCCAAGCCGAAGGTCATTACCCCCTATTCACCCGAGGAAATGAATCATATGTTGGCAGTCTGTGACCAGGATTTTGGTTGTGGAGCTAAATTCCTTGGAAGTCGCAATAGGGCACTATTGTTGGTATTTCTCGACTCTGGTATTAGGCTTTCTGAAATGGCTGGAATGCGCCTAGATGATGTGAATTCGCAAACCGGTGAATTCAAGGTGACTGGCAAGGGTGATAAACAACGCTTTTGCCATCTGGGAGTTACTGCTAGAAAAGCCTTGTGGAAATATCTAATGTTTCGCCCCGGCGTCCAATGCACGGACCTTTGGCTTACTGAAGAGAGTCAGCCCATGGCTCTCAGGGGTATTCAAAGTGCGATTGAAAGCCTCAAAAAGAGGGCTGGTGTGAAAGGTTCAGGGAACGTGCACCGCTTCCGGCATTCGTTTGCCCTGAATTTCCTCCGTGCCGACAAAAATGTTTTTAACCTTCAATATCTGCTCGGTCACTCTGACTTAGATATGGTAAGACGCTATACCTCGGCTTTGGGGATGCAAGATGCGATTGAGGCGCATCGAAAATCAAGCCCGGCAGATATGATGAAACTCAAGTGAATTTTGTGTTTGGCAAGCTCGAGCGGCCATTTCGGTAAAAGCGCCGTCGAGGGGGGTTGAAAATGGGAACTTCACAGGAAGAGCAACCAGAGCCAAAACCTGAACCTGAATATTTCTTGCCCGGTGTAAAAGAGGCTGTGGAACTTGTTGTTGAGTTAAGCGACGTGTTCGCGTGGAATCAACTATTGGAAGAAGCAGGAAAAGGGGAATTCGGAAAGAAAGCCAAGGCTTATATCGAGAACGAGGAACTTGAACTCGATAACCTGCTCAAATTCAAAAAGGTTGGCGTTTGTTTCGGGGATTATCAAGATACTTGGCTTGAAGAACTAGCGGGTATTGCTGGACCCATGATAGCTCAGATATGGGGCCTGACCGAATCATCCGGTTACGCTTTACAAATACAAATATACTGGGGAGATGAACCGGGTGAATTGCCATTTTTCTTTGTTTTCAAAAAAGGCATACCCGAACCACCACCTGATGCGAGTGTGCATACTGCGATGAACGAGAACCGGTTGTACTTGGACGTAACTGACCTCTCTTACAAGAGGTTCGTGCGAGCGTACAAGACAATCGCGGATTGCCGAAAATCTATTGGCTGGACCGGAAAAGAGTTGCTTGAAGGAACCCACCGTCACATTGATGCCGAAAAAGCGCTTGAAATGGTTGAATCCAAAATCGCGGGCATGAAAATTAAAAAAATAGCGGCCGATTATCAATTCAAAATCTACACATCCGATAATACAGCAGGTTCTTACCCACTAGCTAGATGGTATCTCAAAAAGGGTGAAGGCATATATCAAAAACTAGTGTTGCTTGAGGGTCGTATCTGGGAATGGTACAAAAACCAAATGGTAAAACAGCAGCCTGAAAGGAACTCCTGAGTAGTTCTTAGACTTACAACCAAGCCCTGGCTGCCTTTTATAATACCCTCGGGATGAAATCCGAGGGTATTTTTATGAAACCGAGAAAGTTCATGGACGTTACCGAAGCGGGTCGGCTAGGAGGCCTGAGGACGCTTGAAACAAGGGGCGTTCATCATTTCTCTGTTATTGGACGCAGAGGGCAAGAGGTTATGCGAGCCAGGCATCCGGGTCAGGCCTCTGAGTGGGGTAAGCATGGCGGACGCCCCAAGAAACCAGCACAGACGCCAATGGGCACTCTGAAAGACGGAAAGGAGAACGCGGACTCGCCGTGAGTTGCCCTGGCTCTCTGTAAATAAACCCGGGGGTTCGGTGGACAACTTGCAGCAGGCTACCGAACCCCCAGAAAGGACACAGATTGCGTCACCAATCTGTTTCCAAATCTATTATACCCCCTGAATTCAAAGAAGTTAAGGTCCGGCTTGTTCCCGATTTGGCAGCAGCGGCGCTGAAACGCGGCCAGCACAAAACATACGCCACCTGGTCAGTTTTTCGTGCTATCAGCAGCGATGGATTCGTCGATTATAAATCAGCGGTCCGTACTCTCTTGATACTCGGATTATCAAGAGCCGGGGCGTATGCTCGATTAGCACAACACCACGGATTCTGGTCTGTGATACTCAAAAACGGCAAGCGTCGTCTGTTGATTCTGGGTTTACTGCGCGTTGCGAAATTACTCGAAGCCAAAGTTACCTCCACCCGGTTCATCGAAGTTCCATTAGCTGACTTTACAATCAAATGCCAAAAAGGCGTCCTATTAGCATCGGTCATTCCCACAAACCGTTGCCAGCTCATCAGCCGCGCTACAATCGAGCAAAAAACGGGGGTTTCCCGAAGAACCCAAATCCGGCTTTTCCAGAAGGTAGGCGTCACCTCTGTCTCCCATTTATTAGTCGATGACACTGGCTTTCAGATACGCCGCCAAGTGACACCAGAGTTTTGCAAATCACAGCCCTTCTATACCGCTAGGCTTCCCAACTCTTTCAGGACTCCTAGCCAGTTTGGCGTCAAACATATGCATCGCCGATTGGTTCGCGAGTTGCGCCGAGGTGGTGGTGCTGAAAATGGGAGGGGCACCCAACCACCTCGGCGTCATTTCTTCAACAATCTGAAAGGATTATGTAAAGCTAGGGCGAAAGGCGCAACCGGTTTCATGTGCTATAAAAAATCGCCTGGGGAATTTGTGTTGTTTGACAGAGAGCGTCCAGATTTTGGCGCATATTAGGGGAGGATACGGAGGGGTTGGGAAGTGTTCCAAACAACCGACATAAACCCATTTAAGGGGGTGACGCTCGAATTTCACTGAAATAACTAGTGCGCATAAGTGTTTCCGATGACCACCGCAAACGCGGACTCTAGGTTTGCGCCACCCTGGTAGTTTTTCAGCTCTGGTTCGGAAGTTAAAAACAGAATGTATCTTAAAATAATGTTGAAGGAGTGTAACCAGATGGTCAAATGTGGAATCTGCGGCAAGGAAGTAAAAACACCTCAAGCATTAACGGGGCACCTAAGACTGGCTCATAAAATCAAAGATTCTAGTGGTGAGCACTCAGCGGTGAGTACTCAGCACTCCGGACCGCTAAACGACGATGCCGAGCTGGCTGTGCTCAAGCATGAAGTTAAGGTAGCCGAGTATCAAGCCGAACTTACAAAATTCAAAGCGGTGAATGAGAAATGGGAAGTCCGGTTTACCAAGGTCGAAAACGAACTAATGGTGTTGAAAAGCCTCATCTTATCTTCTGTTGACACCGCACTTGGGCAAGCCATGAGTCATGCCATCGGCCAAGTTGATTGGCACCATCCCGAAGGGTTCATCGCGGAATATGCAAGTTCTTTTGCTGAGAACATCGAAAAAACCGTAAGAGCAAGATACCAATAAAGTGCCATAGGAAGCGTGTTGCCATCTCCCGTGACTGGGAGCAGAAGAGGACTATTCCGGAAGCGCATCGGCTTGGCAAGGTGGCTGCAGACGGCGGCGAGCCGGGGGAGGATAACAAACCGCGAAAAGGCGGTGGCTAAAGGACCCGAGAAAATCTAGCTTCTGGCACTCAATCGTAAGGGGCTAAAAAAGAAATGACACCATTTAGCGCGGCTTCATCGGCTATGGCTGGAATACCACCATCTGCATGGGAAGCCCCGTGGAATCCGATGCTGGTGCTTCTGGGATTGTGCTTAACCGCCCTTGGCTAGTCAAACCTGTGATAGCTCCAACAAGAGCATCGATAATATCATCCTTTGCGATTTTCCAACCGGGTTGGGCAAGAGCGCAGGTAATAATGTCGTCGGCTTTAGGATAATGCCGTTTCAAGATTTCCGAACGTTCTTTGAATCCAAATTCCGTTTTCTTATTGTGTTTCATGGGCGTGGAATTGTTCAAACCCCAAAAGCATAACTCAGGATGGATTTCCAGGATTATCTCCCGCGCTTGAGTCTTCGCTTGCAGGAACTCATCAACTTCTCGGATTCTTGGCATAATGGCATACGTCTGCTTGGACATTCGCCGCCCGGTTTTACTACTGTTGATTTCACAAGCCTCCTCCCAGGAGTTGGCCATCAATGCTGCCCTACAAGGGACCTGAAATACCGAGAATTGGCGGTCTCCCAGGAGAGAGCGAGCCATCGTATCACAAGCCCGCTGCGCTCCTTCATCGATTAAACCGATGGGGATATCAACAAGAATCCATTTCGCTTCTTGGTAACTTTCCCAGAGTTCTGTGAAGGTTGGGAAAAGGTCGACGTCCCAAGATGCATCGTCAAAAAGTTGAACTGCTAACCAACGGCCTTTACTGACATCGACTCCAACCCAACTGTCCATGTGCATATTTCCTTCTACGTTTTTGGTATTCTACTGTATGCACGTTCGAGCATGGATTCCATTCCAAGGTTCAGGAATATATCGATGAAGCTGAAGGCTGCCCAAAGATAATAAAATGCCTCGCACAGGCACATCGCGCATTCATCAGCTTGCGGTTCACGGTTAAGCCGGACACCTGATTCGCTGAATTTCAGATATTTATTGGACGAGATAATATTCGAGTGACTGACGTCTGAGTAGGTTTTGTATAAAAAATCGTAGCGTTCTAGCCATCCAATCTCCTTACACATGGTTTTTAGGCTCAGACCCGACCAGTGTTCATAAGACTTGAAGCCGAATTCGTCTCCGATTTGTTTTGCTTCTTTTTTAAGGTGTTCAAACTCTTGCTCGATTCGCTGCCGGTCCTCTGCACTCAGATGGGACATGGCGTCCCATTTTTGTGAGGCATCTCGATACTTCTGTGAGTCAAACGCGAGAAAGGCCACGAATCTGGTGAGTCGCGGTGCCGGGTCTTTGGATATCCAGAGTAGGTTGGCAGTCGCTTCAAACATACTTCTCAGGATTATTCCGCCTTCGCTACCGAAGTCCCTCAAAGCGAGGACTTCGAGAGCTTCTTGGTGTCGAGCTATTTTCACAGCCAAATACAACAACGGCCAACAATGAGGAGGAAATGGGCTGGCTCGTTCCAATCCAATCTCAAGGGATTTCCGGAAGTCTCGATTTAGGTAAATTAACTCATGGACTGTCGACATCGCGTTTTACTTTATCCGAAGTTCTTTTTTGGATTCAACCTACCCGGCTAATATTTCGTTCAGCTGCTCCTAAATGTGTACTTGAGGTCTGGTCAAACGTGTCTCAGGTGTGCCAAATCGTTTTCAAAAAAGGATAACCCTTTAAGGTGCCACTGTCTAGTGGTAGAATTGCCTAACTTCTTTAACCGAGGAAAGTCCAGCTATATCGCAATGCTACGCAGGAGCTTTTGAATGAATGAGTGGGAATTTACCGGGGAAGCCGCCGGATGGTTTAACGAACGCATCCATAAAAACCCCTCGTCATTGTTTTCCGGAGTTAGAGTTGAACAGAGGGGTGAAGGTTCTTCCAAACGGCGAGACTTAACATTCCTCGATAAAAACAAAATTCCAATCCTCACTGGCGAAGTAAAGCTCCCGTACGCCAAAGATGGAAGTACTCCCTACAATGACACTGTTGTCACTGACGCTCGGGCTAAAGCACTTAAAGCCGGAGCCAGTTTCTTTTTCACCTGGAATGTTAATGAATTTGTTCTATGGGAAACTACGCCAGGTAAGACAACATCTTATGGCGAAAAGTATCGCTCATGGCTGGTCACCGCCGTTTACAAAGAGAGCAGACTTGATATTGAACCAACACGGATGGAAATCCAAACCTGGATAGACCGATTTCTTGTTGAATTCACGGATATTATCAGGGGCACAGCTCCAATCGGATTCAAACCACCAGATGAAAGGTTCATCGATTTACTTGAGTCTGCCCTGTTTACGCCAATAATGATGACGTTTGAGGTGCTACTGTCTCGTTACCCCAATCACACTTTCAAAAAAGACCTCGATGAATGGATGCGCGAAGAAGGATGGACAATCCTGGACGACCAGGAAGGAATCAATGACAACCTTGAACGCGCCTCCAAATATGCCTGTTACGCTTTGGTCAATAAACTAGTCTTCCACGAAGCCCTCTTGAAACGATACAGCTCCAGATTAACGAGGTTGGTCGTTCCTGACCACATTGACACGGGAGAACAGCTAAGACTTCACCTGGAGACTTATTTTGCGCAAGCCAAGACCATTACAGGGGATTACGAGACTGTTTTTGGTGAAGACCACAAGGCTATTGAGAATCGGATTCCTTTTTATTCTGACAGCGCCACAGTCCATTGGCGTGAACTTATCAACCAGATACACAAGTTTGATTTCTCCAAGATTGACTATGAGGTTATAGGTCGTATCTTCGAGAGACTGATATCGCCGGAAGAACGGCATAAATACGGGAAATATTATACCCGCGCCGAGGTGGTTGACCTAATAAACAGCTTTTGTATAAGAGATGGTACAGAAACGGTCATGGACCCAGCTTGTGGTGGCGGTACATTCCTAGTACGGGCTTACGCTCGTAAGAAGGAGTTAGCACCTGCTCGAAAACATGTCCAACTTCTAGCAGACCTTTTTGGTATCGATATTTCTCATTTTGCCACACACTTAACCACCATCAACCTTGCGACACGCGACCTCATCGATGAGGAAAACTATCCTCAGATTGCCCGAAGCGACTTTTTCGATGTCGCGGCGCAAAAGACTTTTATTTCGCTTCCAAAACGAGTTGAAGCAAAAACTCTCGGAAAACGTCGAGACGTTATAATACCGCCCCTTGATGCCGTCATAAGTAATCCGCCCTATGTCAGACAGGAAGACATTCCTAAAACCAAAAAAGAATCCAAAAGCGGACCACGGCCGGGGACGAAAGAGTACTACCAACAAGTCGTGAAGAACGAGGTTGGTATTACTCTTTCGGGTCGAGCCGACCTTCACTGTTATTTTTGGCCTCATTCAGCCTCTTTTCTCAAGCAAAATGGCTTCCTGTGCTTATTAACATCATCGCAATGGCTTGACGTGGAATACGGGTTCCGTCTTCAGGAATGGATACTACAGAATTTTCGCATTTTGGCAATCTTCGAGAGCCTAGATGAGCCTTGGTTTGTGGGTGCGAGAGTAGCTACGGCTATTACCTGTCTCCAAGCTGAAGTTGATGAAACCGAACGGATAAACAACTTCGTCCGTTTTATTCAGCTGCGCCGACCAATCGGTGAGATATTGGCGCATGATGGTACATCTGCAGGAGTTGTCACTAGTGTCGACCGGTTTCGCGACGAAATCATGTCTCTCACAGAAAACGGCGTAAACGAAAGATACCGCGCGAGGCTGGTAAAGCAACATGACCTTTGGAAACAAGGCGTCGAACTTGGGGCATTAATGAGTAATCTCGATTCATCCGATGGTGAAGATGAAGACGAAGAACAAAAAAACCAAGCCGGATTTTCCAACAACAAGTATTACGGCGGCAAATGGGGGATTCATGTTCGGGCACCGGATTTATGGTTCAATCTCATTGATTCTTATGGCAAACTGTTTACTCCCCTCGGTAACATGAGTACTGTACATAGAGGGATAACGAGCGGCAAAGATAGCTTCTTTTTCCCGGTCGATTGTAGCATTGATTGTCTTAAAAAATATGACAATCCACCAGAATTCATCCGAAATTACGGAGTCCCGCGTGAACGGGTGGAGTCTGGACATATACGTCTAGTTAAATGTGGTGACCATCGGGGTGAAATCCATCCCATAGAAGCACAGTATACTGAACCTGAACTCCATAATATTATGGGAGTTGAACGATTTACTATCGCCCCCACTGATTGTTCCAGACTGGTTGTATTATTAGCAAAACATAAGTCCGACTTAAAAGGAACAGCCGCTCTGAAGTACGTTCTTTGGGGGGAATCAAAGAATATTCATAAAGAACCAACTTGCGCAGGTAGAACGACTTCCGAAAGCACTTGGTATGACTTAACAAGAACAAAGCGGGCGGATATTATCTTGCCAAAAATCCAACAGTACCGACTGTTATCAATATTGAATCCCTCCCAGGTTCATATTGGTAGTTCACTTCTAGGTTTGTACAACGTACCTGCAGAACAGGTTATCCCTTTATGTGCTGTATTGAATAGCACGATATCAATTCTAAGTCGCATACTTTTTGCCCGAATTCTTGGTAACGAGGGTAATATTCAACTGGATGTTTATTCTGCAAAAATGATGCTTGTTCCCGATATCAGAGTTGCTAGCAGGAGCCAACTCCAAAGAATTAGCCAGGCGTTTGCATCTATGAAAGACCGTAAATCACTTACCTTCGTATCAGAAAAGCGGTTGCGCACTATGGCCTTTACCGGGGCGGGGAAGGTCAAGGAACTTGATAGTCTATCCGATGCAACTGAACTCGATATGCCTGACCGAAGGGACCTTGATGACGCTGTTCTTGAAATGGTGGGGGTTAAGTCGCCAAAGCAACGCGATAAGATTATTGACGAGCTATACACTTATCTTAGACACTTCTTTGAAGCTACTCGGCAAAAAGAAGAGAAAGCTATTATCAACAAGAATACCGCCCGAAGGCGAGAGCGTATCCGACCAGCCGATATTGCATCTCAAATCTATGAAGATATCTCGAAAAATGACCCGGAACTTCTCCGCCGTTATGAAGTGGATTTCCTGGATAACTCCCAACCCTTCGATTCGTATGACTTGCCTACCGAGGGGGATGCCATAAAATACTCTGACCTGCTGGTCCCCCAGGGAGTCAAATTCACGAAAGGGACCAAGTCCCAAGTTAACCTTATACCTACGCTGACTGCGTCACAAGCAGAATTAATTGTGCTACTTACTAAGACAGGCAGGCGTGGTCTAGTACGTGTTCCACACGATGACCTTGAATGCGCGAGAACACTAGCCTCCTTCCAGTCGTTTATCGAGGGGCGGGACGCAAGATTACTCGAACTTGTACAGGAACGCACCTCGGACGAAGAGACTCAAGAAAAAACGCTAGTAGCATTAGCTTCGCTGTTGAACCGTTGACAAAATAAGCGCTTCGCTAATTAGCACAGAGGATACGATTGATGGAAATAGATGCAAAAGCGTTTCAACAAACTATCACCGAGGAGTTAGACGTACTTAAAAATCGAGTTAGATTTCTCATTGGAGATGCTAATTGGGGCGAAGAGGGAAGGTATAAGGAAGCGATTCTGAGAAGTGTAATTAAACGGTTTCTGCCCGGGACGGTGGACTTGGGCACAGGTTTTGTTGTGCGTGAAGGGAACCAAGGTGCTCTTGATATCTCAAATCAGATAGATATTATAGTGTACGATAACCATTCCTCAGTCCTTTTCCGTGAAGGAGATTTTATTGTAACGACGCCAAGTAATGTGCGTGGCATCATTGAGGTCAAAACTAGCATCAACTCCTCCAATGTCCAAAATATAATTGATAAATCGTCTGAAAATGGACGCTTGCTTAAACCAGGTTCTTTTAATGGAATTTTTGTATTTGAAGAAAATAACGAGGAAGGTTTCAAATCCAGGTTAAAAACCCACTTGGAAATCAATAATGGAATCATTAACCATTTTTGTTTTGGAAGAGATACCTTTATTAAATATTGGGAGAGTCGGTGGGGAGCTGAAAATTCGTCGCCAGGATATAGGCGTTACCACTTGGAGTCCTTATCCTATTCATTCTTCATATCAAACTTATGCGATTACATTTCCGGGGTCAAAGAAGAAAATGATAGACGCTGGTTCCTATTCCCTACGGACAAAGAACGGCACGTTATCGACGCAATTATTTGTAGAAACGCCCAAGACTTCGTTTAACAGGCTTTATAGACATTCCAAGCACAAGGAGCGATAAATGGTAACTAGAAAAGAAACCATCCAAGCTGCATCACTAGAGATTATTAAAACTAATCCAGATGGAATTAGATATTCGTCGTTGGTAAATGAACTCCATAAAAAACTGCCTGAATATCCCATTAATACCATCCACGGCACTGTGTGGGACTTGGAAGTTCAGTTGCCAGATAAAATATATAAACCGGAACGGGGGGTATACAAGTTAGTAGCGTTTAGGGAAGAAATCTTACCAAGAACACCTGAAACCCAACAGCGGTGCGTTAGACCAACACAGGATGAAAGTAAGTTTTATGGACCCTTCGCAGACTGGCTCATAGGGATGGATGAGTGCAGCAGGGCAATCTCGTTGGGCGGTAAGAAATTCAAAGACAAGTGGGGCACTCCAGATGTGATTGGTATCAGGGAACCATCGAGAAGCGATATTATCAAACTGCCAACCGAGATAGTTACCGCGGAAATAAAAGTCGATACCAATGATTTAATCACAGCTTTTGGGCAGGCTTGTGCGTATAGAGTCTTCAGCCATAAAAGTTATATCGTCATACCGAAGAATTCTAGCGGAGGTGATATTAGTAGGTTAGATGCTTTGTGCATGATATTTGGACTTGGCCTTGTTTTGTTTGATAAGGCGAACATTGAAGCGCCGGAATTTGAGATAAGAACGCGACCACAAAAGCACGAACCAGATATGTTTTACGCAAATAGTTATCTCAAACTAATTGAAAAGGAGCTATTTCAATAGCCAAATCAGTCTACTATAAAATCCTCACCTCGTTCACGACGCGAGGGATTACTACTTTGTGGGGAGGTATGCCTCAGTTAAAGGCGGGTGTCTATACAGATGACTGGTAAATTCCAAGTTTACAAAGATAAATCTGGCGAGTATCGATTCCGATTAATTGCTGGTAACGGTCGCATCATCGCAGTATCTGAGGGATACGAAACTGAACCGAGTGCCATGGCTGGGATTGAAGCTGTCAGGGAGTATTCGAGCAAAGCCAATGTTTGGTTTTTAGCTGGAGAGGTTGAGAAGGAGTGTGAGTCCGAAGGAACGTATAAAATGCCCGAGAATAATTCTTCCGACCTGGATAAACTCGTCGCTTCCCTCGACGCAGACGAAGCGGAACAAGCCTACACCCATTCCATGGAATTACTAATCCATGAATTCAGGACATTAAGTGAACGGAATACCATTTTTATAGCGGTTCAGACAATCCTGGTTGGAATATCTGGAACCCTTGCTTATTTTATTTCGGGTGATACTTTGAATCCATTATTGATTTTTATCGTCAGTGGCTTCGGTCTAGCCTTCATTATGATTAACTATTATTCAGGGAAGAATGGTTCCGAACAAGCCAAGTTTTGGCGCGACTATATGAATGCTCTCGAAAATAGAATCACCTTACGCGGAAAGGGACTGCCATGGCATTCATTGTTTACCCTTTTAGCAACTGACCATAAACATCGTTTTGTCGGTAAGTGGTTATGCGGTGCGTGCCTAATTAAAAGAAACCCCTATCCATTCGCCTGGCTTTTTTATCCAATGTTGTTTTTGTTTGGTTATGCATCGGCAATAGCCGTAGTTATTTGGAACAAGTTTCATTGGGAATGGCTAATTGTGCTTGCAGGCTCCGTAATTGGAGTCTGTTTGGTAGCACTCAAAGAATGGTGGCAGAGCGACAACCGGTAAACCTTCGGGAGTAAGGCAAGGTGACTATGGTCAAATCTATCCATTACCCGATGGCAAAAGACGCCGATGGCACATGGATTCACATTGGCGAAATCACTGAAACCAACGCAAAGAATCCAGTCTTCTGCCCCGAGTGTGATGCGCGGTTTGTTCCCCGACTAGGCGATATCAATAAACATCATTTCGCACATAAATCAGGGTCCCAAGGTGTCTGCTCTGGGGAGAGCGGGTACCACGCACTTGCCAAACACCTGCTCGCTTATCACTTTGAAAAGGAAGCGAAAATTACATTACAAGCGACTTGTCAGTCTTGTCATTATACCCAAGAGGTAACTAAAACCGTCGCCCGAGTTGAGGTAGAGAAAGGCGACGTCGAACACCGGCCTGACGCCAGAATAAGGCTTGAAAACGATGAGATAATTGAATGTGAGGTCGTATATCGGAATCCTCTAGGAGATAAGTTAAAGAGGTATAAGAGGGACAAGACAGCAGCTCTTATTTGGTTCATAGGGGGTTCTATTGAAGAGGTGCCGAGTATATGTCAACCGAATTGGGACGAAGATGACTACAACGAGGCAGACCTCAAGAAATATTTCGGGGAATCTTTGATTTTACTAGCTTCGTTCGCTCCCGCTAACCATGTATGTAAGCCATGGGGGACGGCTTCGATTGGGAAATATACGTGCATTCGTTGTAAGCAGGAAACACAGGTTGCTTTGTTCTCGACATGGTTCCCATGTTGGGTTGGTTTGCAGGAGATAGGTTATGCCGAGTTTGGACTAGGTCCAATTCATAATAACATCTCGATAGCCTATATACCTGCTGGCTTCTGGCAAGAATTAAACAAGCAGCATGGCACTCATCTTGCCAACGATTTTTCCTCCACACCTTCAGGATATAAACGATTCTACATTATGAACCACTGTCATTGCGGCTGTAAGATTCCAGATGCTTTCATTAAACAAAGCATAATGGAATACGAGAGTGACCTGGATGATTTCAAGACCGTCACCGTCCATTTTGAACTTACTCATTGGGAAGAACAATCCATTAATAACGCAGTGAACAATGGGTACAAGCTCGGCTCAACACTCCACCAACTCATGCGGGACAGAAACACTAAAATTCAATGACACGTTCGTAGAAATAGGGGGATTGTATTGTATGGACATTAAACTAAGTGAGCTAATACCTATTGAGAATCCAGACGAGTACAAAGTCCATCTTGCGAGCTGGGATGGGAATGACGAACCCCTTGATGTGTTTGTCAGGAGCAAAGAGGAGTGGAAAGGCTGGAACTCTTATAGAAAAATTAATGATTGCTTTAATAGAAAGTATATTTATTCCTTGGCTAAGTTCTACCACGAACAAAATTCTTGGCTATTTGGTGGAATTTACGAAGTACTATCGAAAAACAAGAAGGGATACGAAGTTAGACTTCTTGAATATTGTGGAGGGTTGGTCGGGAGACTGAAAATCAACTTCCATCGGCCGGGTATGGCCAAGGCGATTAATCTTGAGAACTACTATGACCAGTTTATCGTTTCGGAAATTCTCAAGGAAAGTTATTCAGGGGAAGAGTTTTGTGGATACGAGAGTCTCAATCGGCCCTTCACATTCATTGAGAATATGATTGAAAACGGTAAGGCTAGTTGGAAACAAGCATTGAAGTACCAAAAGGGAGTCTACCTCATTACCGATAAGAGTAATGGGAAAAAATATATCGGTTCCGCCTATGGGAAGGTCGGAATTTGGGCACGATGGAAAAGTTATGCCGAAAATGGTCATGGGGGAAATGCTGAACTTAAAGCGGTCATCGACGAACAAGGAATCGATTATGCCAGGTCCAACTTTATTTTTACACTTCTTGAACATAATTCAATGCTAACTAACGATGATGTGATTATTGGTCGCGAAAACTACTGGAAAAGTGTCCTTTTTACCAGAGTACCGAATGGATATAACAGAAAATGAACTCCACAAGATTGAGGTGTAATGGCGTTATAGGGTTAAAGGAGGAGCCATGAAAAAAACTGACACTGATGAAATCTGGCCACAGTCTGAAGGGGGACCCAAGAAGCCATGGAATCAACGGGAGGTCTCTCCACACGAAAATAGAAGTAAGGGTCCGAGAATGCCCACACCTAATGAAGTCGGGGATTCTCCGGACCCATTGAAATTAGCTCAAAAGATTGATGAACACACATTAACTAATACTTACAAACACTCCCGCAACAAAGGTAAGGGCTTCGGGGGAATGAATCGTTTAAGTCCGTAATAACTAAACACAGGTCCCAGGCACTCGAATTAGTCGTTTCAGAGTCAAGCTGTTTCGACCCCCATTAGGAAGGTGACCAAATGGCTGGCAAATTCCAAGTCTACAAAGACAAATCTGGGGAATTTCGGTTCAGATTGGTCGCGACTAACGGTCAAGTTATTGCGATATCAGAAGGATACAAAACCAAAGCTAGTGCGTTAGCTGGGATTGAATCTGTCAAAGAAAATGCTCCCAAGGCAAAAGTGTTTTCAATAGTTGGAGAATTGGGGGCAGAGCTTGAAATAAAAGGAGACGATGCGCAAATGGAAAGCCGATGGAATATGCAAGATGGACCTTGGCTCTACACACATATGGAATTTGAGTATGTCACGGCCGGAGAGCTAGGCAACATTCTGGTCCGGTTGCAAGCGGCGCTCAGAGGTTTGATGGATTTGAAGGCTGGTCCAGATTATAGTGGACCTCATTTCATCGTAAAATCTATCCATACGGAACATTCGGTTGAATTCATCTTGGGAGTAGCTTCGCTCGTCGCCCAAGTAAGCCAACCCGTTTGGTATCCTTTTGCTGAGGTCGCATGGCGGCGGATATTATCCGCTATCTACCTTATTGCCACTGGGAAATATGTTGCCGATATTGGGGTTGTGCCGAGAGGTACGGAAGTTGAAATCACTCAAGGGAGTGAAAGTGACTTAGAGTTGAATATAAAAGAAGAATATCTGACTGAAGACAATGCGAAAAAAATACTTGCCGTAGTTAAGTCGATTCTCACAGCATCTAACACAACCACTTTAGGGAATGGGAAAGTTCAAATCTTAATTAAACGGAATCGCTGAATTAAAACCACCGACGTTCGTATTATGGCAGAACTTCAACTGCCGTTAATTTGGCGTTGTTGCCACTTGAGTGTTTTTTCGGCCAGGTTCAAAATCCCCAAACCAAAAATAACACGCATACCCCATTTTGAAGCTAATCCACCGGGTGTTATATTGTTGTCGAGAATTAGGAAACCGTTGCCCCTACCGCTCTGTTTGAAGCAACCATACGACTGACACTCTAAGAGCTTGTGCGAGCGCAATAATCTCTTTATCGTTCACCGGACGTTGCCCGTGTTCTATTTTGCTCAATGCGCTCTGTTCAAGGTTCACACCCAGAGTTTGCAGCCTAGCTATTAGGTCGGTTTGGGTAACTCTAGGCTTCGCGTTTCGCCTAGCCTCTACGACCCGACTACCAACGACGTTCTTTGCTTCCACAGCTTAATCATAAAAAATATTCCTTCAGCATATATTCCTGAGGAGAATAATTAGGTGTATAATTCCTTGAGTCACGTCAAAGTCAAGACGTTGAGCAGGTGGACAAACAATGAAACTCAGCAAGACGGACTTAGCCGAGGTCGCCGCCTATTATTCGACCTGGTTGGGAGGGCGCGGTAAAAAACGATTCGTTCGCACCGAGGATGGAGGCGCCATCCAGCTTAGATACCATCCGGATTTGCCTGATATCGATTTAACCCTCTTCACTATTGGGGAGAAACTGACAGACGAACAGATTACAAAGCTCGTTAAGAACGATTCGCTGTTCGTTGTCTTACCCTACGATAGGTTAAGCTCAGATGTGTTCGCCCTTCTCTCCAAAATATTAAGGAGATGGGACGAAGCCCACGGCAATCTGAATGATGGCAATAAACCCAATCTATTGAAAGGTTGTCAGATTTTCGTTGTGGCCGACATCGGTAAAGACCTAGTAAACGGTGAATCGCAATATGTGAGCGAGGGATTTGATGACGAAGCCGCTTTAGCAGGTGCAATACATAGGACCTTGTCCCTACCGGGGAAATTATCCAGTTTGAATCCGTACACACTACCAAGCAAAGATTTAAGAGCCGTATTGAGAGTGTATTTCCTCCAACACAAGACAGGCCATACCATTCTGGAGATAAAACAGTCTGTTCATAATGGTAAGGGAGTTGGTGGATAGGTTGGATTATTGGCGATGGTAGCAAGTGTCACCATGACCTCACGGCGCGACCCCTGAAGGTTATTACTTCACCGAGATTTTCAATCCTTGGTCGCGACGCTTTGGGAGCCGAATCTAGGGCGCAGTGAATCGATTTGGAGCCTCATCCTCTACCAAAGGCCGAATATCGCCTTCTTTGAGGCAGGTCGGCAGGTTTTGAAAATCTCCTCTGTTTTAGCTAGAATGTAACAAAGGAGGCAAGCGGCCTCCGCCTTTTATCGACCCTGAATGGGGTTCAGGTGGCCGACGGTTCAAATCCGTCCACCCCGACCAAACCCTCCCCTCCCACAATATTCGGCTACTCATCCTCCAGAAGTCATGCGGTTTCTACGTCTTGTCTCCTTAGGCATAGTTGGCATTAATGATCCTTACTCCTATTAAAACACCCTTTGACTAAACGTTATGATGAGTTTATAATCCTTAACAAATTTGCGAAGGAGGATCATTGATGGAGCTGGCCGAACTGGTAAAAAAGATCTTCAGCAGCGAGGAAACCAAGAAGGAATTTCAGGCTGATCCCGAGAAGTTCATTTCTGCGATGAATTTGACGGAGACCGAGAAACGCGCGGTTCTTTCTCTTCAGGCAAAGACCGGCTTGGTTACAGCAGATGGTGTTTCCCTGCAGTCCAGTGTGGGTCCGATGGCCGGGTGGTTTTAAACTAGAAGATAATTAAAGGCAATGGAATCATTGTCATCAAATCACGATAAGAAAACAGGTTTGCTCAGAAAGGAGCTAGAAGAGATTCTAGCTCCTTTGGTTAATATGCCAGATATGTTTATACCAATCAAGAAGGCACTTTCTACACGGTTAAACGATCTTATTATCACAACATCACAAAAACCTTGGCCGATACTGCCATTAACGGTGGCTGAATCAATTTCTGGGAAATATGAACATGTCGCGCCAGCAGCTATGGCGATTCAACTACTAATGGCTGCCGGGGATGTGTTTGACGACATTGAAGACTCTGATGCAATAGACTCAATACCGTTTACTTATGGGATCCCCCTTGCAATCAACCTAGCGACAACCATGTTGATTTTAGGCGAGACGGCATTGACCTCCTTGAAAACAAAAGGGAATGATCCTTTGGATGTATCAAAAGTAATAAAGCAAATCAACTCCTATTTTACAAAGTCCTGCATCGGCCAGCATTTTGATTTATCAAACACATCCATGGATAGCACCGAAAAAACATACTTCGATATGATAGACCTCAAGTCGGCATCTCAAATTGAATGCTGTTGCTACGCGGGTGCCGCTTTGTCCACTGCAGACGAAAGGATAATCGATTTGTTATGTCTCTTTGGGCGGAACCTGGGGATAGCAGCACAGATCAGCAACGACATAAAGGGAATAACTAATAACAATGATATTATCAAACGTAAAATTACACTTCCATTGTTATTTGCCCTGCGCCATTCTGATAAAGAATCTATCGCAACGTTGAAAAATGCGTACATCACGGAATCGTCGAACAATAGTGATTGCGAAATGATCAAGGCCATTTTATTCAATTCTGGGGCGATGCAGTATACTTCCATCCAAATGAGCTTATATCAAGAAAATGCCAAAGAAATAATTCCTAAACTCCAAAACCTCGGAATTTCAACTTCACCTCTGAGTTGTTTCATAAATTGAGGGCTCGAATGACAATTACGGCTTCAATAAATATGAATAAAAAAGTAAAGTCCAATCGTTCTTTTCATACCACTATAGTTCTGATATCTTTTATCATTCTAGCGTTGTCCCTTACTTTTTTTACGCTCTCCATCACTAAACCGTATATGGGTGTAGTTATATCGCACTCCCAAAATAAATGGGTTGTGGAGAGTGTCGATACCCATGGTGCAGCGTTTTCGGCTGGGATTAAGCCCGGAGATGTGCCCTTACAAATCAATGGTCAACCGATCCAAGCATTATCGGAAAAATACCAAGCAATAAATACACTCAGGCTTGTTGAGCAACTTCAAGTGATAAACCCGAGTGGTCAGATAATTTCCTCAAATGTAAATACAGATCCTCAGCCTGGGATATCTTATTTCGAAACCGCCACCTGGTTCGCGTTGAGCGCAGCATTTTTTGTAACCGGGATATATATTTTCGCAAAGAGTTCACGTAACAACGCGACGCTTATACTTCTTCTGTGCGGTGTCGTCCTGTCTCTGGCGCTCGGTTCAACTCTAGCCGCGGAACGTTTAATCCCATCTGCATTGCACTTCAGTGTAATCGCACCACTCGTTGGCCCATGGTTGTTACTTCACTTTTTCGTTGTTTTACCGGAAGAAAGGACTCCGATTCGTAATGACCCACGTTTGCTACTTATATATGTGATTCCATTGATTGCGATCATTGCTTACCCGTTAATTGGGTACTCTAATGGTCAGCCCCTACCCGAATTCCGAATGTTTAGGCTCTTTAGTTATGGTTTGGGTTTTCTTGGAGTTGTTGGCGTCGCAATATATAACTATGTCCGCGCTCGCCTGCCTCGGACCCGCCAACAAATGAAAATCGTGCTAATCGGCAGCATTTTTGGCTTGGTGCCTTTCATAGCCTTGAACGCGATTCCGGCAGCCGTGACGGGAGCGATAGTCCTGCCTTCAGACATTGGGTTGGCTTTCCTTTCGTTCATCCCCTTATCACTGGGTTACGCTGTGGTTGCCAAGCAATTATTGGATATCGATATCGTAATACGCCGCAGTTTCGTCTACGCTGCCGTAACCATTGCGCTGACCGTGGTGCTTTGGGGGGCTTTCGCATTAGTGTTTTCCAGAGGGGTAGCCTCGGGGGCATTTGAACGCTTCCTTTTGGCTTTAGGGCTCTCCACGCTGGCAGTGTTCTTGCTCGGCCCGACAAAGAACCTCGCCGAGAACATAATAGATAAGGCATTTTATGAAGACCGCTTCGATTATCGAAAAACGATTCAAAACCTGAGCACATCACTGAGCGCTACGAACGATAAAGAAGTAGCGTCTTCTCTGATCGTCGAAGCACCGGTGAGTGCGCTCAATCTGGCCGGGGCTTGCCTTTTCGTTGCCACCGAAAATGGTTCCTTTGAGGTCGGGGCGGCGAGGGGAATATTTTCAACTGATTCCAGCCAAAAGGAACTGCTTGGACTTATTGTGCGCCGGAACGTCGGAAAGGAATTCCCAAATCTCGGGGAAAACCCGAATCCGGAAATAGCTTTCGTGATACCGCTGGTCGCAGCCGACAAAGAAGTGGGCGTACTGTTCATTTCGGGAAAGACATCGCGCCAGGAATTCAGCGGCTCTGATTTTTACCTGATTCAAGGCTTGGCATCGGTTGCCGCCGTTTCATTACACGGCATATTAATCGCCGAGCGAGATATATCCGAGCGCAGGCGCCATGAACAGGCCATACTCAATGCAAAGCAGGAGTGGGAGAGCACCTTCGACTCTATCCCGGACTTAATCTGTATTTTAGATGCCAATCACAACATAATCAGGGTCAACCGCGCCATGGCTGACAAATTGGGATTGTCTCCGGCTCAGACCATCGGTAAAAAATGTTACGAACTGATGCACAACACCGAGGCGCCGCCGATCAACTGTCCCGGTCTTTCGGTGGGCAAAGGTTGCAGCCCCGGGAGTGAGATGGCAAGATGCGGGAGCGTATATCAGATTAACATCTCCACGCTTAACACTGACGGAAAATCGTCCGGCAGGTATGTACATATTGCCCGAGATGTCACCGCGGTCAAGAATGCCGAGGCCGAACAAAAGAGATTAAAGGAAAAGGCGGAATTGTCGAGCCGGTTGGCCGCGGTTGGGGAGATGGCCGCGGGCATCGCCCATGAAATCAACAACCCGCTCACCGGCGTTCTGGGCTACGCCGAATTGATGCTATCCGAAGACCTTCCCGATGAATTGAGGGAGGAAGTCAAAGTCATTGCCGATGGCAGTAAACGAGTAGCGGAGATCGTTAAGCGGATGTTGACGTTTGCCCGCCAGACCAAACCCTTCAAAACGAGCCTGAGCGTGACCGAACTTATCGATAATACCCTCGAACTGAGAAATTACGTCCTTCGAACAGCCGGCATAGATGTCGTCAAAAAATACCAGGCGGATCTTCCCTGGGTTGTAGCCGATCCCGGCCAACTGCAGCAGGTGCTCTTGAATTTAATCGTCAATGCCGAACATGCGATCAAGAAGACCGGGCATCCCGGGGTGATAACAATCACCGCAGAGAAAACAACGGATCATTTACGTGTTAAGGTAAGTGATAACGGGCCAGGAATCGATCCCGAACTCCTGCCCAAGCTGTTCCAGCCATTTTTCACCACCAAGGACCCCGGGGAAGGAACCGGACTGGGCCTTTCAATTTCGAGATCCATCATCCTGGAACACGGCGGGACCATCGATATTGCCAGCGAATTGGGGCACGGCGCGACATTTACCATTGAACTGCCTCTGAACGCGGAATCTGAAAACGCCCTGTTCGAATCAACAAATGCCCTCCCCCAACACGCCAGCTCGCATGCCAGGGTATTGGTTGTCGATGACGAAATTTCGATTCAACGATTATTAAGGCAGTCGCTGTCCGATCAAAACCATTATGCCGATATAGCCGGCAATTCCCAGCAGGCACTCGAACTCCTAAGGTCAAACAAATATGACATCATTCTCATGGACTTGAGGATGCCCGGTACCAGCGGCATGGCATTATATCGTGAAATTATCTCGCAACGGCCTGAATTCGAAGGCAGGGTGGTTGTCATTACCGGCGACGCGCTGGGGGATGATATCCAAACCTTCATTGACCGCCATCGTTTGAAGGTACTTGTCAAACCCTTCGATCAGGCGTCTATTCAAGGGATGATTGACCGGGTGCTTTTTCCGACTCAAAGCTAATTATCGAATTCGCGCAAATAAAACACCCGAGGGCAGTTACTCCGCCCTCGGGTGAAACAGATCAAACCAGATCAATTAGCTTTTGGCGGGCTTTTTTTCCTCAGGCTTTTTCAGGATATCGTCTATCAGACCATATTCTTTGGCGCCCTCGGGATTAAGGTAGAAGTCCCGGTCGGTGTCATGGGCGATCTTTTCAAGCGACTGTCCGGTCCGCTTGGAGAGGATGTCGCGAATGATATCCTGCATCCTGGTGATTTCCCGGGCGGCGATGACGATATCGGCGGCCTGCCCCCTCGCCCCGCCCAATGCCTGATGCATGTGAATCGTCGCGTTCGGCAGCGCGAAGCGCTTGCCCTTGGCGCCGGCGGTTAGAAGGACGGTCGCCATCGACGCCGCCATGCCGACACAAATGGTGGAGACAGCGGGTCTTATCAGTTGCATCGTATCATAAATGGCCAGACCGGCTGAGATGACCCCTCCAGGAGAATGGATGTAAAGGCTGATATCCTTGTCCGGATCCTCCCGGTCAAGGAACAACAATTGAGCGATGATAATGTTGGCAACCTGATCGTTAATCTCGGTGCCGAGGAAAACAATTCGTTCTTTCAGCAGCAGCGAGTAAATATCAAAAGCTCGCTCACCGCGGGCGCTGCTCTCGATAACCATGGGAATTATGTTGGATGGGTTCATTGTCATTGTGCAACCTCCTCTTTGTTTTCAATTTGGGTCTCGGCAGCGGGTGATTGTTCGTTGGATTCGGCAGATTGCGCCTGTCCGGATGCTATCTGTTTCAACCGTTCCATCGTTTTGCGCGACAAGAGAACCTGGACGATCTGCTCCCGTGCCTCTTTAGACGCCAGTTGCTGCTGTTGGGCGGCGCGTTGTTCTTCTGGAACAGGCTCAAGCATCCTGGCAACCTCGGCATCGACATCGGCATCGGTCACCTTGATATCTTCAGCGGAAGCAAGTTTGCCCAGGGCAAGGGATATTTTGATGCGCTCTTCAGCCATCGGCCGCAACTGCTTGGCAAGTTCCTCCGGGTTCACCCGGGCAAGCAGTTCTTCCAGTTCAGCCTCAGAGTTAACCTGGGACCTCCAGCGGTCCATCTGGTTATTGACCAGCCTTTCGTATTCCATGTCGACCAGGTTGGCTGGATATTCCACTTTGCTTATTTTAATAAGTTCGGCCACCAGGCGATTTTCGTAATCCTGGACGGCCTGCTGTTCAACGCGCTTTCGATAGTTTTCGGTAAGCCGGGTTTTCAGCGCATCGAAAGTCGGCATTTCCACATCTAAAGACATCGCAAAATCGTCGTCGGTGGGAGGGAGTTTCTCCTCCTTGACTTCATTGATTTTGATTTTGAATTCCGGTTCCTTGCCGGCCAATTCCGGTTTGCCGAAATCGTCGGGATATCTTAGTTTGAACTCCTTTGATTGACCGGAGGCAAGGCCGATGATTTCCTGGGAAAATCCGGGGGCGGGATACTTTGACTGTTCGTCGATACCGATTTGGAGACCCTTTTGATTAATAAAAGGCGCCCCATCGA
Organism: Dehalogenimonas formicexedens; assembly: GCF_001953175.1. NCBI lineage: Bacteria > Bacillati > Chloroflexota > Dehalococcoidia > Dehalococcoidales > Dehalococcoidaceae > Dehalogenimonas > Dehalogenimonas formicexedens. The sequence continues at coordinate 748,022 of NZ_CP018258.1, read as the reverse complement.
TGGTGCTCTCTAAATCCATGACAACCAGGTCGCCGGATTTTACCGGCCGCTCGACCAATTCCCACGTGGCTTTTTCATGTTGAAGCTGCCTGATCATGCCATCGATGATTTCGTCTTTAACTTCAACTTTTTCGGGTTCTAACCTGATGCCTAGATAGTCACCCAGTTCCACCTTGGGAGGTAGCGGTACCCTTGCTTTAAATATCAGGGGCTCGTTCTGGAGGACTTCGACGCCGGGAGTGCCGAAGCTCTGCAGTTTTTCTTCCTTGATTGCTTCGGCGCAGGCATGCGGAAGCACTTCGTCAAGGGATTCATCGATAAGCCGTTCCCGACCGACGAAATTTTCCAGAATGGCCCGAGGAGCTTTGCCCTTTCGGAATCCCGGGACATCCACCTTTTTTACCAGCCTCTGGTAGGCGTGATCAAGCGCCCCCTCCGTGGCGGCGCTGTCCATTTCTATAGTGAGCAGGGCTTCGCAGCCTTCGATCTTTTTCTCGGTAACTTTCATCAAATCCCCTATCTAAAATTATTATAGACTATTCCGGCAACTTCACCGAAATGTGTACGGCATCGATTTGGGTTTGAGTAACCTCTGAGGGCGAACCAAAAAGCAGGTCCAGCCCGGCTTGATTTTTGGGGAATGCGATTACTTCTCTGATGGTAGGTTCACCGGCCAGAATAGCAACCACACGGTCAATGCCGGGGGCCACTCCGCCGTGAGGCGGCGCGCCGTATTCAAAAGCGTCGAGTAGCTGACCGAACAAAGTTTGGATCCGTTCCTCACTGTGGCCGAGGATCCGGAACACCTGGCGCTGAAGTTCAGGTTGATGAATGCGAATACTGCCTCCGGCAATCTCGTAACCGTTCAATACCAGATCATAATGGCGTCCGTGTACCTTCCCGGGTTGTTCTATGAGGAGCGGCATATCTTCCGGCCTGGGGGCGGTAAAGGGGTGGTGCGTGGCCTGCCAGCGATTATCCTCTTCGTTCCAGGTAAAGAGCGGAAAATCGACGACGAAGGCGAAGGCTAACTCGTTAGGGTCGGCCAGATTGAGCCTGGCTCCCAGTTCATTGCGTAACTGACCGAGTACGGCGTTGGTTCGCTCGCGCTCCCCGGCGACAACCAGGATGAGGTCGCCTGCCCCGGCTCCGGTCCGCGAGGCGATCGCTTTAACCTGATCGAGGGTAAGATATTTGGCGGCTACCGATTTGACTTTGTCCATCGACAGCTGCCCAAGTTCAACGCCTTCCCCGCCCAAAGCGATCGGCACAAGCCCTGCGGCGCCCAACTTTTTGGAAAGCTCGATCAACTCTTCAATTTGACTCTTGTTGTAAGCGCCGCAACCAGGCGCGGAAATCGCCTTGACTACCCCACCCCTGGCGACGGTGTTTGAGAACACGCCGAAACCGCAGCCGGCCACGATATCCGAAATATCGGCCAATTCCATTCCGAAACGGAGATCCGGCTTATCGCAGCCATAACGATCCATGATATCGTGGAACGACAGGCGAGGGAACGGTTTGCGGAAGGTCTTTCCCGGAGTGACCGTTTCGACGAGACTGGAGAATAAACCCTCCAGAAGTTGCATCATATCGTCTTCGTCGACGAAACTCATTTCGAGATCAAGCTGGGTGAATTCCATCTGCCGGTCCGCCCGGAGGTCTTCATCCCGGAAACAGCGGGCTATCTGGTAATATTTTTCGACGCCGGCGACCATAAGAAGCTGTTTCAGCTGTTGCGGCGACTGAGCCAGGGCGTAGAACTTCCCGGGATAAAGCCTCGAAGGAACCAGGTAGTCCCGTGCCCCTTCGGGGGTGCTTTTCAACAAAATTGGCGTCTCGATTTCAAGGAATCCGCGGTCATTCAGGTATTGCCGCATAAAGGTGACTACCTTATGCCGCAGAATGATATTATCTCTCATGCGCTCGCGCCGGATATCAAGATAACGGAATTTCAGGCGCAGGCTCTCATCGACTTCTACTTCTTCATTGACGTAAAAAGGCGGGGTCTTTGACTCGTTCAAGATCTCCAGAGTCTCGGCCAGAATCTCCACCGCACCGGTCGGCATTTTTTTGTTTTCAGTGCCTTCAGGGCGAGGCATCGCCTTGCCGGTTAACCGGATAACGAATTCCGAGCGTAGAGCCTCGGCGGCATGATGGGCTTCCCTGGCGTTTTCAGGATTAAAAACAACTTGTACGATGCCTGACCGGTCGCGCACATCGATAAAGATCAAATTGCCATGATCGCGACGGCGATGTACCCACCCTGCCAGCGTGACCTTCTCTCCGACATTATTTGCCGTCAATTCTCCGCACAGGTGGTCTTTTAGCAATGATGGGCTCCTTGAATTGAAAATGTTAACATTGAATTATAGCTCAGGCGCACTGTTTGTTCAAAGAATCAGCTTTAATATCGGTGTAAACCCTGTGTCGTTTAAAAACTGAGAGGGGATTTTCACCCCTCTCAGTTAGCTCGTTTGGCGTAGCTTTGGCTCATGACTTACGTTTGTCAAAATCTTCGAGGTCTAAATTGTCGATAAAATCCCGAAAGGCACTCATCTTCTTGATTTCGTCCTCGCTGGTCTTCTTGCGTTTCTCGGAAATTTCGCCGGCCCCATCCACGCTTTCGATGATTTCGGGGCTTTCCCCTTCGCGTTCGAGGACGATGCCCGCTTTGTCTAACACCGATTCGTCGGCGTATATCGGGACCTCTACACGCACCGCCAACGCCAGCGCATCCGATGGGCGAGAATCGATTTCTATTTGGTTGCCGCCCACATTTAACAGGATTTTGGCATAGAATGTATCATTTTTTAAATCGTTGACAATGACATGTTCTACCTGGGCTCCCAGAACTTCAATCGTGGTTGCCAGAAGATCATGGGTCATCGGCCTTTGGACCTGGATGCCTTCCTGGAGCCTGATTGCGATCGCCTGCGCCTCGGCGGAACCGATCCATATCGGCAAGTAACGCAGGGTGTTCTTCTCCTTAAGCATTACCACCCGCTGATAATTCACTAAACTTACACGGATGCTTTCTATAGTCATTTCGATCATTGAGATGAGGAGCCTCCCCACTGCTGAGACATCGGCGAATGTGTTCAATTCTACCTTTATGACAACAGGGTGTCAATGAAATTAGGTACGGAAAGTAACGTATTAGACAGTGTTCAGGCTGTCTGGATGATCGTTGGCTTGTTAATCCGGATTTCTGTAAAATACTCTCATCAGCTTATTGAGGTTTTATGGAAACGAAAGGCTGCGCCGTCACCCTGGCTGCTCAGAAATACCCCTTCCCGGTCATGACCGTCGGTATCATGGGTTCCGCTGGAGGGTTCATCGCCGAGGAAATCAAAGCCAAGCTGAGGGAGTTGGGGCGTTGTGTAGCCCGGCGGGGGTACGTGCTGATAACCGGCGCCGCTCCGGGGATGCCTCATGAAACGGTGCTCGGAGCATTTGAATCTGACGGAATCGTGGTCGGCGTCTCGCCGGCGCTCAACCTGGAAGAACACGTCACCAAATACCTGTCTCCCACCAGGGGCTACCGGGCCATTGTTTTTACCGGCAGCGGTCTGATGGGCCGCGAAATAGAAAACATTCGGTCATGCGATGTCGTGATCTTCGCCGGCGGCCGTTCGGGGACGTTAGGCGAATTTTCCATCGCCTTCGATGAAGGTAAGATCATCGGTATTCTGAAAGGCACCGGCGGCATCACCGATCATCTTTCGGACATTATCCGGATGATCGACAAAAATACCGGAGCCATCGTCACATACGATACCGATCCGGAAAACCTGCTCGGTAAACTGGAAGAGCTGTATAAAGAAACGCTGCTGCCCCAGTACACCCGCCTTATGGAACAGCACAACCCCGATGGAACCCCCAACCCGGAATAGTCCCGCCCCAACCGTTACTGTATCCTGACCTTTGGCGTTATAATCAGTTTTGGCAACAATAATCTAGATCAGCCGTAAAGGAAAATCATGAATAACAGCGCGCTGGACGATCTGTCGATAAACACCATCCGTTTCCTTTCCGCCGACATGGTACAAAAGGCAGTTTCAGGTCATCCAGGCGCGCCAATGGGCGCCGCGGTCATGGCTTATGTACTGTGGCAGAAATTTCTGAAACACAACCCTGCGGACCCCGCCTGGACAAACCGGGACCGTTTCGTTCTTTCGGCCGGGCACGCATCGGCGTTGTTATATTCACTACTCCACCTCACCGGTTATGACCTTTCACTGGATGAAATCAAACAATTCCGCCAGTGGGGATCAAAAACTCCCGGACATCCGGAACATGGTTTGACACCGGGTGTCGAAGCCACCACAGGACCCTTGGGCCAGGGTTTTGGCAACGGCATAGGCATGGCCATCGCAGAACGTTGGCTGGCCGCCAGGTTCAATAAGCCGGATCACACCATTGTCGATCATTACACTTACGCTATTTGTTCCGATGGCGATCTTATGGAAGGTGTTTCCGCCGAGGCGGCGTCGTTGGCCGGGACTCTTAGACTCGGAAAAATCATCTATCTTTACGACGATAACAACATCACCATAGAGGGTAATACCTCCAATTATTTCAGCGAAGATGTCGGCACTCGCTTCCGAGCTTACGGCTGGCACGTTATCGGACCAATCAACGGTATGGAAATCAACGAGGTCGAAGCCGCATTGGCTGAAGCCCATGAAGAGACAGAAAAACCGAAACTCATTATCTGCCGGACTGTCATCGGTTACGGGGCACCGACTAAAGCCAATACGGGTGCCGCGCACGGCGAAGCGCTAGGCGAAGCCGAATTGGCCGCCGCCAAGAAAAACCTTGGCTGGCCTTACACCGAGCCGTTTTTCATTCCTGAAGAGGTCAGGCGAAACATGTCTGCTGTCGAAGCTGGAAAATCGGGGCAGGCACAATGGCAAAGTATCTTCGATGCCTACACCGCCGTCTACCCTGAGGAGGCGGTAAAGTTCAAGTCTTTCATCGACGGCAAATTGCCTGAAGGATGGAATGAGGGTGTCGAGGCAATGTTCAAACCCGCCGACAAGCCCCTGGCGACCCGTGAGGCCTCCGGTAAGGCAATGAACTTGCTTGGTAAGAAGGTTGACAACCTGATCGGAGGCTCCGGCGACCTGGCGCCGTCAACCAAAACAGTCCTTGAATTCGATACCATTTTCGGAGCCGGCAACGGTGCCGGGCGGAACCTCCAGTTCGGGGTCCGCGAGCATGCCATGGGCGCCATCTGCAACGGCCTGGCGTTACACGGCGGCGTGATCCCATACTGCGCGACTTTCCTGGCTTTTTACGATTATATGCGCCCTCCGGTGCGCCTGGCGGCTCTCCAGGGTTTGCGGGTGATCTTTGTTTACACCCACGATTCCATCGGTCTGGGAGAAGACGGGCCAACCCATCAACCGGTCGAACAAATACTGGGGCTGCGTTCAGTGCCTGGTCTGGTGACCCTGCGGCCGGCCGATGCGGCTGAAACAGCTGTTTCCTGGGAGATGGCCATAGAGCGCCGTGATGGCCCGACGGCACTCGTTCTCACAAGGCAGAAAGTACCCACCATCGATCGCTCCGGAATGAGCGATGTTGGACTCATCCGTAAAGGCGGTTACATCCTTTGGCAATCAGATGCCGATCCGAGGGTGATAATTATCGGCACAGGCTCCGAAGTCCATTTGGCTCTGGAAGCAGGCAAGAAACTCAAAGACATGGGAATATCCGCCCGGGTGGTATCGCTGCCGTCCTGGGAGGTTTTCGATTCCCAGCCAGAGGCTTATCGCAACGAGGTTTTACCGCCGCAAACCTGGCGCCGGATAACCATTGAGGCTGGCAGGTCTTTGGGTTGGGAACGTTATGCCGGTCCACGGGGCGTCATCATCGGCCTGGATCATTACGGCGCTTCGGCTCCCGGAAACATCGTTATGGAAAAACTCGGTTTTACCGCAGAACATGTTATACAAACCGCTGAGTATTTATCGAGGCAGGGCGATGGTTAACCTGGTTATTGCCGCTGATCACGGCGGATTTTCGCTCAAACAGATGCTGGTGCCCCTGCTCCAGAGCGAAGGCCACAGGGTCATCGATCTCGGCGCCAATGAATTTTTGCAGGATGACGATTACCCCGACTACGCCGAAAGAGTGGCCAGGGAAATTAACTCCGGCGGTTCGCGGCGGGGCATCCTTATTTGCGGTTCGGGCGCCGGAGCCTGTATTGCGGCAAACAAGGTTCCCGGTATACGGGCGTCTGTTTGTCATGATACCTATTCGGCTCGCCAGGCAGTCGAAGACGACAACATGAACGTCCTGTGTCTGGGAGCCAGGGTGCTGGGGCTGTCGCTGGCGCTGGAAATATCGAGGACCTTCTTGTGCGCTTCCTTCCGCGATGAGCCAAGATATCGCAGGCGCCTGGACAAGGTCATGGAGATTGAACGGGCTGCCCTTAAAAACCAGCCGGGTATTTAACGTTTTGCGGCGTTCACTAACGCTTGAAGGCGCCTCCATGAACCGGCGGGGTCGCCGCTCAGGAATATCCCCGACCCAACACAGATGTCATCGACTCCGCTGGCGGTGACTTCCAGGATGTTGGCTTCTTTTATGCCTCCATCGATGCCAATCGGGATTTCCGGTCTGATCGCCCTGATCTCGCCCACCTTGTCCAGCACTTCCGGGATGAATTTTGAGCCGTAGAATCCCGGAATGACCGACATGATCAGAACACTGTCCAGTAGCGGCAGGAAGTCCACGACGGCTGAAACCGGGGTGCCGGGATTGATCGCCATGCCCACTTCGAGATCAAGCTTAACCGCCTTCTCGATGACTGTTCTTGGATCCTCTACCGCCTCGAAATGAAAGATCACCCTCCGGGCGCGCGCTGATTTGAATCCTGAAAAATAAGACTCAGGCTCCTTGACCATGAGGTGGGCTTCCCAATCAAACGGAAGCTTGGCCGCTTTGATTTCCCGCCAGCCTATGCTCTTCGACGGAACGAACTGTCCGTCCATTATGTCAACCTGAGCCCAGGGAACCTGTCCCGAGATAGATTCAACCATTTTATTGAGAGCCTGCGCTTCATCGGTTAGCAGCGCCGGCACTACTCTTGTTTGTCGTTTCAATCTTCCCCCAAGTTCGAAATATCAGACCTCGGTCTCGCGGACGAGCAGCATCGGAAGCGTTGTTGCCGAACTCACGGTGGCGGCGACGCTACCATACACCCACCGGTCAATCCCAGTGCGGGCGTGAGTAGCCATGGCGATGACATCCGCCTTGTGTTCTTCGGCAACCCTGACGATGCTCTCGGCGATGCCTCCGAAAACCACGCTTGTTTTCGCTGTCACCCCGGCCTTTTTGCAATCAGCGGCAACGCGGCCAAGATATTCCCGGGCCTGTTCCCGCACTTCTTTCATCAGAATAAGGGCATATTCCTCCCAGCTCGGCTTGGCTGCCGGCGGGCGGTCGGACGGGATTTCCGGATAGCCATTGACCGAGAGCAGCAACACTTCGGCTCTGGTAATCTGAGCCAGGCGGATCACGTGAGGAATCGCGTTCTCGGATACGATCGAACCGTCCAGCGGCAGGAGGATTTTGGTCAACTTGGGCTGGCCGCTGCCGGGCTTCACCAAAAACAGGGAACAGCGTTCCGTTACCAGGTTCTGAAGTACTTTTTCCTCCTTGCTGAGGTCCGAATGGCCCTGCCGGCAGACGACGATCAAGTCCACGCCTTCTTTGGCGACATAGTCTTTAATCCGTTCCGCCAGGTCTCCTGGTTCCGTATGACTGACGGCCTGATATCCAGCCGCCTTGAGCGCCTCGGCCTGCAGCCCAAGGTAGGCGCTGTTAAGCCGGCACAGCCGTAATTCATCCTCAGGGCAGACGCTGAACAACACCAGGGTTGATTGACCATCGGCTAGTTTTCGCGAATATGGCAACGCCAGTTCGGCCGATTCCGAACCATCAAGGGGGATGAGGATTTTGTTATAGCCCATGATAAGCTCCAACCGTAATTAATCCTGATTATACCTGAATCAAAAGTTGCGGCAAAGGCGTTGCCGGGGTTCGATTGACACTTGCGGCTTACGCCTTTTAGAATAGCGAAAACGATATCACCATTTTAATCGAGGTTTGATGAACGCGGAACTATCTGAAATCCTGGAAACGGCTATGCTCAAGGAAGTGGCGTCAGCGGCCATGTACCGCCAGGCGGTGACCCTGGCTCCTGAACCGGCGGTGGCTACATTGCTTGAAGAGCTCGCCGAGGAAGAAGGGCATCACCTGGCGGTCCTGAAAAACCTGAACTCCGAAAACGTCAGGTACACCCCGGTTTTGCCTTCAAGAATAGTTGATCTCAAATTGACCGACCATCTTAAGGGTCCCTCCGAACTGCCCGGAGCTGAACTTACCGAAGCGCTTTTATTTGCCATCAAACGGGAAGCAGATTCTGTGGGGTTCTATACCTCCCTGATGGGACTTTTCAGCGATGAAGGCGCCAAAAACCTGTGTCAGGCCCTCGCCTGGCAGGAAATGGCCCACAAGGCCAAGCTTGAATTACTCTATGACCGCATCGTGTACACCGAGGACTGATCCGCCCATTTCCATATATTCCGCTAATCAAACGCTTAAGGAGATCACATGGCCGAAGAGCTGGGAAAAATCCAACGACCGGAAGTGTCCACCTTCAAAGGTAAACGCAAATTATACGTCGTTCCTCTGCTTTACCGGTGGCCTGAGGCGCCTAAAGAATACGTTTCCCTTTTCGATAAATACTGGAAAGATGTCGAAAGCCAGTTGAAACACCTGGAACAGCGCATCGGCGCCGTAAAACAGATTTATCACGAAGGCATCGACGACACCGGTGAAGAATCGTTTAAAGCCCTCGAAGAGTACAACCCATCGAGCTACAATTTGTCTCGCGCCTTTATCGAACGTGGCGCGGTGTTGAATTCGATCGAGGAACGGGAACTTATTTCCGAAACGATGGATTGGGAACGATGTATCATGATGGGTTTTTCCAGCGCCAAAGTGGCTAAACTGGTCACCGAACAATATCGCGAGGCGATGAAAAACCGCTATGATCATATCGTCAGGCAGATCGATGAAACCTTGGATCCCGACGAAGCTGGCGTCCTGTTCATCCGCGAAGGGCATCCTATCCAATTCCCCAGGGACATAGAGATATTCAGTGTATTCCCCCCGTCGCTCGACGAGGTTCACCGGTTCATGCGTAACCGTCCGGTCGAGGAAAACGAGGCGGCAGACACCAGGGCAGACTCCGGAGACGCGGAAGCTCAAACGGAAACAGGACAACCTGCCGGTGAAGGCTAGATCAGCGCCTGGCGCACCCCTGCAGCCAGCGCGCTGGCTTCGTACTCCGTGAGGCTCAGGTTACTTTCCAGCATCGTCAGATATTTTTCAATTTCCGGTGTCGATTGCCGAACTGCTGCGATCTTTTCCCTTTGCCGCTGGGCAGATTCAGAAACGGGCTCTAAATCAACCGGGATTGCCAGCTTGTCCCTGAGCAACGAAACTACCTTCTGAGCCCCGGTTTCGTCGGTAAAAGGCGCCAGGTAGTAAGGCACCGGCTGCCACAGGGATACCGCTTCGATGCCGCGTTGCTTCGCCTCCCATGTCAGATATGTACTGATGGGCGGTTTCTGTCCCGGGGGCGAAGAGTAATCGATTGCCGTGTTTACGGCTCCGCCTGACAACCAGTCCTTCAGAAGCGGCGTAGAAAAATTCGCCAGCATTTGGCTCGGGGTATTGTGCGAGGACATCGCGGGAAATCCTGAAACTACCACAACATGTCCTACAACGAACTTTGAGGCCAGATCGAGGATATTTTTAAGAAATTGGTGAACCTCAAACGAAGGCGCATCAGACAGCAGCGTGATCAAATGGGCGGTCTCTGAATATTTAAAACGGCAATCGGGTAAACGCGCCAGGTCTTTAGAGACTTCTACCCCTGATAACTGGAAAAAGCCAACGGGTTCGATCTCCGCCAGAGGTTGGAGATCCAGTGCTTCGTTGATGAACGACACCACTCGTTCGCCGATATTTCCAGCCTCGCCGCGCCAACCCGCTACCAGGACCGGCCGTACCAGTTGAGGGGCGGCTGCGTATTTAAGCAGCCCGGTCATTGCTGCCTCCAGCCGGCCGGAACAGGTCTTCGATATGATCGGCCATCCATTTTTTGTCTTCGTCGGTAATGGCTTCTCCGTCTTCAATCTCAGCCCTGACCTGCGCCCGCTGAGAAATTTTTTCTTTCAGTTCGTCAGGGAACTGGTTGAAGAACTGGTCTATCATGTCGCCCAATTGACGGCGCATCTCGTCGAGTTCTTTTAGATCCAGGTTCAGGCCATAAAAACGCGAGATCAGTCCAAGCACCGACTGGCTCGCCGCGGGGTAAGGCATGGGTGCCCGAGCCAGGTAGTCCGGAACTTCACCCATGAGGCAGGCCGCCGGAATACCGCGCTGGGCGGCGACGCCGATCAGCAGCCCGTTCAACCCGCTGATATTCGCCTGGGCAGCTTTTCCCTGTAATTCGCTTTCGAATCGCCTGTCGCTGGCTTCTTCAATATCCTTGAGCAGGTACGCGTCATTAGCGACCGCCCAGACCCCCGGAGTGTAGTTGTGATGGATGGGTGAAACCGCGGCGCCGGAGGTCAATACCCGGCGGCAGCCGAATTTTTGCGCCACGTCGAGTACCAGGTTGGCCATCTCGTAAGCTTTTCCGCCGGAGGCATAGGTGGAACCCGTTTCCGCGGGTTGCTCATCACCGAGGAAAAGGATCAAGTCCCGTTCAGCTGTCTTCTTGTAATAAAAGCGGCTGCCCGGGAAACTTAGTGATTCCAGTACCCCGGATTTGATGACCACGCCGGAGGGATAGAAGAAAGGTTCCGGTTCGATCTCTCCGAAATACTCGGCGCCGAGTTGTCTTCGGAGGGTTTCGACCGCCATCAGACCGACATTGCCGATGCCCGGCCAGCCGACGATGAGATCAGGCGAATTGAGCTGCGGCTCTGAAGATAAACGAAAAGGCATGGGCTAATTGTATCGTGTTGTCAGCCGCCGAACAAACGGGGGTAATTTACCCCGAGGGGCTTTTTACCAGCCTGGGTTTCAGCTATTTTCCAATTGTGATATTACCGCGCTGATGTTATTGCGGAATCCCGGTAATAACTTGAGTGCCATCCGTACTATTGGGTTGGATTCCATTTTTTGCAGGTACACGATATCGGCCAATCGTTTGACGGTGGCTTCAGAATATGTCGGGAAAACGTGCTTTATGTTATGTAATCTTGAAAGAGGTTTTCCAAGGGCTTTAAGCAATTGGAGTTCCTGCGCGGCGGCCTCCGCGCCGGGGCCGAATATGTGAGCTCCCAGCAAACAACCGTTTTGGTCACAAAGATATTTGGCAAATCCCGTGGTCTCCTGTTCCAACTGGGCTCGCCCGATGTTCTTGAATTCCTGCCGATACACCGTGTATGCGAAACCATAATCCTCTTTGACCTGCTCTTCGGTTTGTCCAACATGCGCCAAAGGTGGATTGGTAAACACGGTCCATGCTATGTCATCTAAGGTGACCGACTGCTTGAATGGCAATAATGCGTTATTGGCGGCCACCAGACCCTGGTGCTCGGCGCCGCCCACCAGATGGATGCGATCAGTCACATCGCCGGAGGCAAATATGTTCGTGGTCGAGGTATTCAGGTGTTTATTGGCGATAATACCCTGCCGGTTAAAATTAACGCCTGCTTTCTCAAGGTCAAGCCCTTCGATATTGGGTTTACGCCCCGCGGCGAGCAACACCTCTTCCGCCTGAATCACCGATTCTCCCGTTTCGCCTGAAATGCTGAGCCGCGCCAACCCTTCCACTCGTTTCAATCCCGTAACCTCGTGACCGGCGTAAATAACGATGCCCTTGTCTTTAAGAAATCCGCCACATGAGCTGCCACTTCGCGGTCTTCAGAACTCAGGATCGATTCGGCGGAATCGACGACGGTTACTTCGAGTCCCAGCAATCGTAGCGCCAGGGCAATCTCGACGCCGGTCGGACCGGCGCCGACTACCATTATCGTCTTTGGCAAATGCTCAAGGTGAAACAAGGTATCGCTGGTTAGATAACCGGCACCTGATTTTTCCAGGACATCCAGTGTTGCCGGGCGGGCGCCGGTGGCGATGATGAGCTTCCTGGCGGAGACGATCCGGTTTCCAACACTGATACGGTGACGATCGATAAAAGACGCTCGGCCGGTAATATAATCGGCGCCTAGTTGAAGCAATCTGCCTGCCTTGGTAAAAACGGTCATTTCGGAAATGACCGATCGCACTTTAGGTAACACACCCTCTATGTCAATTTCTGGCGGAGAATACCCCAAACCATATTTCCGCCCGGTTTGGATGGTCTCGGCGGCGACAGCAGCCCGGATCAAGGCTTTACTCGGCAGCCCTCCCTGCAACGCCGCGTCTCTAGCCGATGACTCTTTCTCCACTACCAGAACGCGCTTACCCAACCCCGCCGCCATCGTGGCCGCCGTAAACCCGGAAACCCCGCAGCCGATTACGATGAGATCATAATCGGATTTCGACAAACTATTTACCCGTAACGACGCTGATGTTGAAGGTATCTATCTTTTCGATACCCCTCAAGCTGGAGATCATTCCCTCGGCTGTTTTCCGGACAATTTGCCGAACAAACTCATTCATAGCCACCGGTAAGCCGTTCACGGTCAGGGCGACTGAGTTGTTCGAGCCCTCAAGCATAAGTGTTTCCGCGGAACCGGTGTTTTCAAGAGATCCGATGATCCCGTCCATAACGCGGTCGAAATACGTCTGGACGAAGAAAGATAACGGTATGTTGACATCGTTGACTTTTAACGTGACCGTCTTGGAACTCATCGCTGCCCTCCGTTTCTTTCCATTTTCATTAGATGGTAGCCATAAGTCAAATCCGAGCTGTATCCTAAGTCTGCTGGTGACCGTTGAAGTATCCGTATCAAATAAAAAAGCCCAGCTTTCAACTTTGGGCTTTGGATGCATTCAGGAATTGAGGCATTGCGAATTCGGGGTTGGGTGGAAAGGTGGGGAAAATCGGGGTGAGAGGTCTCGAACCTCCGACCTCAGCGTCCCAAACGCTGCGCGCTACCAACTGCGCTACACCCCGGAGAACAAACCCCGAACACCAACGACCAACTTCCGTACGGGACAGTTTATCAGGCTCGGTTCGTTTGGATATTGTATCTTGTAAAATAGTGTTTCGACAAGGGTTAGTCGAGTTTGCGGCAATCGGGGCAGAGTTCGAACTCGGTCGGCGACAGCCCTGAACTCTCGATCATATATTCAACCTGTCGGACCGGGGCATAATGGGAGCCGCAGCGGGTGCACTGCTTCATCTGGAAATCAACGGTGCCATTCGGCCAGGAAATGATCCGTTTGCTGCCGGCGTCTACCAGGCTGATAGCGCCGGTGGGGCAGATATAGGCGCAGGAGCCGCAGGCGATACATGAACTGGCCTCGTCGTAGAAAGGCAAGGCTACTTCACGCGCCGTACCGCGATTGACCAGGCTTATGGCTGATGCTCCGACAACTTCGGAGCAAACACGGGTGCACAGGCCGCACAGGATGCAACTGCCGGTTTCAGCCTTTTCTTCCAGCGCGAAACGCGATTCGGTCACGCCCATGTTCTCCGCCATTTCCCTGATGGCTTGAGAGTCCGGGCAACGTGCCAGGAGGAGTTCTATGATCGTCTTCCTGACTTTTTTCACTCGCTCGGAATCAGTGGTAACCTTGATGCCTTCTTCCACGGGGTACAGGCAGGAGGTCACCAGGCGCTTGCGCCCGCGTCTTTCCACCTCGACCAGGCATATGCGGCAGGCGCCGTAATCAGCGACAGCCTCAGTGTGGCACAGGGTAGGAATATCGATGCCAGCCGACTGGGCGACTGAAAGCACCGTCTGGCAGGGCTCGGCCTCGAAGTCGCGGCCGTTGATATTTATTTTGACCATCTGATTATCGTACCTCCACGGCGTTCAGGCGGCAGACGTCGAAGCAGGCGCCGCACTTGGTGCACTTGGATTGATCCAGCACCACCGGCACCTTTTTACCCCTCCCAGTGATGGCGCCAGCCGGGCAAGCCTTGATGCACAGGGTGCAGTTGGGGCAATTGGCCTCGACGATATTGTATGTGATCAAGGGCTTACAAACACCGGCGGGGCAACGTTTTTCCCGGATATGGGATTCGTATTCATCTCGGAAATAACGCAGGGTGGACATGATCGGATTGGCGGCGCCGCTGCCAAGGCCGCACAGGGCGCCCCAGGTGAGAGTTTCGGACAGGTCTTCCAGGAGTTCGATATCCCCGTCTTCACCGCGGCCGGAAATGATGCGGTCCAGTATCTGGCGCATCCGCTTCAAGCCTTCGCGGCAGGGAACGCATTTGCCGCAGGATTCGCCTTCAAGGAACGACAGGAAATACCGGGCGATGTCCACCATGCAGTTGTCTTCGTCCATGACGATCATGGCGCCGGAACCCATCATCGAACCGGCCCGGGTCAGTTCATCGAAATCGACAGGCATATCGAGCCTGGATTCCGGCAGACAGCCACCGGACGGACCGCCTGTCTGGATGGCTTTGAATTTCTTATTCTTGGGGATACCGCCGCCGATATCATAGATGATCTCGCGCAGGGTAATGCCCATCGGGACCTCAATGAGGCCGGTGTTGTTTACCTTGCCAACCAGCGAAAAAATCTTGGTGCCCTTGCTGTTGGCGGTCCCGATGCCGGAGTACCATTGGGACCCCTTATTGATGATCAGAGGCACATTAGCCAGGGTCTCGACGTTGTTGAGCACCGTCGGCTGGTCCCACAAGCCGCGCTCTGAAGTGTGGATGTATTTGGCCCGCGGCTCTCCGACCCTGCCTTCGAGAGAGGCCATCAGCGCGGTGGATTCGCCGCAGACGAAGGCGCCGCCGCCGCGGTTGATCTTTACGGTAAAATCGAACCCGGAGCCCAGGATGTTCCGTCCCAGCAGCCCCATTGCCTCCGCCTGGGCGATAGCCCTTTCGGCGTGCTTGACCGCCACCGGGTATTCATTCCGGATGTAGATATAGCCTTCATGGGCGCCTACGGCAAATGCGGCAATGACCATACCTTCAAGTATGGCATGGGGGTTGCCCTCCATGAGCGACCGGTCCATGAACGCCCCCGGGTCGCCTTCGTCGCAGTTGCAGATGACATACTTGGTATCGCCATGGGCTTCCTGAGTGCTCTGCCATTTGGCTCCGGTGGCAAAACCGCCGCCGCCGCGGCCCCTGAGGCCGGACTTCTTGACCTCGGAAATGACCTCGTCGGGGGTCATGGAATAGAGAGTCTTGGCCAGTGCGGTATAACCGCCGCAGCCGATATAATCTTCAATGGAGGTGGGATCGATGTAGCCGTTGGCGCCGAAGACCAGTCGCATCTGCTTTTTATAAAATGGGACATCATGCTCATGAGCTACCTTTGTTTTCGTCCCGGGGATGGTATAAAGTAGCCGGTCGACGATATTGCCGTCTTTGACGGTGTCAACGATTTCGCCGATATCAGTGGGTTTGACCCGTTGATACAGGACGTTTTCCGGCCGGATGACCACCAGCGGGCCACGCTCGCAAAAACCGTGGCATCCGGTGGTTTTGACCTCGATCTCGTTTTCCAGGCCGCGGGCCTTGATCTCATCCTTGAAGCCCTGGGCTACCTTGGCGCCCCCGTAGGCCAGGCAGCCGGTGCCGCAGCAGATGGTTATGGTCTTGGATTTGGCCGATGACGCGCGTTGCAGTTCCTGGCGCAAAGCTTCCAGTTCTTGCGGCGAATTCAACCGTTTGAGGGTTTTTTCTTCGATGTCCATTATTTACAACCCTCTAAGATGGATTTGACCTTATCGGTGGTGACCTGCCCGGCATATTCGCCGTCGACGACTACCACCGGCCCCAGGGCGCAGGCGCCGACGCAGTTGACCGTCTCAAGGGTGAATTTCATGTCCGGCGAGGTCTCCCCGGCGCACAGGCAGAGTTCCGTCTGCAGCTTGTCAAGAACCTTCTCGGCGCCGCGAACATGGCAGGCGGTGCCCATGCAGACGTGCAGGCTGTGGCGCCCGCGCGGTTTCAGGCTGAACGCCTTGAAAAAAGTGGATACGCTGTAGACTCGTGAAAGCGGGATATCGAGCCCCTCGCTGACCATCACCAGGCACTCCCTGGGCAGATAGTTCAATTCGGATTGAATATCCTGCAAGATGCCGACCAGCATGGCCGCGTCGTTTTCGTATTTGGCCAGGATGGTATTGACCACCTCGGCGAAAGATTTGGTGTCCAGCGTCATACCGCTTTCTCCAGTAGTTTCTCGTATTCCTCGGTCACCCGCGACTGAATGGCTTCAATGGCATCGGGTTTCAAATGCCGGAAACGCCTCTGCAGCTTGAGGTAATCCTTGACCGGCTTCAATTTCTCCGGCACCAGGCTCATCTTGTATTTGCCGTTTTCAACTTCGTACAACGGGAAGACGCCGGTCTCGGTAGCCAGCCGACCGAGCATGATGCTGATCTCGGTATCGCAGCGCCAGCCGGTGGGGCAGACGGAAAGAACGTGAATATAGGCTGGCCCTTTGGTCGCCAGGCCCTTTTTGACCTTCTCGATCAGGTCAAAAGGATAACTGGGGCAGGCTGTGGCCACGTATGGAATATTGTGGGCCACGGCGATCTCCGGCATATTTTTCTTCCAGGACATCTGCCCGGCCTTGGCCCGGCCGGCTGGAGAGGTCGTGGTCGAGGCGCCGAAAGGGGTCGCCGACGAGCGCTGAATGCCGGTGTTCATATAGGCTTCGTTGTCGAAGCAGATGTACAGAAAGTCATGGCCGCGTTCAAAAGCGCCGGAAATGGCCTGCAGGCCGATGTCCACTGTGGCGCCGTCGCCGCCGATGGCAACCGTTTTGATGTCTTCCTGGGGGATCTTACCCTTGCGCATCTGGACCTTCAGCGCCGATTCAACACCTGAGGCGACCGCGGCGGAGTTTTCAAACAGCGTATGGATCCAGGGCAATTTCCAAGAGGTATAGGGCAATTGGGACGCCACGATTTCCATACAGCCGGTGGCGTTGACCACGATGGTGTTCTTGCCGAAAGCCTTGGCCGCCAGCCTGACCGCCAGTGCCTCGCCGCAACCGATACAGGCGCGGTGTCCCGGCACAAAATTCTCTTCTTTGGTCACCAGTCGTGAGGCGTAAACCCCTAAGTTTTGCATTATTCCCTCACCCCCACGATCTCATACTCCCTTTCCTGACCTTTGGCTGCCAGCTCCAGACCGTCGAGTATAATCTTTTCAAATCCGGCGACAGTGATGTCTCTGCCGCCCAGTCCGCCGACGAAACTGACCACCTTGGGCTTCTTTTCTTCATTGTAGAGGGCGGCCTTGAGTTCCGATGCAACCGGTCCGCCGGGACCGCCGGAGGAGATGCAGCGGTCGAGGACGAGCAAGGTTTCGGCATTCTTGACCGCGGCGCGGAATTCCTCGAAAGGGAACGGCCGCCACAGGCGCAGCCGGATGAGGCCGATGTCCACCCCGGCGTCTCTCAGCTTGTCGACCGCGGTCATCGCCGTCTCGGAGAAACTACCCATGGTAAACAACAGGTTCTTGGCGCCGTCGCATTTGTAACATTCGACAGGCTTGTATTCCCGGCCGAATTTCTTGGCAAAATCATCCCAGATATCAAGGATAGTCGGCTTTACCGCCATCATCGCCTGTTCCTGCGCCCATTTGGCTTCAGTGTAAACCACCGGCGGAGCGAAATCGCCCATGGCCACCGGCTTGGATGGATGCAGCGTCAGGGGGTTGCGCCGGACCGGAAGGAAATCGCAAACTTCCTCTTCGGTCGGCATTTCGATAGGCTCGATAACATGGGACAGATTGAACCCGTCGAGATGAACCATCACCGGCAAAAGCACATTGGGGTCTTCCGCGATTCTGAAGGCGCAGATAATTTGATCGACTACTTCCTGGCCGTTTTCGGTAAAGATCTGGATCCAGCCGGTGTCCCTCACCGCCATGGCATCGGAATGGTCGCCCCAAACCGACAACGGCGACGATAATGCCCGGTTGGCAACCGCCATGATGATCGGCAGGCGCATGCCTGAGGCAACGTAAAGTACTTCGTGCATCAACTCAAGGCCTTGCCCGGCCGTCGCTGTGAAAGTTCGGGCGCCGGCTGCCGCAGAGCCAAGGCAAGCAGAGAGAGCGGAATGCTCGGATTCGACCGGGATATATTCGGCGTCCAGTTCGCCTTCAGCCACCAGTTCCGCCAGGTGCTCCACAATGTGGGTCTGGGGAGTAATGGGATAGGCGGCGATGACGTCGGCATCAGCCAGTTTAACCGCATCAGCCAGGGCAATGGAGACCTCAACCCCAACGCGTTTCCCCATTTATTTCTCCTCCTCTTCCCGCATGACGATTACCCTGGTGGGGCATTCGTATGCGCAGATGCCACAGCCCTTGCAGTAGTATGGATTAGCCTCAAAATGTCCCTTCTGGTTCTGACGGACACAACCTTCGGGGCAAAAAACGTAACAGATGCCGCACTTCAGGCACCGGCTGAAATCATAGGTAGGCCGCTGGGATTTCCAGTCGCCTGTCTTATAAGCCGCTGCGCTGCCGGGTTCGGTGACGGCGGCGCCGATCTCGATATCCTGCCAGGTCAATTCGAATTCCGATTTAGCCAACGGTTTTCAGCTCCTTTACCTGGGTTTCTTCGAATGCCCGCTTGAGCGCTTTGATATTTTTATCGGCCAATCTACCGAAACGGCCTTTAAGCGGTTCGGTCATGGCTGAAATGTCGATGGCACCGGTCGCCTTCAGGAGTGCGCCTAGCATGGTGGTGTTGACAATCGGGACCCCAAGTTCTTCCCGGGCAATGCGGGTGGCATCGATAATGGCCACGTTCCATCGCTCGGAAAGTTCCGGGAAAGCCTCGATGGCCTTGGAGGTGTTTATGACAACCGTACCTCCATCTTTCAATCCGGAAGTCACCTTGCCGATGGCCAAAAGGCTTGGATCGAGCACAACCACCACGTCCGGCTGGGTGATGCCGGCGCGGTTTCTTATGGGATGATGTTGATTGATCCGGTTGTAAGCCATGACCGGCGCGCCGCGCCGTTCCGGACCAAAACTGGGAAATCCCTGGGCGAATTTGCCTTCGGCGATTGCCGCCTGGGCGATAAGTTCGGCTGATGTGACGGCGCCTTGACCGCCGCGGCCGTGCCACCTGATCTCGATAAGCTCGCTGTCGATAGTAGCTCCTCCCCCTCTTGAAAAAAGTTACTACGCAGGAAATGCCCCTGGAGCGACTCGAACGCTCGCTACCAGCTTCGGAGGCTGGTGCTCTATCCACCTGAGCTACAGGGGCAAATGGGATAGACGTCTATTTTAACTTATTTAATGCTAACGTGACAAATAATGAACCGCGTTCCGTTGAGGCGGAACGCATATTAGTGACTTGAAGAGGCCGCGCTTGGTGTTTTGGCCGAGGTTTGTTTTTTGAAGAAAGGCTTGATTAAGGAAGGTCCTATCAATGTTGTTACCAGGCTCACCGCCACGGCGACACCGAAAATATCGCGACTGATGGCGCCTACCAGGAGACCGGCTCCGGCGACGATCAGTCCCACTTCACCCCGGGGCACCATGCCCATGCCGACCACCAAGGCTCCCCGGGTATCGCACTTACCTATATAGCGCGCCGGAAGGTAGCAGCCGACTATTTTGCCTATGACGGCAAGGATGATGATGATCGCCGCGGGAACGATGACCACTGCGATCTCCTTGAGATCGACCTGCATGCCCAGGTAGGCGAAGAAAAACGGCGCCAAAAACAGCATGATCGGCCTGGTCTGCGCCACGATTTCTTCCCTTTCGCCCGTTGAAGCAAACATCAGGCCCGCGACGTAAGCACCCACCACCGGATGCAGTCCCACCAGGGTGACGGCATAAGAGATGATCACGCCGATGATTAGAGCCGTGATCGGCATCAGACCGGATTCTTTGAAAGGCGTCAGGAGATATTTGGAGATGTACTTATGCCCGAAATACCCCAAAAACAGGATCGCCAGCCACACTCCGAATCCGATCGCGCCGGTCATTGCCGCGGAGGTAAGGGAAAGTTCCCCGGTCTTGGCCATGGAGACTACCACGGAAAGGATAACCAGCCCGAGGATGTCGTCGATGACCGCGGCCACCAGGATGATCGTGCCTTCCCGGGTGCCGAGTTTACCCATATCCATCAGGATGCGGACGGTGATCCCGATGCTGGTGGCTGTCAGCACCGCCCCGGTGAATAGCCAGCCGATGGTGCCGATGTCAGGGAAAAAATACCGAGCGGCGAAGAAACCGAGAATGAACGGCAGGGTGACGCCGCCCACCGCCACCAGTGCGCCGGTAAGGGCGTTCTTCACAAATGCCCGGACGTCGGTTTCCAGACCCGCCACGAACAGGAGGGCAATGACCGCTATCTCTGAAACGATCTGCAGTGGATTGAACCCATCCACCTCCAGCCCCCCGTCGACCAGGTGCCCGCTTATGGTCGCGAAATTGAGGATGACCGGATCGTGCAGCAGACCGCCGAGCAGAAAGGGGGAAATGATAATGCCCGCTGCCAATTCACCGATGACGGCCGGTTGCTTGAAATAGCGTTCGGCGATCTCACCACCCAAACGGGCGGCCAACAGCACCAGCCCGAAGGTGAGGATCAATTTAAAGACAAGAGCTTCGGTTTCCATGCCGGTGGCAACTTTATCAGATTACGCCGGCTGCTGCCAAATTAAAACGGTTGGTCAACCCGCCTCAATAAAGGCATTCCGTGATGCCCGACATCCGGGAATCAACCCACCGCGGGTGAGTTCGCGCCGGTGCCGGAAACTCCGGTTCCTCCCGGGACCGGCATCGTCGGTGGCAGAATGCTATCGGGAGGCGTGGCGCTTGACGGCGGCCTGGTGATGGGCGGTGCAGTTGTTGGAGTCGGGCTCGTTGTCGGGTTTGGTTTTCTGTCCACATTAAATTGCTGCGACAGTCCGTTGACTCTCAAGGTGTAGGTTTGTCCCGCGACGAAATCAGAACCCAGTGGGACGGTGGTGCTGAAATAGGAGATCACCTGGGCGCAGACTGCGTCTTTCGGCCGCTGGGTGGTTACCGTTATGTCGATGACGTTTCCCTGGCGCCTGGTGTCGACGCCGTTCAGGGTGGTGCAGGAATCCGTCAGCAGCCCCTGGATGTCGATAAAAACCTGGGGCGGAAACGACTCAGCGATGCGCACTTCGACTTTGGTGATGATCGCGGGTTTGATGACCGTGTCCGGGTTAGTGCCGGATTCGGGAATGGTGACGGAATGATCCTCTCCATTAACCCTGATGGTGTAGGTATTTCCGGGGCTGAATTTCTTGCCAAGGTCAACGGCAGTCGTTCCGATAGTGAACACGGTATCGCAGGCCTGGGCGTTGGCCGGTTTTTTAATCCAGACGCCGATATCGAAGCCGCCGGTGATCTCGACCGTCTTCGTTTTGTCGAAAGAATAGCAGCCGTCCGGCAAACCGTATTCGATGTTGACGGTTAAGTTAGCCAGGGGATCGGCGTCCGAAATTGCGAAGGACACGCTCTGGATGGGAGCGAGAGAACGTTCGAAATTCTGGCAGGCTGCTACCGGGAACATCAGCCCGATAATCGCGCACAAAACTACCAGCGTCTTCATATGCCCATTATAACGTCCGGTAGCGACCAGAAGTTAGTTTCACTTTCGTGGCTTATTCCGCTAAAATACCCGGCGGAGAGGTGTCCGAGCGGTTTATGGTGTCGCTCTCGAAAAGCGATCTCCGTTTTTGCGGAGCGCGGGTTCGAATCCCGCCCTCTCCGCCATCCAGAAGAAGGACCATGGAAATTAGATAGCAGCGGATCGCCCAAATCTATTTCCCATCTTCGATTTTCACCTATCCGGCTATGAGACTTGATCTGATCTTCGTTTGACTATTAACCGCACTTTTATTATCATTGGCGGGCTCTACAGGCAGCATATCGCTCTCGCGGAGAGGTGCTGGAGTGGTCTATCAGGCACGCCTGGAGAGCGTGAGTCGGGGTAACCCGACCGTGGGTTCGAATCCCACCCTCTCCGCCATTTCCCTTACGAAAGCCACAGCTACGGCTGCCGGAATATCTCCAAACATCTGGCGATAAACGCCAAACGGTTCATAGAAACACTTGCGGCCAGTCAATTTCAGAACCCCTTCCGATATTCTTGGTCTACACAACCTGGACGATTTTCGGAAAGGTTACCGGGATAATATCCTGGAGTATGCAGGTACCGGTCAACTCCGATTCTTAAAGCAGTTTATTGCCCATTGTTTATGCCAGCGTCGCTATCCGTTCTCCCATAGGAACCGCAATCAAACGGTAGCCCCAAATAATTCCGTCTTTGCGAGGACTGCCTTGAATGGCAGTCCGTGGCAATCGTCCTCGATTGTCCGACATCTAATTCCGGTGCCCCAAATAATTCCGTCTTTGCGAGGACTGCCTTGAATGGCAGTCCGTGGCAATCTCCCCCGAATTGTCCGGTATCAAAAGGGAGAGGGCTGCGCATCGTCAATCACGACTCCTGGACCGGACTCCCCTACACCGTCCTCCTGCATAAGATCGCCGACGTCGCCAAAGGCTGGGATTTGAAGCGGTTCGTCGCGGGTGCCACCGGCCTGGGCGGCCCCCTGTGCTCCTCCCTCAAGCAATCGATGGGCCATCGTATAATTTCCTTTGTATTTACAACTTCTTCCAAGAGCAACCTCGGCTACGAACTCCTGGCTGCGGTTGGGACGGGACGTCTGCATCTCTACTCCCGCGACGCCTCGCCGGAAAGCGACGAGTGCTGGCAAGAGTTGGAGAGCGATGGATTCGGCTTTGACTAGCCCCGGTTTATAGACTACAGTAACCTTAATTCGAAGGTGTTGCTATGAATATCGGCGTCCTGCAGTTCAGCCTCCGGCTCCCCGAGAGCCACTCGCTCAAGGAAAAACGCATGGTCGTCAAATCCCTGGTGGCCCAGCTTCACAACCGCTTCAACGTCTCCGCGGCCGAGGTCGAGGACCAGGACCTGTGGCAGTCGGCGGTCATCGGCGTCGCTTGCGTCTCCAACGATAAGCAGCACACCAACGAGGTACTGAACAAGGCCCTGGCCTTCGCCACCACCTTCGACCTCGAATTGGTCGAATCCAATATTGAGATCATCGACTACTGACGTGGACACCTCCGAGTTCGTCGATTACCTCCGGGCGACTTCCGAGATGGTGGGGCAGATCGCCCACCTCGAGGTTATCCCCCCGCGCGACGCCGTTTTCGGCAGTGTCGATAAACCTCTCGATGCCAGGCTGGAAACCTGCCTCAAGGAGAACCATCTCTGGCCGCTCTACAGCCACCAGGCCGATGCCGTCAATGCCGCCATCCGGGGCGAGAACGTCTTCATCGCCACGCCCGCCGCTTCCGGCAAGAGCCTGACTTTCTACATCCCTATCTTCGAGTCGCTGTTGGCCGACCCGAAGGCCACCGCCCTGTACCTGGCGCCGACCAAGGCCCTGGCCCAGGACCAGAAGAAGCACATCAGGGAGCTGTTTTCATCCTATGTCATCAGCCGCGGCGATTTCGACACCTTCGACGGCGACACTCCGTCATCGGACAGGGCGGCTATCCGGCGAGATGCGAGGCTCATCCTGTCCAATCCCGACATGCTCCACGTCGGCATCCTGCCCAACCATGAGAATTGGCGGCGGTTCTTCGCCAACCTCAAATTCGTCGTCATCGACGAGGCGCACTATTACCGGGGCGTCTTCGGCTCTCACCTGGGACTGGTACTCAGGCGGCTCCGGCGCATCTGCAGCCGGTACGGCTCCAGGCCGCAGTTCATCCTGGCCTCGGCCACCATCGGCAACCCGAAAGAGTTCGCCCAGCTGCTGACCGGCCTGGAATTCACCGTCGTCGACAAGGACGGCTCACCCTACGGCGGCAAAGACTTCATTTTCTGGAACCCTCCTTTTACCGATCCTTCCAAGTCGACCCGCCGGAGCGCCTCTGCGGAGGCGACGTCGCTCTTCGCCGAGCTCATCGCCCACGAAATCCGCACCCTGGTCTTCGCCCGCACCCGCCGCCTGGCAGAGGTCATCTTCGTCCACGCCCGGGAACGGCTGCAGAAACTGGCGCCCGACAAGGCTGACCGGATCAAGCCCTACCGGGCGGGTTATCTGCCGGAGGACCGGCGCAGGATAGAAAAGGAGCTCTTCGGGGGGCGGCTTGACGGCGCGGTGGCCACCTCAGCCCTCGAACTCGGCGTGGACATCGGTTCGCTGGATGCCACCGTTCTTACCGGCTATCCCGGTTCGACGGCCAGCGTCTGGCAGCAGGCGGGAAGATCGGGACGGCGTCGGCGCAGGTCGCTTTCGATTCTTATCGCCAGAAACGACCCCCTGGACCAGTATTTCATGCGCCACCCGGATTTCTTCTTCAAGGGTTCGGGCGACGCCGCCCTGGTGAACCCCGAGAACAAGTATATCGCCGGCCTTCACCTACTGTGCGCCGCCTGGGAAGCGCCGCTCTCCATCGCCGATGAGCAGTATTTCTGCCTGTCCTACGGCGAACGGCTGGCCGACCTCATCTGCCGCGGCTTGCTCAAGGAGAGAAAGGGGCACTACTTCCTTTCCGCCAGCCTGACCTACCCGGCCCAGGAGGTCAGCATCAGGGGCATGTCCGGCAGCGAGTTCGAGGTCATTGACGCGTCGTCCGGGGCTCTCCTCGAAGTGCTGGACTCCTCGACCGCCCTGTTCCAGCTTTACCCCGGGGCGATCTATCTCCACCAGGGCGAGAGCTATTTCATCCGGTCGCTCGACACCGACACTCGCATCGCCAAAGCCGAGATCACCGATAATACCTATTACACCGAAACCAAGGATATCACCGAGCTGGAGGTCAAGAAGACCCTGCGTTCGGTCTTCATCCGGGGCGTTCCCGTTCATCTCGGCGAGGTCGAGGTGACGGTGACCGTCATCGGCTTCAAGCGAAAGGCCCAATTCACCGAGGAGGTCTTGGGTGAAGAGCCGCTGTCTTTGCCGCCGCAGAAATTCGAAACGGTGGCCGTCTGGTTCGAGGTGCCGGAACACCTGACTCAGAAGATCACCGGGGCGCTCGACCTGGCCGGAGGCCTTCACGCCGTCGAGCACGCCGCCATCGGCATCCTACCGCTTTACGCCCTGTGCGACCGGAACGACATCGGCGGGTTGTCGACTCCCCTGCACCCGGATACCGGCTCGGCCACCATCTTTATCTACGACGCCCACGCCGGCGGTGTCGGCATCGCCGAGAAGGGCTACGAGATTATCATCCAGCTATGGGAAGCCACTCTGAAAACCATAGAGGAGTGCCCCTGCGAGTCCGGCTGCCCGGCCTGTATCCAGTCCCCGAAGTGCGGCAACAACAACGAACCGCTGGATAAACGGGCCGCTGCGGTGTTGCTGAGGAGCCTGCTGGGGATGCACCCGGCGGAAAAAATGGTTGATTAGATGCGCTTGGGTTGGTATACTTTAATTATCTTTAAGTTATCTTTTTACCAACATTCGTCAACCTCCAGCAACCCGGCTGAAGCTCTCAGCAACGATTCCCATTATTGTTTTACTTAATACTCTTTGTGTGATTAAATGCTAGCCTATATCCGTTCGGGAGTCCCTGTGAAACTGTATCGCAAACGGGAATTTTGGCTTGTTCTCTTACTCGGCGTGCTGTTTGTGGTCACGGTCTACGCCGATTTCATCCGCGGCAGCGCCGCCCTCTCCGTCGACGAGTTCCAGTTGACCCTGTTTGCCCTACAGCAGGTGCTCTACCTGTCCGTCATTGCCCTCGCCACTTGGCGTTTCGGCTTCTCGCTCGGGTTGTTCTTCTGGGGAATCCTCGGCGCGGTAACAATCCCGTACTCGGTGGTCTATCTTTCGGCCAACTGGCACCCGAACCTGCTTCTGGAAATGATCATCATCGGCCTTATCGGCCTGGCCGAGGTATTTCTGATCAACGCCTACGAAAATGGCAAGAAACGCCTCATCGAATACCAGCACACCCTGGAAGACAAGGTGAAGGACAGGACTATGGACCTCACCAAATCCAACCTTGCTCTGGAGAAGGACATCGTCGAGCGGCGCAAGGTAGAGGGCGAACTGAGAGAGGCCCTGGCCCAGGTGAAGATGCTATCCGGCCTCCTCCCCATCTGCGCCAACTGCAAGAAGATCCGTGACGACAACGGCTACTGGAGTTCCGTGGAGAAATATATCAGCACCCACTCCGAGGCGGAGTTCACCCACGGTATCTGTCCGGAATGCCTTGAGAAACTTTATCCCAGTTACTACGGACCGGGGAAGAAGAAATCTTCAGGAACGCAAGGCTAGCGCCTGTCCCGCAGGCTCTTCCGGAAGATAGCGTCTTTCAGGCTGGTTGATTTCTCCCCGATCTGCTTGACCCTGACGATGTATTGGAAGCCGGGAATGGCCAGCAACACCGCCGGATAGATCACGAACACCACCGAGTGGTAGATCAACCAGCCGATAACCGGGAAAATCACAAACGCGGCGCTGTAGCTGAAGGTGGGGAACCGGGTGATGAGAAGGAACAAGCCAAAAGCCGCCGCGTAGATCGGGACCCCCCAGGGCATGAGGAACACCAGCGCCCCGATACACGTCGCCCCGCCTTTGCCGCCCTTGAACTT
This sequence comes from Dehalogenimonas formicexedens, assembly GCF_001953175.1. Taxonomy (NCBI): domain Bacteria; kingdom Bacillati; phylum Chloroflexota; class Dehalococcoidia; order Dehalococcoidales; family Dehalococcoidaceae; genus Dehalogenimonas; species Dehalogenimonas formicexedens. Next base: position 721,242 of record NZ_CP018258.1, on the reverse strand, counting down.
CAGCCATACGGGCAGCACGTGCCCCAGAACGGCAAAGACCCCGGCCAGCAGTTCCACAAGCTGGGGGGTGTCGAGCGCCCTTGCGATGGCGATTGCCACGGCTCCCTTGCCGATGTCGAAAGTCATGACCAGAAGACCGGGCAGGAATCCGACCTCGTAAAAGGTATTCATCGTGCCCATGTTTTTGGAGCCCACCTGACGGATGTCGATGTGCTTTATCCATCGACCCATGAGATAGGCAAGCGGGACGCTGCCAACCAGATAGGCTGCCGCCAGGGCAAGTATTATTGCCATCGTATTATCCATAAAGGACTATTTTGTCTCAGCTCGCCGGCGCGAAATCCACGATATTCAGTCGAAGTGTTTCCCGGCCGTTGAACTTGTCAAGTTCCAGATTATATACCACATCCACCGGATCGGGAAGAACTTTTTTCAACTCCTCGGCTTGGCGGAAGGCTACCGCCTCCCATACCGCGCCACCCTGGGTGAGACGCATTTTGATATGTTCCTGGTTGGCACCCATGGTCCTGTAATCGGTGACAGTGACGCATTTCGACACGAACAGCGGCGGTCGGTTGCCTTCGCCGAACGGCGCAAGCCGGTTCAGTACCTGGTACATGTTGCCGCCCAGTTCATGCAGCCGGGCTTCGGCGTCGATCATGAGTATGGGCTGAAGATCGACGCTCGCCATCTGCTTGGCCGCGATTTCGGAGATGAGCCGTGAGAGTTCCGGCAATTTTTCGGAGCCCAAGCTAAAACCCGCGGCCTGGGCGTGACCGCCGTAATGGCTTAGAAGGTGACCGCAGCGGTCGATGGCTTCGGTGATGTTGAAACCGGGAATTGAGCGGCAGCTGGCGATAGCCGCCCCGTCTTCGCGGCGGACGACGATACTGGGGCGATAGAATTCATCGGTCAGCCGCCCGGCGACCAGGCCCAGGATGCCGGGGGGACACTCTTCGTCCTCAACGAAAAGCAGCAGTGGCAGCGGACCGGACAGGACCTTTTCCCGTGCCCGGGTGACAAACTTTGCGGTCAGCCGCTGGCGTTCAGCGTTGCGGTCTTCGAGCATCGCAGCCAGGTCACCCGCCTCGGCGGCGGATGGCGCCATCAACAGTTCGTATCCGGCCATGGCATGTTCCAGCCGGCCGGCGGCGTTGAGCCTGGGAGCTACCGTCCAGGAAATGCTCTCCGAGTTCAGTTGCCCGGCGCGGAGGTGGGAGAGGTTGATGATTTGCTGCAGCCCGGGCGACGGATGATCGTTGAGGTGTTTCAATCCCTCTTTGACCAGATAACGGTTCTCGCCTGTCAGCGGCATGATATCGGCGATGGTGCCTATCGCGGTCAACTCGAGGAAATGCTCTTTCGGCAGGGGTCTGCCCATCCCCGCGAAAAGGGCTTCGACGACCTTGAAAGCGACGCCGACACCCGCGAGTTCCTGAAAAGGGTAGGAAGAATCAGCGCGTTTGGGGTCGATAACCGCCACCGCGGGAGGCAGCGCTTCCAAAGGTAAATGGTGATCGGTGACGACAATGTCCAATCCCAGTCCCCTGGCAGCCTTGACCTCGTTTACCGCGGTGATACCGCAGTCAACGCTGACCACCAGGGTAACGCCTTCGTCGGCAAGCTTCTTTAAAGCCTCGGTTTTCAAGCCGTAGCCCTCAGTAAGCCGATGCGGAATGTACGGTTTGACCTCAGCGCCGAGACACCTGAGCCCGGTGACCATGAGCGCCGTCGCCGTGATGCCGTCGGTGTCGAAGTCTCCATAGACGGCGATGCGTTCTCCCGTCAGGATAGCCCGGTAAATCCGGGCCATCGCCGGATGAATATCAGGCAAGAGCATCGGGTCATGGGACAACCGGGCATCCCCGGCGAGGAACAATTCAGCAGCTTCAAGGGTCCTGATGCCGCGGCCGGCCATGATCCGGACCATCAGCGCCGGGTAGCGCCCGGCAAGTTCGGGAGGCACTTCGGTTGAAGCTACCTGCCAGCGGGCGCCGCGCAAAGAAAACCCCTACTCGTATTTTCGCAGAATGAGCACGGAGTTGTGGCCGCCGAACCCGAAGGAGTTCGACAGGGTCGTCCGCACCTCTTTATGCTTAGCCACATTGGGCGTGTAATCAAGATCGCAATCCGGATCGGGTGTTGTGTAGTTGATCGTCGGCGGGATTATACCATTTTTTATGGTAAGCGCGCAGATGGCGCATTCAATAGCGCCGGCGCCGCCGATCAGGTGACCCAGCATCGACTTGGTTGAAGATATGGAGACTTTATAGGCGTGATCGCCTAATACTTGCTTTATAGCCGATGTCTCCATTTTGTCGTTCAATTGCGTCGACGTGCCGTGCGCGTTGATGTAGTCGATTTCGGTCGGATCGATACCGGCCCGCTTGATCGCCATTCTCATTGCCCTGGCAGCGCCTTCCCCGGTTTCGATGGGCTGGACGATATGGAAGGCGTCGCAGGAAGAACCATAACCAATAACCTCGGCATAGATGTTTGCGCCGCGGGCAAGCGCGGTATTGAGTTCCTCGAGGACGACCACCGTGGCGCCCTCGCTCATGACGAATCCGGTTCGGCCGGCATCGAAAGGCCGGGAGGCGTGATGCGGGTCGTCATTGGCCGTCGAAAGGGCATTCAGGGCGTTGAAGGCGGCAAAAGCCAGCAGGTTCATACCGCTCTCGCTGCCGCCGGCCAGCATGGTATCGGCTCGGCCTTCTCGGATGCTTTCGTAGGCGGTGCCGATGGCGTCGGAGCCGGAAGAACAAGCCGAGGTTGTGCAGAAGTTAGGACCTTTAAGACCCATTGAAATGGCGATCTGCGCCGCGGCAATATCGGAGATCATCATCGGGATAAGGAAAGGGCTGACTTTGGAAGGTCCTTTCTCGATGTAAACGCGAGCCTGATCGAACAGGGTGGTCAGTCCGCCGATTCCGGAACCGACGATAACGCCGATCTCATCGCCCCTGGCGGCGACGTCGATCTTCGATTCGTCGACCGCCATCCTCGCCGCGGCAACGGCCAGTTGCGCGAACCGGTCCATGCGGCGAACGTCTTTCTTGTTGATATAGTTTCCCGGCTCAAAACCCTTGCACTCCCCGCCAAAATGGGTCTCGAGAGGCGACGCGTCGAAAAGCGTCAGGTTCTCGATGCCGTTTTTACCGTTGGTAAGACCGTCCCAGGTAGTAGCGGTATCCAGTCCCAGCGGGCTGACCATGCCGATTCCGGTAATGACAACCCGGCGGGCGTAATCAGGTTTTAGACGATTATCGGTCATTGCGCTTACGTTCACCTCAAGCTCAAATTAGTCAGTGTTATAGCACTTTTTGAATGATTATTCAACGGAATGTTCGCAGACCCGGCTACTTTTTCTATTTTCTTTCCCCGTGCTAGAATTGCGCCGCTTTGAGCGAGCTGTCTTTAACCGCCTGCCATGTAGGGTTTAGTCTCATCCCGGGTATCGGGCGGGTACGCTTATCTCTATTGGAAAACCACTTTGGTGATCTGGCAACCGCCTGGCGGGCCGAGGTGCCGGAACTGGCAATGTCCGGCATCGATTCCGGCACCCTCAAGGCTATCGCCTACTGGCGTCCGAGGATCGATCCTGAGCGTGAACTGGAAAAAGCGGCTAACTCCGGCGTTCAGGTGTTGACCGTCGCTGACAAAGGCTACCCTTCCCGCCTCAAAGAGATTTACGATTATCCCCCGGTACTTTATGTAAAGGGCGGGATTTTGCCGGAGGATGAACTGTCGGTGGCCGTTGTCGGCACCAGAAAACCCACCGTCTACGGCCGCCAGGTTACCGAAGAACTTGTGACTGAACTGACCCGCAACCGTATCACTATCGCCAGCGGACTGGCCCGGGGCATAGACACCATCGCTCATCAGACCGCTATTAAAAACGGCGGCCGCACCATCGCGGTCATGGGAAGCGGCGTTAATATCATCTACCCTTCGGAAAACGCCGCGCTGGCCAAACAAATATTGGAAAACGGGGCTCTGATTTCAGAGTGTGCTATTGACGCGGGGCCGCGCCCGGAGAATTTTCCCCGTCGCAACCGGATACTTTCCGGACTAACCCTAGGCACACTGGTCACTGAAGCCGGCGAAGGTTCCGGCGCCCTCATCACCGCGGATTATGCCCTTGAACAGGACCGTGAGGTCTTTGCGGTACCGGGCAGCATCCTGTCGCCCCAAAGCTCGGGAACCAACCGGCTGATCCAGCAGGGCGCCAAGCTGGTCCGCAGGGCTGGAGATGTGTTGGAGGAACTCAATGTCAGAGCTGTTGCCGGCCAGCTTGAATTCAAAGAAGTCTTGCCGGAAAATGACACTGAGCAACAACTTATAAAGTACCTGGGCGTCGAGCCGGTCCATATCGATGAAATCTGCCGTTCTTCCGGAATGCCAACTCCCTTGGTAAGCAGTACTCTTGCGATGATGGAACTCAAAGGCATGGTCAAACAAACTGGCGGTATGAACTACTGCCGGACGCGCCAGATTAAGGAGAACTTGAGTTAATATATGGCAACCGATAAGAAGCTGGTAATCGTGGAGTCCCCGGCGAAAGCGCGGACGCTCGCGAAATTTCTCGGGTCAGGATACACTCTCAAAGCATCGATGGGCCATGTCCGCGATCTGCCCAAGAGCAAACTCGGCGTGGACGTCGATCATGACTTTAACCCGCAATATCTCAACATGCGGGACAAGCTCGCTATCCTCAAAGAACTCAAGGAAGCGGCTAAAAAAGCCGGAGCGGTATACCTGGCTACAGACCCCGACCGTGAAGGCGAAGCCATTGCCTGGCACCTGAAAGAGGCCGCCTGCACCCCATCGGTGCCCTGCCGGAGAGTCACCTTCCACGAAATCACCAGGGAAGCCATCGCGGCCGCCTTCAAATCGCCGCGTGAGGTCAACATGAACCTGGTTAACGCCCAGCAGGCGCGCCGGATCCTCGATCGTTTGGTGGGCTACAAGTTATCGCCGCTCCTTTGGCAGAAAGTGCGCCGGGGTCTGTCGGCGGGACGGGTCCAATCCGTGGCGTTGAGGATTATCGTTGATCGAGAACGCGAGATCCTGGGCTTTAAGGCCGACGAATATTGGACCATCGAGGCCGAGCTTTCAAAGCTGGTTCCTTCCACGCCGAAAAGTTTCAAAGCCATCCTCATCGGATCAGGTGATAAGAAAAAGATTTCCATAGGCACCGGGACTGCGGCTTCAGACATCGTGGCAGACTTGAAACCGGCGGAGTACTCTGTGGCCAGGGTGACCTCCAAGGATTCGCCCCGCCAACCGGCGCCGCCCTTCATTACCAGCAGCTTGCAGCAGGAAGCCTACCGCAAGCTGCGGTTTTCCGCCAGGCAGACGATGGCCGTGGCCCAGCAGCTTTATGAAGGTCTTCCCGTAGGCGCCGAGGGCAGCGTCGGCCTGATCACCTACATGCGTACCGACTCAACCCACGTGGCGGCTTCGGCCATCGCGGAGACCCGGGATTTTATCGCCGAAAAATTCGGTTCCGGCTTTCTCCCGAAGACCGCGCGCCTTTTCGCCCGCCAGGTCAAGGGCGCGCAGGAAGCCCATGAAGCCATTCGCCCCACCAGCACCCGGCGGGAACCGGCAGCCATTAAAGAATACCTGGAACCCAATCAGTTCAAACTCTATCAGCTGATCTGGCAGCGCATGGTCGCCTCGCAGATGGCCGCCGCCGTTTTTGAAAACGTCACCATCGATATCGATGCCAGAAAAACGCCGTCCAAAACCCGCTACACCCTTAGAGCGCAGAGCTCCAGGAACACCTTTCCGGGTTTTATGGCGCTCTACACCGAAGGCCGTGACGAAGAAGAGGAAGCCAAAACGCCGCCGCTGCCGCCGCTGTCTGAGGGCGAGTTATTAAAACTGCTTGACCCGAAGGCAAGCGTCAGCCCGGAACAGCATTTCACCCAACCCCCGCCCCGGTTCACCGAGGCGACCCTGGTGAAAACGCTGGAACAATTCGGCATCGGGCGGCCTTCTACCTATGCCCCCATTCTCGGTGTCGTCCAGGAAAGAGAGTACGTCACCAAGGAAAAAGGCGCTTTCAAGCCGACCGAACTGGGCATGGCGGTCAGTGATCTCCTGGTTCAGCAATTCCCTGAAGTGATCGACACCGGATTCACCGCCCAGATGGAAGATCGGCTGGATAAAGTCGCCGATGAAGGCTTGGATTGGGTCAAGGTCGTTCGCGATTTTTATGTTCCATTCGAAAAGGACCTGTCCACCGCGGAGGAACAACTCGAGCGGGTACCCATGCCGGTCGAGGTATCCGAGGATTGCTGCCCCCAGTGCGCCAAAGAAAAGTTGCTGATCAAGATAGGCCGCTTTGGCAAATACATGGAATGTCCTGCCTGCGGTTTCCGCCAGTCTTTCCGTATCCGGACAGGCGTCATGTGCCCGAACTGCCCTGAAAAAGGCGAGATTATCGGCCGCTACACCAAGAAGGGCAAACTGTTTTACGGCTGCAGCGCCTTCCCCAAGCATTCTTTCGCCATGAACGCCCGCCCCCTGCCGGAACCCTGCCCCAAATGCGGCGGTTTGATGGGAGAATTGAAACCGGGTCAAAAAAGCTGCCAGAACCCGGAGTGCGCTGACTACAAGGGTAAAAGATTTTTGCGTAGATCAAAGACTGCCTCCACCAGTCCGCGGTCCAGGTCAGTTTCGACCGGATCAAAGACAGCGGCCGCGGTTAAACGGACCAAGGCCGGCCAGAACAAAAGTCGTCCTGAAGAGAAATAGCTTCAAATGACGCTACCGGATGGCTGGTTCGACGGTTTCATGAACTTTCTGCAGGCGGAACAAAATCTTTCGCCCAGGACAGTGCGTAATTATGTCGCGGATCTCAAAGGTAACCTGGTAGGTGGCGACCCCAAGGGATTTTTCCAGTACCTCGACATGAAAAAACTGAACTTCCCGGACGGTGTGGATAAACACGTGGTGCGCGGCTATATGGCCTGGGTCCTTGACCATGGCATCGTTAAATCATCGGTGGCCAGGAAATTGTCGGCCGTACGCTCGATGTACAAGTATTTATTGCGTGAGGAACTTATTGCCGAAAGCCCTCTGCCATTGAACCGCCACCGGGGCAGCCGGTTATCGGCTTTTTCGTTGAAACTCGATAAGCGTCTTCCCGGATTTTTGACGACCGATGAAATGGCGAAATTACTTGAAGCCCCTGATCCCACCACACCCCAGGGCCTTCGCGACCGGGCGGTCATGGAACTGTTTTATGCCGCCGGTCTCCGGATCTCCGAACTGGTAAGTCTCCAGGTGAACCAGGTCGATCTTTATAGCCGCGAGCTCAGGGTCATCGGCAAGGGTTCGAAGGAAAGGCTGGTGCTTATCGGCCAGCCCGCCGCCGCCGCGATCAAAGTATACCTCAAGCATGGACGACCGAAGCTTCTTGGCAAACGAAAATGCGATGCGTTGTTTTTAAACTACCAGGGTAGCCGCCTGACCGCCCGCTGGATCCAGGAGCAGGTCTTGCATTATGCCAAAGCCGCCGGCCTCCGCCAGGAGGTACACCCGCACCTGCTCCGGCACAGTTTTGCTACCCACCTCCTGGACGGCGGAGCCGACCTTCGGGTCGTACAGGAACTGCTCGGCCACGCCTCGCTGCAAACGACACAGATCTATACCCACGTCAGCCGCAACCAGGCCCGCAAAGTGTATTTGTCCTCTCACCCCATGGCACATGAAGATGAAAAGGAAACCTGATGTCTGAAACTCGAATAAATAACCTCCGCTCCAAATTTGAATCGCTTGCTATCGACGGGGTGTTCGTTTACCAGCCGGAGAACCGGAAATACCTTACCGGATTTGACGGCAGCACCGGTTACGTATTGGTATCGGCTGCGGACGCTGTCCTGGCTACCGACTTCCGTTATGTCGAGCAGGCCCAGGGGGAAGTCTCCGGATGCCGCGTACAGCGCATCGAAGGTCCTATAAAGAATTGGTTTCCCGGACTGGTTTCCGATTCGGGCTTAAAGAGATTAGGTATCGAGGCCGGGTACGCAACCCTATCCGATTTCGACAGGTTCAAGACCGCACTCGAAACCGCCGGCGTAAAAACCGAGCTGGTTCCCATCACCGATGCCGTCGAAAACCTTCGTGTCATCAAGGACGCCGATGAGATAAAGGCGCTGGAAACCGCCGCCCGGATTACTGACGAGGCATTGGTATACATTACCGAAAAATACCTCCGGCCCGGTGTCAGCGAGATCAAGCTGGCCTGGGAGCTGGAGAAATATGTCCGCGAATCGGGCGGCGAATTGTCCTTCCCAACCATCGTTGCCGCCGGTCCGGCCTCGGCTATGGCCCATTCCAAACCTTCGGACCGGTTGTTGGAAGTGAAAGGTCCGGTGGTAATCGATATGGGGGTCAAACTTAATGGATATTGCGCCGACCTCACAAGGACCTTCTGGCTGGCCGACGTCAACTCCAGGTTCGCGGAAATTTATCGGATTGTCCTTCAGGCTCAAAAAGCGGCGATAGAGGGCATCCGGCCGGGAATGACCGGCGCCGAAGCAGACAAACTCGCCCGGGATTACATCGCCGAGGCCGGTTACGCCGATGCCTTCGGCCACAGCCTCGGTCACGGCCTGGGTATGGTGGTCCATGAAAACCCGCGTCTCGGACAGAATTCCTCGGACGTCCTTGTGGAAGGTATGGTCTTCACCATCGAACCCGGCATCTATATCTCCGGCTGGGGCGGCATCCGCATTGAAGACGACGCGGTACTGGAAAATGGTAAAATAAGGCTGCTGACCTCTTCGCTAAAATAAACAAATCATTTTCCTCTCCCCGGCGCGGGAGAGGAACCAAAGAAGGGACATTGTTTTCAATTTTGGATTTTGTGCTTTGGATTTGTTTAGGATTTAGAATTTTAGGATTTAGGATTTTACGTTGAAAGTCGACCTCCACGTCCACACCTTCCATTCAATGGATGCCTCAACTACGTTTGAGCAGCTTCTTGCCCGCTGCAACGAAGTTGGCCTCAGTGCTATCGCCATCGCCGACCACGGTACGGTTGACGGTGCCCTGGAGTTCCAGAAGATCGCCCCTTTTCCCGTCATCGTCGCCGAAGAAGTGTTGACTCCTTTCGGCGAGATTATGGGCATGTTCCTGAAGGAAACCATCCCCAGCGGAACGTCGGTGGAAGACACCGTCGCCGCCATCAAGGAACAAGGAGGTCTAGTCTGCATCCCCCATCCTTTCGACCCCCTGCGCAGTTCGGCGCTCGAAAGCAAAGTCGTCGAAGCTCTGGCTGAAAAAGGTCAGATCGATGTTCTCGAGGTGCTGAACGCCCGAATCCTTTTAGAGTCCGCGGTCCGTCGCGCCGATAAATTCGCTAAAAAATACGGCTTACTGCGCTCTGCGGGTTCCGATGCCCACGGTCCCGAGGAACTCGGCAACGCTTTTTTGGATATGCTTCCCTTCCGAACTCGCGATGAATTCCTGGAGTCTCTGAAAACAGCTGAGATCTGCGGCCGCCGCAATTCACCGCTGGTGCATTTTCATTCCACCGCCCAACGCCTGAAGAAGAAACTGAAGAAAGCCTAGATGTACTCGATCGGTTGGTTCACCACCGCCAAGGGTCAGGGCTCACGCAACCTGTTGAGCGCCGTCCAGGACCGGATCGCCCGCGGCGAAATCGACGCTAAAATCGAATTTGTCTTCCTCTCCCGTGAGCCGGGTGAGTCTCCCGAGACCGACAAATTCATCGACCTGGCCAATTCGTATGGCATCCCGCTGGTCTGTTTTTCGTATAAGAAATACCGGGAATTCAGGGGCGCCCAAAAGGGCACCAAGGTCGACGACCTGCCGGACTGGCGCCTGGATTATGACCGGGAGGTTATCAAACGGCTGAGCGCGTTCCCACACCCCGAGCTTTCGGTCATGGCCGGTTACATGCTGGTTGTCGGCCCGGAGCTCTGTGGTCAATACAACATTATCAACCTTCACCCGGCGGCTCCCGGCGGCCCCGCGGGCACCTGGCAGGAAGTCATTTGGAAGCTCATCGATCAACGAGCCGAGGCTTCCGGCGTCATGATGCACCTGGTGACCCCCGAATTGGATAAAGGCCCGGTCGTAAGTTATTGCCGATATCCTGTTCGTGGGCCCGCGTTCGACGCCCTTTGGGGTAAAATTGACGGGAAAACCTCGATTGAGATCAAATCCGAAGATGGCGAGGCGAACCCGCTTTTCAGAGAAATCCGGCGTCATGGCGCCAGCCGCGAATTACCCCTCATTGGAAATACCGTCAAAGCCTTCAGCAGCGGCCGTGTATCGATTAAAAACGGCGTCATCGTCGACTGCTCCGGCAAGGCCATCGGAGGCTATGACCTTACCACTGAGATTGACGCTGAAGTCCAAAATATCCTGTAACGAGTCAATCGTCACACCTGCCTCATCCTTTTGGACGTGAGAATGGTCTCAGACTGACGCAGCTATTCAGATTGGCGTTTTTTCTACGCCCGGTGTTTGAAGGCGTTCACCATTATCGCGGTCGCAATCCCTGCCAGTATCCCGGCGGCCACGATATTTTCGTTGAGTTCCGTGAACTCACCCAGTCCGATGGCAAGGAAAATGAACCCCAGGATCAAGCGAAACATCACTCCGCGGCGGGATCCGGGGCCCGCGAGTATCGCCAATGCGGAAATCAACAATATCGCGCCGGCCCCCAGACTAAAAATGACTCCTCCGTCCAAAGCCGAATTGTTGACCGAAGGTATCGTATCTAATAGCACAGAGACGGCACCCCAGAACAATACCGCCGCCCAGGTAATAGCAGGGTTCTTGCTTCTAAAGAACCGTTCTTCGAACCTTTCTCGTCTTGTGAAAACGCCATTCTCTGATGTATCCATTGAATTTCTCCTTCACCTGCTTGTTTGGCCATAATACATTCAGCCACGCTTTATGGCATCAGGCGAAATGAGGGTTTTGTACTGTACAAAAAGCGAGGTTTTCCCGAAAAATAATTTTTTGGCAAAAACGACATGAAAGGCTTGACAGCCCATAGGAACACTGGTGCTATAATACCCCGTATGTATATTAGCACGCTTGTGCACTCCAGACGAGGGCATCTGACCGGGACTCGACCATCGGGGGTGCTTGCCATGAACGGCACCGCCGCACCCTTCGGTCGATTTGGGGTCCTGGGCGGGGACCTCGGCGTTCGGATCGGGAATCGTAATGATTTGATTTTGAAATCAATTCCTACGATTGCGCCAAAGCTAAAATTCAGGGATTCGTTTCGCAATAAAAGGTTCTGCGGAACGCCGAAAAACAAATACCATGCGCCACCCTTTGCCAATCAGAACGGATTGTTCCCTTTGTTTTTCATGCCTATTGCCTTATTGATAGTATTTGACATTGGTAGTATTCCCGAAAGGCGGGATTCATTTCATTCGTTTTTACGCGACATATGACGTGCCGCAACGGCATATGTTAATATTTATGTCCGCTACCCGCGCAGACAGAGGTGCTCATGGCTAAGACCATTGAAGAGATCAACCACAAAATCCGCTCCGGCAAAGCAGTTGTTTTCACCGCTGAAGAGATCATCGGCGTTGTCAAAGAACACGGCCTCAAGACAGCGGCGGCCATGGTCGATGTGGTCACAACAGGCACCTTTGGTCCCATGTGCTCCTCTAGCGCCTACTTCAACATCGGTCATTCAAAGCCGCGCATCAAGCTGGGCGGCGGCAAAATCTCTCTCAACGACGTCCCGGCTTACGCCGGATTCGCCGCGGTGGACGTGATGATCGGCGCCAACGCGCTGCCCGATGACGATCCCCGCAACCGCTTCCATCCCGGCGAGTTCAATTACGGCGGCGGCCATGTCATCGAGGAACTTGTAGCCGGCAAGAACATCAAGCTGGTCGCCACCGCCTACGGGACCGACTGCTACCCGCGCAAAAAGCTCGAGACCTGGATAAACATAAAAGACTTAAACGAAGCAGTGCTGTTCAACATGCGCAACTCGTACCAAAATTACAATGTTGCGGTAAACCTGTCAGATAAAGCTATCTACACCTACATGGGCACCCTGAAGCCGAACATGGGCAACGTCAACTACTGCAGCGCCGGCCAGCTTTCGCCATTGTTGAACGACCCCTATTATAAGACGATCGGCATTGGAACTAAGATATTTCTTGGCGGCGGTGAAGGCTTTATCGCCTGGCAGGGCACCCAGTTCAACCCCGGAGTGCCGCGGACCGAAACCGGAGTCCCCAAGCGAGGCTCTGGAACCCTGGCGGTCATCGGCGACTTGAAGCAGATGAATTCCCGCTACCTGATGGGAACCAGTATGTTGGGTTATGGCGTGACGATCTCGGTGGGCCTCGGGGTCCCGATACCGATTCTGGACGAGGACATTCTAAGGCATACAACCGTCACCGACGACGAAATATTTGCCGCCGTGATCGATTACTCCGGCGCTTATCCCAACGTTAAGCCTGACATCGTCGCTGAGGTCTCTTACGGTGAACTTCGCACCGGAAACGTAATGATAAACGGCCGCAAGGTGCCGTCGGCATCTCTCTCCAGTTACCCGCGCGCCCGGGAGATTGCTACGACCCTGAAGGAATGGATATCAGGCGGTAAATTCGAACTCACCCAACCGGTGGCCAGCCTGCCGGGGGTTGAAAGCGGCGTTAAATTCAAGTTGCTTAATGAACGTCCGATTAACGGTAGCGGTGGTTGACGATGACTATTACCAATAAAAAGATTTCGCTGAGGTTTCCTCGACACTTGGTCGACCGGCCGGTGGTCTATCATCTGATCAAGGATTATAACCTTGAGTTAAACATCCTGAAGGCTACCATCAGTAGCGAGGAAGGCCATATGGTCTTGGAACTTCGGGGTGAACGCGCCGATTTTGATAAAGGCATCGAATATCTGACCAAAACCGGACTGATCATCGACACTCTGTGCCGCGAGGTCACCCGTAATGAAGCTCGCTGCACGGACTGCGGGGCTTGCGTAACCATTTGCCCGGCCCAGGCTTTTTCCGTCGATTCCATCAGCCGAGACATCACTTTCGACGAGGAAAAATGTGTTGTCTGCGGCATGTGCATTCTCTCCTGTCCTTCGAGGTCGATGGAACTGCACTTTTAGGATTTCTTCCCGCCGTTTCATACCCATATTGGATTAGGAAAATCGCTTGTACCAGCCTCGCACGTACCGTAAGTGCCATGAAAGCGCCGATCTGGTTTCTTTCACCGTCAGCGTCAAAGAAACCAACCTGTTCATCAGCGCCAAAAGTGATTTAGAACGCAAAGCCCGGAAGCTGGTACTGAAATATCGTTCGATTCTCGAGAAGTACGTTGACGGCCACCCGACATTCCTGACATCCTTGAAGCCGGTCGAGGTCGAAGCAGATGCCCCGCTGATTATCCGGGACATGGCGGCGGCCGCCGGTAAAGCCGGCGTTGGTCCCATGGCATCGGTGGCCGGCGCCGTTGCCGAATACGTCGGCGAAGAACTCTCGAAATATTCCCCCGACGTGATCATCGAAAACGGCGGCGATATCTATCTCAGATCGACACAGGAACGGCTGATCGGCATTTACGCCGGCCTTTCGCCGCTTTCGGGCAAGCTGGGGATCCAAATTGCTCCGAACGATTATCCGTGCGGCGTCTGCACTTCCTCGGGCACCGTAGGCCATTCGCTGTCCTTTGGAAAAGCCGATGCCGTGACTATTATCGCCCCTTCGGCAACCCTCGCAGACGCGGTAGCAACAGCCTGCGCCAATATCGTTCAAACTGCAGCCGATATCGAAAAGGGGTTGGAACTAGCTTCCGAGGTTGACGGGGTAACTGGCGCTATAATCATTGTCGGGGACCGCGTCGGCGTTCAAGGTACGGTACGACTAAAACACCTTTAGTACTATCGGTCATGCCTGACATGACTATATACCCATTTACGAGAGTTGTATCCTGCGCTAAAGTATACCCGAATATAGCCGTGCAGGTTTTGAATTATGTCACTTCAATTAAAAGGCACCACATACTACCGCACCGCTGAAGTTTGCGAATTGGCAGGCATCAGCCGGACAACCCTGTTCCGCTGGTTGAAAAACGACCTGCTCGGGGCAGCGGTTGCCCGTGATAGACGCGGATGGCGGCTGTTTACTGAAGCCGAAGCCGAACTTCTTAAAGCGGAAGCTAACCGGGTCGACGGCGCCTCAGCCGGCGATTAAGGTATTTGGGGAGAAACGCCATGTCTCAAATTGACGAATGGTTAAAATTGCTGGTTGACCTCGGTGGTTCTGACTTGCACCTGAGAGTCCCCAGTCCGCCGGTTCTGCGAATCGATGGTGAATTGGTTATCCGTGATGAGTTTCCTCCTCTAAAAACCTCCGATCTTGAAGGCGTCCTGGACGAGATCACCAAACCGGAACAGAAAGAGACCTTTCTTCGTGAAAAGGAACTCGATTTTGCCTACAGCGTCGTCGGATTAGCCCGCTTCCGGGTGAGTGTGATGCGCCAGAGAGGCACCCTCTCTATGGCTTTCCGGCAGGTTCCGTTTCAGATTTTATCGATGGAAAAACTCGGCGTTCCTATGATCTGCAAAGAGCTTATTGTGAAACCCCGCGGCATGATACTGGTCTGCGGCCCCACCGGATCAGGCAAGTCCACCACTATGGCCGCGATGGTAGATTACCTTAACCAGAACGCTTCCAGAAACGTGATAACTATCGAAGATCCCATTGAATACCTCCATTCCAACAAAAGGTGCCTGATAGCGCAACGTGATCTTGGCGATGATACCAAAGCCTTTGCTGTCGCCCTGAAACATGCCCTCCGGCACGATCCGGACGTTATCGTGGTTGGCGAAATGCGAGATCTGGAGACAATATCGACTGCCATTGCCGCGGCGGAGACCGGCCACCTGGTAGTCGGCACTCTGCATACCACCGATGCGGCTCAGACAGTCGACCGCGTTATTGATATCTTTCCGCCCAATCAACAACAACAGATTCGGCTCCAATTCAGCCAGGTTATTGAGGCGGTGCTTGTCCAGACCCTCGTTCCCCGGCTGAACGCCAAAGGGCGTGTGCCCGCATTTGAAGTAATGACGGCAACCCCCGCCGTCCGCAACCTGATCCGTGAACAAAAAACCCACGAAATCACCAACGTCATCCAATTATCCGGCAAGGATGGGATGCAAACTCTGGATCAGTCGCTGACCGAGCTTTTACGTAAGAACTTGATATCCAAGGAAGAGGCCCTGCTCAAGAGCAGTCATCCTGAAAAACTCCAGAAATTGCTTCAGTACCAGGCAACCGCGGGAATGAGGTAATCAGCCACTCAAGAATTATCGTCATTCCGGTGGGTTAAACCATTCGGTCCATTCCGTCCTATTGCTTCAGGGCTCTATAACAGGTATGCTAATGCAATAAAGCATAGTTACCTGGAGCCGTTTAGCTCTGCGTTCTAAAACCTATCGCAAAGAATATTGCTCGATATTGCCTGGATAAGATATACTGTCTTAATACTTTAGTCTTAGTACTAGTTATCCCGGAGGTCGAAGGCCTGTGCTAACTCAATTCAGCTACGTCGGGCTCTTCCTCATAATCGGGGCGGCTTTTATTCTGGTAACCCTGGGTATCCCCATTGTTTTGACGCGTCTTGGGGTCGTTCCTAAGAAACCATCTAAGGTCAAACAGGAAACATACGAATGCGGCATGGAAACTACCGGCCGCAGCTGGGTCCAATTCAATTTCCGCTACTATATCTTCGCTTTGATGCTCATAGTCGTCGACGTTTTGGCTGTCTTCCTGTATCCGTGGGCGGCGAACCTCGGCGAACTGGGCGCGCCGGCCTTTTTTGTTATCGTTTTCTTTCTGTTTATCATTACGGTCGGCTACGTATACGCCTGGAAAAAGAAGGCACTGGAATGGCAATAGACCCCACTCATCGCGGGATATATTCAGCAATGGATATGGACATCCGGGAGGGTGGCGAGATCGAAGCATTCTACGCCGGCCACCAGGAACCGATTGCGGATCCTATTGATTGGATAAACGCGCCGCCCCTGCCTCAGAATGTCCTGCTCACCAGCGTTGATAAAATTATCAATTGGTCTCGGCGTTCTTCGGTCTGGCCGGTGACCTTCGGGTTGGCCTGTTGCGCCATCGAAATGATGTGTACAGCCGCATCCAGATTCGACCTCGCCCGGTTCGGGATGGAGATTTTCCGGGCCTCGCCAAGGCAAGCCGACCTCATGATTGTGGCGGGAACGTTGACCTGGAAAATGGCCCCCTGGCTCCGGCGTATCTACGACCAGATGCCTGAACCCAAATGGGTGCTGGCCATGGGCGCTTGCGGCACCTCGGGAGGAATTTTTAAGGGGTCGTATTCGGTATTACCGGGTTTCAATAAGGTCGTCCCTATCGATGTTTATGTCCCCGGTTGCCCGCCCCGGCCGGAAGCGCTGATCAAAGCCGTTACCGACATCCACGATAAGATCGAGAAGATGCATCCTACCAGGAAGGCCGGGGAATAGTGAAAAACCTGGATTTCATTCCCGTCTCCCGGCGGATTATCGAGCGTTTCGGTGAGGGTTCGGTTGCAGCGGACGACAAAAGGCTGATGGTTCATCGTGAACATCTTGCGGATATCGCTTTATTTCTTAAAGAGGATCCAGATCTTTCACTGGATTACCTGAATTCGATAACAGGAATAGATCATAAAACTCATTTCACAGTTGTTTATCACCTGACTTCCCTGGCTAAAAAGCACCGGCTTACCTTCAGAACTGATCTGGACGACCGGAATACTCCATCGCTGCCATCCGTCACCTCGGTATGGCGAGGTGCCGACTTTCAAGAGCGTGAAATTTTTGACCTGATGGGAATTGAATTCACCGGCCACCCCAATCTTAAGCGCATATTTCTCTGGGAGGGTTTCCCCGGTTACCCCCTTCGAAAGGACTGGGTAAACCGTGACGCTTAAGACCGAACAATATGTCATTAATATCGGCCCGCAACACCCGAGTACCCATGGAGTGTTCCGTTTCCGGTTGACTCTAGATGGCGAGGTGATAACCGACGTCGAACCAATCTTCGGGTACCTTCACAGGGGCATGGAAAAAATCGCCGAAGGACGAAACTACACTAAAAACATTCCGCTCACCGACCGGCTTGATTATCTGTCTTCAATGATCAATAACCATGCCTATTGCATGGCTGTCGAGAACCTGATGGGGGTCAAGGTCCCCGAAAGAGCCGAATACATCAGGGTTATCATGTCTGAACTTCAGCGGATTGCCAGTCACCTGGCTGGCATAGGTTTCTTCCTTAACGATATCGGCGCATTCATGACCCCTCTTCTCTATATGTTCAGGGAACGCGAGAAGATCGTTGAGCTTTTCGATATGGTCTGCGGCCAGCGGCTCAACTACAACTACATGCGTTTCGGCGGCGTATCGATGGACCTTCCAAGAGATTTCCTGCCGGCTTTGAACAAACTCCTGGGCCAGTTGCCCGGCTATGTTGACGAATATGACAAGCTCATTTCAACCAATGAGATTGCCCTGGTCAGGGCCAAAGGCGTCGGCATCCTGCCGCGGGAATTGGCCATCAACGCTTCGGCTGCCGGTCCCGTGCTTCGGGGCAGCGGCGTGAGATGGGACCTTCGCAAAGATCAACCATACTCCATATATGAACGGTTCGAGTTCGATATCCCGACCGGTGAAACGGGCGACACATACGACCGTTACATTGTACGGCTGGAAGAAATCCGCCAAAGCGTCCGGATATTGAAACAGGCTGTCAGCCAATTGCCTGAGGGCGAGACTCTTGCTAAGGTATCCAAACTTGTGAGACCTCCGGCAGGATCGGAAACGTACGCCGCCGTTGAGGGTCCTAAAGGCGAACTGGGTTTCTTCGTTGCCTCTGACGGCACCGAGAATCCGTACCGCTGGCACGTCCGCGCTCCAAGCCTGATAAACTTGACGGTCATCCGGGAGATGCTCCTCGGTTGGAAGGTCGCCGACCTGATGGCCATTTTCGGCAGCATCGATATTGTTATGGGCGAGGTGGACAGGTAACATGGACTGGCTCCACTTTGCCGTGTTCACCGTGATTATTTTCATCTTTGTCATCAGCGGAGTGCTGTTTTTCATCTGGTACGAGCGCCGCGGCCTGGGACGCTTTCAGATCCGCCCCGGACCGAACAGGGCGGGTCCGTTTGGGTTGCTCCAACCGGTGGCTGACGCCGTTAAGGTACTTCTTAAAGAAGATATAGTGCCGGCGCTGGCGGATAAGCCGGTCCATTTCCTCGCTCCCCTCATCGCGTTCGTTCCAGCGCTGGCGGTATTCGCCGTCATCCCGTTTGGTGATGGAGCATTACTGGCAAACCTCAACATCGGCATTTTGTATATCATGTCGGTAAGCTCAATTGTAGTCATCGGGATCTTCATGGCCGGCTGGTCTTCTTCCAACAAATATTCCCTTCTGGGCGCCATGCGCACCATAGCCCAGGAAGTCAGCTATGAGATCCCCCTGGTGCTTTCGATATTAGGAGCTGTGATGCTGGCCGGCTCTCTTTCGTTAAATGATATCGTCAAAGCCCAGAACGTCCCGTTTATCTTGCTGCAGCCCCTGGGCTTTTTGATCTATATGACCGCCGCCATGGCTGAGATAAATCGTACTCCCTTCGATCTCCTGGAGGCGGACTCGGAAATCATCGCGGGGTTCCAGACCGAATATTCGGGGATGAAGTTCGGCCTTTTCTACCTCACGGAATATGCAGAAACCCTATCGGTTTCGGCTATCGCCAGCACCCTGTTCTTGGGAGGCTGGGCAGGACCGTTATTGCCTGGTTTCGTCTGGCTGTTGATCAAGATCGTCGCCGTTTTTACGTTCATAATGTGGGTCCGGGCAACCTTTCCCCGGCTTAGGATCGACCAGGTCATGGCTTTCGGCTGGAAATTTCTGTTACCGCTAGCTATGCTCAACCTGGTGCTGACCGCCATCCTTGTGTTGACCGGGCTCAACGACAAGGTTTGGCTGGCGGTACCTTTGAATTTTGCTCTCGCTTTTATACTTATCATCGGCGCCAGCCGTCAGTTCCGGACCGGAGGCGGCCATGTCATCGTTTAAACACTTTGGCGAGGGGCTCCTCCGTGGCCTTGATGTAACCGCTAAGCACCTGGGACGCAAGTGGATCACGGTTCAGTATCCTGAGCAGAAATTGGTCATGTCGCAACGGTTAAGGGGCACGGATATTATCTGGGACCGCTCAAGCTGCATCTCCTGCCGGGCTTGCGAGCGCGCATGCCCCGTGGGGTGCATATCCATGGCAGTCTCCCGAGGTGAAGATAAAAAGCTCAAGACCGATGATTTTACAATTGATTTCGGTTTGTGCATATTCTGCGGTTTGTGCATCGAGGCTTGCCCCACCGGAATCTCGATTTACCTCGGTTATAATTACGCAAATACAACCTATCACTGTTCATCGGCAAAAGAATCGAAAACGGGCAGCACCCCGTCGGATGGTCGCTGTATCGAACTGGTCAGATCTAATGATGCGTTGCTGGTGGATGATGTTGCCCGCCCCCGCTCCGGGTACTACCGTCCTGAAGTCGAAGCCAACCTCAAGCAGCAAACTCTGTTGATCAACCAGACAAGCTACCTGGAAGACCTGAAACGGAAGGGCGAAAGATAATGGTTGCCGCTTTTCTGCTTTTTTCGGTTGGCATTATCGTCAGCGCTTTAGCTGTGGTTCTACTTAAAAATATTTTTCGCGCATCGCTCATGCTGGTCTTTTGCTTCTTCCTGATTGCCGGACTGTTTGCCAGTCTATCGGCAGACTTCCTCGCTGCGATCCAGGTGCTGATATATGTCGGGGCGATTTCGGTGCTTATCATTCTGGCGATCATGCTGACACGGGAAATAACTTTGGGTAGCCTGACCAATAAACTTGGGATACCTGCCCTGGTAGCCAGCGGTTTTGTTTCCGTTTCACTCATCGTTACCGCTATCAATACGGATTGGCCGGTATCACAAGCGCCTCCCGCAGACCCCACAACTCCGTTGTTGGCGAACCTGCTCTTTTCACCCGAACATTTCATGCTTCCCCTTGAGATGGCGGCGGTGCTCCTTTTAACCACCATCATCGGCGCGATTATTTTGGTGAGGGACAAATAGTGGAAATTGGACTGAACCATTATCTTGTCCTTTCGGCGGTGCTTTTCGGTATCGGCCTCTGGGGCGCACTTTCCAAGAAAAGTGCCGTCGTCATTCTCATGTGCATCGAATTGATGCTGAATGCGGCAGCCATCGCCATGGTAGCCTTCTCGCGTTTCGTAGCGCCCGACCTGCTGACCGGCCAAGTTTTTGCGATCTTCATCATCGTGGTCGCGGCGGCGGAAGCCACTGTCGCCCTGGCGATAATTATGTCGATCTACCGCAGCAGGGATAGCATCGACGCCACGAAGATCGATCTAATGAAATGGTGAAATTGGAGCCGGCGGTTTGATCACACCGTTCTTTATTTGGGCGATCTTTGGGCTGCCTCTGTTGGCGTTCGCATTGATCGCGCTCATCGTTAAACCGTTTTTAAAAACCCGGCCTGAGGTCAGCGGTTACATTGGTATTCTGGCGGCCGGAATATGCCTGGCTCTTTCGGCCTGGGCACTCGCCGGAGTAATACAATCTCCTCATCATGAGATCACCATGTCCCCGTTGAACTGGCTCTCCATCGGGAGTCTCCAGATTCAGCCCGGCATTATCCTCGACAGCCTGACCGCCGTCATGCTGGTAGTCATTACCGCGGTCGCCCTAATGGTCAATATCTACTCAATGGGATACATGGCTGAAGACCCAGGATTCGAGCGATATTTCGCCGTCCTTTCTCTTTTCAGCGCCTCGATGATAGGTCTGGTCTTGTCGGACAACCTCTTCGTCACCTTCATGTTCTGGGAATTGGTGGGCTTGTGTTCATACCTGCTTATCGGATTCTGGTTTCAGCGCCCCGCCGCGGCGGCAGCGGCTAAAAAAGCCTTCATTGTCACCAGGATCGGCGATTTCGGTTTTCTGGCGGCGATTCTCGTCCTTTTTGCCAACGCCGGAACGCTGGATATTCGGGAGCTAAATAACTTAGCAATCGCGGGCGTTCTGGCCGGAGGGATTATCACCTGGGCGGCTCTGGGTATTTTCCTCGGCGCCATGGGTAAAAGCGCCCAGTTCCCGCTTCACGTCTGGCTGCCGGATGCCATGGAAGGTCCGACACCCGTTTCAGCTCTGATCCACGCGGCTACGATGGTCGCGGCCGGGGTATTTCTGGTAGCCCGGACGTACCCGTTGTTCGAACACTCCGCCACCGCATTGATGACAGTTGCGGTGATTGGCGGAATCACCGCCATTTTCGCGGCCAGCATGGGACTCGTTATGCACGACATGAAACGGGTCCTGGCTTATTCAACAATCTCGCAACTCGGATACATGATGCTCGGATTGGGCACCGGCGGCATTGCCATCGCCATGTTCCACCTGATGAACCACGCCTTCTTCAAAAGCCTGCTGTTTCTCGGTTCCGGCTCTGTCAATCACTCCACTGGGACGTTCGATCTCCGTCAGATGGGCGGTCTGAAAAGCAAATTGCCAAAGACGTATTGGACAATGGTCGTCGCCTCCCTCTCAATGGCAGGTATTTGGCCATTATCCGGTTTTTTCAGCAAGGACGAGATAGTCGCCGGGTCTTCAACGCAGCCCATTCTGATGATTTTCGCGCTCGTAACCGTATTCCTGACCGCCTTCTACATGTTCCGTCTGATCTTCCTGGCTTTCCACGGCACGTACCGGGGGCAGGGTCATCCGCACAAACCCCCAGCGGTGATGACCACACCGCTTATCATCCTGGCGGTTCCAGCGGCATTCTCCGGCTTTATAAACCTTACCGGAGGTTTCGACGGGCTTTTCGGTCACGGTGAGACGTATAGCCCTCTGGAAGGATTGTTCGGCGTGTTCAAAGAACCGGTCACCTGGATTTCGTTGCTCCTTGCGGTTTCGGGCATCTTTCTCGCTTATTCGATTTACCTCAAGGGTTGGCTGTCAGCCGAGAATATCTCCCGGAGATTCGGAGCGCTGTACGAGCTGGTCCGGCGCAAATACTTCTTCGATGAGCTATACGAGAAGATCATAGGTGAGTTGCTGCTTCTGCGGGGTGTTTTCACGGGTTTCCAATATTTCGACTCCCGGTTGTTAGACAATGGGTTGAACACGATCATTGTTGAAAACGTGATTACCCGTTCGCTTTTCGGGCGGTTCAAGTACTTCGACGAGAAGGCGGTAGATGGCGCGGTAGATGCCGTGGCTGACAATACCATCGCTGCCGGCTCAAGGTTGAGGCGCCTACAAACAGGCCGTCTCCAGACCTACGGATTATTCATCGCTTTCGGCATCATGGCAATAGTCGTCGTCGTATTTCTTGCCGGCTAAAGAGGAGGTAGCATTTGCATATCCCATTATTGACACTTACCATCGCTATCCCGATCGCCGGGATGCTTCTGATAGCTTTTTGGCCTCGACTTTCTCCAAGAACCATCAAATGGGTGTCTCTCGTCGCCACCGCAATTCCTCTGCTCGTTTCACTGTTCGTCTTTGCCGGCTTCGATCGCTCGGATTCGATGAGTGGCGTCATGCAGTTCACTGAAAAACTATCGTGGATTCCGCTCATCAACGCCAATTATTCTCTGGGAGTCGACGGGCTGTCACTTCCTTTCCTGCTGTTGACGACATTTATTGGTTTCCTGGTAATCCTGATTTCATGGAAAATCGATCTCAGGGTCAGGGAATATTTCGCCTGGGTGCTGCTCCTGCAGGCCGCCATCACCGGAGTCTTTATCGCCACCGATTTCCTTCTGTTCTTCATCTTCTGGGAGCTTGAATTGATCCCCATGTACTTCCTGATCGCCATCTGGGGCGCCGGGCGGAGGGAGTATTCGGCTCTCAAGTACGTTCTTTACACCTTGCTGGGCGGCGCTTTTATCCTCGCTGGCATTTTGATCCTTTATTTCGCAACAGGTTCTCTGGACATGGTGAACCTGATCAACACCGATCTGACCGGGGTCATGAAATCCGGCATGTTGGCGCTCACATTCGTCTTTTTCTTCCTTGGGTTCGCCATCAAGTTACCGGTCTTTCCATTCCATACCTGGCTGCCGGACGCACATACGGATGCTCCGACGGCGGTTTCAGTGATCCTTGCCGGCACGCTCCTGAAAATGGGCGGCTACGCCATGATCCGCATCAATGCCGCCATGTTCCCGGATGAAGCGCTTAAATTCGCGCCGGTTATTCTTGTGCTGGCCGTAATCAACGTCATTTACGGCGGCGCGATTACACTCAAGCAAACGGATATCAAGCGCCTGATTGCGTACTCTTCCATCAGTCATATGGGATTTGTCCTGCTCGGCATCTTTGCGCTTGGTCAAATATCGATGGTCGGAGCTTCGCTCCAGATGGTCTCCCACGGTATTATCACCGGGCTTTTATTCGCCATCGTGGGCGTGGTGATGCACAACAGCCACGAACGCAGCATTCCGAAGCTCGGAGGTCTGGCTAACCAAATGCCGCGGACGGCGGTTATCTTTATCCTGGGCGGCTTG